>JBGVNT010000001.1:0-98535 GCA_045125895.1 Alistipes sp.
GGTTACATACGCGTTACGCACCCGTGCGCCGGTCGCCACCAATTGAAGCAAGCTTCAATCGTGATGCCCCTCGACTTGCATGTGTTAGGCCTGCCGCTAGCGTTCATCCTGAGCCAGGATCAAACTCTCCATTGTAAAAAAATTTGAATATAAATCTTAGCTCTAATCTCAAAGGTATTGTTTGAAATCTCTCTCTTGCGAGAGAGGAAAAACTTTCTTAGCTGCTCAATATCTTCAAAGAACTTTATCCTAATTTTACTTAGAACTCTTTTGTTTTAACCACCCGCTTTTTCGGAGCGGAAGGTGGTGCAAAGGTAAATCAAATTTTTCAAACCACCAAATTTTTTGGAACTTTTTTTTTGAAAAATTTTCTTAAGAACCTTTTCGCTATTCTCTAAGGATTGTTTCCTTATCAAAGCGGGTGCAAAGGTAAGATGTATTTTTCAAACTTCCAAATATTTTTGCAAAAATTTGAAAAACTTTTTTAGAACCTTGTTTTGAGTGAGGTGTTATCCTCATCAAAGCGGGTGCAAAGTAACGGCAAAAAATCGAATTGTCCAAATATTTTAATAACTTTTTAATAAAATTTTTTAATAAAATTTATACTCATCTGTAACACAGCCTCTTACAAAACAAATAATTTTGAGCCCTGTTTTAGGGCCTTATTATATTATATATATAGGTATAGCAATAGAACCGAGAGATAACCGCACTTTCCATTTTTTTCATTACCTTTGCATAAGATAAAAAATTAAGCAACAAATGACACAACATACTTCATATCCACATCCCGAATGGTGCTACGACGCCGTTTTATACGAGATGAACATCCGCCAGTTAACTCCACAAGGTACTCTGCGCGCAGCAATGGACAGACTTGAATTTCTACGACAATTGGGTATCGACGCCATATGGCTTATGCCCATTTACCCTATCGGCAAAGAGAATCGCAAGGGCTCCCTGGGTTCGTATTACTCAATTGCCGACTACTGCGCGGTGAATCCCGAATTTGGAGCAATGGAGGATTTTGACGCATTTGTAGACAAGGCACACTCACTCGGCATGAAGATTCTGTTTGACTGGGTGGCGAATCACACGGCCCGTGATGCAAAATGGCTGCAAACGAAATCGGCCGATTGGTATGAGCGCGAAGCCGACGGCTCGGCAAAAGTTCCATGGGATTGGACCGACACTGCAAAGCTCAACTACTCGAATCACGATGTATGGCGCGGCGAGATTGAGGCAATGCGTTTTTGGGTCGAGAAACACAACATCGACGGATTCCGCTGCGACATGGCGATGCTTGTACCCATAGAGTTTTGGCAGCAGGCCTCTGCGGTGCTGCACGCCATAAAGCCCGACATCTTCATGCTGGCCGAGGCGGAGGAGTTAAATCTTTTCGACCGGGCTTTCGATATGAGCTACGCCTGGGAGATTCACCACATGATGTGCGACATAGCCAAAGGCGGGCGCCGCGTGTGGGATCTACGCAACACGATGTATGCCGACCGCGAGAAATACCCCGCTACGGCAATACGCATGATGTTCACATCGAATCACGACGAGAACTCATGGAGCGGTAGCGAATTCTCGCGTTTTGGCGAAGCCTTAGATGTTATGACGGCACTGACTTTCTTATGGGAGGGTGCCATGCCACTGATTTATACAGGTCAGGAGATTGGCTACGACCATTCATTCGAATTTTTCGACCGCGACCACATACCCAGCTATCGGGCAAACGCGCATACCGACTTTTATCGAAAGCTTATCGCCCTCAAACATTCGCAGAAGGCTTTGCAAGCCGGGGAACGAGGCGGTCGCATTATAGAGATTGAGAACAATGCCAAGGATTGCATAATGACATTCGTGCGCGAAGTGGAAGAGAGTCGCGTTGTTGCCATACTTAATCTCTCACCCTATACCATTCACGCAGAGTTTAACACCGGCATTTACGCCGGCGACTACACAAATGCAATAAGCGGTTGTCAACAATCCCTACCTTTGCAATTTGAGCACGACTTAGCGCCCTGGGAGTTTATAATCCTTCACAAATAGAGATCATGCGACGGCTGCTCATCACAATACTCTTCACACTACACCTCATTCCACTTGGGGCAAGGAGTTATCATGTAGAGGATATTCCCAATGTGCAGTTGGAGAATCATCACCGCTTTACCTCCAACCCCGACGGAATACTCTCACGCGAGGCTGTTGCGCACATTGATTCGGTATGCTACAACTTACGCGCCGAGGGACTTGTGCAAATTGCAGTTGTCGCAGTCGAGGATATAAGGGGCGGCGATGTATTCGACTTTGCATACGAATTATTTTCGATGTGGGGCGTAGGCAGCCAAAGCGACCGAGGGTTGGGTATCCTATTGGTCGAGAAAGCTCGAGAAATCCGTTTTGTAACAGGCTACGGAATTGAAGGCACACTACCCGATGCCATCTGCAAGCGCATACAGACCAATCATATGCTCCCCTATTTTCGGAGTGGCGATTATAGCGGAGGTATGATGGCGGGTATTTCGGCTGTTGCCGATGTTGTGCGCGGCGGAGAACTCTTGGCTGAAGACGACAGCCGCGAGGAAGACCTCACCGGATTTTTTATCTTCATCGGAGCAATACTCCTCCTGACTACCCTACTCGCTTATTGGGCGTATATCGCGGCCCACAAATGCCCGAATTGCAAGCAATCGACATTGCAACAGCAGGGCAGCCAACTCATAAGTCGTAAAGCGGGCATCTGCACTTACGAGGATACGCTTACCTGCTCAAACTGCGGCACAACCATAAAGCGAAAACGACAAACCGGAGATAGCTCCTACACAGGCCGCGGAGGCCGAGGCCCATTTATTGGCGGAGGCTTCGGTGGTCGTGGCGGAGGCAGCATCGGTGGCGGCTGGGGAAGCGGCAGCTTTGGTGGAGGTGGCGCAGGCTCACGATGGTAAGGAGGGGGAATTCAAAATTCATTTTTAAGGAGATTAGGGAATTTAGCGCATACGCTTCCTTAAATTCCTTAAACTCACTTTAGACTCTCACGGTCGGACCCCCCCTTAGAGTGACGCTATACGGTTGCCAATCCGTCATTCTGAGCAAAACTCAGTTTTGCGTGAGAATCTAAACATAGGAAATTTAATGTTGGTGCAGGCGCTAAATCCCTAAATTCCCTAAAAAGAGCCTGTCCAACAAGTCGTGGACAGGCTCTTTTAATTGCTCTCTACACCCCAAACGCTCCTACCTCCAGAACTGCTCCACATCATTTGTGGCAATAGCAGTGCGTTTGTTGTGCTTTTTGGTAAATGGATTAAATCCGCTCGGCACCAATCCGTAATATTTATCTCTCGATGCCAAATCGGGGTGATTCTCATAATCCTCCTGATAAAATCCGAGATTATTCCATAGGGCAAACCAATAAGTATTCTTTGCCATATACTTATAATAGTAAGTTTTCTTGGCGCTGCCATTCCCAAATCCCGGATAGAGAACCATCTCCTTATCGGCAATATAATGCTCGCGCATCTCTCGCAACGAGAGCAGACGGCCCGCATCATCGGTCACATAGTGTCCACCCATATCGGTATCGAGCATCACCCATTTATTCATCTCGGGCAACCACACTTCGTTTACCACATGACAATCCATATCCCTTTCGTCTTTAGGCAGACAAGTGATATACCTCGCTTTGATTCCCACCGACGAAAGCAACTCAAAAGTCATTATGCTATGCAGGCGGCAATTAAAAGCAGGCTCTACGCTCTTGGTGTACTCCCAGAGGCCGATTGCATCCACCCTCTTGGGATACTCTTTCTGATTGGCGTGCGGAATATTTGTCGCAACAAACTCTCCTATCGCCAAAGCCCTGTTCCAGGTATCTGCATCGGCCGAATACAAAGTATCAAGTTGAAAATACTCCTTTATCTGGGCTGCGCGCAACTGATCGATGGTTATTTTCATGTCAAGATTAGCTGCATCCGCCTTATATGGGCCAGAATTGCGAAGCAAATCCACATACTCTTCATATTGCTCATCGGCAATATTCAACTCTAAGCTATAACCCAATTTGTTTACTGCAATCAACAGACATACAGCCAACACTCCTATAACAGCCAACAGATAAACTATCAACTTAAAAAATATTTTCAGAAAGCGTTTCATTATTATTTATCCGTATTATATAGTTTAATTATCGTAAAGGAATTGTCATTCCACAGAGCCAAAGGCGAGGATTGGAATCTCTACAGGCAAATTATTTCGATAGAGATGCCAATCATTTTGTCATTTCATTCCAAAATGTGGCATGACATTTTCCGACGATTATTCTCTCGCGCAGCCTAACAATTTTGAATTAAAAACAATTCCTTTCATCTTTGCTCTTTCATCTTTGCTCTTTCATCTTTGTTCTTTCATCTTGTTTCTCTCCACTAATCCAGCTTCTTGAACAGCCTGCACAACGATTCAGCGCTCTTACGATACATATCGGCATTTGGTCCAATCTCGTAATAGACCAACACATCGGCATTATCGACAAAGAACTCTCCATATCGTGTATCGGCATCAATTTTGTCGAATACCTTATTACGGAGTTTTGCAAATCCGTTATCGACCTCGCCCGAGCGATTGATTCTTACGCAATACTTCTTATCGGCTACAAATGTCACCTCCGTATTGGTAAAATTCAATCTCTCCTTGCACTCCCTGACATCGTCGGCCTCGCCGCAAAATATAATTACACGATCTGATTTCTGGTGTCGCTCTACGGCAATGTCATCCACCACACGATAATCGTGTCCCTCTTTAACGCCATTCGATGCGGCCGTTACACTACCGCCATCATCATTCACCTTGATTTTTACATCGCCAATGCTCATCGTAAAGCCGTTTTCATCCTCCTCGAATGTTGCGACCTTCTTATCATCGACCGTAACTCCGTCGGCAGAAATCGTCAGCAACGATTTTCCATTCTCCACAATAGAGATGCCCTCTTTGCTAAATTTTATATTCGCCTCGATATTCTCGACAGCCTCGGTGCTACCCGATAGAACTACCGTTTGGTCGCCCAAAACATGAGTGCTGGTCGTTGTGCTCTCAACCGAGGCCGGAACTTCAACTCCGAGTTTGCGGCGGAACTCCTCGACCTCTTCCTCGCTAAACTCATCGTAGAGAATATCCTCGTCGTGCTCAAATACCGACTCGAAAGCATTCTCGACAGAGTTTTCGAAGCGTACGGGCGACTTAATGGCCGATACGGTCATCGTGACGAGCGACACAATCCACAGCATGAGCATCAACAACATCATCTTTCCGCTTGGCTTACGCGAACCAATCAGCGCGATAGCCAGATAGATAAGCGCCACAATAGGCACCAATACCACCAAGAAGAACGCCATCAGAGCCACTCCGGTAGCTGTATCGAAGGCTACCATCGGTATAGAGCTAAATGCCACAAGTCCCAAGACACTACCTCCGACAATCAATCCCACGAGCATCAATGCCGCAAAAATCTTCAGCACAATCAATGCTATGCTACCAACCGTCATGACTATTTTTGCCACCAAAGTACGCTCACGCTCATCGGGAGCCACCTGGGTATTATTCTTAATGCCTTGAGCCGTCACACGCTCACCCTGCTGCTCGAGCTTCTGGCGCGCGGTTGTAGCTGCCGGCACAGCAAACCACATAATGACATATGCGATAATAATAAAACCAAACATCGAGCTCATCATCGACGACAGCTTGTAGATAAACATCCACTGGAAGATATTCATCTGACAAAGCACCGACAAAATCAATGGAGCAAACATCGCCAAGCGCACCCAGGTGGGGTCAATGTCGAAATATTTCGCCAAACCGGCACACACTCCGCCCAGTTTACTATTCTCAAGGTCGCGATACAAGCGGCGAGGGATTCGCGGATTGCCATTTTTGTCGGTATGTTCGGCGCTGCGCGGTAGGCTATCCGCCTTTTCGTCATCAATCTCATGCGGAGTACCCAACTGCTTGATGATATTATCAATCAATGGTCGCGCCACCACACCCTCGGCCGATTGTGTCGAGAGAATAAGCTCGGCTATGCGCGCCTCAATATCGGCCAATATCTCCTCCCCGTCGGGGTCATCTTTATAAGCCTCCTTTAAGGAGTTGATATATTCACTCAGGGCATCGCAAGCACTCCGCTCTAAGGTAAACGATATACCGCCGATGCTACACTTCTTAATCTCATTCATGTCTCACAAAGTTTTGAGTTTCAATTTTTTCACCTCTCACTACATTCGCTTAATGCTACCTCCCGACGATACTTCGGGCGTCACATTTCCCTCGCCCTTATAGCGAATCGAACCGCCCGACGAAGCCTTGGCGATGAGCTTCTTTGCCGAATTCACCTTAATCGAAGCACCCGACGAAGCCTTGGCATTTACCATCTCCAACGCGGGACATTCCGCTGCCACTATATCTCCGGCCGACGAAGCCTCGGCATAGAGCGTTCCGACCTCACCGTCGAGCATGATTTTAGCTGCCGACGACGACTTTGCCGTACAGCGCACAGCAAGAATTGTGACATCAATATCTGCCGCCGAAGTAGCCTCAATATAGCCGTTGTCAGCCTTTACCACACCTTTAATCGCTCCGCTTGAAGAACCATCCATCGCGAAAGACTCGACATTGATGCGCGAGAAGTTAATCTCGGCAGCCGACGAGGCATCCGCCTTGAAAGTCTTGACATTCTGCTCGGGTTTCACCTGCACCTTTGCTGCCGACGAAGCCTCAATCTTGGTGATATTGTTGTTATTTGGCAGGCTCACTATCACCGTCACATTGCTTAGCGAATTTACATCCTCGTCGATTGTAATCTCCAACTCACCCTCTTCAATCTCCACCTCGACATACTCCATAACATTGTCGTTGGCCCAGATAATCACTTCATTTCCGGGGCGCTCCTCGATTTCAACCTTCACGCCGCGCGAAGCATCAATTTCGGTATATTCCCCTGTGAGTTGTATTGTTTTTTGCGCTACATTATCACTACCCTTCAGGCGGTGAACCTTCTTAC
Organism: Alistipes sp.; assembly: GCA_045125895.1. GTDB lineage: Bacteria > Bacteroidota > Bacteroidia > Bacteroidales > Rikenellaceae > Alistipes. Next base: position 7,052 of record JBGVNT010000001.1, read on the forward strand.
CATCCATATTCTCTGCTGCCAAAATCGACATCGGCATTGCAAGCAAAATCGCTACCGAGAGAGCTATAATCTTTTTCATAATATTCATCTAATTTTACTGGTTAAACAAACTATTTTCCACGAATAACCTGAATCTGCTCGACCAATTCGTCCCACGCCTCATCGAGCATTGCAAGTTGTTGACGCCCCGCTTCGGTGAGCGTATAATATTTGCGTGGGGGGCCCTGAGGCGACTCCTCCCAACGATAGGTCAAAAGGCCGGCATTCTTCTGGCGCGTAAGCAACGGATAGAGCGTACCCTCGACCACAATCATCTGTGCAGCTTTTAATTCGGCGATAATCTTCGGAGCATAAGAGTCCTCTCGGGCAAGTATCGCCAAAATGCAATACTCGAGGATTCCTTTACGCATTTGCACTTTTACATTTTCTTCGTTCATATCTATTCCTCCTATTTATTAATTTTTGTCATCACATATTCGGTCAGCGACACAATAGTCAATACCAATATCGTAATTATCATCTCTTCTATTTACTATTATTCAAATCAATTTTACGAACAGGCTCCTCGGGCAAGACAATCATAAGAATGATATATAACCACAGCGAGCCTCCGGCAAAAAACAGCAGCAGAACTGCAATGAGTCGCACCACCGACACATCAGCATCCAAATAATCGGCAATACCGCCACATACACCTCCAATGGTACGGCAACTACGCGAACGATAGAGCTTGCGCTTTCCCGCTGTTGCATCTTCCAGCTCGGCATCCGCTTTAGAAGATGCAGCACCACGCCCCACTCCGCCAAAGGTTTCAGGAGCACCGATTTGCAGAATCGTCTGCTCTACTACGCCAAGGGTTATAACCATTATCGGCACAGGCACTTTCTCGCGAAAAATCTCGGCTACACGAGCCTCGATGTCGGCATAGGTTTCGTTATCCCCCTCAGGCAAACGACGCGAAACATCCTCAAGATAGGCCGTCAGTCGTCGATAGGCATCAATGTCTATCGTAAAAGCTTGCTGGGCAATGTTTACATTAATTGTTTCTTTCATAATGCAAGTATTTTAGTATGGTTTAATATTTTCGTACTGCAAATATATAAAAGATTTTTATACTTTGCATCACAAAGTAGTATATTTTTACAGAAAATTTAACATTTTTTACTCTTCTCTATTATATAGAGAAAAAAATCCCTATTTTTGTATGAGAATTATAAAACTAAATCGAGATGGCAATTAAATGTATCGGAATACTCACATCGGGAGGTGATGCTCCGGGTATGAATGCGGCGATTCGCGCCGTAACACGCACAGCTATATATAATGGATATAAGGTAAAAGGCATCATGCGTGGTTACCACGGCTTGGTAACGGGTGAGATTGTGGATTTCAAATCTCAAAGCGTAAGTAACATCATCCAAAAGGGTGGCACAATCCTGAAGACAGCCCGCAGCAAGGAGTTCCGCACCGAGGAGGGACGCCGTCAGGCCTACGAAAATATGAAGGCCGCAGGCATCGACGCCTTGGTTGTAATCGGAGGTGATGGTTCTTTGTCGGGCGCACAGCTCTTCGCCGAGGAGTATGATGTGCCCATTGTGGGATTGCCCGGCACGATTGACAACGATGTCGACGGTACCGACGAAACCATCGGCTACGACACGGCCCTCAACACCATTGTCGATGCTGTGGATAAGTTGCGCGACACGGCGAGCAGCCACGAGCGTCTGTTCTTCGTCGAGGTAATGGGTAACACCGCAGGCTACCTTGCCCTAAATGGTGCTATCGCTTCGGGCGCCGAGGCGGCTATCATCCCCGAGCGCGAAACCGAGGTAGACCAGTTGGCCGACCTTATCCACAATGGTTTTCGCAAGAGTAAAAATTCGGCTATCGTACTCGTAGCGGAGAATAAGGCTACGGGAGGTGCTTTAGGCATGGCAGAGCGTATTAAGAAGGAGTTCCCCGAATTCGATGCCCGCGTAACCATCCTCGGACACCTTCAGCGTGGAGGTTCCCCCACCGCCAAGGACCGCATCCTCGCCTCGAAAATGGGCGCTACGGCTATCGAGGCACTTTCGGAGGGTCAGCGCAATGTCATGATTGGCATTAAGAATGGCGAGTTGGTATATGTACCCTTCAAGAAGGCAATCGCCCACTCCCAGACCATGGACCTCAAGGGTCTTGACATTGTAAGGATTCTTTCGATGTAGAATAGATGACGCAAAAACATCTGTTCTATATTGCCGCAATCATTTGGGGTGTGCCAGGCTTTTTCATCACAGCCAAGGGCCTTACAGCATATGCAAATCAACCACCATCGTGCAGATGGTGGTTGATGCTCATCTCGCTCGCCGTGATGTCGACATTCTTTATAATATTTCGTCATATCGTAGCGAAATATTCTCAAAAAATAGCGTCACTCACAGGTCGTATAACGCCATGGGATACATTTCCTAAAAGCGGCTGGGCGATTATCCTCTTTATGATGGGACTCAGCATCGCGCTAAAGTTGATACCCGGCGTTCCTGCGGCATTTACGGCCTCATTCTACTCGGGACTCGGACCGGCACTTATCTATTCGGCCATTAAATTCGCTACCAACGCCAAGAGGTCATAATAAAAACACTCGCCTTACGAGCGAGTGTTTTTACTATATATGCCCGATGAAATATGGTATCTCATCTTTATGATATACTTTGCCTTTCCCCACTGCAATGTGACGAAATACCACGCTGCAAGCACCAGCGTCGCCACCCACTTAAAAATCTCGGCACGACGCAAATAACCCTCGCGATGATAATATCTGGCACGACACATCTGGCTACGCCCCACATTCGAGCATAGGCGCTCGAAATATTCGTCGGTCAATTTACGCTCGGGTATGATGTGATACATCACCGCCTTGGGCACATAATAATACTTCGCATCGGCAATTTGCAGACGCTCGAAGAGGTCGCACTCCTCACCTCCCAGCAAAGATTCGCCCACATAACCTAAAGCCGTATCGAACACTCCATAGCGACGCACCGCCTCACGACGCAACGCCATATTGCCGCCTCCCGGCACTCGGCCTTTAGGAAAGACCTTAACCTTATCACCCCAGTACATCGTATTGGCTATTGGGCGCTCGGTAAAACGCGACATCCAGCGCGGGCGCTTACCCTGATACTCCGCAACGATAGGGCCACCCGCAGCCATAGCATCGGGCGTAGAGTCGAACAATTCGATATATGCCTTGATAAAATCGGGTGCAATACGCTCATCATCATCTATAATAGCAATATATTCGCCACTACTCTCCCTGATGCCTCGATTGCGGGCATACGACAAGCCCTGATTCATCTCGGTAACAACACGCAAATTAAAATCTTTATGCTGCTGAGCAAACTCGGCAAAGCGCTCCAAAGTATCATCCGTAGAGTTATTATTCACCACAACACACTCCCACTCCTGACGAGGTGCTGTCTGCGCCACAACCGAACGCAGAGCTCCAATAAGCAGCTCCGAACGATTATAGGTGGCAATTATAAGCGATAATCTCAACATAAATCGAATATTTCTTTATGCAAATATAAAGAATAATTCAAAATTCAGAATTCAAAATTCAAAATTATTTAACCATGGCAGTAAAAATTGGCAGGATGGCGAGGGGCGCAGAATTCAAAATTCAAAATTCATAATTCAAAATTCAAAATTCAAAATTCAAAATTCAAAATTATATTATGAGAATATAAAAAATCTGTAAAGTTGAGAAATGGGAATCGAGTCGTGTTACAAAGAGCCGGCATATATATTAATCAAGCCGACAAACCGAAGTTTATTTATCATCAAAGCCTAAAAAAATTTGAATTTTGAATTCTGAATTTTGAATTATCCCTATCTTTGTCGCCGAAATTATAGAGTAGCACATTATGACACAGACAAACAATAGCAAGCAGCTTTCAATTGCCATATCGCTGATACCCTTAGCCGTTTTAGTTTTATTCTTGGCACTCACCATAAAACTCTTCGGTGGCGACGCCATCATGGGTGGTAGTCAATTTTCACTACTTGCCGCCTCGGCCGTATGTACTGCGATTGCCATAGTGGGCTATGGTTGCAAATGGCAGACTCTGGAGGACTCCATCATAACGAATATGCGCAGCGCCACTCCGGCACTTATAATCCTACTCCTGATTGGAGCCATAGCCGGCACATGGATGGCAAGCGGCATAATACCCACACTTATATATTATGGATTGAAGATTCTTCACCCTTCGATTTTCCTTCCCGCTTCGTGCATCATCTGCGCCCTCATATCGTTGCTCACGGGTTCGTCGTGGACCACAATCGCGACAATCGGCGTGGCACTAATGGGTATCGGCCGAGCCTTGGGCTTTGACGATGGCTGGATTGCCGGAGCAATAATTTCGGGTGCTTATTTCGGCGACAAAATCTCGCTCATGAGCGACACCACGGTGTTGGCATCCTCGACTTCGGAAGTGCCTCTGTTCACTCATATCAAGTATATGATAATCACCACTATCCCCTCGATAATTATTGCTCTTTTGGTGTTTACCGTATCGGGTATAATGGCCTCTCCGGCATCGGCGACCGACACCCTGCAAATAGAAGCAGCGCTGCAAGCGGCATATAACATTTCGCCATGGCTGCTTTTGGTGCCCGTACTTACGGGAGTGCTCATCAGCCGCCGTTTGCCGGCTATTGTAACCCTCTTCTCGTCGGTTTTCATGGCAGCAATAGCCATGACAGTGGCTCAGCCCGAAATTCTTATGCGCATCGTAGGTGTCGACGCGCTTGACTTCTTCTCGTCGTTCAAAGCCATTATCCTCGCCATAACCACTTCGACAGCCGTCGAAACCGGCAATCCTCTACTCAACGACCTTGTAGCAACGAGCGGAATGGGAGGCATGATGAACACCATATGGCTAATTATCTGCGCAATGTGCTTCGGAGGTGTCATGTGGGGCAGTGGCATGTTGCTCGCCATCTCGCGTCTATTCCTACGCATGGCCCATCGCACAATTAGCGTGGTAAGTTCGACCGTAGCTTCAGGTCTCTTTTTCAACCTCGCAACGGGCGACCAATACATCTCGATTATCCTTACAGGCAACCTCTTTGGACACCTCTACGACAATCGAGGCTTGGAGCGTCGGCTGCTCTCGCGAAGTGTTGAGGACTCGGCTACCGTAACATCTGTGCTTATACCTTGGAATTCATGCGGTATGGCCCAATCCACGGTTTTGGGTGTCGCAACACTCACATACATGCCATATTGTATTTTCAATCTTGTAAGCCCCCTAATGTCGATTATTGTGGCTGCTACGGGATACAAGATTTTCAAAACAACTCCTAAAAACGAACAAAATGACTAATCAGCGACTCATAATATTCGACCTCGACGGCACGCTGCTCAATACAATTGGCGACTTAGCCGTAGCTTGTAACCATATGCTCGGTTTGCGTGCGCTGCCGACTCACACCTACGAGGAGTATTGCTCATTCGTCGGCAATGGCATCCGCCGCTTGGTCGAGCGCGCCCTGCCCGAGGAGTTGCTTTCTGAGGAGTATGTAAAAGCGGCTCGCGAGGACTTTGTTAAATATTATATCGAGCATATTGATGCAAATACTCGCCCCTATGACGGCATACCCCGATTGATTGCCTCGCTTCAGACCGAAGGTTATAAATTAGCCGTGGCGTCCAACAAGTTCCAGGCCGGAACCGAGAAACTTATCGGCAAATTCTTCCCCGACATCGACTTTGTCGACATCTGTGGCAATCGCGAGGGAGTACCCCTGAAGCCCGACACCGCCCTTGTGGATATTATCCTGCAAAAGGCGGGCGCGGAGTTGGACAACTGCATTATGGTGGGTGACTCGGCCGTTGATATCGAAACAGCCCGCAACGCCGGCATACACTCCATAGGCGTCAGTTGGGGATTCCGCTCTCGTCAGGAGCTGGAAGAAGCCGGTGCCGAGCACATTGTAGATACGGCGGAGGCTCTGCATCAAACCATCAAAAGTGTACTCTCCCGCTAACAATACATCCTCACATCCGAGAGCGTGATGCGTTCGCCACTGAGAATCATCAGGCGCTCAACGACATTTCTAAGTTCGCGTATATTGCCGCTCCACGGCATAGCCGAGAGCGCCTCCAAAGCCTCCTGCTCGACCGATTTGGGTGCAACGGAGTGCTCGGCGGCAATTTTCTCGACAAAATAATGCACCAACTCGACAATGTCGCCGGCACGCTCGCGCAAGGGTGGCACTTTTATCAATATCACGCTCAAACGATGATATAAATCCTCGCGAAAATTACCCTTGGCTATCTCGGCTCGAATATCCTTGTTCGTGGCCGCCACGACACGCACATCCACCGTCACATCTTTATCGCTGCCCACACGGCTTATCTTATTCTCCTGCAATGCACGCAAAACCTTGGCCTGCGCCGAGAGCGACATGTCGCCTATCTCATCCATAAAGAGCGTACCGCCATTGGCCTGCTCGAACTTGCCCTTGCGTTGCTTTATGGCCGAGGTAAACGCTCCGCGCTCATGCCCAAAAAGCTCGCTTTCGATAAGTTCCGATGGAATGGCCGCACAATTCACTTCGACAAACGGAGCTCCCATGCGCGCACTTAATTCATGTAAGCGTCGAGCCACGAGCTCTTTACCGGTGCCATTCTCGCCCGTAATCAGCACCCTCGCATCCGAGGGCGCCACCTTCTCGATTAGGGCCCTAACATGAGCTATTGCCGGCGACGAGCCTATTATTTGCTCCGATTCGCACGCCGTGCGCTTGCGCATGCGCGAAGGCGTCACCACTTGAGGCGCTGCATCCTCGCGCTCAACGATATGTCTTAGCGAGGTTAACAAGCGATTCATATCCACAGGTGTGGTAAGGTAATCCTCGGCACCGCTTTTTACCGCTGCAACAGCCTCGTCGATAGAGCCCGACGAGGTGACTGTAATAAATGGTATGCCTAATTCTGCCACATTTTCCAAATCGGGACTTGCCAAAATTGCATCATATCCACGCTTTAAGCAAGCACCGGGCGAAAGCTCTCCCCGCTCGGCTATTGTGGTAGTGAATCCTTCGAATTCAAGTCGCTCACGCAGAATGTTTCGCATACTTTTTGATTGCTGTAGTATTAAAACTTTTGCCATATTTTGTTTTTTGATATTTTTGCACTTACTTTGCACTACCAAAGGTAGGCTCTTTATTCGGTCTTTCCAATCTCGGTGACCGCGGGCCGCGCCCCTGAAGTGAGCGCTCTTTTAATTGTAAAAAGGTTTATTCTCGCGGTCCAAACGGAGATAAAAACTGCCTAAAAGCAGAGTCCGACCGAGGATGGAGAAGCAGAAACCGACAACACATTATGAAGAAAAACTACAACAACACAAGACGCAAATTGTATCTGCCTGAGTATGGTCGTCACATACATCAGATGGTTGACCAGTTGATGACAATCGAGAATCGCGACGAGCGCAACCGTCAAGCACGCGCCGTCATTGCGGTTATGGGTAATCTGCAACCCACGCTGCGCGACACGGCCGATTTCAACCACAAATTATGGGACCACCTATTCATCATGTCTGATTTTCAATTAGATGTGGATTCGCCATATGCCCGTCCTACACGCCAGGATTTGGTCATCAAACCCTCACCCATGCCCTACACTCAGGGTCGCATAATGTTTAAGCACTACGGCAAATATGTAGGACGCATTATCGAAAAACTATGTAGCGAGGAGAATGTCGAAGCGCGCAATGCGGCCATAGGTTCTGTGGCGCGTTATATGCGCACCAAGAGCTTTGAGTATAACCAGGAGCACCCCAACAATGAGGTTATCATAAAAGATATAAAGCACATGTCCAATAACAGAATCGAATTGGATGAAGTTGCTATAAACAATCTCCGAACAGAGTATAAACAGCACCTTTCGGCGCGTCCTCAAAAGGCTCAGCAGCGCACTACGCAGCGCAACAACAGCAAGAACGCCCAGCAGAAAGGCAAAGCCCGCAATCAAAAAAAGTAGTAAATTCGATATGGCTTCGCACATTTTACCCACAGTAATTTTGTGTTATTTCGAAAAATATCTATATTTGTAAATTATTTAGAAACCTCATCATTGATATGAAAAAAATATTTTTTGTTGCGATTGCAGTTTTGACGACATTGGCATCGTGCCAATCCTCAAAGGTAAAGATTTCGGGACGATTCGTAGGCTCTCAAGCCGAGATGGTCTACCTCGAGCAGGCCACAGCCTTGGAGCAGGTAGTGGTGGACTCCGTTAAACTCAACGAAGATGGCCGTTTCAACATTCGTTTGGAGAATGTGGGCAAGACACCTTCACTTTATAACATTGTTTTTGACAACGAGCGCATTCCTTTATTGCTGACGGGAGGCGACAATATCGAGGTGAATGCAGCCGGCAAGATTGCACGCACCTACACCGTCGAGGGCTCGTTGGAGTCGGAACTTTTGCGCGAATTTAACCAAAACTTCATCGAAGGCGCCATAAAACTCAACGGCATGATTTCGAAATACTCTGACGAATTGAGCGATGAAGAGCGCAAGGCCCTGACTCAGGAGTATTCCAAGCTATATTTGGACATCAAGAAGCAGCAGTTGCGTTTTATTATCGAGAACAAGAATCGTATAGCTGCGGTATACGCTCTGCATCAGCGTCTTATGAACGAGAACTACCTCTTCAATGGCGATAGCGATGTAATCTATTACCGCACAGTGGCCGATGCTGTGGCCGAAACCTACCCCGAGAGTCATTATCTGCCAATCCTGCGTAGCCAGATTGCCCGCATGGATGCTCAAATCAGCCTTATGTCGAACATTAAGGAGATGAATATTCCGGAGATTAACCTCCCCGACATGTTTGGCAACAACCGCGCCCTCTCGTCACTCAATGGCAAAGTTGTCCTCCTGCAATTCTGGTCAGCCGCAGCGGGTAATAGCAATGTGGTAAATGCCGACCTCAAGGAGTTATATGCCAAATACAAGGATAATGGTTTTGAGATTTTCCAGGTATCGTTAGATCGTTCAAAGGCCGTATGGATTAACTCTGTACAAGAGCAGAAGCTCCCCTGGATTTCGGTTTGCGACTTGCGTGGCGAAGCCTCACCCGTGATTGGCGAGTACAACATCCAGGGACTTCCGACCAGCTACCTCATCGACCGCAATGGTCAAATCGTAGGCAAGGATTTAACCACCGAAAAGCTTGATGCTGAAGTAAAGCGCATTATCTAAACATACCCCACCACATATCTTTACAGGATGTACTATTTCGTGTCGGACATACATCTCGGAGCAGGTGGCAAGGAGCAGGCCCGTTTGACGGAGCAGCGCTTCTTGCGGTGGTTGGATATGGCCGAAAAAGATGCCGATACGATATTTTTATTGGGCGACATATTCGATTTTTGGTTTGAGTATGGCCATGTTGTACCCAAAGGGTACGCTCGCATATTCGGCAAATTGGCAAACATCACCGACAAGGGCATAAAAATCATATTTTTCACCGGCAATCACGATATGTGGTGCCGCGATTATTTGCAGAGCGAGTGCGGCATCGAAATTCATCGTAAACCCCACACATACACTCTTGCCGGCAAAAAGATATTCATCGCTCATGGCGACAATATGAATATCGCAGGCAAGCCCATGTTGCGCCTCATGAACACATGTTTCCGCTCAAAATTTTTGCGCGTAATATTTTCATGGCTCATACATCCCGACTTGGCTATGCGCTTCGGCAAGTGGTGGAGCAATAAATCCCGCCAATCACACCCCAAGCCCTCGACTGTGGAGTCGCTCGGTTTTTTGGTCGACTATGCTCGCGACTACAAGGCTTCACATCCCGACATCGACGCCGCAATATTCGGTCATCTGCACTTGGGGCATGAGGTAAAGGAGGAGAATCTACATATTGTATTCTTGAGCGATTGGAGCGACGAGGAGATTTCTTATGCCACAATCGACGATAACGGTAAATTGGAACTTAAAACATTCAGATAATGCAGCAATATCTTGACCTTCTAAGCCGCATAAAGACCGAGGGCGTTGTAAAGAGTGACCGCACAGGCACAGGCACACGCAGTGTATTCGGTCATCAGATGCGCTTCGACCTCGAGAAGGGATTTCCCCTGCTCACTACAAAAAAGGTCTTTCTAAAGGGAATTATCCATGAGCTTTTGTGGTTTTTGGCAGGAGATACCAATATCAAATACTTGGTCGATAATGGCGTGCATATCTGGGATAACGACGCCTACCGATATTACAATGAGCTATGTATTCGTCACGGAGTTCTGCCCGTCGATATGGACACCTTCCTCTCGGCGGCACAGCAGCGCATCGCATCGCCTATCGAGGGCTACACTTTCGGTGATTTGAACCATGTCTATGGCTATCAGTGGCGCAGCTGGCCCAAGCCAAACGGAGAGCATATCGACCAAATCCGTCAAGTTATCGATACAATAAAGCATAACCCCGACTCGCGCAGAATGATTGTCTCGGCATGGAATGTTGCCGAGGTGGAGGATATGGCACTGCCTCCCTGCCATGTACTGTTTCAGTTCTATGTAGCCGATGGGCGCCTCTCATGCCAATTATATCAGCGTAGTGCCGATACATTCCTGGGTGTTCCGTTCAATATCGCATCGTATGCCCTGCTTACGATGATGATTGCACAGGAGTGCGGATTGCGCGCCGGAGAGTTTATTCATACGCTGGGCGATACCCACCTCTACCTCAACCATATGGAGCAGGTCGAGGAGCAACTCGCGCGCACACCCCGACAGCTGCCCACAATGCGCCTGAATCCAGAGGTAAAGTCGGTATTTGATTTCCGTTTCGAGGATTTCACGCTGGAGGGATACGACCCCTACCCCACAATCAAGGCTCCGATGTCGTTCTAATATTTTTAAGCACACAATGATAAGCGTAATTGTAGCCGTAGCCGAAAATGGCACGATAGGCGATAAGAACTCGCTTCTATGGCATATCTCGGAGGATTTGCGCAACTTTAAGCGCATAACTTCAGGACATCCCGTCATCATGGGTCGCAAGACCTTTGAGTCGTTGGGTCGTCCGCTTCCCAATCGCCGAAATATAGTCATAAGTCGCACAACAACACATATCGAGGGGTGCGAGATTGTCGATTCATTGGAGAAGGCGATTGCCCTATTCCCCACAGAGGAGGAGGTTTTCATCATAGGCGGCGCACAAATTTATGCTCAGGCTATGCCTCTTGCCGACAAATTTTACCTTACTCGGGTTGAACACTCTTACGAGGGCGACACATCGTTTCCCGCCTGGGACCCGACGCTGTGGCGTTTGGTCGAGGAGCAGGCATTTCCGTGTGGCGAGAAATATCCATACCCTTTCCGATTCTGCACATATGAGAGAATAAGATAAATCGCAAATCAGCAGATTATATTTTCTCTAAATCGTAATTTTTACTATCTTTGTGAGGCATGACTTTCGGCATGCCTCATATTGTATAGAATCTTAAGAATATATAGCTATGAATCTCAAGTCTCTGCTCGTTGCAACCGCTCTATTTATCGCAGGATGCAGCACCATAAACAAAGAGAGCGAAAACGCAATCTACCTTGACGAAAACCAACCCATAGATGAGCGCGTCGAAGACGCTTTGCGTCGCATAACGCTGCGTGAGAAGATTCGCATTCTGCATGCGCAATCAAAATTCTCGTCAGCAGGAGTCCCCCGCCTCGGTATTCCCGAATTGCAATGCACGGATGGTCCTCATGGTGTGCGTGCCGAGTTCCTGTGGGATGAGTGGGAGCAAGCAGGTTGGACAAGTGATTCATGTACGGCATTCCCCGCACTCACATGCTTGGCTGCGACTTGGAATCCCGAAATGTCGGCCAAATATGGCAAGGCATTAGGTGAGGAGGCTCGCTATCGTGATAAGGATGTGTTGTTGGGCCCCGGTGTAAACATCTATCGCACACCTCTGAATGGCCGTAATATCGAGTATATGGGTGAGGACCCATATTTGGCTGCGAAGTTGGTCGTACCTTACATTCAAGGCGTTCAGGCAAATGGCGTTGCAGCATGTATCAAGCACTTTGCGCTGAATAATCAGGAGCATGGCCGCCACCATATAAATGCCATTGTGGATGACCGCGCGCTCTACGAAATCTATCTTCCGGCATTCAAGGCAGCAGTACATGAGGGTAAAGCCTGGGCTATCATGCCGGCATACAACAAATACAACGGGCAATTCTGCTGCCATAACGAGCGCCTGCTCAATACAATCCTAAAGGGTGAGTGGGGCTTCGATGGTGCTGTCATATCGGACTGGGGCGGAGTACACTCCACTCGCGAAGCGGCTCTAAACGGCTTGGATATGGAGTTCGGCACGGGTACCAACGGCTTGAGCATGGGTCTTAAAAACAATTTTGACGCCTACTTCCTCGCAGTGCCCTACCAGCGTCTTATTGAGAAAGGCGAACTTTCGACAAAAGAACTCGACGACAAAGTGCGCCGCGTATTAAAACTCAATTTCCGCACGGCGATGAATACCCGCAAGCCTTTTGGTGCGCTCAACAGCGACGAACATAAGGCCATAGCGCGAGAGATTGCCGGCGAAGGTATCGTACTATTGAAGAATGAAAACAATGTATTGCCCCTCTGCAAAGAGAAGCTAAAGCGCCTGCTTATAGTTGGCGAAAATGCCATAAAGATGATGACCGTAGGCGGTGGCTCGGCGTCGCTCAAGGTGCAACGCGAATACTCACCATTAGAGGGCATACAGCAATATGTAGGTGACGATGTCGAGGTTATATATGAGCGTGGTTATGTAGGCGATATTACAGGCAGCTACAACGGCGTAAATACAGGGCAGGATTTGCGCGACGAGCGTAGCCCCGAGCAGCTCATAGCCGATGCCGTAGAGGCTGCAAAGAGTGCCGATGCGGTAATCTACTTCGGAGGATTGAATCGCAAGGAGGGTCAGGATTGCGAGGGTGTAGACCGCAGTCACTACCACCTGCCATACGACCAAAACAGAGTTATCGAGGCTTTGGCTGAGGCGAATCACAACTTTGTAATGATAAATATCTCGGGTAATGCCGTCGAAATGCCATGGGTGGAGAGTGTGCCGGCAATTATGCAGGCATGGTTCCTCGGCTCGGAGGCTGGTCGGGCTATTGCTCCCGTACTCTTCGGCGAGGTAAATCCTTCGGGACATCTACCCTTCACTTTCCACACTCGTTTGCAGGATTATGCAGCACACTCCATCGGAGAATATCCCGGAAATGGTGTAGATGTGCGCTACAACGAGGGCATATTTATCGGATACCGCTGGGCCGATATACAAAACATAAAAACCCTATTCCCATTTGGACATGGCCTAAGTTACACCTCGTTTGAGATTTCAGCACCCCAAATCAGCAAAAAGAGTCTAAAACAGGGCGGAGAAATTAAATTAAAAGTCGAAGTGCGTAACACGGGAGAGCGTGCCGGAGCCGAGGTCGTGCAGCTATATATCAGCGACAAGGACTCTTCGCTACCCCGCCCCGTTAAGGAACTTAAGGGCTTCAAGAAAGTATACCTCGCCGCAGGAGAGAGCAGCACGGTGGAATTTGTAATCTCCGAGGAGGAACTGCAATTCTTTGACGACCAGCAACACAAATGGATTGCCGAGCAGGGCGAATTTACGGCCCACATAGCCACCTCGGCAGAAGAGATTCTCCACAGCGTAGATTTTTCGCTGAAATAATTCATCCCTACACTATTTCATTCGGGGGTTGTCGGTAATATTGTGCCGACAACCCCCGAATATTTATACCAATATCAAAATAGGTATTTTTACTAACTTGCACTCCCGCCAAAATCTGTATTTTTGCCCGATGAGTAAGGTTATGTTTTATGGGAAAGTATTTCGATATGCTGTTGGAGGATGTTCGCCTAAAGGAGGGCTTGAAGGCGTGCATGAATTGTGGAGTCTGCACAGCTGTATGCCCTGCTGCGGCATTCTACAACTATGACCCCCGACAGATGATTTCAATCGTGCAGACCCGTGACGATGAAGCCATAGAATCGCTGCTAAAGAGCGACACGATATGGTATTGTGGCGAATGTATGTCATGTCGCCCTCGTTGTCCGCGCGGCAACACTCCGGGTTATGTCATTCAGGCACTGCGCACTTTATCACAGAAGTTGGGGTTCTTTGTCGAGAGCGAAAAAGGACGCCAGCAGTTGGCTATAAAGCGCACAATCGGCGATAATATCCTCAGCACGGGTTATTGCCTTACGCCCAAAGCCATACGCCCCGAGATGCACCCCGAGCAGGGAGTGGTCTGGAAGTGGATTATCGAGAACGACAAAGAGATATATGGGCAATTTTCCGACTGCTACGGCAAAGAGGGCGCCGGAGCACTGCGCAAGGTTAGCGATGCCACTTTAGAGGAGATTCACAAAATATTCGACCTCACGGGCGGTACCGAATTTTTCGATGCCATAGAGAGTCACTCTGACCGCAAAGCCCGCGAAATGGGCTACAACGGAGCCGACGAGGAGTATTTCCGCGATGTATATACCCAAAATTCCAACGAACATTATTAGTATGAAACGCTCAAGCTGGACCGATTATCAGAAAGCCATTGCCGACGACAACTACTACTATGCTCGTTCGTGCATCCGTCAAAACTTCTTCCCGGGTAGCGAGAAGGCGTTTTTGAATATATTGTCGAAAGATTTGGGGCGCAACATCTTCGACGACCCGCTACACACCTCATGCACAGGCATCGGCTATCACTCCGACATAGTACCCCTGCCTACAATCATGACGGTCGTGGCGCGCCAATTTGCATTAATGACCGAGGCCGGTTATGAGAATTTCACCTCGTCGTGCATCACATCGTTCGGCATCTACACCGAGCTGTTGAACACCTGGGAAGAGTTCCCCGAAACCGAGGAGCAGACACGCGAAGCACTCTACAAGGCCACGGGTCGCTGTTTTAAGAAACCCAAGAACTTGGCACACACCTCGGATGTGATTTTTCACCACCGCGAGGAGATTGCCCGCAAAGCCAAGCACCGACTTGTAAACGCACACACGGGTGAGCCCCTGCGCGTTGTAGAGCATATTGGTTGCCACTATGCCAAGATATTCCCAAAATCGGGAATCGGAGGCTCGGAATTTCCATATGTTCTTGCCGGAATGGTAGAATCTTGGGGTGGCGAGGTGGTCGACTATCCCGAGCGACGCCACTGCTGCGGCTTCGGGTTCCGCAACTACATCGTGCAAGCCAACAGGGGCTATTCGATTGCCAATTCGCATAAAAAGTTGGAGAGTATGTCGCCATATCGGCCCGACTTTATAGTTACGAATTGCCCCGGATGTTCGATGTTTTTAGATAAATGGCAATACACCATTGCCGAAATGGAGGGCACAACATATGGGCAAAACGGCTGCGGAATACCGGTACTGACATACGAGGAGATGGCCGGTTTGGTCTTGGGTTACGACCCCTGGGAGTTGGGTATGCAGATGCACCAGGTGGATGTCGAGCCTCTGTTAGACAAGATGGGCATCGAGTACGAACCTTCGGCGAAGTATCTCGGTCGAAATGGCAAATTCATAGGTCGCCCTGAGCGTGCCATAGTAAACAGCCGAGCGCAGGATACGCTCTACAAAATTAAGCGATAGCAGAAAGAATGAAACATATAATTGTCATAGGAGGAGGTATTGCCGGCATGCAATGTGCGGTGGAGCTCTCCTCGCTCGAGATGAAGGTAACGCTAATCGAAAAAGATAGCACCACAGGAGGCAAAGTTGCCGGATGGCACAAGTTATTCCCGACTTTCACTCCTGCCGAGGAGGTGTTGGATGCACTACGCCTTAAATTTGCCAAAGCCCCAAATATCAC
This sequence comes from Alistipes sp., assembly GCA_045125895.1. Lineage (GTDB taxonomy): Bacteria > Bacteroidota > Bacteroidia > Bacteroidales > Rikenellaceae > Alistipes. The sequence continues at coordinate 22,960 of JBGVNT010000001.1, forward strand.
GCTGCGCTGCGGTGAATGTGCAACCGCCATTTCACCTCACAAAGTGACGCTCTCGTCGGGCGAAGAGCTGATGTGCGATGCCGTTGTGCTGGCCATGGGTTTTACACTTTTCGACGCTCGCATCAAGGAGGAATACGGCTACGGAATATACGATAATGTGGTGACCTCGGCCGACCTTGAAGCGATGTTCAACGCAGGCAATATCCGACTGAAAAACGGGGCTGCACCACGCCGCATAGCCATACTGCATTGTGTAGGTTCTCGCGACGAGAAGGTATGCCAGCGTCACTGCTCAAAGGTGTGCTGCGTAACAGGAGTAAAGCAGGCCATAGAGCTTAAGCAAATGTTCCCTACTGCCGATGTGTTTAATTTTTACATGGATATTCGCATGTTTGGACCGGGCTACGAGGAGCTCTATCGCGAGGCCCAGCAAAAACACAATGTACACTTCGTCAGAGGGCGAATCTCGGAGGTAAGCCCCACGATTGAGGGTCGCTTGCAGGTGAAGGCCGAAGATACACTCACGGGGCGCCCACTGAAGATGGGAGTCGACATGCTTGTACTATTGATTGGAATGAGCGCCAATCGCAATAACGCCGACATAGCCGCAGCAAGTGGTCTTAAATTGCAAGATAGCGGTTTTATGATGCCGCGCGATAACTTCCTGCACAACACCGAGAGCGAGGTGGAGGGTATATTCTATGCCGGAACGATAACGGCTCCTAAGAGCGTCGGTGAGACTCTCAACGAAGCAACAACCGTTGCACATCGCATCAAGGAGTGGTTGAATAAACAATAACACAGCGCAAGAGTATGATAAATTTCGGTTTTTCGATAAATAAGCCACGAGTTATCGACATCGACAACAACAACCTGCGCAAGAGCAACGAGATTATAAACGAAATGCCCGAATTGCAGGCCTGCATAGGTTGTGGTTCGTGTACCGCAACATGCACCGCAGGCAATCTCACGGAGTTTAATTTTCGCAAGGTACACACCCTGGTAAGGCGTGGCGAGTACCAAGGAGCATACCTCGAAATGAACAAATGTATGCTCTGTGGTAAGTGCCGCCTGGTATGTCCTCGAGGCATTAACACCCGAGGCATTGTAATGCTTATTAAGCGTAAATTGGGCGATTTTTAACCCCTCCCCACGCACATTATAGTAGCGAGTGCGCTCGCCTAAGAGTTTTACATAACACGATATATTAAGATGACTTTTTTTGCTGATTTCTGCATACCATTTATTGTCGGCGCGATACTGCTGTTTATATGCGTCGCGCTGAAATATCTGTCGTGGTTACGAAATCTGCCCACAAGCGATATGTTGTTAATCGTAAAACGATTATTCACCTACCATACCCTTGTGGCCGTTTGGGAGATTATCTGCGAATCACTCCTGCATCGCCGCATATTTCGTCGCAACCCTGTGCTGGGGTATATGCACATGAGTCTGGCCTTCGGTTGGTTTCTGCTTATCATGGTCGGGTGGATTGAAACCGTATCGTATCTTGGCGCACAATGGGTTCCACTGCAAGGACATGTATTTTTCAAATACTTTGTACCACTGAATGGCATTGAGGCCCACAACCCGCTGTTTGACAATCTGATGGATGCGCTGCTGTTGTTTGTCCTCTCGGGTGTTGGCTTAGCGTGGCTAAAGCGTCTGCGCTCACGCCTTATGGGCATGCGTCGCACGACAAAGCACATATTCTTCGACCGCGTAGCACTCTCGGCACTTTGGTTTATATTCCCCTTGCGACTTGTGGCCGAAAGCATAACCTGCGCAATATATGGCGGCGGAGGATTCCTCACGGGAAACATCGGGTTATGGTTGGCAAGCCATTTTGACATCAATTTCTTAATGTCGCTATACCAACCGACATGGTGGTTCTACTCCTCGGCATTAGGCCTCTTCTTCCTTGCCATGCCCTTCTCGCGCTACATGCACATTTTCACCGAGATACCGCTCATCTTCCTGCGCCATTATCGCCTCAAGCCCGAAGCAAAGGAGAAGTCGTACGATAATTTCGAGGTCGAGGCCTGCTCGCGCTGCGGAATATGTATCGACCCCTGTCAGTTGCAGAGCCAACTCGGCATCGACGATGTGCAGTCGGTCTATTTCCTGCGCGATAGACGATACAACATGTTGCAACAGAAGATTGCCAACAACTGCCTGATGTGCGGACGATGCGAAGCGGTATGCCCTGTGGGTATCAACCTCAATACCCTACGCCAAAACTCTCGCACCTCAATGCGCAACATCCCCAACGAGGGGCGCTACAACTACTTGAAAAATATCGACCGTTCGTCGGGCGAAGGTCATGTAGGCTATTTTGCAGGGTGCATGACTATGCTTACACCCAATACCCTATCGGCCATGCAACGCATCTTCGATGCCGCAGGAGAACAGGTATGGTGGGCCGACAAGGATGGCGGCGTATGCTGCGGACGCCCACTAAAACTCTCAGGTGAGGTCGATTCGGCACAGAAGATGATTGACTACAACAAATCGCTCTTCAAAGCGCACCACATAACCTCGCTTGTAACATCGTGTCCTATATGTTTGAGGGTCTTCCGCGAGGAGTACGATTTAGAGGGAATCGAGGTGCTGCACCACTCGGAGTATATCCTCCGCCTGATAAATAAGGGGCGACTAAAAGTGAGCTACTCCGCTTCGCAGCTCTTCACCTATCACGACCCCTGCGAATTGGGACGCGGTAGTGGTATATACGACGAGCCTCGCGCCGTAATCGAGGCGATAGGTCGATTACTCGAACCCAAGCACTCGCGCAAAGATGCGCTATGCTGCGGCTCGTCGGTGGCCAACACAGTCATAAGCGATGGCCAGCAGCTCACGCTCGCTCGCGGTGTTGCCCAAGAGTTAGAGGCCTCGGGTGCTCAAACCATCGTCACAGCGTGTCCTTTGTGCAAAAAAGCCATTGCGCGCGGCACTGCCACACAAGTTTCCGACATTTCGGAAATAGTGGCTAACAACTTAAAATAGAGCTTATTGCAAAGCCCCGACACACACCGGCGACCTTTTGCGGCAGAAAAAAGTCGAAAATAATTTTGCGAAAGTAAAAATTTTCACTATCTTTGCACCACTTAACCACGAAATATCGGGCTAAGGCCCATATAACGATACATCGCGGGGTAGAGCAGTTGGCAGCTCGTCGGGCTCATAACCCGGAGGTCGGAGGTTCGAGTCCTCCCCCCGCTACTAAAGAGGACAAATCGCAAGATTCGTCCTTTTTTTGTGCAATTTCGTTTTTGTAATTACCTGATACACTGAACATTAAATCAAAGAACAAATTTCCGAAGTCGGTTAGATAAGCCCTATTTTCTTTGTCCCATCTAACCCCATTAGGAAAGACCATTTTTTGTATCTTTTGGCTGGTTTCAAAGTCGCCCATATTCCAATAACTGCTTAAATTACAAGCAATTCTGATTGTGTCCTCAATGTAAGACGCAAGGTTCGAGAGGTTCACCGAGATTTTTTCCAACTCTGCCTCCGTAGCGCGTTTTTCTGCCTCCAAATCGGCAATGGCACTGCTGTACGCATCTTCATCAACTTTACCGATTGCAAAGTTCTTTTTAGCCGTCTTAATGTAGGTATTGATGGTTGCCAGATGTTTCTTCACTGCGTTGATGTCGTCTTCCTGCGTGTTCTCCTTCTCGGCAAACTTTTGCTTCAACACCTCAACAAGCGTCGGGATAAGTTCCATCGGCACATTGAAACGGTCGAGCAGTTCGGAATACTTTGCGTGTAGTTCTTTCGCCGACACATTGACCGAGCCATCCTTACCACTATATTTATAATAGTCCAGATTCTTCTTTTTGACCGTGTAGCCCGTCAGCATATGACCGTTGTAATAGATGTGTCCTTTCAATGGGAATTGAGGGGTAATGGCGGCTTGTTCATAGCCGCCGTGATTACCGTCAAGGATTTGTTGCACCCTATCGAACAACGCTTCGGAGATAAGTTTCTCCTGCTTGCCCTTAATGACATTTCCGTTAAGAAACTTATGCTCCAATCGTCCACAATAGAACGGATTTCGCAAGCACTCTGATAGGCGTTGTTTCTTAATATCCAGCCCTCGCGCTCGTAGGCGTTCCACAACCTTTGCTTGCGTTATATCAGGTTCGTTGGCAATCCACTCCCAAGCGAATTTCAAGATGCGGCCATCGTCATTGATGGTTAGTTGGTGTTCTTTGTTTACTTTCTTTGAATTGTATCCAAGAGGAGGGCGGCCATACCACTCACCTCGGTTGATACACGCCACCATACCCTCGTAGCATTTATGCCTACGCATCGCGTTGTCGATGTCAGCAACGATAAGCAATATAGCCTCGATGTGTTCTGCCAACAAATTACTCTTATCTACGGGTTGATTGACGGCAATGATGGTGATACCGCTACGGTTCAACTGACCCTTATAGGTCAAACCCTCGGTCATATTACGACTGAAACGGTCGTAATCATATACTACGATAGTATCAATTTCGGGGTCGTTGAGGACGATGCCAATCATCTCCAAGAATTTATCTCCCGCCTTCTTTGCGCTCTCGAATGTGCCGCCGAAATCGTACTTAACCTCCTTGTTGTTATTTTCGCAATATCTGTGGCACGCATCCAACTGCGTGTCAATCGAATTATTGCTCTTAAACTGCTCCTCCGACGATACTCGTGTCCAAGTTGCAGCCTTGCCCTTACCACTCGCCGTAAGGGCCTTTCTTTTGCTGATAATTTGGTCAATGCCTATATTCTTTTTTCGCTTAATCATTATTATTCTGTTTATTAGCCTTATTATTTACATACCACGCATAACCGATTTCAGCAATATTGTCCAATCCGTTAAGAATGGTAATTATGTCATTTTCGTTGGTAACGCCCAACGCCGCGAATTGTTTGATGTACTTTTCATCGATTTGTCCTTTTACGAACATATTAAATTAAAATTTCAATCCCCTCGAAGGGGTTATACTGCTATTCGCCTCCTGCTACGGTTAATTGAGCGGGACTTCTGGTCGGCAAGGCACACAGTAACCCTTGCGCTCTGGGCGCAGTTATCCTATCGTTACATAATATTAAAATTTAATTTGATTTATAGTTTAGACAACAGTTCTCGTAAAAGAACCGAAGTGTTACAAATATACAAATCTTTTATGAGAAATACAAATTTTTAATTAAATGGGCACAATTATTTTCATTTTTTTCTAAACCCTATTTCAAGTTTGCACCAATGCTAAAAATTCTATATATGCCTAACATTCAAGTTCACTGATAATTATACGATTTTTACTATGTGTATTTACATGGATATTTTTTTGAAAATTTAGGGGGCAGGAGGGGCGTGGGGTGAGTTTTTCAAAAGTGTGAACTGCCTTAAAAATGAAATTTGCGGCTACTAACACCCCCACTCAAGCTGTTGGGTCAAAAAATTTTCCCCAAAAATTTTCGCCCATAAAAAATCGACTTCCCTATATGGCAAACTCTTTTTTGACCCTTTGAACGGTAGATACAGATACCCCACAAATCGCTGCTGTATCTCTTATGCTCTTGCCCTGCTTCAATGAACGAATGACCTTTGCATACTCTTCCTGCTTGCGCTCTCGGCTCTTTATCGAGCCGACCTTGCGCCCAAGCTTTACATTGCGTTGCTCAATGGCAACCCTTCGCCCTGACTGTAAACGATAGACAATCCCATCCCTCTCTATTTCTGCAAAGGATGAAAGCACAGCAGTAATCATCTTGGCAATAGCATTGGGCTGTCCCTCACTATCAAGAGTGGATAGTTGAATGTTCTGAACATAGATGTTTACACCAGCTTTGGTGAGCTGGTCAATGGTATTAACCACAATTTTAACACTTCTACCAAGTCTGGAAATCTCAGATACACATAGTGTGTTCACATGGTTTTCAATACAAAATTCTATGCACTCGGTAAGTATAGGACGATTCTCCTTTGCCCCACTCATCTTCTCCTCGTAGATATTTATCAATTCCATGTCATTGAAGGATATGTATCGCTTCAAATCCTCGACTTGACGGGTTGTTGATTGACGGTCCCCAACCGATGAAACCCTTGCGTAGATTACTGCTGTCAGTGTCATTTTGGGATACTATTTTGGTATCTATTTTGATACGCCGTTAGAATACTTGCACCAGATTCTCGTAGCGTAGGCTACGGTAACCGCCAGCCATCACATCGTAATATTTGACCGTGTTTACCGCATCGCCAGACAAACCGCGACCATTCTGGGTCGCACGCATCAGATTGCCAGCGCAAGTTCCCCACGCCTCACGCAGAGTGCCATCCTTCTTCATATAGATAAAGTGTGTCACGCCGCTCTGCAACTTTGCCTTCAAGAGGTCAATCATCTGCGCCTTGATTACACCCATCGCCTCCGAGCCTGTGCGTCGCGCGATTACATTTGCTCTGTGAACTGTCATTGAGTTTACTATCACCATTGTTCCCATATCTGTAAGATTTTTTATTACACTCTAATTCAATTTTGCCTTTGGCTGACCCCAGCCGTTCATTGCCCATACATACTCTCGTGCCTCCTCTTTGCTCTGGAAGTCCTTTACAAATCTGCCGCTTGCGCCCTTTTCCGAAACCCAATCCCATCGCCAAACACCATAACTTCTTCGATGCGGTGCGTAGTAATATTTTCCAACTTCTGCCTTCATAGTTATCTCCTTTTCTGATAACAAAGATATGGAATATATTTAATATATCCAAACTTTTAACAATAATTTTATGGATTATTTTGATTATTTTCCATATTTTCATACTTTTGAGGTTAAAATCAGCGAATTATGGCAACAGACAAACAAGAACGCACCGTTATTCACCTCGAACTCGGTGCAGAACATCACTATTTCGGTAGCATCAAAGCATTGTGCGACCACTTCGGCAAGGAGCAAATCGGCATCACTTACAAGAGCCTCGCTAACATCGGCATCACACCCGATAAACCCTACCGCAACAAGTTTTGCACAATCCGCAAGGGCACTTTGCTGACTGCCCCGAAAGCAGATGCTGGGGTAAAATAGCCGACTCGAATTTTTATGGGCTGCAATCGAAAGGTTGCAGCTTTTTATATACAATGTCCCTTTGGGTGTTGTTCGTTTGGAAAATGTTTTCTAATTTTGTCCTTGTAATCATCTGATTACAGACATATTGAAAGTGTTTTCGCAGTCCTTCTAAGAAAATGTGGAAGTTTTCAATGCAAGAGGACCTACGAACAGCACTCATTTCTTATGTAGTTATGTGGCTATGCACAATTGTGCGTACTCCTCATACTATCCAAGTGTGGGGCATTGTATCGTTTATTCTTGCATAGGTCTTTCCACAACCTTCTTAGAGATAAACGGGAATCATCTCCACACTTTCTTTTTTATACTAATCCACCGCATAGGAGATGCTACGGTAATTTGGTTAGCGCATTAAACTTTAACTAAATTATAGCACTATGAAGAAATTTCTCTGTGTAGCCATTGTGGCTATCGTTTGCGGCCTATCAGGCTGTAAGGATTATGATTCCGACATCACGGGAATCAACAACCGCTTGGACGAACTCGAAAACACTCAAATTAAAACAATCCAACAGCAGATTACCGCCATCAATACCTCTCTGCAAAAGTTAGAAAAGACCGATGCAGATTTGAAGGACTACATTACTGCTCTTCAAAACCGAGCAGGAGAACTTACCAATGAAATCACGGCGACTAACCACAAAATAAATGAGTTGAAAAACTCTTTGGAGGGACGAATTGCATCCGAGGCTACTCGTATTATTGGACTGTTAGAGGCAACAAAGAGCGATATTCAGTCGGAACTTACAACCATCAACGGTCTGATTGCCGATTTGCAGGACAAGGACAAGGAGCTTGAAGATAAAATCGAGGAGTTGAAGGAGTATGCTGATGACAAACTTGCCGATACAGAGGATTGGGCAACTGCAACATTTGCCACGCTTGACCAATACAACGCTCTTGCCGAGGCTGTTGCAGCAATCGACATAGACGCACAGACCGTAAACACATTGCTCAAAGAACTCGAAGAGCGTATCAGCGAGCAGATTGAGGAGGCAATCGAAGGTGTTGAGGGTGAACTTGCCGAGGCGGTAAGCACCATCACCAATGAGTACAAAAGTGCCATATCGGCAGCAAGCAATGATATTACGACAGCCTATAACAAAGCTATCAAGAGTGCAATCGACGATGTGGAGGCATCTATCAAGTCGTGGGTCAATACTCAACTCGCAAACTACTACACCATCGCTGAGGCTGATGCCAAACTGGAAGCCTTGAAGGTAGCGTTGGAAAGTAAAATCACCGCATCTGAGAACTCAATCAAGGAGAGCATTTCGGAACTCGAAACCGAAATTAACACCAAGATTAGCGAGAATGGCAAACTTATCTCTGCCCTGGAAAATGACCTCTCATCACTTACTGCTGAGGCTGCAAAGAATGCCAATGACATCATCACCAATGCCAATGCTATCGAGGCTAATGCCGAGAGTATCCGCAAGAACGCTCAGGCTATTTTGGATAACGATGCCGATATTGAGGCTAATGCCGAGTTAATTGCCGAGAACAAGTCGCTTATCTCGGCCAACAACAATTTGATTGGACAAAATCAGGTGGCTATTGCGGAACTTCAAAGTCAGGTAAATGCCAATGAGCAAGCTATTGTAGCCAATGCAACAACCATCGCCAAAAATGCAGCTGACATCAGTGCTAACGCTGCACAGATTGCTAATAATGCCGCAGCTATTGCTGACAATCTTGCTGCTATTACGGCTAATGCTGCCGATATTGCCGCACTTCAAGAGGAACTGGTTGAAACAACAAAGGAGATTACTCAGGCATATAAGAATGCTATTTCTAACGCCATCACCACCCTCAATGGCGAGTTGCGTGACTATATCGCTTCGGAGGTCGCAACTATAAACTCTACCATCGAGGCTCTGACCGCTCGCGTGACCGCCTTGGAGAAGGAGGTTAAGAATATCAAGGTTGCTATCTATAACATTCAGGGTGACATCTCTACTTTGCAGGAGCAGGTGGCTGCCATCTTGGCTCGTATTCAGTCAATCAGCTATGTGCCTAAGTATGCCGATGGCAATGCTACGATGTACTACACCAACAGTAACGGCACAATCACCGCTGGCACCGCAACCCTCGACTTCGAGTTGCAGCCCGCATCTACCGCTGATGAACTCGTTACCGTTTGGGAGAGCGCACTCAGCACCAAGGCAGTATATACTATGACTCGTGCCACTGCGGGTGAGTTTGTAAACCTCGCTATCGAGGGCGTAACAGCAAAAGACGGCATTTTGACCGTGGTTGTTTCGGGTGCTGCACTTGACGAGGCCTTCTTCCGTAGCGAGATTTCGGCAAATGTGCGCTTGCAGGTATCTGACGGCAACAATCAACTCGCTTCGGAGTATGTAAATATGGTGCCTTGGACTACTGACAATATAGCATTCACCGATGCAAACTTCAAAGCTGTGCTTTTGGAGAACTATGACGCTAATAGCGATGGTGAGATTTCTGCCGCCGAGGCTGCCACCGTTACTTCACTCGATGTGTCGGGCACTATCCCTCAAATCACATCGTTGGAGGGTATCGAGTACTTCTCTAACCTCGAATCGCTCGACTGCTCTTACAACAAGATTAAATCGCTCAACCTTGCCAGCAACACGAAATTAACAACCCTCGCAGCGGCAACAAACCTCTTGGAGTCGGTTACTCTGCCTTCGTCTATCACTACGCTCGACCTCTCGAACAACAAACTTTCGACCGTCGATGTCAGCAAGATGAAGGGCTTGACCTCACTCAATGTATCTATCAATAAGCTTGGCTCGCTCAATGTGTCGCAGAATAAGCAACTCACCTCGCTGCTCTGCCTCAAAAACGAGTTGGTGTCGCTCGATGTTGCGAACCTCACTCTGCTCACCGAGTTGAACTGCTCGAACAACCATATCGAGAGCCTCAACCTCAGCAAGAACACCGCCTTGACAACGCTCGATGTGTCGCAGAACGCTCTGACCTTGCTCGATGTCACCAAATCTACTGAGCTGACCGAACTGCTTTGCAACGATAATCAGCTCACCAAGCTCTATGTGATTGGTCTCTCGAAGGTCGCAACCATCAACTGCTCCGAAAACGCCTTGACCGAACTCTCGCTGGCGGGTTGCTCGGCACTTACCGACCTCGACTGCTCGAAGAACGCTTTGGCTGCGCTGAATATCACCCCTGCGCAGAAGTTGCAGACACTCAACTGCTCGACCAATGCTCTCACTATGCTCGACATCAGCAACAATGCCGACCTCGCAACTCTCGATTGCTCTGACAACCCCGCACTCGTTAAGCTGTGGGTTAAGGACGATGCTCAGCAGGGTGCAGTCGCAATCACCAAGGACAACGCAACCTCTACCTACTTCAACAATGGCGGTCTGTATATCCCCGATGCAGCGTTGAAGGCATACCTTGTGAACAATTACGACGACGATGGCGACGAGGAGATTTCAATCGCCGAGGCCGACAATATCACTATGGTAAACTGTTCGGGTAAGGGTGTTACCGATTTGACAGGTTTGGAGTCTTGCACCAACCTCGTTACCCTCAACTGCTCGAACAACAATATCACAAAGATTGAGTTGCCAAACCTCAAGCAACTCCGCACCCTCACTTGTAACGACAACCCTATCGAGCATATCAACCTCGATAACTGCGCAGCGTTGGAGTATCTCAACTTGCAGGGTGTGACTACCAATGCAATCAGCGGCAATACTATAAAAATTAATCAGTATTCACAAGCAACAACCTTCCATATCTCGGTTAAGGGGACTCCATTTACATCTTTCTCGTTTACCAACGATACAGATTTGATATCTATTACCTTCTACGGAGAGTTTACCGATGTAAACCTTTCGGGTAATAGCGTATTGGATGGTATCGATGTCTCTATATTGCTTGACCTCCAAACTCTCGATGTGCAGAAGTGTAAATTGCAGTCGCTCGATGTAACCAAGAATCTTGCTCTTACATCACTTATCTGTAACAACAACGAACTCACTACGCTTGATGTGTCGAACAATACCTCGCTTGTGAAGTTCTATTGTAACGACAACAAACTGCCAAAAATCAATGTCGTGGCAAACACCGCATTGCAGGAGTTTGATATTTCAAACAACTTGCTCTCAGCACTCAATATCCGTAGCAACACTGCCCTTACCTATCTCAATGTTAATCGCAATACAGACATATCAATGGTTGATGTTCAGTACAATACAGAACTGACAGAATTACGTGCGACAGGACTAGCCATTACGGAGATTGACCTTTCTTCAAATACAAAACTCACAACTGTATCTCTCTTGAACGAGCATCTTACTGCTATAACAATAAGTTCTCTGCCCGAACTTAAAGGTGTTGTGTATATAGAGAAAACAGATACCCAAAGAGGAATGGTGCTTTCCGCTGCCAAAACACAAACATCATGGGATGGTGCAAAGACATGGTGCTCAAATTATGGTTCAGGGTGGTATCTGCCATCTTTGGACGAATTGAAAGTAATCTACAACAATAAGGATAGAATAAACTTCCTTCTATCTAAGTTGGGGTGCACTACCCTTGCAGACTATTATTGGTCTTCTAATTATGACATTTACGACACCGAATTCGCGTCCATATTTAATTTCAGTAGTGGTGGTTCGCAAGGCAGCATCAGAAAGTTTGGCAAATACCTTGTGCGTGGTGTCCTCGCTTTTTAATTAACGATTAACAAAGGTTGGTGGTTTCCGCCACCAACCTTAAAATAAACTGATTATTAACTTAAAACTTTACAATTATGAAAATTAGAATGAAGCGTATTGACCGCAAGGAAATATTGGAATTCATCGAGTTTAATTTTGATGGGCAGGGTGGCGCATTGGTTTTCAATTATGAAACTCAAGAACTTGAATATTATAATTTCCAACAAACTAAGGATATTCTTTGGGGAGAGAATGGAAAAGAACCCAAGTATCAATTTATTAACGATAAAACTATTTAGCTATGTGCCACCATCCAAAATACAGACATATATTCTGCGAGGAGCAAAATGGCTATATCATAGAACGATATCATGACAAACAAAGGGAATATATTAAAATAAAGATGATGAGTCTGCCAGAACAATATGCCAATGAATTAGCTCGTATATTATGTGAAGAATATGATAATGACTATTATCAGCAGTAAATCAGCCAAATAATTCTTTGATATAACTGCATACAGAAATCGGCAGTCGCAATTAAGTGGCTGCCGATTTTTCTGAATACAACCGAAGGTTGAATACACTAACGGCTCTGCTTCATCAATTCGGAAACAATATAAGATACTTCCCTGGTAGCCTTGTCCCTATCGATGACTCCATATAGCTGGCTATAAAAATCAACAGCCCGCCAAAATACACTATCATCCTTTGGAAGTTTACCCAATCGCATATCTACAAGTTTGGATGTGCAACGAGCCAAACATCTCTCATAATACTCTCCAATATCCATTCCTGGCTCTTTCTGCTGGCGGGCGGCGGAACACCCTGCTTCCTTTTCAGAACAAGGGCTGACGGGAGGAGTATTATTACTTTCACTCTTGGAGTTTATATGGATTTCTTTCTCTTCCTCGCTCGCCGCAACAAATTCAAAACCTTTGAAGTCAAATCCCAGATTTCTTTCATTGTTTTCTTCTCTTTCTTCCAATCGTTCACTATCGTTCTCGATTTCCTCTTCTTGAAAACCTATTGAAGAATTAGAAAAAGAAGATTGAAAACCTATTGTCCCTGATGGGTTATCCCCATCATCATCGCCATTTACATTTACTTCTTCATTTACATCTTCTTCAACATCTTCATTAACATCTACATCAAGGGGTTGTATCTGGGGTTGAATTAGGGGTTGTTTTTTGCGAGCGTTCTGATTGCCCTTTGGTGCGCCACCTAACTTTCCAAATTCAGCACCCTTCTTACCATTCTCAACGCTCGCCATATACTTTTTGTGAGCCGAGTCGAGGTTTGGTTTTGCCATTGCAAGGATAATATTGACATACGGACTTTGGCTCTCCTCGTCAATATCCTCCAACGCATAATCCCTTATTCTTAAAATGCACTCTCTAAACTCTGCATCGTTGAGGTGCTTCGCTGCCTCCAAAAAGGAGTCGTACATAACAAATGACCTTTTCTCATTTTTCTTCGTCATTTTACTAATTTTTATTACGATTATTCTTAAACCACACCGACACCATCGGCGCAGTTAGGTATAAACCTACTAAAATATAGTAGGCTCATATTTCAAAGTAAAGATATTTTATCGGTAATTTGGGACTTTTTCATCAATCCACCCCACAAAAAGAATAACAACTTCAAAGTCTTTCAGGAATGGGTTAGAGATTTCGATGCAATCTCCTACTCAAAAGGAGAAACTTAACGGTTTCTCCTTTTTTTCGTTGCGTGGGGGGGGTCCTCAATCATCTTTACATTCCCTCCCTTGTCGGCTTCCGCTCGGCATAGGGCAATATTTTCGAGATTCTCGCGCTATCGCTCAGAATGACGACGAAAATACCGCCCTCTACACTCGCCTACTCGCAGCCTAAAAAAGGGCGGAGCTTACGGCAAGGCTGCGCTCGGCCAGGCTTCGCAAAAATCGCGGCTATCAAATCAATTTATAAAAAATCATTTCTTGTAGTATTATTTTTTGCGGTGGGTGAAAAAAATCTTTTATCTTTGTAAAAAGCGTTAATGTGCCGAAATTTAAGTGAAGGAAAATCACATAATAGGCTTATTCGGCGCGTTACATTTAGAGTAGCAACAGAGAATTTATAAACGATTAACCTCTATATCATGAACAAATTTTCGAGAATAATCCTACTTGCGACTGCCATTTTCACTTTTGCGGTAGCACAGGCACAAGAGGCCGATTTCCGACCCACCGACCTTGTACGCCCGATGATGGGCACAGCCGACCCGGGTAATGTAACCCCCATTGCTACAGCACCTTTCGGTATGGTGGGTCTGGGTCCCGACACTTTCTACTGGGGCTCGGGTTACAAGTACTATCACGGCCACATCAAGGGTTTCAGCCACACTCACAAGTGCGGTCAGGGCGGCACCGACTTTATGGATATTATGTTCATGCCTTTGGCTTCGCCCGACTGGCTTGGTAGCGAGCGCTGCCCCTCGGAGTTCTCTGCGCCCTACTCTCACGACAAGGACAAGGAGCATGTCGAACCCGGATATTATAGTGTAAAATTGCTCGACAGCGACATAAAAGTGGAGCTTACCGCCACTTCGCGTTGCGGTATGCACCGCTACACCTACCCCAAGGGCAAGAGCCGTCAGATTTTCCTCGACATGAAGCACGGAGGACGCGGCTCATGCACCATCATCCCCGAGGATGACTGGGACACCGTACGCACAGCCCGCATCGAGTTGGTCAATGAGCGCACCGTACGCGGATATCGTATATCGAATGGCTGGGTACCCGAGATGCATGTCTACTTCTACGCCGAGTTCTCGGAGCCTATCAAGAATATCACGCTCTACAACCACTGCCGCCGACAGGAGGGCGTAACTGCGTGGGAATCAACCGATGTGCGTGCCGTTGTAGAGTTTGGCGAGGGAGATGCTCCCGTTGTGGCGCGCGTAGGTATCTCGCCGGCAAGCATGGAGGGCGCTCGCAAGAATGTCAAAAAGGAGATAAAGACCTGGGATTTCGACAAGGTGCGCCACGAGATGAGCGACCTATGGAACGACACTCTCTCGGCAATTATCATCGACGACGAGAACTCTCCCGAGAAGGAGGCTTTCTATACAAGCCTCTACTTTGCCCACCTCTATCCGCAGCTCTATTCGGATGTTACGGGAGAGTACCGCTCATCGGACATCAAGGTACACAAGGGTAAGTTCAACTACTATGGTGGCTGTTTCAGCCCGTGGGACACCTTCCGCACACAAATCCCACTTATCACAATTCTCCACCCCGAGGTGATGAACGATTTGGTAAAGACCCTACAGGAGCACTACAACAACTGCGGCATGCTGCCCGTATGGCTGTTGGCAGGTCAGGAGAATATGTGTATGATTGGCTACAACTCGGTGCCGACAATCGCCGACATCTACTCAAAGGGCATCCGCAAATATGATGTCGAGGCTATTTACGAGGCGATGAAGACCTCGGCAAACAAAGATACCTTCGGTTACTTCCTGCGTCAGTTCCGAGGCGCTCGCTACTACAACAAGTATGGCTATGTACCGTGCGATTTGGAGGTTAGCTCGGTGTCGAAGACCTTGGAGTACAGCTACGCCGACTGGTCGCTGGCACAGATGGCAAAGGCTCTGGGTAAGAAGGCCGACTACGACTATTATATCGAGCGTGCTGCACGCTACAAGAATCTGTTTGACCCCGAGGTGGGCTTTATGCGTGGTAAGGACAGCCATGGCAATTGGCGCACGCCGTTTGACCCTTTCTACTCGAACCACTATCAGCCCGACGATGACTTCTGCGAGGGTACTTCTTGGTCGTGGACCTTCTTTGTACCGCACGATGTTGCAGGCCTTGCCGACTTGATGGGTGGCGAGGAGAAGTTTGTCGAAAAATTGGACTCGCTATTCTTGGTAAGCTCACATGTTACGGGCCCTAACCCCGCATCCGACATTACGGGTCGCGTAGGTCAGTATGCTCACGGCAACGAGCCGGCTCACCAGATACTCTATATGTACAACTATGTAGGTCAGCCGTGGCGTGCCCACAAGAAGATTAGCGACATCCTCTACACGCTCTACCGCCCCACTCCCGACGGAATTTGCGGTAATGACGATAGCGGACAGATGTCGGCTTGGTATATTATGAGTGCAATGGGTATATTCCCGCAGATGCACGGAAATGGCGTCTATTGCGTCGGAACGCCTATGTTCAAGAGCCTTAGGTTGAAGCACGGCAAGGGTACGCTGACGATTCTCGCACCCGAGGCGTCACGCGAGAACTGCTATGTGCAGTCACTAAAAGTCAACGGCAAACCCTACACCAAGACATGGTTCCACCACAACGACCTCTTTGGCCGAGATAATATTTTGGAGTTTGTGATGGGCCCTGAGCCTAACAAGGCGTGGGGAGCAGCCGTAGAGGACCGTCCAAAGTCTATGCGCGACGAGAAGTGGGAGGATTAGTTCTTTCCATTCTATAAAAAAACAGACAAGCCGACATTTGAAGATGTCGGCTTGTCTGCTTTTTATAGAAACCTACTTTATCGGCTGATGACGATGGTTTTTCTTCACTTTCAACACCTTATCTATCGCCTCGCAGACCATAGGCTCGTTGATTGCGCGGTAGCACTCCAAATTGAGGTGACAACCGTCGAATGTCCACTTTTCGGGCAGGCCACCCTCGTCGGTCGTAAGCGCAGAATGGTAATCAAGATAGTAAATCTTATTCTCCTCGGCGTAGGCGCGAATCATCTTGTTCAGGCTGCGAATAGGCTCGGCAGGCTTGAGCTCCTGACGCCAACGAAATTGAACACATGGAGTCACTGAACATAGTATAACCTTAATATCGTGCACCTTGGCCAACTCACACATCGAGATGATATTTTCCAGGATATTTTCGTGGGCGATATAACCATTATTTTGGGCAATATCGTTTATACCCGCCATAATAACCACCACGCGCGGATTCAGGGCGATGACATCCTGACGGAAACGCACCAGCATCTCCGAAGTGGTCTGTCCGCTGATACCGCGACCTACAAAATTGTTTTTCGCAAAAAATTCGGGGTCGTACTGCGCCCATAACTCGGTGATAGAGTTACCCATAAAGACCGCATCGGGACGCTCGGCAATAGCTTTGTTCGCCTCGGCGTAGCGACCAAAATTGGCCCAATCATGATGTTGCGCCATCACGGGAGCAAAAGCCAACATCGACAAAAACAGGAGAACAAATCGCTTCATAATATCGCTCTATAAATTAAACATTTCATGACATCACCTACAAAAGTACAAATTTCTATCTCAATAAAGAGGTCATTTCGCCTTTTTTTGCTAAATTTGCACAATTGTATAAATTTAGGAATACTAAATACATGGATAAATTCGAACCTACAAATTATACGCTTCAATGCGTAGCCACCGGTCATGAATTCGAGGACCACGGCTGGGACTTGGCCGATAGCGAATGCTGTGAGCCATCGTTAGTAAGAGCCATCTACGAGAAGAAACAACTTGAAGTAAAGGAGAGCCTTGGATTTTATCGTTTCTGCGATTGGTTGCCTGTAAGGCGCATGTTGAAGGGCTCGGCGGCCCCCGTAACATTCCGCAGCAAAGCGTTGGCGGCGCATTTAGGCTTAGAGAACCTCTACATCACACTCAATGGTTATAGCCCAGCACATGGCGCGAACATGACAACATGCTCGTTCAAGGAGACCGAGGCTTACAGCGTCTGCGGTCGTATGCCCAAGGATGAGAAGCGCATTTTGGTTGTAGCTTCGGCGGGTAATACGGCTCGCGCCTTTGCAAAGGTGTGCTCGGAGAATAATATACGCCTGCTGTTGTCGGTTCCGGCCGACAACCTCGATGCCATGTGGTTTGAAAAGCCACTAAACCCTTGTGTGAAACTTATCGCCTGCGAGAAGGGTGGCGATTATTTCGATGCTATTCGTCTGAGCGACATGGCCTTGCAGTCGCCTATGTTCTATGCCGAGGGAGGCGCAAAGAATGTGGCACGCCGCGATGGTATGGCAACCACGATGCTCTCGGCTGCAACAACTATTGGCCGCATACCCGACTACTACTTCCAGGCCGTAGGCAGCGGAACGGGTGCTATCGCAGCATGGGAGGCAAATATGCGCCTTCTCGAGGATGGTCGCTATGGCGAGAACACCGCCAGACTTATGGTGTCGCAGAATGCCCCATTTGTGCCGATGTACGATGCTTGGAGGGCCGATTCTCGCGAGATGTTGCCTTACGACACTCATCGTGCGCGTCGTGATGCCGGCATCATTGACGCAAAGGTTTTGTCGAACCGCAAGCCCCCTTACAGCATTAAGGGTGGTTTGTATGACGCCTTGAAGGCAACCAATGGCGATGTCTTGGTCGTAACAAATGCACAGGGGCGCAAGGCTGCGCGTCTATTCGAGGAGTTGGAGGGTATCGACATCCACCCCGCAGCGGCTATCGCTACGGCATCGCTCATCAAAGCTGTCGAGGGCGGTCAGGTCGACAAGAAGGCCACCATTATGCTCAACATCACAGGTGCAGGTGAGAAGCGCTTCAAGGCCGAGCACGAGATTTTCCAATTGCAGCCCGAGAAGGTATTCCCACTCAATGTCGAGCCTGATGCAGTCATTGAGGCTGTCGAGGCGATGTTTTCAGAATAATAAGAGTAGTTAAATAAGCAATACACATGTTATATCCTATAAAATTTACGCCTCGTCTGAAAGAGCGTCTTTGGGGAGGCAAAGAGCTATTAGCCAAAGCAAAGGCCGGCAAGGCAAAGAACATCAACCCCAACACGGCATATGGCGAGAGTTGGGAACTATCGGCCGTTCCGGGCGACATATCGGTTGTGGCTAACGGCATGCTCAAGCGCAACAATTTGGAGGAGATTATCGAGGTCTATATGGGCAGCCTCATTGGCGACAAGGTCTTCGAGAAGTATGGACTTACATTTCCTCTATTGATTAAGAGCCTCGATTGCCACGATGTTCTATCGGTACAGGTACACCCCGACGATGAGTTGGCGGCCGAGCGTCACAACTCCTACGGCAAGACCGAGATGTGGTATGTCGTAGCAGCCGAGGAGGGTGCATCGCTATATGTCGGCTTCAAGGACAACAATATCGCGCGCGAAGATTACCTTAAGGCCGTAAGCGAGGACCGCTTGGCCGAGATTCTCAACGAGATAAAGGTCAAGGCCGGCGACACATTCTTTATCCCTGCCGGCACTGTTCACGCCTTGGGTAAGGGTATCGAGGTATTGGAGATTCAGCAGACTTCCGACATCACCTACCGCATCTACGACTGGAACAGAGTCGATGACAAGGGTAATGCCCGCGAGTTGCACACCGCATTGGCTGTCGATGCCATAGATTTCGGGCGCGACAAGGAGTCGTGCATTATGCGTTACGAAACCCGCCGCAACGAGGCTGTGAAGTTGGTTGATTGCGACTACTTCACCACCAATATCATCGAATTGGATGGCACTGCGGAGCGCGAGTTTGTAACATTGGACTCTTTCGTGCTCTATCTTTGCGCCGAGGGTGGTGCTGACATTACGGTTGGAGGCAACACCGAGCATATCGACGCTTTAGACTTGGTTATGATTCCCGCCGAGGCCGACAGTGTAGAGATTAAGGGCCAAGGAAAACTCTTGGAGGTTTATATCAAATAGAGTTATTCATCAAAAAACCGAGGGTGCCACGATATAGATTATCTGGCACCTTTGTTTTTTATAATATTTCGTTTTATACGCTCCAAACCGCTGCGTTTTAGCGGTGTAGACCCTAATAGGTCGGCGAACTTCTCGTCGCTCATCGCAAGCCACTCGTCGGCACTCATCTCGGCAGGGCTAAAGAGCGGAGTGAATTGCGAATTGCTATACTCCGCAGAGCTTTTATTATAGGGGCAACAGCGCTGGCAATCATCGCAACCGAAAATCCAACCATTCAAATCCAGCTCATTTTGCGGCTCGGCCTCAATCGTATGGCACGATATACAGCGCGAAGTATCTATTCCCCGACCCTCCATAATAGCATGCGTCGGGCAAGCCTCCTCACAGCGGTGGCACTCGCCACAACCCACGCCCTCATATGGTTTATCGTATGAGTCTGTCACATCATCTAATACCAACACCCCCAACAGCACAAAACTTCCGAACTGCGGCGTCACAAGCAATGACTGCCTGCCAATCCAACCCAAGCCCGACTCAACGGCATACTGCTTCTCGGAGATAGGCGCAGAATCGACAAATGCCCTACCCTGCAACTGCGGATAACGCTGCTGCAACGACTTGAGCATCTGCTGCAACATCTTCTTTATGCTCTTGTGATAATCCCTGCGACAAGCGTATGAGGCGACTTTTGTGCAGCTCGAAGTGTAGTATTCCGCGCTAAAGTTCAGTTTGTAATTCACAGCGCACACCACCACACTCTTGGCCCCCTCAACCAGCTTTCGGACATCGAAACGCTTCTCCCGATTGCGGTGCATATAGTCGAGCGACGAGGCATAGCCATGCGCTAACCACTCCTCAAAGCCCCTCTCCCCGGCAGTAAGATGTTGTGCCGGAGTGACGCCACAAAGGTCAAAGCCTACTTCTGTGGCAAGTGCTTTTATGTGATAATATTCTATCATAGAGTAATTTCACCCCAAAAATAATGATTTTTCACTATTTTTCAGTACATTTGTCGCGTCGCGAATATATTTTTAAGAAATTAAACCTATTCGAATGAAAACATTAAACACCTTGTATGAACTTTTCCACAACAGCATCGAAAAGTTCTCACAAAAAGCCGCCTTCACAATGTTCGGTGGCGAAGATGTTAGTTTCAAGGAGGTAGGGAAACGAGTTAAGGAGGTTCAGGATTTGCTCGTGGGCGCCGGATTGAATGCCGGTGACAAAGTCGTTATCCTGAGTAGCAGCATGCCCAACTGGGGTGTTTGCTATTTTGCCGTTGTTACAGCAGGCATGGTCGCAGTACCTATTCTTCCGGACTTTACCGGAAATGATTTGGACATCCTTATCAAACACTCCGAAGCCAAAGCGTTGCTCGTTTCTGACAAACTCTTTACTAAATTATCGAAAGAAACCGCAGCAAAACTAAACATTATCATCCGTACCAAGAACCTCGGTGTAATCTCTCAGACCGTAAAGGCTGAGGGTTCGACCGCCATTCCCAAAGCGGAGGATTTGGCTGCAATCATCTACACCTCGGGTACAACTTCCACACCTAAGGGTGTAATGCTCACCCATGGCAACCTCGCATCGCAGATGCACATGCTCTACGACCTCTACCCTATTGGTCCTGAGGATACAATGCTATCGGTTCTGCCTATGGCTCACACCTATGAGTGTTCGTTGGGCCTGATTTACATCTTCTCGACGGGAGGTACGGTAACATACCTCGAGAAACCACCCACACCGAGCGTGTTGATGCCGGCATTGCGTAAGGCCCGCCCCACAGCGTTCCTTATCGTGCCGCTCATTATCGAGAAGATTTACCGCAGCCAGATTTTAGCAAAGTTTACCTCAAATGCGTTCTGGCGCGCACTCTACAACACAGCCTTTACGCGTCGCTACCTGCACCGCATTGCAGGCAAGAAGCTTACAAAGGTGTTTGGTGGTCGCGCACGCCTCTTTATCGGAGGAGCGAAGCTCGACGAGCAGGTCGAGCAGTTCTTGCAGGAGGCGAAGATTCCTTACGCCATCGGCTACGGTCTAACCGAGACTGCACCTTTGGTGGCAGGCCAGATTTCACCTGCCGTAAAGTTGGGCTCAACAGGACCAGCAATGAAGGGCGTTGAGGTTCGCCTCGATAACATCAATCCCGAAACCAAGCAGGGCGAGATTGTCGTAAAGAGTCCCTCTGTAATGCAGGGCTACTACAAAAATCCCGAGGCTACGGCCGATGTATTTACCGAGGATGGCTGGTTCCGCACAGGTGACTTGGGATATATCGACGAAGATGGCTACATCTTCATCAAGGGTCGTTTGAAGAATATGATTCTGGGCCCCAGCGGTGAGAACATCTACCCCGAGGAGATTGAGTCGGTACTCAACTCTCATGTCTTTGTTTCGGAGTCTGTCGTAACCGAGCAGGATGGTCAATTGGTGGCCTTGGTACACTTCGACACCGACGCCATCGAGAAGATGAAGGAGGAGCTCATGGAGAAGTGGGAGATTACCCGCGATGAGTGGCACAAGAAGGTCGATGAGTGGAATGACCGCATGGAGGAGCTTAAGAAGGACATCATCAAATATGTCAACTCTAAGGTTAACCGTTTCTCGCGCATTTCGGAGGTTGTCGAGGAGGAGCAGGAGTTCGAGAAGACCCCGTCGAAGAAGATTCGCCGCTTCCTCTATACCAATCGCAGCAAAAAGCAGCAGGAGAAGAAGTAATTCTTCGTATCATACAAACAAAATCGGGACACTTCAAACAAGTGTCCCGATTTTGTTTCGGAGCTATATAGTTTAGTGTTGTTAAATGTCATTCTGAGCATTTGTTTTTGGACTCTCACGGTCGGCCAGCCTCCCTCAGAGTGACGGAAAAACAAATGCGTGAGAATCTAATACTTTTTTGAGGCGCAACACTAAACTATATAATTCCGTTTTATTTTGCCTCAACGACCTGCAACTATTTCATCGACTCCGACAAGAGCTTGATATAATAGCCACCCACAACCGAGCGGGCACGGAAGCCCACATGATGCTTGGTATCGGTGTAATACCAATCGGTCATAGGTATGCGGTCCACAGTCTCGTTCATAAACTTATGCACAGGCTTTACCAAAACCTCGAAATCGGCCTGCGACTCCGCCATTGTGGCACTCCACACAATCCAATCCGACTTGGTATAAGTTCTACGGCAATCAAGAGGCAGACCGTACTCATTCTGCTTTGTCAGGTAATAAGCAACCTCCTTGGTGGTAATGTCGGCATCAAATACATTGTAACCCAACATCTTATCCCACACTAAGTTATACTTCTGACTCCAGGTATCACCCTCGTTGAAAGTCAAACGATAATGGTCGCCCTGCTCAGCCATCTGCTTCCACTCGGCAGCCATCTTGCGAGCCACAGCCTCATACTCCTCGGCAACATCCTTCTTGCCTGCCATACGCGCCATATCGGCATAAGCGGCAATACCTACAATAGCCTTTGCCGAGAGGTTAGCATTGCGTGCCCAGTGGCCTGCAAAATCGTCTGTGCAGAGCTGATTTTCGGGGTCGCCTCCATACTCTACGAGGTAATTGGTCCAAGTGGTCAGGACATCCCAATGCTTCAACGCATATTCGGCCGAGCCCTCAATCTTGCAGATTGCACCCGTAAGAATCAACATGTTACCACTCTCCTCCAAAGGCATATCGCCACCATAGGTCTGGCCATTACCCCAAGGATATGTACCGATGTCGTGTGCCGGATAAGGCTTTGTCCACTTGCCGCTCTCGGCATAATAGAATATGAAGTTAATCAAAGCCTTTGCCAATTCGGGGTTATAATAGAGGAACAACGGAGATGAAGGATAAGTCACATCCACAGTACCGATAGAACCATTACTGAAGCACTCTTTTGAAAGGAATGCCAACTCGCCCGAAGGTGTCTCGATAAGCTTGTGAGCCGCAATGGCCTGACGATAAGCCAATGCACATAGCTCCGAGTACTCCTTACCACCAACCGCGGCAGTTTCGGCCATCAACTCGGCATCAAACTTCGCGCAACGGCGCTTAAGCGCAGAATAATCATCCGCCGCCAAAGCAAACTGCTGCTCGATTGTGCTGTCGCCCTTACGATTCCAATATGGACGAATATCCTCCTCGAAATAGCGAATCGAGCGAATATCGTCGTAGCCCAACATGATATAATCCTCAACCGACTTACTGCCAACCTTACCAACATGCGAGCTTACAGCCATATATTTGCCGTCGTTGTGCGCGCCAACCTCGCCCGCCTGAGCGAACTCGCGACGCAAAGCAATATTATCACCCACCGCGGTGTTATGCGTTGCCTTATCGGCAGCCATATAGAAATAGCCCCAATCGATGCGGACATTATCACCCTTGCGGCCAAGGATATTCTGCTCTACGGTACCACACTTCACATAATTGAAGCGTTCATCCTCTTGGCGCTCACTCACGGCCTCCTGATACCACGCATTACGGGCCCAATCCTGCGCAGCCTCAAAATAGATATCGACATCATGCTCCTTGCCGTCGTTCGACTTAACCTCATACGAGATATAATTCACGGGGCGCGAGATAAGTTCCAAATCCTCCATAAGCAATGGAGCTGTGAAGGTCAAACGCAAATCCACATTACCACAAGTAAAATCATAAATTGTGCGTGTCGGCTGGACATCGACAGAGGTCTGCACAGCCGTCTGCGACATCATATTGGCGCCATCCTCGCGCTTATATAGGCCCATATCGAGCAATGCTCCGCCCTGAGGATTATGGCAATGTGCCGCCAAGACAATTTTACCATTCTTGGCTGTGGCTGCAATCTCGACAGGAATCTCCACCCACTGGTCGGCCTTCCACTCAAATGGGGTCGAAACAACCTTATGGCCATTGAAATAGAGCTGGAATGTATCATCGTGCGAATACTTCACAAAAAGAGTTCCACCCTGCAACATTTCGGGCTCCACCTCAATTTCACGACGCACCCAGATATGCTCGGTGAGCCACTTTGTACGCAAATGGGGCTGTCCGTCGGTTCCGAATGATGCCTCGCCGCGCTTCCACTTGCGGTCGTTGAACGCGGGCTGCTCCCAACCCTTCTGAGGCTCACTGAAGGTATAAGCACCCTCCCAATCCTTGTCATACGACATAGGAGCAATGGGCTGCATAGGCACAACCTCGGCACCCATAAAACGATACAACTCGCCATCAACACGCAGTGTACCCATCAACGGAAAGTCGGCACCGGTCCAATGGCGCACCTTATCATCATAGAGGCGGTCTGTTGTAGACCATGCACTGGTGTAAGGGTCAATGGTAATGAGCGGATATGCCGGAGCACGCAACTCGTTTTTGACATGCTGTGGCGCAGAACATGCCGACACAAGAATCGCCATCAATACCACGATAATCGAGAAATTTTTCTTCATAATAGTAGCTTATTTATTGTTTTTGAATTTTTCCACTTTACAAATATAGGTATTTTCTCACTTTTTGCCTACTTTTGCTAAAAATATATCAACAAAAAAATAGTATGAAGAAATTTGCACTCACTCTATTACTCTGCTTCAGCATTTTAGGAGTATCAGCCGACGAAGGTATGTGGCTGCCAAGCCTGATTGGCTCGCGCATCAAGGATATGCGTCAGAAGGGTTTCAAGCTCTCGGCAGAAGATATTTATTCAATCAACCAAGCCTCGATGAAGGACGCCGTTGTATTGTTCGGTAACGGTTGCACCGGAGAGTATGTTTCGGAAGAGGGCCTGCTCCTTACGAACCATCACTGCGGATATGGAGCGATACAGAATCTGTCGAGCATCGAGCACGACTATTTGACCTATGGATTCTGGGCGATGTCACGCGACGAGGAGTTGCCTTGCCCGGGACTTTCGGTGCGTCGATTGGTGAAGATGGAGGATGTAACAGAGCGCATCGCCGCAGGTGTCGAGGCTAAAGATATTATCGCCGAAGCTGCCGCAGGCGGTTACTCGGCTTCAATACAGCCAATGTACTATGGCAATCAGCAATTCCTGTTCGTTTACGAGATATTCCGCGATGTGCGCCTTGTGGGTACTCCCCCATCCTCTATCGGTAAGTTTGGTGGTGACACCGACAACTGGATTTGGCCGCGCCATACGGGTGACTTCTCGATTTTCCGCGTTTATGCCGACGAGAACAACAAACCTGCCAGCTACTCGAAGGATAATAAGCCTTATCGCCCGGCGCGCCACTTTGCCGTATCGACCAAGGGAGTTAAAGAGGGCGACTTTACGATGATTTATGGCTATCCTGCAAATACTCAGGAGTATGTGACATCCGACGCTGTAAAGTATGTTGCCGAGATTTCTGACCCCATGAAGATTGCACTGCGCACCGAGCGCCTCGACATTATCTCGGCGGCACAGGAGCGTGATGCCGCAATACGCATCAAGTATGCCGCAAAACATGCCGGTATAGCCAACGCATGGAAGAAATGGCAGGGAGAAGTTTTGGGTATCAAGCGTTTAGGCTCTGTCGATAAGAAACTCGCCTACGAAAAGGCTTTCGCCGAGTGGGCCGCCGACAAAGCGGAGTATGCACATCTTCTGGACTCGCTCAAGGCTGCTTATAACCGTCACGACGATTGGTACTACATGGGCGAGTTGTTCAGCGAAACAGGTCGCACCATAGAGCTTGCAAAGGTTGCGGCTCTCAATGCTCAAATGCCTCAGCCAACCGAGCAAATTGAGGCTTTCTACAAGGATTACGATGCCGAGGTGGACCGCGCCTTGACAAAGTGCGTATTGAACGGCTTTATGCGCTATTGCCCCGAGGAGCGTGTGCCCGAGGCTTTGCGCACCGAGATAGCGAAATATGGCGGTACGATAGAGGCTTATGTGGATTACATCTACGATAATTCGCCTTCCGTTTCGCTCGAGAAGATGAAGAGTGCTACTGTAGAGCAACTTCAGGCGGATGCAGTTTTGAAGTTGGCTAAAATATTTGCTTTCGGCAAGGATACCGACTATCCCCGAGGTATTCCACGCAATCTGAGTAATATTCCCGACATCGAGAAGTGGTATCGCCCCTACATGCGCGCACTTCGCGAGTGGGATAAGGAGCGAGCATTCTACCCCGATGCAAACTTCACATTGCGCGTAGCCTACGGCTCGATTGCAGGCTATGAGTATGCCGACGGCGAGTATCACAACCCCGTATCGACCCTCGATGGCATTATCGAAAAGGATAACCCCGCAATCTATGACTACAACATTCCTCAAACCCTGCGCGACATCTATGCCCGCAAGGATTATGGCCGCTGGGGCGAGAAGATTGGCAATCGTTATACCGTTCCCGTAGCATTTATCGCAACGAACCACACCTCGGGAGGTAACTCGGGTTCTCCGGTTATCAATGGCAAGGGGGAGTTGATTGGTATTAATTTTGACCGTACATGGCTATCGACGATGAGCGACATTGAGTTTGACCCCACGATTTGCCGTAATATTTCGGTAGATATTCGATATGTACTCTTTACTATTGACCGCATAGGTGGAGCATCTTATCTGTTCGATGAGATGAACCTCAGATAACCAAATTTTGCAATGTTCGATTTATTGTTTAATACACACTCTGCGCTTCAGGCCGTAATCGTAATATCAATTATTTGCGCCGTCGGCCTTACATTTGGCAAGGTTAGAATTTGGGGCATATCGCTTGGCGTAACCTTCATATTCTTCGCAGGTATCATCGCGGGCCACTTCGGTTTAACCATCGATGCCCAGATGTTGCAGTTTGCCGAGAGTTTCGGTTTGGCACTTTTTGTCTACTCGCTCGGCGTACAGGTAGGTCCCGGATTTGTCAGCACATTCCGCTCGGGAGGTATTAAATTGAATGCGTGTGCTATGGTGGTAATACTCCTCGGCACAGCCATGGCGTTACTCTTTAGCTTTGGTCTAAAGATTCCTCTGCCCGAAATGGTCGGAGTCTTGTGTGGTGCTACGACCAACACCCCGGCACTTGGAGCTTCGCAGCAGACGCTTACGCAAATGGGCTTACCGACCTCGGCTCCGGCACTCAGTTGCGCGATAACCTACCCCTTGGGTGTTGTAGGTGTGATTTTAGCAATCCTGTTAATCAATAAATTGTGGGTACGCCCCTCCGATATAGCTTCACCCAACGCCAAGCATGTGAACAACACCTTCATCGCGACACTGCATGTCCAGAATCCCGGAGTGTTCGGTCGCGATATGCACACCTTGGCCGAGTGGGTACATGTGCCGTTTGTAATTTCGCGCCTATGGCGCGACGGCAAGGTCATATTGCCATCGAACGATACACAACTCTTGGAGGGCGACCGAGTATTGATAGTCACATCGCGTAAGGATATTGACACCCTTGAGGCCATGATTGGCAAACGCGAGAGCATTGACTGGAACAAAGATAATGTCGACTGGAATTCGATTGACAGCCAACTCGTGTCGCGCCAAATCATCATTACCAAGCCCGAGATAAACGGCAAGACACTCGGCTCACTGCGCCTGCGCAACAGCTATGGCATCAACATCAGCCGCATATATCGCAGTGGCGTAACCCTGCTTGCCACACCCGACTTGGTATTGCAGATGGGTGACTGTGTGGTCGTTGTGGGTGGCGAGCGCGCCATTATGAAGGTCGAAAAGGTGTTGGGAAATGCCGAGCAGGAGCTAAACGAGCCCAACCTGACATCCATTTTCATAGGCTTGGCCGTTGGTCTTATTTTGGGAGCAATACCTTTGGCTTTGCCGGGAATTTCGGCTCCTGTGAAGTTGGGCTTGGCGGGAGGACCCATCATCATCGGTATTTTGATGGGTGTCTATGGCCCACGCATGCACCTGATTACTTACGCTACGCGCAGTGCCAATCTTATGCTTCGAGCATTCGGTCTGTCGTTATACCTCGCCTGCTTGGGCTTAAGTGCCGGAGGCGACTTCTTCGAAACGGCCGTAAGCGCACGAGGTGCCGTATGGATTGGCTTAGGATTTTTAATCACCTTCGTACCTGTCCTAATCGTGGGTGTGTTGGCTATGCGCTGGTGGAGAGTAGATTTCGGCTCGGCCTGCGGCATGCTGTGCGGCGCAATGGCAAATCCTATGGCTCTGAACTATGCCAACGATACCATTCCCGGAGAGCACGCCTCAGTGGCTTACGCTACGGTATATCCGTTGTCGATGTTCGTCAGGGTGTTGTTAGCGCAAATCGTTCTCATGTTTTTTATATAGGTGTTTGCTTTGAAAAGCCATATTTCAACGCAAGATATGGTGGCAAAACTCACTTTTATGATAGATTTATGCCAAAAAATTTTGCGGTTTGTTAAAATCTATCTATATTTGCACACCTTTTCGGGGATATGGGTTACATTCCCACCCCAAGATGGAGAGGCCCAGGTGGTGAAGTTGGTAGACACGCTACTTTGAGGGGGTAGTGAGCATTAGCTCGTGCAAGTTCGAGTCTTGTCCTGGGCACCACGAAAAAACGCAACTGAATTCAGTTGCGTTTTTTCGTTTTATATAGGCTGCGCCTTACGCTAAAATCTTGAATATGCACTTCTTAACCTTACCCTTGCCAAGCATCGGAGCGTGACCATCCTCGGGATAAAGCACCGAGAACTGCCCCTCACGAACGGTGTAGAAGCATTGCGGAGTATCGACAAAGAGTTGAATATCCTTCGCCTCATCGAACTCCGCTTCGGGCTTCAGGCAATCCTTCTTCTCGCTCCAACCAAATACCTCCTCGTCGCCACGCAATACGAGCTGGATATCAATATACTTGCGGTGCAGCTCCAAGCGGGCCTGCTCCAAGGGGCGCAACTCCAACTCCTGCACCATAACAAAAATATTATCGCCATCCACATCGTGACGACCCGGCTCCATCGCAGCCAAATCATGTGTGTCGATATAGTCAAAAACCTGCTTAAAGCGAGGGTGCAGCGACACATACTGCTCCTTATTCTTCAACGAATCAAGTATCATAATCTCTAAGAATTAGTAGTTTATCTATTCATCTCCAAATGTACCAATACGGGATAGTGGTCCGAATAATCGACCTTATAAGGCCCTCGGTCGCTCTCCCCGGATGCCACTTTTAAGTTGTAGCCATATTTCCTTACGCGAATGGTATCTTGGCGACGCACGCGGTCAGCCCACACCCACGAATCAAGAACATCATAACCCAACGGCAGGAAGTTATCATCATATAGCACATAATCTATGCGCAACAGGTCGAAGAATCCCCGATATGTAGAGGAGTAGCCTCGGCCTACACTTCGGAACGCATCATTCAGCCCCTCGCTCATATGACGATAGGTATACGAGATAGGAATATCGTTAAAATCACCACACACAATAACCGGATATGGCGACGCTGCGATTATCCGGGCAATGGTATCAACCTGCACCGAGCGCTGCTTGTTATTCTCGCTCAAGCGCCCCACGATGCTACGCAACTTAGCTATATCGCCATCCTCCTCCAAATATTGATGATTCTTGATATATCGCTCCTCATCGCGGCGTATGGCCGTAGTATGTAGGTGAGCATTGAATACCCGAATCGTATCCTTGCGAATAACCACATCCGCCCACGCCAAATTGCGCATCGTATCAATACGCTCAGCACGCACTATGGGATGACGGCTATAAATCATCGGGCTAAGATTTACTCGTGAGAGAGATTTGGGCAGAGGTTTATACTTCAAAGGTTGAAGCACAGAATCCACCAAACCCGAGAAACCCATCTCCTGAAAACATACAATATCGGGATTTATAGCCCGAATCATCGCTCCCACCGAATCCACACAGCGCTCACCTTCATCATCAATAAAGCTGCGCGTATTATAGGTCAAAACCCTGATGGCATTGCGGGGGTATTGTTTGTCGTAATATCGTTTTACCTCGGGTCGGAAAAAGAGCGTAAGACTGAACATTCCGATTATCGACAAAATCGCCATCGGGACAGCCATCCATCGCCACCTAAGCAACCAATATAGCGTCAGAGCAAACAGCAAGGCATAGATAAACGGAGCGATAAGACCCAAAGTAGACAATACGCCGGCCGAATTAGGATTAATAATCGGGACAAACAGCAACAGCAGAAACAATAGCACCACGGGTATAGACACAACCATAGCTATCGCATCCGCCAAAGCCGCAAACGGCGATTTGCGTTCCTTCTTGCGCGAGCCGTATAGATTATTATATAAATCCGACATAGTCCACTAACGCTTAGAAATAAAGCTTACCCTTGCGGCGCCACCACCAAAGCAGCAGAAAGCCCCACAGCATACCTCCCAAATGGGCAAAATGGGCAACTCCTGATTGCGCACCCGAGATTCCCAAAACGAGTTCGAGTACACCATACACGACCACAAACCATTTAGCCTTGAGCGTTATAGGAGGAAATATCAATGCCACAATCTGGTTGGGATAGAGTACGCCAAAAGCCAGCAACAGGCCAAACACCGCACCCGAAGCACCCACCGTAGGGATACCCAAAAGGCGCATTGCCGACACAGAGCCTGCGGCCAAAGCGTGGTGATACTCGGCATATCCGACACCGAGTTGCAGCAGGGCAGCACCTATACCGCAAACTAAATAATAGGTCAAGAAACGCGACGAGCCCAACCTATACTCCAAAGTACGGCCAAACATCCACAGCGCAAACATATTGAAGAACAGATGG
This sequence comes from Alistipes sp., assembly GCA_045125895.1. GTDB lineage: Bacteria > Bacteroidota > Bacteroidia > Bacteroidales > Rikenellaceae > Alistipes. Next base: position 54,091 of record JBGVNT010000001.1, read on the forward strand.
CTTACTCCGCCATGCAGGAACATGTAGGTAAAGACCTGATATGAGCGGAAGAATGGGCTTTCAGCATTGAAAAGCGCAAAATGCTCGATTATCAAATCTCCAAACGGCAATAACTCGGTAGCCAACAGAACCACACAGTTTGCTATGATAAGGTTTTTGACCACCACAGGGGTCTGACCAAAAATATTCATCTTCAATTAATTTAACTTTTCTCTCAACTCCTCGGCCGTAAGTTCGGCCATAATAGCCTTACCCGAAGGTGAAAAACTATAATTCTCGCACTCGCACAACTGACCGAGCAGTGCCACAGCCTCGTCTGTCGAGATATTTCGCCCCACATTACGGCTGGCACTTTGAGCCATTACGCGCGCCATACTCTCGCGCATACGCTCCACGACATCACCACTCTGCTCCACCTCACGCAGTAAATCATAGAGCAGGCTGTCGACATTATCTCCAACCACATTGGCCGGAACGCCACACACCAGCACCTTGCCACTGCGCTCCAACTGCAAATCAAAGCCCAAAGCCGCGAACTCCTCCAAATGCTCCTGCAGCAGGGTGAAATCATCCGTCGAAAGTTCCAAATTCTCAGGGAAGAGCAGTTGCTGCGAAGCATAGCTGCCATGCCCCAATGCCGCCATATATGAGTCGTAGAGGATACGCTCCTTCGCGCGGCGCAAATCCACCACCATCACGCGACCGTTGCTCTGGGCGATAGCCATACCGTTTACCGCAGTAAATACATCACCAAACCAGAGCGAGGGCTCCTCCACCAAGCGCTGCTGACCATCTATTGCCGAGGGGATAAACTCCAATGCACTCTGCTCCTCTCCGGCAATAGCACTCGAGGCAAATTCCTCGTACTGAGGCTCACATCCCGCTCCCTGTTCTATGGAAAAATCATTCATTGCACCGAGTTGCCCCCACGAAACATCTTTAAGGCTCGAAGTTCCCGAATTTCGAGTCGAAGGTTGCGACATGGGTGAAGAATCATCCTCATACGGGACATCGTAGGCCGACATATCGACCTTCATATTGGGGTCAAGTTCGGTAGCGTAACCCTCGTCGAACGGGTTGTAGGCATTGCCCGACGATGAGCGAGGCTCATCATAAATCAATGCTCCCGAATTCAGCACCGGAATATCGACCGACATGCGATTATCGAAGTCCATCATTGCAACACTTCCGCTTTTGGCAAGTGTGCTGCGAATTGCCGAGGTTATAATCTGATAAAGGTCCTCGGCATCGGCAAACCTCACTTCGGTCTTATGTGGCGACACATTCACATCCACGCGGTCGGGTTCGACCGTCAGATAAAGGAAATATGAAGGTGAGCAATTCTCGGGAATAAGCTTTTCGTATGCCTTCATTATCGAACGATAAATCTGGGGCGAACGGAAATAGCGCCCATTCACAAAGAGGTATTGCTCGTTATTCTTCTGCTTTGCCGCCGCAGGGCGTCCCACATAGCCGGAAATCTTAACCAGCGAGGTATCGACCGACACTTCCAGCAGGTTGGTCTTTATATGACGACCTACGACATCTATAATACGCTCCGAGAGTGATGCTGCGGGCAATGTCATAATTGCCATATCATTCGACATGAGTTCGCACTTCACCTTTGGGTTACACAGCGCCACCTGACGGAAAACCTTTTTAATTTCGGTCACCATCTTCGCCTTGTCGGATGCGAACTTGCGGCGCGCCGGAGCTGTATAGAACAAGTTGCGCACCATAAACTGCGAACCTACGGGGCACATCGTGGGAGTCTGCGAGATAAACTCTCCGCCATTCACTATCGTAACCGTACCCACTTCGTCACCCTCCTTGCGCGTACGCAGTTCCACCTGCGCCACAGCGGCAATCGAAGCCAATGCCTCGCCGCGGAATCCGAAGGTCTGCAGACGATACACATCGTCAAAATCGCGTATCTTGCTCGTTGCGTGCCTATCGAATGCCATGCGGGCATCTATGGGTGACATTCCGCAACCATTATCAATAACCTGAATTAGCTCCAAACCCGCATTACGGAAATTCACCGTCACCGATGTGGCTCCGGCATCAATGGCATTCTCCATCATCTCCTTAATGGCAGACGACGGATTATCCACAACCTCTCCGGCAGCAATCTGATTGGCAACAATCTCCGGCAACAGATGTATTCTATTCTCCTCCATAATATTTTGGGTTACAGGCTCTACGGTTATTCTATTATCTCCAACTCCTCACCCTCGACATAATCGTTAGGCACGATAATGAGTGGAGCATATGGGTCAAACTCCTCGCGCAGGTTCTCCTTGGGAGTAGGTGTAGTGCCGGCCATATCGACTATTGCACCGATGCGCGGCACCAATACATACACAAACAAAAAGACCAGCAACATGACTATTGCCAATGTCACCAGACGCAAAGTTCCTCCGCCAAAACCGCTACTCTTGCGCTGTGCGCGACTATGCGCGCGCGCCTCTCGCTGAGTGCGGATATACTTTCCGGGGGTATACTCACCCTTATCGTCCGAGCGCTCGCCGCGTAATTCGGCACGACGCTGCTCGCGCGCCTCCTTTTCGGGGTCGTAATAGCGGGGTGTGTACGAAAACTCATTCGCGTGTCGCTTGTAAGGAGAAAAGAATCCCATATTATTCTATCGTTATAGGTTAATCGTTATCTAAAGAAGTTACGCATACGCTCGAAGATATTCTGCTTCTCGACGCTCTCCGCCTTCTTGAAATGAGTCTGCTCCGAGAGTTTCTCGACCAACTTACGCTCCTCGCTGTTGAGCGAATCGGGGATGGTAATATCCACAACGATAAGTATATCGCCACGGCCATAACCATTTACCTCGGGCAAGCCCTTACCCCTGAGTCGCAACACCTTACCGGCATGTGTACCCGGAGCAATCTTAATCTTCACACGGCCCTCGATAGTCGGAACCTCGACCTCACCACCTAAAATTGCGGTTGTAACCGTCAGATTAAGGTTGTGAATCAAATCATTTCCGTCGCGTACCAGCTCGGGATTGCGCTCCTCCTCAATCATAACCAACAGGTCGCCATTCACACCACCTCGCTGGGCGGCATTACCCTTACCCGACACCGTTACGGCCATACCTTCGCCCACGCCGGCAGGAATCTTTATCTCGACAACCTCCTCGCCTCGCACGGTACCATTACCGCCACATTTATCGCACTTGGCGGTGATAATCTTACCCTCACCACCACATGTAGGACATACGCCTTGAGTCTGCATGCGGCCAAAGAAGGTATTTTCGACACGCGTAACATAGCCCGAGCCGTTACATGTAGAGCAGGTGCTATACGACGAAGAGTCCTTTGCTCCCGTACCGCCACACTTATCACAGGCTACGGTCTTGTTTATCTTCAGTTTTTTGGTCGTACCATTTGCAATCTCGGCAAGTGTAAGTTTCACCTTTACACGAATATCCGAGCCACGGTTTACCCTGCGGCCACCGCTGCGACCACCTCCGCCAAAGCCACCGAAATGACCTCCAAAGATATCGCCAAACTGCGAGAAGATGTCCTCCATAGAGAATCCTCCGCCGAAGCCACCACCTCCGAAGCCGCCACCCGCAGCTCCGCTCATGCCGGCGTGACCAAACTGGTCATAGCGTGCACGCTTGTCGGGGTTCGACAACACATCGTAAGCCTCGGCAGCCTCCTTGAACTTATCCTCGGCCTCCTTATCACCCGGATTCTTATCGGGGTGATACTTTATGGCAGCCTTGCGGTATGCCTTTTTTATCTCATCGGCATTGGCGTTGCGCTCAACGCCTAACACCTCATAATAATCTCGTTTTTCTGACATTGCTCAATAAAATATTCAGGCAAAACTACTCGCCAACAACCACCTTTGCGTAGCGCAACACCTTGTCACCCAACATATAGCCGCGCTGCACCACATCTATAACCAAGCCCTTCTTATCTTCGCCGGCGGCAAATCGAGCCACAGCCTCATGGAAATCGGGGTTAAACTCCTTATCGAGGGCATCTATTTCGGTTACATTCTTCTGACGCAAAGCCTCCTCGAACTTCTGCAACACAAGTTTCTCGCCCTCTCGCAGAGCTGCAAAGTCGTCGCTCTTCTCCGAAGCAGCAACTGCGCGGTGCATATCATCCAACACCGTAAGCATGACCTTCAACACATCGGCTCCTGCCGTAGCGACCATATCCATCTTCTCGCGCAAAGTACGCTTGCGATAGTTGTCAAACTCCGCCTGCAAACGCATATACTTATCGCGCCAGATGGCTATCACCTCCTCCTGCGAAGGCTCTACAAATTCATTTGCCTCGTCTGCCTTCTCCTCTGCCATTGTGTCAGTCGAAGACTGCTCCTCATCTGCCACATTGGCACATGACTGACCCTCGCACGATGGTTCAACATCTCCGTCGCGGAAGCCATCCTGCTCATTAATTTCCTGATTACTAACTTTTTCCTTTGTCATATCTAAATATTTTTCACATTCTCTATTATTTATTGCGCAAATTATATGCCCAAGCCCTACCCTATAATAAATATGGTCGGTCGTTTGGCAATATCGGGCACGCCCTCCTTACGCCACTGCTCCACCCGTCGCGTTATGATAATCTCGTCGGGCGAGGTTATATCGCAAGCGATAGTGAGTCGCGTTGTCGGAGAGAGCATCGCAAGCATCTGCTCCACAAGCTTCACATTGCGGTAGGGTGCTTCGATAAAAATCTGCGACTGATGCTCCACCTGCGTTCTGCGCTCAAATGTCTTTATAGCCTTGGCCCTTTCGGGCGGTTTAACGGGTAGATAACCATTAAATGCAAACGACTGTCCGTTAAGTCCCGATGCCATCATGGCAAGCAGGATAGACGAGGGCCCCACCAACGGAATCACGCGAATACCTCGGCGATGACAAGCCTCGGCAACCAGCGCTCCGGGGTCGGCAACCCCCGGCACTCCCGCCTCCGAGATAACACCCGCCGAGCGTCCCTCCAAAATCGGGCGCACCATAGCCTCGACAGCCACGCCCTCACGAGTATGTTCATTCAGTTCGACAAACTCCAAGTCGTCAATCTTTCGCTCGATACCCACCTTTGAGAGAAATCTGCGCGCCGAACGCACATTTTCGACAATGAAATAATCCAACGAATTTATAACCTCGCGATTAGTCTCCGGCACAACATCATAAACCGCCGTAGAGTCCGAAATCGGACACGGAATCATATATAGAACACCCTTTGCCATTACTCCCTGACATATATTCGTTTAACACGCGCAGCAATAGTCGATATTACCTCATATGAGATTGTACCCAGCACCTCCGCCATATCCTCGGGGCTGTTGCCCGCCGCGGGCGAGAAAATCGTAACCTCGTCACCCTCCATAACGCCTTCTATGCCAGTCACATCTATCATGCAGCTATCCATACATATTCGACCTATGGTTGCGGCTTTGCGCCCCCTAACTACCATCTCCCAACGGCCATTACCCAGATGGCGGTCCAAGCCGTCGGCATAACCTATGGGAATTGTCGCCACCAAGCTGTCGCACTTAAGTGCCTCACTGCGGCCATAGCCAATGGTATCGCCTGCTCGGCGCTGCCTTAACTGCACGATGCGGGTCTTAAGTGTCGCCACAGGTTGCAGCTCCTCGTTATGGCGATAGCCATAGCCATAAAGTCCCAAGCCCAAGCGGCACATGTCGAAATGTGCCTCGGGGAAACGCTCTATGGCAGCAGAGTTGGCCGTATGGCGAATTATATTATATGGTAAGGCCGCAGCTAATGCTCCGCTCATCTTATCAAAGCGTGCTATTTGCTCTTTGGTAAACTCATCCTCCTCGGGCATATCGGCACATGCCAGATGCGCAAATGCCGAAGCAACTTTTATACTATCACATGACTTTAGGCGCGCTATAAGTTCGGGCAACTCCTCTTCAATAAAGCCCAAACGGTGCATGCCTGTATCAAATTTTATATGAATGGGATAATCTTTCACGCCATAGCTCTCGACGCTTTGGATAAAATCCTCGAGCGAATGTAGGCTGTAAATCTCGGGCTCTAAATTATAGGCCACCATTTTATCGAAGCTCTCGGCATCGGCATTCAGCACCAAAACGGGCATCGTAATACCCTTCTCGCGCAACACAACGCCCTCATCGGCAAATGCCACAGCCAAATAAGCTACACCCTGGCGCTGAAGCAGTTGAGCTACCTCGACATCGCCCGTACCATAGGAGTGGGCCTTAACCATTGCCACCACGCGGTGATTCTTGGGCATAAAACGCCTGAAATAGCGAAGGTTATGTGACATGGCATCCAAATTAACCTCCAAGACCGTAGTATGGCTCTTACACTCCAAGCGATGACACACGCGACGCAGCGGATTTTGACGATTTCCCTTCAGCAGAATCGTGCGACCGGCAATATCCGAAGTCTTCATTTCTCGCAAGAGTTCTTCCTCGCTTTGGAAGATTCGAAGCGGGCACGCCAGCATATCAACCGTTAATCCTGAAGCCTCTCCCACATATATCACTTCACCAACATCGGCACCCGAAATCAAAGCCGCCAAACGACGATTATACTCCTCGACACTCTCGCCACAGCGATTCATGTTGGTTATTATGGCTAAAGTTTTTCCACCAAGTGCAACATTTCGCAGCGTATCCAAAGCCAAGGCCAAGGCATTCAAATCCGAATTATAGGAGTCGAATATCAGCGTAGAAGAGCCCACACCCTCCTTAACCTCCATGCGCATCGACAAATCATCCACCTTTCCGGCGTCATATCCGACCTCGCGACACAAACACCTTACGAGTGCCATATTTACAGCGGCGACATCATGCGACGAAATCGAACGGTCGTCCATGGCCGCATCCTTTATTTCGCAATCCAAAGCCATATGCCGTGCAACCTCGGCAATCTGAGGATAACCGCTATGATAGATAAGTTGTCGGGCATTGCGGGCCAAAAGCAGTTTTTCGGCAATCAACGCCTCCTCCGTAGCAAAATTATGACGATGCGCCTCGCCAATCGAGGTAAACACCACAATATCGGGGCGTATCATACGCTCCAGACGCTCCATTTCTCCCTTTTGAGATATACCTGCCTCGATAAGGGCCAACTCCTCGTCACCCTCCATCATCAGCAGCGACAGAGCCACGCCCAACTGCGAATTATAACTCATGGGTGAGGCAAAAAACTTCACTCCCTTAGATAACGCTCCGGCAATCCACTCCTTGACAATCGTTTTGCCATAAGAGCCTGTAATGCCGACGACCTTACCCCTAAACGCAGCGCGATGCTCGGCAGCAAGCAACTGCAACGCCTCCAATGAATTATCCACACGCACAAATCCCGCCTCGGGATAGAGCTCAGTATTTATATCCCGCTCAATAATAAAGGCCCTCAAGCCTCGGGCATACATCTCACCAATAAATTCATGAGCATCGTGTGCCTGGCCACAAATAGCAACAAACATAGCCCCTTGGCCGAAGGCATGACTGCGTGAATCCACCACGACCTCGCAAACTTCGACATCGGCTCCAATATGCTCTACACCACAAATGGTGGCTATTTCCGACAATCGGTATCTCATCCTACTATTAAATATCGCTATTAAATCTCACCACAGTAATACCCGCACCACCTCTGTCGGCGTGCTCATCCTTGGCCGACTCTACCGCGGGCAACGAACGCAAATAACGGCGTATCTCCTCCTTCAAAGCTCCTGTGCCCTTACCATGCAGAATCGTCACGCCGCCGACACCCACCATCAGGGCATCGTCGACCAAATCCTGCACCACCTCCAAAGCTTCGACGGCTCGCATACCGCGCACATCTACGCTATCCTTAAAGTTGAGTTTGCGCGTAGAAATATCGACCGACAAAACCGTACGAGGTTGCGAGGGTTGCACGCTCTTCTTGTACTCGGCATTCGACACCACTTCGAGTTTATCCTTGTCGACCATCGTCAAAATCTGACCGAAAGCCACTTGTGCCTTCCTGCCCTTGATGCTCTGCACCACGCCGGGTATCTGCTGGCCCTCAATTCTGACCTTCGAGCCAACTTCAATGGGTTTTACAACCTTCACGGGCTGCGGAGCATCCTCAACCTTAGCTTCGCCACGGCGCTTCTTACCCTCCTCGCGACGAGCCTTGCGACGCATCAGGCGCTCCATTTCTCGCTCAACCTTTTCGCCATCGAACGACGATTCGACACTATCGACCGCCGCCTTGAACTCCTCCAACTCCTTACGCGCCAAACGAGTGAGTTCCTTCTCGGCTTGCGCCTCCTTGATTGTGCGGATTGTATTCTCAATCTGGCGATTAGCATCCGCCACCAAGCGCTGAGCCTCCTCTTTGGCCTTGCCGAGAATCTCGCGGCGCTCCTCCTTGATGCGGGCAAGTTGCTCGGTATAGCTGCTCTCCAGCTCCTCGACCTTGCGGTCGGTGAGGCGTATTCTATCGCGCTTCTGCGACCAATAGTGCCTATCGCGCGCAATCTCGCGCAGCTGACGCTCCAGATTTATATGGTCACTACCCGCCTTATCGCTCGCCTTGCGGATAATATCCTCGGGCAGGCCCGTTTTGCGGGCAATCTCTATGGCAAACGAACTTCCCGGCTTGCCCTGCTCCAACTTAAAGAGTGGGCGGATATTCTGCACATCGAACATCATGGCGCCATTGGCTATGCCTTCGGTGCCCGTTGCATAATATTTTATATTAGAGTAGTGAGTGGTGATTACTCCATAACAACCACGCTCTAACAAACGCTCCAAGATAGCCTCGGCAATTGCACCACCTATAACAGGCTCCGTTCCCGAGCCGAACTCGTCTATCAGGACAAATGTGCGTGGCGATGCGGCCTGCAACATCGACTTCATATTCAGTAGGTGCGACGAATAGGTCGACAGGTCGTTATCCATCGACTGCTCATCGCCAATATCTATGCAGATACTCTCGAATATAGGCAATTCGCTCGTCTCGGCAGCCGTTACGGGGAATCCGCATTGGAACATATACTGCACAATGCCCGCCGTCTTCAGGCAGACCGACTTACCACCGGCATTGGGGCCCGAAATAACCAAAATATGCTTCTCCTTATCGAGTTGCATATCGAGCGGCACCAACTCCTTCTTCTCGCGTTTTAAGGTTTGCGCCAGCAAAGGATGAAACGCCCTACGCAACACCAACCTGTCATCGGTTGAAACAATAGGCTTACCTGCGCCATTCTCAATAGCCCAACGCGCCTTTGCCCTGATGGCATCCATCTCGGCAAGGTACTCCCCTGCTGCGGCAATCGGCTCGGCGTCAGGCATAAGCGACTCGGTAAATTCGGTCAAGATGCGCACCACTTCGCGACGCTCGGCATACTCCAATTCTTTGAGCTGGTTGTTCAATTCCACCACCTCTACGGGCTCGATGTAGAAAGTTTTACCCGTAGCCGACTCGTCGTGAATAAAGCCGTTCAACTTACGCTTATTTCCAGCCGAAACGGGAATTACAGCCCTGCCGTCACGAATCGAAATCATAGCCTCGGCATCCACAACGCCCGCCTTTTTCGCATTATTCAACACCTGCTGCAAACGCTTGGCGACCTGCCCCTCATGCTCGCGGATTGTGCGGCGAATCATAAGCAGCTCGGGTGAAGCACCGTCGCGCATCACACCCTCGTCGTCGATAATCTGATTTATACGACGAATTATATCGGGGAAAACGCATACTCGCTCGCTACGCTGCCTGAGGCGGGGATACTGCTCAGCCTTGCGTCCCATCACAAAACCTACCATATTACCCACAGCCGTCAACGCCAAACGCAACACGCTAACCTCCTCGCAATCGAGGAATGTACCCTCGACGCCAAGCTTCGCCATGACACCCTCCATGTCGGGATACTCGTCACGCGGAGCATCGCTGTCGAGCATCAGCATCACGCGCATCTCATCGGCTATATCTTGACGCAACTCAATTGTAGCCCGCGAGGCGGAAAAACTCTCCGCCTCGATAAGCTGTTTTGCAGCCTGCATGCTGCACAAGGCAGCCACTTGACTTCGAAGACGGTCAAAACCTATCTTCTGCTCAAAATTCGCAGGATATATCATCTCTAAATTACTCTCTCTTATTTATTCTTCTTAGCCGCTTTTGCCGCATCCTCGGCATCTTTCATCTCCCGCTTAATAGTCTTCTTCTCGGCTTTAGCCTTTACTCTATCTACTTTCTTATAAGGATTGCTGCCCAATACCGACACATTGATATATCGACTTGGATTAGCCTTCAAATCTGCCAGCAAAACCGACAAATTATCGCTCGCTAAAGTCAGATTATCGTAAAGCTCCGTATCGCGCAGCAGCTTGCCGACACTGCCCTCGACGCTATTCATCGCCGACAAAGCCTCCTCGACCTGCGACATCACACCCTCAAGTTCTGCCACCAAATTAGCCTCAGACAACTGAGCCGAGAACTTTGACAAATTGTCAATCATGGAGTCGATTTCACCGGCATTGTCACCCAAGCTCTTCGAAAAAGCCGCGAGCGACGATAGCGCCTGCTGCAAATCATCTTTTTCACTTGCCAGCATAGTGTTAATATTTTCCGTAACACCATCCACATTGGCAATTATGCTTGTAAGCGACTCCGAATTCGCCTCAATAAGCGTATTCACACCATCGAGCGTCTTGGTGAGTTTCTCCACAACCTCAGAAAGTTGCTCTTTCAATGCCCCGAGTTCAGAACCCGCCATTTCAAAAAGGTCGGGACTCACCTCGGTGGTAATAGTGCCTTCGTCCGGAATAAACTCCGACGATTTACCATATATAATCTCCACAGCCTTGCCGCCCATTAGTCCATCGGTGAAGATTTTGGCCTTTGAATCTACAGGGATGGCATATCGTTTCTCAATCGAGAGCTCCAATTCAACACCCTTTGTAGGGTCCTCATTCAGCGAAACGCGAGTCACCGAACCGACTTTCACACCATTCACCACCACGCGTGATGCCGGCTGAATACCTCCAACCTGCTCATAATAGGCATAATATGTACAAGTCTTACTAAAAATCTCAGCGCCCTTAAGATAACGGATAACGCCCCATCCTACCAACAATACCAAAACGGCAAAAATGCCAACCTTAACCTCTCTTTTCATATCCTAAAACTCTGTTTATTTCACTATTTTGCCTCCGCTGTAACACACAATAAAGGCATCCTTAAAACTCTTTCTTACCGCGCTCAATTGAGCTTGGGCCTCCTGGCGAGTAGCAAATTCGCCATAGCAATATTTATATTTTGAGGCTCCGGCACCCTCCAAGCGACGCACCTTACCCCGATAACTCTTAAACTGCGAATCATTCGCATTAACGACATTCGGCGAAGCCATAAGTTGGATTGTATAACCTGTCGAAAGTTTGGCCGCAGCACCCTTTGCACCGCTATTTTGAGATGGCGAAGAGCCCCCATTTACACCGCTTTGCGCAGATTGCTGAGATGCTGAATTAGAGCCATTTTTCGAAGTGTTGGTTGCCGATTTCTGAGCCTCGGCAGATGATGATTTCGGGGTCGAAGTTGCGCCTTGCTGCGAAGTCACACCATTTGCCGCAGCGGCAGAAAAACTCTTTCCCGACATGCGCTCAATATACCCCACATACTCTTTGACCGAGTTAAACAACATTCGTGCAAGTTCATTCTGACCCTTTTGCGACTTCATGTAGGCCAACTCCTGCGGATTGGTCATAAATCCCAACTCGGTCAAGACACTCGGCATATCGGTGGCATACAGCACTTTGAGCAACTGACGGCGGGTCTTGCGGGCATTTCGGCCACCCTTCGAATATTGCGACTGCATGATTCGGGCCATCATCTCGCTATACTCGCCATAGGTGAACTGCAAATTTTGGATATAAGCCCTTACCATGGCTGCCGTATTCTCGTCCGACATATCAATAAGTTCCTCCTTGTTGTTGTTATACAGCGCACTCTCGTTATAACGAGTCTCCTTCTCGCTCTCACCCATAATAAGGGTTTCGGGACCATAGACCGAGCTCTTTGTAGCGGCATTTGCATGAATCGAAATAAAGAAATCACCCCCGGCCCTATTGGCTATATTGGCACGCGCCGTCAAATCCTCATTCAGCGTAGCACCCAAGGCTGTGTCGGTCTTACGGGTATAGACAACCTTAATATGTGGCAACTCCTTCTCTATCAGCGCACCGAGTTTCAGCGCCACGGCAAGATTAATATCCTTCTCCATAACGCCGCCGTATGTGGCTCCGGGGAACGCACGACCGCCATGTCCCGCATCAATGACCACAACAAATGTGTCTTCTGCGTTGGTTTGCGCCCACACATCCCACCCGCACATCACGAGCACGAGAACTAACAATATATGAAAAACCCGACACTTCATCTTAAATTTATGTCTAATTATTGGTCATATTCCATAAAAAACGCTATATTTGTCGGTTAAAATACGCGTGCGTAGGTAATTAAAACTTACTCATCGTATCGTTTTGCCGACTTGTCGGCAAAGTTACGAAAAAATTTGGAAATTTTGGGCAATTTTAAGATTAAATATCTCCTTTCGGTAGCCATTGTGTTACTATTTACGCAATTCGTATTCGGATTTGCGCCTGTAATGCGTGCCATATCATCTATTGCACCGCATCAAGACACTATTTTGCAGCAAGTAACCGGTGACTCCACCCCTCGTCGCAACGAACGCGAGGAGCGTGAGCGTCGCCGCAACCGTGACGAGCGTCGCCGCACCTCGCAAGAGCAAGAGCAGCCGCACGACGACAGCGTGCAATATATCACGCCGGCCGACTCGGCAATGCTGAGCGAGATTCAGCAAGACATCCACGAGATGATAATCGCAGAATCGGACTCTGCACGCAGCCAGGGCTCTTCGGCTATCGACAAACCCATCTCGGGTAAAGCGATGGATTCGCTCTACTACGACCTTCGCACAAAGAGGGTTTATTTATACACTCAGGGCGATGTGACCTACGGTAACTTCAACCTAAAGGCCGATTTTATGGACATCGACCTTAACTCGAAGAATATCTACGCCTACGGAAGTACCGATACGGTAAACGGCGAGGTGAAAATCAATCGTCCCACATTCACCGAGGGCGGAAGTGTCCTTAACATGGATACCATCACCTACAACATCACTTCGCAGAAGGCCAAGATTGACGGTATTGCCACACAGCAGGGCGATGGTTGGCTGATAGGCGAAAGAGTAAAGAAGATGCCCGACAATACGGTACATATCGCTGGCGGTATGTACACCACTTGCGACCATACCGACCACCCGCACTTCTACTACGATGCCAGCAAAATCAAGGTTATCCCCGGCAAGAAGGCGATTATGGGTCCCGGACACCTTGTCATCGAGGATGTGCATATTCCGTTCCTCGGTCTGCCGGAGGCATTCTTCCCCATAAACCTCGGACCCAAATCGGGTATCTTGATGCCTTCGTATGGCGAGGAGGCAAGGCGCGGATTCTTTATGCGCGGCCTGGGCTACTACTTCGTGGTTAGCAACCATATGGACATTACACTCACCGGAGGTTTTTACACCTTAGGCTCATGGGAGGCAAGTGCCGTGGCTCGCTACATGAAGCGTTACAAATATACGGGCAACCTCAACTTCAATTACGCCAATGTAAAGTCGGGAAGTAAGGGCGATGCCGACTTCATGTCGGCCAACACATTCCAATTGCAATGGACACACTCACAGGACCCCAAGGCAAATCCCGGTTCGACATTCTCGGCCTCGGTAAACCTTTCGTCGAGCGGATATAGCAAATATTCGGCCACAAACCTCAACGACATGCTCTCGACGCAGACCAACTCTTCAATCTCATACTCGAAGAATTGGGCGGGTACGCCATTCTCATTCTCGATGAATATGGCCATATCACAGAACTCGCAAACGCAGGCTATCTCGGCAACGCTGCCGAATATTTCGTTCAATGTGGCAAAGTTCTTCCCCCTAAAGCGCAAGATTAAGATGGGTAAGGACCGCTGGTATGAGAAGATTTCGATGAGCTATTCGGGTAAGATGACCAACTCGATAAATGCCAAGGAGAGCACTCTGTTTGAGCGCGAGACCTTCGACAACATGAAGAACGGTATCCAGCACAACATACCCATTCAGGCTTCGTTCAATGCTCTGAACTATATCAACATCACACCCTCGATGAACTACACCGAGCGTTGGTATTTCAAGAAGGTTGAGCAGCAGTGGAACGAAGAGACAAATCAACTGGAGAAGTTAGACCCCGAATATGGTTTCTACCGCCTGTACAACTACAACGCTGCGGTATCTATGTCTACTACGATTTACGGTACATGGCAGGTTAAGGAGAAATACAAGAGCATGAAATTGCAGGGCTTGCGACATACCATAACTCCATCTATCAGTTTCTCGTATGCCCCCGACTTCAGTCGCCAGAAATACGGATTCTACAAGACCGTGCAAGCCGACTCCACGGGTCGCGCCACGGTATATTCGCCATTTACCGACAACGCCTACGGAGTACCCCCTTCGGGCAAGAGTATGTCGCTCAACTTCTCGCTTTCGCAGAGTTTGGAGGCCAAGGTTGCGAGCAAGCGCGACACTTCGGGTTTGAAGAAACTGAAGCTTATCGACCAGCTGAGCATCAGCGGCTCATATAACTTCCTGGCCGACTCTATGCGTCTATCGCCTCTGTCGATTTCGCTGCGCACAACCATTTCCAACAATTTCGGAATCAACCTGCGTGCGACTTTGGACCCCTACGAGGTAACACCCGAGGGTAAGCGCTACAACAAACTCACATGGAGTCGTGGCAATTTGGGTCGTATTACAAACACCGGCTGGAGTTTCGGCTATACATTCAAATCACGCAACTCGTCACAGCCGGCTATAAACGACATCAACAGCATACCTCCCGAGTATATGAATCCATTCTACGACCCATATGGCACTATGGACCCGACACTGCGAAGGCAATACATGTCGCAGATGTATTACGACTTCTCGCTGCCGTGGAACTTTGGATTCAACTACAACATCAACTACTCGGTGAGCTATGTCAACAACGGCACCACAGGAGTCAAACGCAACATCACCCAGACTTTGGGTTTCAATGGCAGCGTCACCTTCTCGGAGAAGATGTCGGCAACACTCACGGGAGGTTTCGACCTCACAAAGAAGAAGCTGACCACCTCGGCTGTCACCATCACGCGAGATTTGCACTGCTGGCAGATGTCCTTCTCGTGGATACCATTCGGACACTATAAGAGCTGGAGCTTCCACATCGGAGTTAAAGCCGCATCACTGCAAGACTTGAAGTACGAGAAGAGCCAGTCGATGTACGACAACTTCTACTAAAACTACATACGATGAAAAAAATCATATCCCTCACATTGGGCATTGCAATGATACTGTTGCTTGCCACACCCGCCACAGCACATAAGCACGATGACGGAATACTTCGCATTTTGGCTATTGGAAATAGTTTTTCGGACGACGGCATGGAGCATTTGCCGGCCCTGCTGGAGAATTTGGGTGTAAAGAATGTCGAGTTGGCTCGCCTATATGTGGGCGGTTGCACACTGCAACAGCATGTGGGTTTTTACGAGCGCAACGAGGCATCTTACATGTTCTACCACTCGAAAGCGGGTGAAAATCGCTGGACTCAGCAACATCCGGTAAGCATGCAACACGCTTTGGCTATGGGCAAGTGGGATATTATCACGCTGCAACAGGCATCCGGTGTGTCGGGCATCTACGACAGCTACACCCCATACCTCGGCAAGCTGATTGAGATAGTCAAGGCCACACAACCACAGGCCGAAGTGGTATGGCATATGACTTGGGCATATTCGGCCAACTCACAGCATGGCGAATTCCCGAATTATGACCACAACCAGCAGAAGATGTTCTGCGCAATACACAACTGCGTACACAAGTTGCAAAAAGATTTCAAGATTAAGCGCGTAATACCCTCAGGTACGGCGATTCAGTCGTTGCGCTTATCCGCGATAAACAACGCTCCAATGGATTTCACTCGCGACGGCTACCATATGGATTATGGTGCAGGTCGCTATGCTGCGGCGTGTGTGTGGTATGAAACACTCATTAAGCCCCACACCCACATCTCGATGATGGGCAATACGCTGCGCCCGCAAATAGGTTGGGCGGTAACCGACCAAATGGCGCCATACATCCATAAAGCAGCAAAGCGTGCTACAAAATCACCATTCAAGGCGCGTGAGGTAAAGCTCAGGAGGCAGAAATAATCATTTTTGAAGGCAATCAGTTTTAAGGAAAATCAGTAGAACGGATTATCATGGCAAGTTTTCTTCAGGTCGAGAACATAAGCAAATCCTACGGCGACAAGGTGCTGTTTGAGCGCATCTCATTCAACATTAACGAGGGCGACAAAATAGCACTCATAGCACCCAATGGCACGGGTAAGAGTTCTTTGCTGAAGATTTTGGCAGGCGTTGACACCTCGGACCGTGGTGGCGAAGTAAAGTTCATGAAGGACATCAAAGTCGCTTTCCTCGACCAGATGACAGCCTTCAACCCCGCAAATACACTCTTCGACGAGGTATATTCTCGCCTTGGCGACACCTACACCATTATTCGCCAATACGAAGAGGCTATCGCCTCGGGCAATGAGGCTGCAATTACTCGCGCCATGGCCGCTATGGATTCGGCCGATGGCTGGAGCGCCGAGCAACGCATCAAGCAGGTACTCTCGTCGCTCAAACTCACCAATCTCCGCCAAAAGATGGGCGAATTGTCGGGAGGTGAAGCCAAGCGCGCCGCCATAGCTCTGATGATGCTTCAGGAGGCGGACTTTCTCGTAATGGACGAGCCCACGAACCACCTCGACATTGATGTGATAGAGTATCTGGAGGGTTATCTTCAGAAGTCGCGCTGCACGCTGTTGATGGTGACGCACGACCGCTACTTCTTGGACCGCATCTGCAACACAATATTCGAACTTGACCGCGGAGAGCTGTTCACATACCGAGGCAACTACTCTGAGTTCCTCGCAAAACGCGAGGAGCGATACACCAATATGCAGGCAAATATTGATAAGGCGCGTAACCTGCTGCGTCGCGAACTGGAGTGGATACGCTCCACACCGCAAGCCCGCACAGGCAAGGCTCGCTATCGCATAAATGCCTTCTACGACCTAAAGGATAAGGCTGCCGTATCGCTCGCACGCAAGGATATAGCCATAGATGTCGCAACATCGCGCTTGGGTGGCAAGATTATCGACTGCGAGGGTGTAACACTCAGGTTTGGTCAGAGGGTGATGCTCGACGACTTCTCTTATAAATTCTCACGCTTCGAGCGCATAGGTATTGTAGGGCGCAATGGCGCAGGCAAGAGTACATTCCTAAACCTGCTGACAGGGGTATTGCAACCCGACGCCGGTAAAATCGAGCGCGGAGAGACGCTGCGCATAGGCTACTATCATCAGCAGGGGCTTAATTTCAAACCCGGGCAGCGAGTTATCGACATCGTACAGGATATTGCCGAAACGGTCGAAGCGGCTGATGGGCATCATGTTTCGGTTACCTCGATGCTTAATCGTTTCCTCTTCCCGCCCGAAAGCCACTCGAAGCATGTCGAGATTCTGAGCGGAGGCGAGCAACGACGCCTTTACCTGCTTACGGTACTGATGCGCAACCCCAACTTTCTGATTTTAGACGAGCCAACCAACGACCTCGACATCATTACACTCAACATTTTGGAGGAGTATTTGATGCAGTTTAAGGGTTGCCTCATAATCGTATCGCACGACCGCTGTTTCTTGGACAAGACGGTGGACCACCTATTTATATTTAATGGAGAGGGCAACATCAAGGACTTCGTCGGGCAATATAGCGAATATCGCGAATATATGCGCGAGCAGGAGGCTCAACGCGCCGAAAGTGCTAAACTCGCAGCCGAGAAGAGCGCCAAGAGCGCGAAAAGCAACACCTCTCACAACTCGACGCCTCGTCGTAAACTCTCCTACAAGGAGCAGCGAGAATTGGAGCAGTTGGAGCTGGAGATACCCCAACTTGAAGAGGAAAAGCACTCTTTGGAGCAGCAACTCTCGTCGGGTGAGTTATCCCACGACCAACTTATGAGTGCATCGGCCCGCATCAGCGAAATAATCTCGACGCTCGAAGAGAAAGAGATGCGCTGGTTGGAGTTAAGTGAAATATAAATCATCCGAGCCATGGAGTTTAGAACAATAATACCCATAACGCCCTTTGCCCGCAAAATCGACCATTCACAACGATTACTTTCGTTGGGTTCGTGTTTTGCCGACAACATGGCAGCACATCTTGCGGAGGCAAAGTTCCGCATCACGGCATCGCCAACGGGAGTATTGTTCAACCCGGAATCCATAGCCGCCACACTTGAGCGTTTTGCCGAGGGTCGGGCTCCGGAGCTTACAGAGCTGCAATACAGCAACGAGAATTGGTTTTCGTTTGATTTTCACTCTTCATTCTCACACCACGAGATTGCACAAGCGCAAGACGCCATGCGCCGAGGCGTTGAGATTGGAGCGGCTGCACTTCGACAAGCCGACACCTTTATTATTACATTCGGCACAGCGATTGTCTATCGCCTAACGACCGACGGCAGGGTTGTGGCAAATTGTCATAAGCAGCCCCAGCACCTATTTCGTCGCGAAATGCTCTCGGTCGAAGAGATTGTAGAGCGTTACAATGCTCTTTTGAATGGTATACTCTGCGGCAAACGGGTAATATTTACAGTAAGCCCCGTGCGCCATTTAGGCGAGGGTCTGGAGGAGAATTCGCTGAGCAAAGCAACCCTACGCTTAGCGATAAACAAGATAGTGAGCCAAAATGCCAATGCGCACTACTTCCCTTCGTTTGAGATTATGAACGACGAACTCAGGGATTATCGTTTCTACGCCGAGGATATGACACACCCCTCAAAGATGGCCGTCGATTATATTTGGGAGCGTTTTTCGGAGGCTGCATTTTCACCTGCGACACGCCAATTGATTGCGCGAATCGGTAAAATCGTGACCGCTGCGGCACATCGCCCATTCAATGCACAGAGCGAGGCTCATCGCACATTCTGCCGCAAGGCTTTGGAGGATATAGCTGCGATAGAGAACATCTGTCACGACATAGATTTTACGGCCGAAAAAGAGCAGTTCATGGCATATTTATAGATATTTTTAAGTAATTTTGTGGCAATTTTGCAAAACCGGAATATGAAGTTTTTAAGATATACACTTGCAATACTCGGCACGATGGTTATTTATGCTCACTCGACGGCTACGGCGCAACCGCGCTTGGTCGTAAATATCGTTGTGAGTTCGATGCGTGCCGACGATTTAACCAAATATGAAAATAATTTTTCGCAGGGAGGTTTTCGCCGTCTGATAAGCGAAGGAGCGTACTTTACGAATGCCTCATACGACTATATGCAGACCTCGACGCCCGTATCTTTGGCCACTATCACCACCGGAGCCATGCCATCAACACACGGAGTGATTGCCGAGGCGTGGTTTGATTATGTGACCAATAAACGCATTTCGCTCGTTGATGACAGCAAGGAACATAGCCTGAATTTCAGTAGCGGTTCGGGCGACTACTCACCACGCCAGCTCACCTCACAGACGCTCTGCGATGCACTTTTAGAGCAGAGCCCCGAGAGTCGCATGGCAACCATAGCCGTAGAGCCTCTCTCGGCAATCGTCATGGCAGGTCACACAGGTGAGGTGTATTGGATGGAGCGCAACAAGAGTTATTGGACAACATCGTCATACTATACCGAAAAACTGCCCGAATGGGTCGAGAAATACAACGAGGGCGGAATGAATCAGGCCTACGCCTTGGAGCGCTGGACTACCCTCTTGCCTTACGACAATTACCACAACTCGCAAGTGTCGTTCATCGAGGGTCTGCACAGCAAAAACAACAAGCGCATTGATTTTATAGGCAAAGCTCCCACCGAAGCATCAAAGAAAAAAAGCGATATAAATCTCTACGACCGCATGGCACTCACATCTGCGGGCAATAGTGCGATGTTGGCATTTGCCAAGCAGGTGGCAGCAAAGTGCGAAATGGGCAAAGATGAGCATACCGATATATTAAATATTGTATTGGATACTCCACGCAAGATATGCAGCCACTTCGGCCCCGAGTCGGTAGAATATGAAGATATGCTCTATCGCTTGGACCGCGACTTGGCGGACTTTTTGACATTTATCGTAGCGCAGGTTAAATCGCCCGAGCAGATTGTCGTAATGCTGACTTCGGACCATGGCACGAGCCCTTCGTATAACTCCCCACAAGGCGAAAAGGAGCGCTTCAACACCATGCAGGCTGAGGTTATTACCAACGCATTCATCGGCTCACAACATGGCACGGGACAATGGGTTTTGGGCTATATCGACCGAGCTATATACCTAAATCACAACCTGATATACGAGAAGGGGCTATCGGTTGCCGATATACAGCACGATGTTGCGACATTTGTCATGCAGCTCCGAGGTGTATCACATGCCGTTTCGGCCGAGGCGATGCGCAGCAGCTATTTTGGCAGCGGATATGGTCGCAAGATACAAAATGGCTTCTACCCTCGTCGTTCGGGCGATGTTTTGATAAACCTTATGCCCGGATGGATTGAGGAGCGCTCGGCAGTACGCTCGACATCAGGCTCTATGTATCTATACGACAGGCATGTGCCTTTAATTTTCATGGGCGGCGGAATTGCTCCCCAGCGCATGGAGCAAGCGGTTGACATGACCGCCGCGGCGACAACTTTGGCGCATATCATAGGCATTAATCCGCCTTCGGCAGCCGAGGGCGAAGTATTGAACATTACAAATAAGAGATAAGCTGATTACAATGAAAGATATAATTCAAGAGCAGATTATTGAGGAGTTTTCGATATTCGACGATTGGTTGGATAAATACGACTACCTCATAGAGTTAAGCGATACCCTGCCGGCAATTGCTGCGGAGCATCGCACCGACGATTACATCATCAAGGGATGCCAATCCAGAGTGTGGGTAGATGCTCGCATGGAGGATGGCAAGGTATATTTCTCGGCCGACAGCGACGCCATTATCACAAAAGGCATTATTGCTCTTTTGATTCGCGTGATGAGCGGCCGCACACCGCAGGAGTTGCTCGACATGGAGCTATATTTCATCGACGCCATAGGTTTGAGCGAAAACCTCTCACCCACACGCAGCAACGGTCTTGTGGCTATGATTAAGCAGATGCGAATGTATGCTTTGGCGTTTAACACTCCAAAAGCAACAGACACTATATAAGTCAATAAAAACTACGAAAAATGACTCCGGAAGAGATACTGAAGGTAGAACACGATATAGTTCTTACGCTAAAGAACATATATGACCCCGAAATCCCGGTCAACATCTACGACTTGGGGCTTATCTATGAGATAGATTTCGACCCCGAGCAGACGGCAAATATCCGCATGACACTCACCGCGCCGAATTGTCCTATGGCAGACCTTTTGATTGACGATATAAATACGCAAGTAAAGAAAATCCCCGGTGTTGAGCGAGTTAATATTATACTCACATTCGAGCCACCTTGGGACCGCAGTATGATGTCGGAAGAGGCGCTATTGGAGTTGAATCTACTCTAAATTCATCCACTTAAAAACAACCAATCTGCCCCAACGATGAATAAAGCGCAAGCCATAAACAAACTCAAGTCAGGCGCATCATACTACGCCTGCGGAGCATATTTGGCCAAGCTCGACGAGATTCATCGTCTGGAGATATATAACACACTCGGTTTCGAGCGCTTGGAGCGCAAAAACAACGACATTAAGACATTTTTGGAGCAGAGCAACAGCAATTGGGCGCAAACCTTCTACCTGATGCTGCTGCGAACATTGGGTGGCATGGATAACAAAGAGCCTTTTACTTGTTTAGCACAGCGCGTACCATATGCCGTTATCCTGCGCGAAAGGCTCTCGCCACACAACATCGAGGCTCTGCTTATAGGTGCATCGGGGCTATTGGGGCTCTACCCGCACGATGAGTATATCCTGAATTTGAAACGCGATTTTGTCTACCTATCGACAAAGTACAGCATAGAGCCCATGGAGGCATCTCAGTGGCGTCTAACGAAGATTTACCCGAATAATCACCCCATTTTGCGTCTGTCTCAAATCACCACCCTGCTCGCCTCGACTCCGCATATCATGGACCGCATGCTCGAGTGCCGCACGGGCGATGATGTATACTCGCTATTCAGCACTCGCACCCAGAACTACTGGCTTACGCATTACCTGCCGGCCAAATCCTCGCAGAGCGTAACAAAAAGCATGGGGCGCACGAAAACCGACCTGCTGGCGATAAACCTCGTTGTGCAGATGCAGTTTGCATATAGCGCCTACACCAATAGCGAAATATTGCGACAACGCGCATTGTCTTTGTTGGAAGAGATTCCCGCCGAGAAAAATTCAATCATTACGCAGTGGAACAGCTATGGCAAAATTGCCCGCACAGCCTACGATTCGCAGGCTCTGCTGCAACTCGCTTTTGAGTATTGCCGTCATCATCGCTGCGAGGAGTGCCCCGTAGGTCGTCGCATCATAAAGCAGTGGGAGCAGAGGCAAGACCTCACTGCGGAACAGTAAATTTACACCTCGGAAAAGTCCTAAAACAGCTATATTTCGTTTATATTTAGCCCTTCACGCGTAATACGCGCGCGAAGTTTTGCGTATTTAGCAATAAATCACTATATTTGTAGGATTTATTCACAAAGCATATAATTATAACACAAAATATTATGGATATTTTAAGCAGTATTATCAAACTCTTCTTCGGCTCAAAGGCCGACAAAGACCGTAAGCAGATTGAGCCTTATGTAAAGAAGATTAAGGATATATACCCTTCTATTGCAAGCCTCTCGAATGACGAGTTGCGTGAGCATAGTGCAGCCCTGATGAAGAAGATTGCCGACTTCATCGCAGCCGATGAGGCCCATATCGTGGAGCAGAAGGCAAAGTTGGAGGCTGCCGGCACAACCCTTTCGGAGAAGGAGTCTATCTCGAAGGATATTGACAACACAACAAAGCGTATTGACGAGAAAATCGAGCAGGTATTGGACGAGATTCTGCCCGAGGCCTTCGCCATTATGAAGGATACGGCACGCCGCTTTACCGAGAATGAGACAGTCGTGGTTACAGCTAACGACTTTGACCGCAACCTCGCTGCCGAGAAGGATTTTGTTACAATCGAGGGCGACAAGGCGATTTATGCCACTCACTGGACAGCCGGAGGTAACGACCTTAAGTGGGAGATGGTACACTACGATGTCCAACTCTTTGGTGGTGTTGTTCTTCACAAAGGTAAGATTTCGGAGATGGCGACAGGTGAGGGTAAAACACTTGTGGCAACACTCCCCGTATTCCTCAATGCCTTGGCCCGCAAGGGTGTGCATGTCGTAACAGTGAACGACTATTTGGCACGACGCGACTCGGAGTGGATGGGCCCGATGTATGAGTTTCACGGTTTGTCGGTGGATTGCATCGACAAGCACCAGCCCAACTCGGAGGCCCGCCGCAAGGCATATTTGGCCGATATTACATTCGGTACGAACAACGAGTATGGTTTCGACTATTTGCGCGACAATATGGCATCTTCGCCCAAGGATTTGGTACAGCGCAAGCATCACTATGCCATTGTCGATGAGGTCGACTCGGTGTTGATTGACGATGCGCGTACGCCGCTTATCATCTCTGGTCCCGTACCAAAGGGTGACGACCAATTATTCGAGCAGTATCGTCCTTCGATTGAGCATCTGCACTCATTGCAGAAGAGCCTTGTAACACAGTTGGTGGCCGAGTCACGCAAGCTTTTCGAGGCCGGCAAACCCGACGAGGGCGGATTCCTACTCTATCGCGCACACAAGGGATTGCCCAAGTACAAGCCACTTATCAAGTTCCTTTCGGAGCCGGGTATTAAGGTGCAGTTCCAGAAGACCGAGAATATCTACATGCAGGATAACAACCGCCGCATGCACGAGGTTACCGAGGATTTGTACTTCGTTATCGACGAGAAGATGCATTCGGTAGAGATTACCGACAAGGGACACGAAACATTGTCGAAATTCTTTAACGAGGATGGCTTCTTCGTATTGCCTGATATCGGTTCCGAGGTTGCCGAGTTGGAGAAGCAGGATTTGTCGGTCGAGGAGAAGGTGCAGCGCAAAGACGCCCTTATCAACGACTACTCTATCAAGTCGGAGCGCGTTCATACCGTAAATCAGCTCTTGAAGGCATATTCGATGTTCGAGAAGGATGTGGAGTATGTCGTGATGGACAACAAAGTTAAGATTGTCGATGAGCAGACGGGCCGTATCCTGGATGGTCGCCGCTACTCGGATGGTTTGCATCAGGCTATCGAGGCCAAGGAGCGTGTGAAGGTCGAGGCTGCAACGCAGACATTCGCAACCATTACTTTGCAGAACTACTTCCGCATGTACCACAAATTGGCAGGTATGACAGGTACTGCCGAGACCGAGGCATCGGAGTTCTGGAACATCTACAAGTTGGATGTGGTGGTAATCCCCACCAACCGCCCCGTTATTCGTGACGATAGGGAGGATTTGATTTACAAGACCGTACGCGAGAAGTACAATGCCGTAATCGAAGAGATTGTACGCCTTGTAAATGAGGGTCGTCCGGTATTGGTCGGTACTACTTCAGTCGAGATTTCGGAGCTTTTGAGCCGCATGCTCAAATTGCGCGGCATCAAGCATAATGTTTTGAATGCCAAGCAGCACCAGCTTGAGGCACAGGTTGTTGCCGAGGCAGGTCGCTCAGGTCAGGTAACAATCGCCACAAATATGGCAGGTCGTGGTACCGATATCAAGCTTTCACCCGAGGCTAAGGCTGCCGGAGGTTTGGCTATCATCGGTACGGAGCGTCATGACAGCCGCCGCGTAGACCGTCAGTTGCGTGGTCGTGCCGGTCGTCAGGGTGACCCGGGTTCTTCGCAGTTCTTCGTATCATTGGAGGACCAGCTGATGCGTCTGTTCGGCTCGGCTAAGATTGCCACACTCATGGACCGCATGGGTATTCAGGAGGGCGAGGTTATCCAGGCTCCGATGATGACCAAGGCTATCGAGCGCGCACAGAAGAAGGTCGAGGAGAACAACTTCGGTATCCGTAAGCGTTTGTTGGAGTATGACGATGTTATGAATTCACAGCGTGAGGTTATCTATACACGCCGTCGCCACGCACTTTATGGCGAGCGCATCGAGATAGACCTCAACAACATAATGTACGACTTTGCCGAGAGCTTTATGGCTTCACACGAGGGCATGGACTTCGAATCGTTCTCGTTTGAACTGATTCGCGAGGTTGCCTTGCAGCCATCGTTCGATGCAGCAAAATATGAGGCATCAAAGCCTCGCGAGATTGTAGAACTCATCGTCGAGGATTTGCGTGCGTTGTATGCTCGTCGAGCAAAGAGCGTTGCCGACACGGTTCGCGCTACAATGGAGCGAATTTACGAGGATAACCAGCACCAGATGGACCGCAACATCTACTTCCCCATCACCGATGGCCACTTGGGCTTCAATGTTCCGGTAGAGTTGCAGCGTTGCAAGGACTCTGACGGCGCCGAGATTTACAAAGTCTTCTCGAAGATTGTACTCTTCACCACCATCGACGACGCTTGGCGTGAGCACTTGCGCGAGATGGACGAGTTGCGTCAAAGCGTGCAGAATGCCACCTACGAGCAGAAAGACCCGTTACTCATCTACAAGTTGGAGTCATATGACCTTTTCGCCAAGATGCTGGAGAAGGTAAATCGCGATTCGTTGGCGATTTTGAATAAGGCATATATCCCCACTCGCGAGAATAACCCCGAGTCGGTTCAGCAGCAGCGTCAGCAGAAGGCAAAGGTCGATGTGAACAAGTTGCAGGCATCGCGTATGGCGGCAGCTGCTGCGGCAGGTCAGGCCGAGAAGTCAAAGCCCGCGCCTATCAAGGTCGAGAAGAAGGTGGGTCGCAACGACCCATGCCCTTGCGGTAGCGGCAAGAAGTACAAGCATTGCCACGGTAAATTAGAGCAATAGCCGACGATTATGGGATATCACGAGGAGAAACAGCGTCAATTAGACGAGCGCTATCTGCGCATGGCACGCGTGTGGGCCGAGAACTCATACTGCGTGCGCCGCAAGGTAGGAGCGCTTATCGTCAAGGATAAGATGATTATCTCGGACGGCTACAACGGCACACCTTCGGGTTTTGAGAACATCTGCGAGGATGATATGGGCAAGACCAAACCCTATGTACTGCATGCCGAGGCAAATGCCATAACAAAGGTAGCCAAGAGCGCCAACAACTGCGACGGCTCGACGCTCTACATCACCGCAGCACCCTGCATCGAGTGTTCAAAACTCATTATTCAGGCAGGTATCAAGCGTGTGGTATATAGCGACGACTACCGCTCGGAGGAGGGCCTTGAGCTCTTGCGCCGCGTAGGCATCGACTGCGTAAAGTGCGAGATTGGCGACTAAGGAGAACTTACCCTCAATAAACATAAATTCCGGCTGAATCATCAGCCGGAATTTATGTTTATTGAGGTGTTACAGATGCTAATATTTTTCACCTACGCATTCTAACAGCAGATCCAAATCATGATGAAACTGCATTTGACATTGATGCCACTGTACAAATCCAAACGGTAGGCGAATGGTACTACCCCCGTTTATCCGACTTGCAACAACCTTTTCAACATTATCCTTCATTGCATTTGTAATATCCGACACCTTGAAAATAACATCAACATCATCCTCTCCAAGCAAATTTATATACCACACATAATCAGCCCACTCAGAAGACTGTGAGGCCAATCCTCTCGAAAAGCAATACTCTGCAATATTATCAATATTATCCTTAATCCATTGTAAAAAATTCGCAGCCTTTTCGCTGTCATAATTTTCCAAGGATTTCCACACAAGGCGATGTTTGCGCTTTTGGTAACTTACAACTCTTGGCGATTCTCCCGCAATAATCTTTATATCATCAAGTAGGGATAATGTTTTCTCGTGACCATAAAAATACAAGTACATAGAATCCTTTATATCCTCAGGTATCATTGTAAGAAAATGGTTCTCGTACCCTTTGATAAATCTATCCACGCTAATTAAATAGACTTGTCCACCCCAACTCTTCTTGATAGACAGATTTACCACTTTGCCACTTTCTAAATATAATTTCAAATCTGTTTTTGACTTAGTTGTATGCCCTATAATACTCGGGACATTCGTTTCATGGCGTCCTCCGACTTCGGCTTTTATAATTCTCCCCACACCTAATCTTGCCGAGAATTTATCACAAAAATCATCATCGTCAAAAAGTCGTTCTACATCCAGCTCATTTTCATGACCAGACATTTTAGCATAATACCAACCCGACGCTCTATTTCTACCTATTGCCATAATTAAATAATTTATTCTAAAAAATAAGACATTGATTTACCATATCGTTTAGCCAAATGATACAACATAATTGCAGAAACATTAATCTCCGCATTCTCTATTTTGGAAAGGTGGCTTTGAGATATCAAACCTTCTCTCTGCAAATCAACCTGTTTTATACCCAATTCATTGCGAACTTGGTATAATTTACTCGCTAAACGCTGTTTTTCTTTTCTAAACTCTAATTGTTTCATATTGTAAATTTATAACACTTACCCAAATATTCCATATTGGAATATTTGTATTTTTTACTAACTTTGCAAAGTATTACGAATGATAAGATGGCATACAAAGTAATTGATTTATTTGCCGGGGTTGGAGGCTTAAGTTATGGATTCGCTCACGATGAGAACTTTCAAATTCTCGCCGCAAATGAGATTTTAGAACCCATGGCAAAAGCATATTGTGCAAATCATCCAACTGTAAAGATGTATAATATGGATATAAAGGACTTTGGAATTGCCAATCTTACAACCGATTTTGATTTACACGAGGGTGATATTGATATTGTCGTTGGAGGACCTCCATGTCAAGCATACTCAACTGTTGGTAAACGAGTTTTAGATGACCCCCGCGGAAAACTGTTCCAAGAATATTTTAGAGTATTAAAAGAATTCAAACCTAAGCTATTCGTTTTTGAAAATGTAAAAGGGTTGTTATCAATACAAAAGGGCGCATTGATCCGTCAAATAATTTCGTTATTTGAAAGTATTGGATATAATGTAAATATGCAGGTCCTGAATGCTGCCGATTATGGTACCCCTCAAATCCGCGAGCGGGTCATTATTATCGGAACATTAAACCATAGACCATTTGTCTATCCAAAACCGACACATTGTGACGCCTCCACCATATGTAAAAAACAGGGATTAAAACCATACATCACATTAGGTGAGGCTATCGGAGATTTACCGTCTATAAAGTCCGGTGAACAAGGTGATAAATACATAAGTCAGCCGCAAAACGATTATCAACACTTAATGCGCGAACATGCGCCCGACAAGATTGTGGACCATGAAACATCGCGCAATAGCTCAAAATTAGTTGCTATAATGGAAGCCTTGCCAGATGGTGGTTCGCCAAAGGATATACCGGAAGCAATCAGGCCAACAAGCGGCTTTGCTAATACATATTGCAGACTATGGTGGGATAGGCCATGTACCACAATCACTCGAAACCTGGGATGTCCATCATCATCGAGGTGCATTCACCCCAAGGACCCCCGACCATTAACAACAAGAGAGGGCGCAAGATTACAAGGATTTCCCGATGATTATATCTTCTGTGGGAGTCGTGCAGAGAAGCACCTACAAATAGGCAATGCCGTTCCTACAATGCTTTCAACAGCAATAAAAGATGCCGTAAAGGAATATTTATCTGCTTGCAATGAAGATGACGCCAAGCACCATAGCCATAGAGATACCACCACATTCAACTACACATTTAATTTTGATTAGCATATACTATAAGTTCCGGCTGAATCATCAGCCGGAACTTGTGTTTAATAGCATAGATGCGCTATTTGCGCAATACCTCGTGACCAAATGGCAGAAGTGCCAGCATCATCAACTTAAAGTGCTGAAGACCAAAGGGGATGCCGATAATTGTAACACAGAAGGCAACGCCCAAAGCTAAGTGGGATAGCGCGACTTCGATGCCGCCAAAAACTATCCACAGAACATTCAAAAACAACGACAAGCAACCCATAGGTCGTTCGCGCTGCACCACCTCGCCGCCAAATGGCCACATGGCAAATGCTCCCAACTTCATAATCTGAAGTCCGAAGGGAATACCTACGATTGTCAGGCACAATACCAATCCCCCAAACATATACACCAAGCCGAGGATAAAGCCGCCAAATATAAACCAAATAAGATTTCCGAGTAGACTCATAATTTTAGTTTTTAGTTAAACTTTCAACCAAATATACGAATTTTTTACCATTTAACCAAAATTTGACAATCAGAGTCGCCCTCTTCCTTACGATTTATCTTTAGCCTAACCGCCAAGTTCTATTTTGTCGTTGTGTCTTTGTGCTGCACCCTGCGTGGCGTGGTCTAAAGATTTACCATGTCGGCGAGCTTTGCATAAGCGTATGCAAACTCCATTTCCGGCAACCTCTTTTTCGACGCGATGTTCGCGACACATGCCCTCAATCATTAAATCAACACGAGCCTTATCCAGCGAGAATGCCACCTCTATCTCCACCGGATAAACCCTCTTATATTGCTTTATAAAATCCAACACATTTGCTATCGAGGGGGCAACTCTGCGCGGTTTTATCTTTCCATCCGACAAGCGTGAGATTATAGTATTCATGGTCGCCAGGTTTTGGTATCCTCCCAAAATGATGTTCGTAGCACCCTCGCGAATAAGATACGATGGAAATCCGGTTATGCCATTGCGGCGGCATTTCATTCTATCTTGCATGAAGTCGGTTTGTGCCCCGCCATAGGTATATTGGTCGATAAACTGCACCGAATCAAGCCCCGACTCGGTGGCCAGTTCCATCAGCACATCTATTTGCGAAGTTCGCCTGTTCTCGACAAAAGTAGCCTCGCGTATGCGGCGCAAAAACAACTTTGCCTTGGTTTTGTCGACCCTTTTTGCTGCTTCGTAGGCTACATTTTGCGGAAAACTCGATGTATAACGCTCGGTGTAGAGGTTCATATATTCACGCGTCACGGGCATCCCGTGACGGGCCGATGCAGCGTGCCAATTCTCGGCAATGCGGGCGTTGGCACGCTCGATAATAAGCGACACTGGGCCATCGAAATCGTATAGCGTAGTAACATCCTCAACCAATC
Source organism: Alistipes sp. (assembly GCA_045125895.1). Classification (GTDB taxonomy): domain Bacteria; phylum Bacteroidota; class Bacteroidia; order Bacteroidales; family Rikenellaceae; genus Alistipes. The sequence goes on from JBGVNT010000001.1 coordinate 84,401, forward strand.
CACCCATAATAAACTCCACAGCGACCTTATCTCCATACAGATAATCTATTGCTCGCAACATAGGCTCATTGCCCCAACACCATATACATGTGGGGTCGGTGAATTGATAAATCGTAATTTTGCTCATACTTGTTTTATTTTCACACCATAGACGCAAAAAACAGGCCACGCTATCCTGCAAGAGAAGGCGACAACCAAATAAAAGAGAAACACACCTCGTGCAGCAATGTGATGGTGTGGCGCATCGCATCGCCAACACCCGGCGTGCAAAACCAAGGCCACACAGCTGCGATATATCCACCAACCTCCCAAAGATTATATCAAATACCTTGTAGAAATAACACATTTTTTTTAACTTTGCGCTATATCATTTTTAATGAACCTGCTATCCGATAGGTATAACCGCATATAGAAACACACATAAGATTTAGAAATGAGATACTTAGTTGTAACCCCCACCGAGCGAGAGTGCCGAAACATGACGCAGGCCCTCGAGAAGTGCAATGACCTAAGCAATACCTATACGGTCATTCGTACCGGCGTAGGCAAGGCTCTTGCAGCGGCATCTACAGCACAAGCCCTTGCGCGCGGAAATGGAGAGTATGACCGCATTGCCGTTGTGGGTTATGCAGCCTCAACATTAGGCCGCGAGCGTGGCGAGATAGTTGCTCCGCGTATTGCGCGCTATCATGATTGCCGCATCCCCGGAGATTTTGTACCGGAGCTCACCGAGCCATATCCGTTGCTTGGTCACGACGACGCGGTGATTTGGACGGGAGATTCTTTTGTCGACAAAGAGATTATCACCGAAATAAAAGAGCGTTTTGGGTTAAAATCGGGTCTTTTCGACATGGAGGCAACCGCCGTGTGCCAGGCCTCTGAACTATTCGGGCAACTGCCGGTTGTGGTTGTGAAGATGGTGTCGGACATCCCCGAAGCCGGAGATTCCGAGTTCTCGTACGATGATTTTGTAAATGCCCACACCGACTTCGAACCCTTTATCGAGTATTTGGAGCAATTAAAATAACAAACAATGAATCAAGAACTTGCCATAGGCCTATTACTTCCATTTTTAGGCACATCATTGGGCGCAGCCATGGTTTTTCTGCTACGCGACCAAATTGCGCCATGGTTGCAAAAGCTTCTCTTAGGCTTCGCCTCGGGAGTTATGATGGCTGCCTCCGTGTGGTCGCTCCTTATTCCTGCCATGGATATGGCGGCCGAGAGTGGCACTATCGAGTGGCTACCCGCAGTCGGAGGATTCCTCGCCGGCATGTTCTCACTCTTGATTTTCGACTCGCTCGTACCCCACCTTCACCTCGATTCGCAGGAGCCCGAGGGTTTGAAGAGCGGATTGGGGCGCTCGACAATGCTTTTTCTGTCGGTTACGCTACACAACATCCCCGAAGGCATGGCTGTAGGTGTGGTTTTGGCGGGAGCGCTGAGTGGTGAGGGCGGCATCACCATGGCCGGTGCATTAGCTCTCTCGTTGGGTATTGCCATACAGAACTTCCCCGAAGGAGCCATCGTATCTATGCCGCTTAAGCAAAGCATCGGCAGCAAATGGAAATCGTTTGCATATGGTGTAGGTTCGGGAATTGTGGAGCCCTTGGCCGGAATATTAACCATATTACTAATCGACTGGATTCATCCCGTACTACCATTTTTATTGGCATTTGCCGCGGGTGCAATGATATATGTTGTAGTGGAAGAGCTTATCCCCGAATCGCAGGAAGGACGCCACTCCAACATCGCAACGATAGGCGTTGCAGTGGGCTTTTCGCTAATGATGCTACTCGATGTCGCATTAGGCTAACGCCTGCACAGTGGCCGCTATTTCACTCCGCGACCGAATCTATAGCCAAAGCCATACATAATATTGCGCGTATATTGCAAGGTGCTCAGCCTATAACCCAAATATAGGAATGTCCGTTTCGACAGAAAGGCTTTTAGTCCAAACATGGAATAAAATGGCTGCATGTCGTATCCATGTTGTATCAGATTGACTCCCACCCCTATTCCGACCGAGAAAAAGGGCATGCGAATCTCGCCACGAGCCGAAAGTGCCATAGCCGTTTGACGCCATAGCGAAGGGCGCGAATATGCGACACACTCCCCCGTATTGTGATTAATCTCGGCATTGTAGAGATTGGCACTCATATCGGTCAGCATCTCGAATGATGCTCCAATGCTAAAATACTGGTTTACATGATACAGCGGATTGAGTTGCACACCCCAATTCGGTATTGGCTCGTTTATCAGGCAAAAGACTCCTTTTGAGAAGAATCTATCGGCACGCCACCCTCCATATAGTATCAAATCCCAGGTGAGATGCTCGGCAAAACTGTGTCCCTTAAGATAAGGGTGCGCGGCAAGGAAACCCATTCCCGGTGCTTTGATGCGCTGCGCCGCAAAGTTATACGCCACTTTGAACTGCATACCAAAAGCATCGACTCCGCTATTGGGGAACTTGGTATCTCCATTCGAAAAATGGGTATAATGAGGCACCAACGCCACATCCCAGCCGGGTGTAATATGCCATGTAAGCGGCAGCGCCACATTCAGCATCACATTGTGCGACGAAGCCGATGCTTTATTTGGCTGCCACCCCCACGAATAGCCGACATTCCACTCATAACCGAGCGAAAAATCCTCCGCAAAATCCAAGATTTTAGAACCTTGAAACAAATATACCGAGAGCGGTCGACCCATGGAGTGAGGGGCAAAAAACGAGTATGAAGCGACTCCTATGCCTTGGTATGCCGTAGGATAAAGGCGCCCCAATCGGCTCTGCGGAGCAAACGAGAAGCTATAACGCAGATGAAACGATATGTTTTTGTCTATCTCCTGATGGTCGGGATTCTGGCCTCGATAGAAATAATGATTTGTATCATCGACAGCTATGCCCGACTGAAACGAGAGCGAGTGCAGCAATGAATCGACATGTGGTCGCGTCACCGCATTTGCCGACCTCACACCACACAACAAAATAAGCCCAATCAGAATATATCGGCACAACCTCATCACAAAAAAAACAAATTTCTACGCTTTATTATCCAAAGATTATATCTCCTCGGCTTTAGATTCCTCTTTCGAGATTACTATTGGAGCGTTGCGCTGCACGATGCGCTCCTCGATAGCCCTCACCAAAGCCTCTCCCTCGCGGCACGACACTATCGTACGATAATCGTATATGTCGGTAATTTCCACAAAAATATTCCACTCCGAAGCATAAATCGTGAAAGTTTCAAGCTCCTTGAAATCGAAGAATTTACCATAATAACCAAAGAATCCGACTGCACCAAAAATGGGTATCACTCCGCGCACCTGCTCCTTTGGTAACAGACGCACCGAGGCTATTTCGCGCACCTCAATGACCGTAATATCACTCACGCATCGTATCTCTAAAGCCTCATCCGTCACAACCACCTTGCGTGGCACCGAGAGCACCATGAGCGCAATCATCGCCAGCACCAGCGATATAAACCATGCCGAAAAGAAGCCTCCGGCATAGAGCAACAGCAGAGCCACAGCCACCGAGATAAACATCATAAAAGTCAGAATGGTGTAAACTATCGTGCGCCTGTCGATATGGTACTTAAATATCTGCATCCTCCATCGCGATAAGTGCCTCGGCGATACAAATATCCTCGGGCGTAGTTATCTTTATATTGTGTCGTTCACCCTCACAAAGGTGAATATCATATCCTGCGGCCTCCACAACCGAAGCGTCGTCGGTGAACACCGTCGAAAACTCCTGCTCATAGGCTCGACGCAGAGCCTCAGCCTGAAACACCTGCGGAGTTTGAACCAAGCGCAACGCCGCTCTATCTATCACCTGCGAAGCATCGCCCCGCAAAACTCGGCACGAATCCACAGGTGCAACGGCCGGCACAACCGCAACATACTTCTCGGCCTCAAGAATAAGGCGTATAATAAGTCGCTTCGATACCATGGGGCGAACTCCGTCATGCACAGCCACATAGCGCACCTCGTCGCTCAACGCCCCGAGTCCGGCCTTGACCGAATGGAAACGCTCCTTACCACCGGCAACCACCTTATGCACAGCAACATCAAAACGAGCAGCAAGGTTCTTCCACAATGCGATATGCTCCTCAGGCAATACTACAACTATCTCTGCCACGGGCAACGCCTCGCGCACGCGATTAATCGTATGCACCAAAATCGGGCTATTGCCCAACATCATAAACTGCTTAGGCATAGTGCCTCCCATGCGGCGTCCGACACCTCCTGCCACAATTACTACTCCTGTCTGTGCCATATAAGTTTCCGTCCAAATCCGAGCGTATTGTCGGTAAGTTTCAACATATCAGCCTCCAAGCGCCACAGCGTCAAATCTGCCACCGCAGCATAAGGAAATCGTTTCAAATACAGGGTCTTATCACCCTCCAATGCAGGCATAACCCGGCCCGTAATCTGCAAGCCCTGCACACGCCCGACAACACGCGTTTCCAACACTATGGAGGCTGCAACGCGGCTATTTTCGAGCATCATCGCCCCGTGGTGAGTCGTGGCGTCTGAAGTAAAAATAAATGCCCCCTCGCCCTTCGAATAGGCATAAAAAGCATTGCAGCAATAGGGCTCACCGCAGGGGGTTGCCGTAGCCAAAGTCAAAACATGATGTTTCGATATAAACTTTTCTATCTTTTGGTCAATCATCTCACCGCCAACTATTTTTGTTCGTCATCAGCCTTTTGAGCAAGCTCCTGCTCTACTTTAGCCGGCAAAACAATACTATCCAACTCGGTAACAATCATATCCTCGGTTGCCCGACCCTCCAATTCGGCAATGATTCTATCGCGCACAAACTCAAACGCCTCCTTATTCTCGTTTTTGATTGGCTCGGAGGGCTCTTGTGGCACAGTGAGCGGATTTATCGCCTTGCCACCCTTCCACACACGATAATCCAAATGAGGACCCGTAGAAGTTCCCGTGCTACCGACATAGCCGATTAATTGGCCCTGCGACACGCGAGTACCCTGATTTATACCCTTCGCAAAGCGACTAAGATGCAAATATCCCGTAACAATATTACCCGCATGCTTGATTTTCAGAGTGTTACCTCCGCCACCATTCCAACCCTTGAAGGTCACCACGCCATCGGCTACGGCATGCACCGGAGTACCCTTCGGGGCGGCATAATCGACGCCCAGATGGGGACGGTAGACGCGATGCACGGGGTGCAGGCGCGAATACGAGAACTTAGAGCTAATGCGCGTAAACTTAAGCGGAGCTTTAAGCATCTGCTTGCGTAGCGAAGCACCGTCATACTCCCAATATTTCACCTTATCGTCCTGTTTGAAGGGTATGGCATATATATCCTTACCGCCATGTGTAAACTTCGCACCCCACACACGACCGATTCCCACAGGTATGGTGTCAATAAGTTTTTCGTCATATATCACCGTAAAGCTGTCGCCCTTCTGAATACCGAAAAAGTCCACCGTCCACTGATATATATCTTCGACCTCGGCAGCCAACGCATAAGGGAGGCTGTCGCGCATTATAGCACCCCACAGCGAGGTGTCAATCGTCGAAGAACGGCGCTGTCGGCGCAGCGTAACGGGTTTTTCGCCGGTCGTAACACTCACCGAATCACCCTTAAATCCGAAAACCACATATTCGACCAAATCTTTCTCGTAAACCAAATAATCGAGCTTTTTCGTCGAGAGAGAGTCCACGCCCAAAGAATCTGCCGCAAGGAATACGGTATATGGGCGGTCGGCACGGATATGGCGCAACGGGAATATTTCACTTGCGGTTTTATCCAGTCGGTCAATCATTGCAGCCGAAACGCCATAGCGATTTAGAATGGCACCAAGAGTTTCACCGCGACCTATCGTGTCGCGCTCCAAGCAATAATCGTCGGCAACAATGCCATATATAATGGTAGGCTCGGGCTCTGCCGCAACTTCAGCAGATTGCTCCGCACGGCAAGCGCAAAGCAGCATTGCCAGCAATAAAAGTGTATATAAATTAAATCTCCTCATAACTTGACAAAGTTATGAAAAATTATCTTCCCTGCCATCATCACAGCCTAAAAACTACAAAAAATCAACCCTCCTCGTAACAAAACACCTCCCGAGGTTGGATTATTGCAAATATTTCCGTATCTTTGACCTGATTGTAGGCTTGCGTGGCCCAAATGCTACGCGCTAAATAAACGCAGACCTGATACATAATGAAATTTTTATTAAAAATACTCTCGGGATTCTACTACTTGGCAATTAGTTTTCGCCATTGGTTATTCGATTGCGGTCTGCTCAAGAGCCACCAATTCAAGACTCCCATCATATGCGTAGGAAATATCACCGTGGGAGGCACAGGCAAAACTCCTACCGCCGAGATGATTATCGACCACATGAGGGATGAGTATAAAATCGCACTTCTCTCACGCGGATATGGTCGTCGCACCAAGGGGTATTTAGAGGTTACAACCAAATCATCGTATCGTGATGTGGGCGACGAGCCGCTGCAAATCAAACTTAAATTTCCCGATGTCATGGTTGTGGTGTGCGAAAAGAGGGTCGATGCAATTAAACGCATTGAGGCCGAGCACCCCGAAATCAACCTAATCATAATGGATGACGGTTTTCAGCATCGCCATGTCAATGCCCGTATAAATGTCGTGATTGTCGACTCGACCCGTCCGTTCGAGAAAGACCACTACTTACCGGCCGGTACACTTCGCGACTCTTTGGACTCGATATACCGAGGTCACTATTTCATCGTCACAAAATGCTCGGCCTCGATGTCGCACCTCGACCAGCGTCTTTGGCGTAAGGATTTGCAAAAGATTGCTTACCAGAAGATATATTTCACACGCGTAGCCAACACCGAGCCTGTGGCGCTGTTTGATAGCGGCGCTACGCTAAAACCGGGCAGCAAAGTGGTAGTGATGTCGGGAATAGGCAATCCAAAATCATTCGTCAGGGGCATGCGACGCCGCTATGATGTGGTGAAGAGTTTGAACTTCCCCGATCACCACATCTACACCGTGCCGGATATGCAGCAAGTGGCCGATACATTACAAAAGAACCCCGAGGCAATGCTGCTAACGACCGAGAAAGATGCGGTAAAATTGCGCCGTAGTCGCCGAGTACCCGAGATTGTGCGCCAGCGCATATTCTATATGCCCATGAAGATGGAGTTTATCGAGGGCTCCGACCACGATTTCCTCGGCACTCTGAAACAAGACCTCAAGGGTAAAATACACCTCGACAGCGAAGAGGATAACACGAAGTTTGAATAATAAATATAGATAAGAATATGATTAACAAAGTTATTTTGGTCGGAAATGTAGGCATGGACCCCGAGGTTCGCACCACCGAGTCGGGTGTAAAGATGGCGCGTCTTAGATTGGCTACAACTGAACGATATACCGACCGTCAGACAAACGAAACAAAGGAGATGACCGAATGGCACACCATCATCCTTTGGCGCGGATTGGCAAATGTTGTAGATTCGTATGTAAAGAAGGGAAGCCAGATTTATATCGAGGGTCGCCTTCGCACGCGCGAGTGGACCGACAAAGACAACATCAAACGCTATTCTACCGAGATTTTGGCCGATGACATGAAGCTCTTGGGGCGTCGTGGCGACAGCCAGCAAGGCGGCATGCCAACATCTGCACCTGCACAGGCGCAAGCTCAGCAAGCGACTGCGCAACCCGCAGCCCCCGTTGTTCCGCAGGATGACCCCGACGATTTACCATTCTAACGAGTGATAAAAATATAAAGGGCCTGTCTAAAAATTATTAGACAGGCCCTTATTGTGTCAGAAGTTGTATAACAGGGGGGCAAGACCTGCGAAGCCCGAAAAAGCGGAGTTTACTTACAGTAAATGAGCATTTTGAGGGCGAGCGTAACGCAGAAAGCGACTTGTTAGGCAACTTCTTGCCGGCAATGTGGGCGTTACGCCAAAATTGCCTTGTTATACAGTTTTCACTATCGCTTTGCCTCGAACTTATACTTTCCTGAGCCAACCACAAACTTCGCGTAAGGGCCATCCTTGCCTACAACCTTAACATCGGCAACCGATGCAACTGCCACGCCATCAACCGTTACGGCATCAACCAAAGGCGAGGGAACATAAATCTCGGCGGTAGTATTGGCAGGCACCTCAACCTCCAAAGTGAACTTACCCGGCTCGTCGTACCACTTCGCCGCAGCACGGCCATAAGGCGTAACCTTGTCGGCACCCATATACTTAAAGCCGCCACCCGGATTGGGGCGCACCATAAAGGTCTTATAGCCTGCCGTAATCTCCTTCAAGCCGACAGCCTCACGATAGAGCCAATCGCCAACGGCACCCTTCGAGTAGTGGTTAAACGAGTTCATTCCCGTATCGGGGATAGTGCGGTCGGGCTTCATAGAGTCCCACAGCTCCCAAATCGTAGTTCCGCCCATCTTAACCGAATACAACCAGCCGGGATAACCCTCGTGCAGCAGAATGCGGTACGCCAACTCGGTATAGCCGTTATTGCTAAGTGCGTGGCAGAGGTAAGGCGTGCCCAAAAAACCGGTTGTAAGGTGGCCATATTCGCGAACATTCTCCGCCAAGCGTGCCGCAATCGTGGGGCGCATATTATCGGGAAGCATATCAAACTCCAAAGCCAAAATATAGGCGGTCTGCGTAGAAGATACGAGGTGTCCGCGAGGCGTGAGATAAGCATCGCAGAAGGCCTTCTTGCACTTCTCGATGGTTGCGGCATATTTCTCGGCCACTTTGGTCTTACCCAGCACCTTTGCCGCCTCGACAAACTGCTCGGCAGAGTGTACCATAAAGCACTGCTGAATAAGTGGGCGATAGGTCACAGCTGAACGACCTCCAAAGTCATTCTCGGCCTGATATGCCAACCAATCGCCATAGTGCCAGCCCGATGACCAGAGGTAATCCTGGCAGTTACGGAACATAAAGTCAATCCAGCGCTTCATACTCTCGTACTGATTCTTCAACACGCGCTTATCGCCATAGGCCATATAGTGCTGCCAGGGGATTGTAACACCCGCATCGGCCCAACCCGTACGACCGGCACCCATCCAGCCGGGGATACAGGGCACAAGGTCGGTAATCTCGCCTCCCGGCCACTGGTCCAAAGCCAAATCCTTCAGCCACTTAATGAAGAAGTTCTGCACATCGCCCATAAATGTAGCGGTGCGGAAGAAGACATGCGCATCGCCCGTCCAGCCCATGCGCTCGTCACGCTGGTTGCAGTCGGTCGGCACATCGACAAAGTTGCCACGCATACCCCACTTGATATTGCTCTGCAACTGATTTACAAGCGCATTTGACGACTCGAAATTGCCTGTTTCGGGGTAGTTAGAGAAGATAACCTCGGCAACAAAATCGTCTAAATTGAGGTCGCCCTCGATGCCCTCGACCTTCAGGTAGCGGAAACCATACCACGAGAATTTCGTAGAGAAGGTCTGCTCGCCCTCGCGGCATGTGTAGCGTGTCTGAGCCTTGGCGGTGCGGAGGTTTGTGGTATAGAAATTACCCTTCTCGTCCAACACCTCGGCATGCGAAATGATAATCTGCTGACCCGCCTTGCCATTTACCCTTACGACCTCACGACCGACAAGATTCTGACCGAAGTCCAAAACCTTCTCGCCCGCAGGGGTGATGAAAAACTTCACAGGCTTAACCCTCTCGCGCGTAACTACCGGCTCCGACTCCGTAGCTGTAAGTTCGCCTAACGAGTACGACGCCTCATTTACATGCCCCCAGGCCGAATCATCGAAGCCTACGCAGTTCCAGCCCTGCTGTGCCTTTCGGGCATCTATAGTCTCGCCATCGTAGATTGTAGAGTGCAGAATCTCACCCGTCGAGGCCTTCCATGACTTGTCGGTTGTGATTGACTCCATCGTGCCGTCGGTATAGGTGATGTCAATCTGCGCAATAGCACCCACCTGATGGATATTGTACATATGGCGGTCGGCACGGTCCTGGAAACACATGCGGCTATGATACCAGCCATATCCCAACTCTAAGCCGAAGGCATTTTTGCCCTTTGCAAGCATCGAGGTGACATCATAGGTCTGATATTGCAGACGCTTGTTATAGGCTGTCCAACCGGGAGTGAGGTGCGCATCGCCCACCTTCTTGCCGTTAATCGAGGCCTCGTACAAGCCATGCGCCGTAACATGCAAAACAGCCGAGGCAATGCTCTTGTTTACCGAAAACTCCTTACGCATAATTGGCGATTTATCGTCCTGCAACTTCGGCTCAATCCACTTTGCCTTCCAATCCTCCACAGAGAAGAGACCCGTGAGCCACGAACTGCTTGCCCACTTCGACACCTTGCCCTTATTGTCCCAAACTCTCACCTTCCATGCGTAGCGAGTACCCGACTGCAACTCGGGGCCTTCGTATGCCACGGTCAAAGAGTTGTCGGATAGCACCTTGCCCGACGACCAGATGCGATTATTGCCCTTATAAACGGCAATTTCATAAGCCGACTGCATAATACCTCGGGCGTCGCCCTGCAAAATCCAGCTGAACGAGGGGGTACGGTCGACCAAACCCTCGGGAGCCGACAAATGATTGACCTTCAAATCGGTAAGGCTCACCTGCGCCATTGCGGGCAGAGCTAAAAAGAGAGCCAAAAACAATAATAATTTCTTCATATTCTTGTGGTTTATTTTTCAATACCGAACCAGTTGCGCCACTTAAGGCTTTGCAAGCGACATTGCTATTTACAAAAATAATCTTTTTTCTTAAGAAAAGACTTTCATCTGATGATTTTTTCACTGCACCGAATGACTTTATTTGTTGTTTTTACCACATAATACCACCGAGCCTGGCGGTTTTGAGGCAGTAATGGAAAATTTTTCACAAGAATGGGTTATCTTCGGCATAAAAATTTCCGAAAGAGCCAATTATTTTGTATCTTTGCGGCGCAACTTATTGAGGGTAGGATGTAACCCACCTCAAAGAGGTGCTAAAAGGATAAGAGATTTATTCATTAACTTCATAATAAAAGAAAAAATTATGGTATCTTACAAAGATCTTGGTCTTGTGAACACCCGTGAGATGTTCAAGAAGGCTATCGAGGGTGGCTACGCTATCCCCGCATTCAACTTCAACAACATGGAGCAGATGCAGGCTATCATTTCAGCTTGTGTAGAGTGCTCTTCACCTGTAATCCTTCAGGTATCGTCTGGCGCACGCAAGTACGCCAACCAGACTTTGTTGCGTTACATGGCACAGGGTGCTGTTGAGTATGCTAAGGAGTTGGGTAAGAATATTCCTATCGTTCTTCACCTCGACCACGGTAACTCATTCGAGTTGTGCAAGAACTGTATCGACATGGGCTTCTCTTCAGTTATGATTGACGGTTCACACCTTCCTTATGACGAGAATGTAGCTCTTACAAAGCAGGTTGTTGACTACGCACACCAGTTCGATGTAACTGTTGAGGGTGAGCTCGGCGTTTTGGCAGGTGTTGAGGATGAGGTATCAGCAGAGGTTGCTCACTACACTCGCCCCGAGGAGGTTGTAGACTTCGTAACTAAGACAGGTGTTGACTCATTGGCTATCTCAATCGGTACTTCACACGGTGCTAACAAGTTCAAGCCCGAGCAGTGTACTCGCAACGAGGAGGGTATCCTTCTTCCTCCCCCATTGCGTTTCGACATCTTGGCAGAGATCGAGAAGCAGTTGCCCGGATTCCCCATCGTACTCCACGGCTCATCATCAGTTCCTCAGGAGTATGTTAAGATTATCAACACTCACGGTGGTGCATTGAAGGATGCAGTAGGTATCCCCGAGGAGCAGTTGCGTCAGGCTGCGAAGTCAGCAGTTTGCAAGATTAACATCGACTCAGACGGTCGTTTGGCTATGACTGCAATGGTTCGTAAGGTATTCGTTGACAACCCCGCAGAGTTCGATCCCCGCAAGTACTTGGGTCCCGCTCGTGACGAGTTGAAGAAGCTTTACAAGCACAAGTGCGAGAATGTATTGGGTTCAGCTGGTCGTGTAGAGTAATTCGATATTGCAATGTATGATAAAAGGCGGTTTTCGGACCGCCTTTTCTTGTGCTTGTAAAGCCTCTTCGAGGTTATATTTACATTTCCTCCCCAACCCCTCCCTTTGGGAAAGGGCGGGGCTTGGTCGCTGACGCTCCACATGCACAAGTGCGAGAATGTATTGGGCTCAGCTGGTCGTGTAGAGTAATTCTTCTAACATAACAATAGCAAAAGGCGACTTTCGGGTCGCCTTTTCTTGTGCTTGTAAAGCCTCTTCGAGGTTATGTTCCCCCATTTGCTTTTACAGCAAAAAATCCTATCCTCGTGCGAGGATAGGATTTTTTCTATTTGTTTGCGCGCTTTATGCTGCCAACATAGGCTTAACAACACCAAAGAGCATATATGCTACAACCAATGTTACTACGATGTTGAATGCCTGAGCTGTGAGGAATGCCCACAAAGTCTTGCGGTTCTCCTTCGAGAAAATATCGGCGAAACGGGTTTCCAGACCCACACAGATAAAGGCGATGCTGAACAGAGCGTTTGTGAAGCCCTTGGTAATCTTGCCCACAGCCTTTGCATCGGGAGTATCCAGGCAGAAGCTGAACACCAAAGAGGCTACGATGAAGCCAACCACAAACTTGGGGAAGCGATCCCAGATAACGCCGATTGTAGGCTTATCCTCCTTATGCTCGCCGCGGTATGACCACATGAGTGAAATGGCGAATGCTGCAACTCCGAGCAATACATTCTGTGAAGACTTCACGATAATGGCGGTCTGGGCAGCGACATCACCGAGCAGAGTACCTGAAGCAGCCACAGCGCCCGTAGTGTCGATAGTACCACCCAACCAAGCACCGGCAACCTCCTCGGGCAGGCCGAGCCACTTGGCGATAAACGGCATGAGGTACATCATAGGTATAGCACATACCAAAACCAACGAGATGATGTATGAAAGTTTCTTATTGTCACCCTTGATTACGCCGCAAGTAGCAATCGCAGCCGACACACCGCAGATAGATACCGAACTTGCCAACATTGTAGCCGTTTCGTCGTCAACACCACGCTTACGCGAGAACCAGAATGCAAAATACCATACGGCAAACACCACAACCAGAGCCTGAGCCAAGCCAAATACACCCGACTTCATAACCTCACCAAAGAGTATGGTCGAGCCGAGGCAGACGATACCGATTTTGATATAGAACTCGCTCTGAATAGCGGGCTTCAACCACTCCGGCACGCGGAATAGATTACTGATGATAAGACCAAAGATTACCGAGAAGAATACCGGCTCCAAGCCCCAGGTTTTTATGGGCTCAATCTTAGAGATAACGGTCGCAAAAAGTGAGAGCAGGAAGATAACCGCCAACGAGAGGAAAATGCCTCTGAGCTTGCGACGCAATACGATGTTGCAGATGTATGTTACACCCAAAATTGCAGCAAACATACCCGCGGCCTTCAACCATGAAGCCCCGGTGAGCAGTTCCTTGGGCATAGAAGGCATAAAATCGGGAAACATTACGGCCAATGCGAGAATCAACGCTCCGGCGTAAACGATTACCCAATCTTCGTTTTTGAAAGTTGCTAAAAGTTTTTTCATTATTAATTAGGTATTTAATATGCAAAAATGTCATCAATGTTGCAAAGATGGCAAAAATAGTCCTGTTTTCAGTAAGTATTTATGCGTATATCTCGCGGCTGCCGTTGCGCAAAAAGCCTTGCGTTAGAGCAGGAAACGGAAATTACCGAGCGAAAACAAGCAGGATTTTTTCATATTAATGACACCTCGGGTAAACCCAATAGCACAACAATTGCCCGCGTAACGCCAAGGGTTGCTATGCAAAAAAACATATGGAATAAACACGAAAAATATAGTCCCTAAATTTATAAAATTCAGGACTGCGAAGTTTGAGAAACCGCAGCATACTTGGCGTATGTGAGGATTTCGAAAACGAGCGTGACGCCAAAATCACCTTGTTTGACTGCGTTTATTGTAGAAGTCGTATAACAAGAGGGATTTTTAGGACTGCGAAGTTTGAGAAACCGCAGCATACTTGGCGTATGTGAGGATTTCGAAAACGAGCGTGACGCCAAAATCACCTTGTTTGACTGCGTTTATTGTAGAAGTCGTATAACAAGAGG
>JBGVNT010000002.1:0-41076 GCA_045125895.1 Alistipes sp.
GTCATGCCACATTATGAGCGTTAGCGAATAATGACTAATCCGACGCAAGGTCGGCTTTTCCTCCTCGCGGCTCGGCATAATCCAAGCAAGACTTGGCTTCTGCTCTCGCTCCGCAGCGTCGGTTGGCATCTCTACCGAAAATATTAGCCGTTAGGGATGCCAATCCTCACTGCGTTCGGTGGAATGACAAAAGAGCAAAGAGGAAAGAGGAAAGAGATTAGGGAATTTAGGGAAATTAGAGAAATCAATGTCATGCCACATTATGAGCGTTAGCGAATAATGACTGGCATCCCTACCGAAATAATTAGCCGTTAGAGATGCCAATCCTCACTGCGTTCGGTGGCATGACGATAAAAGAGATTCTCACGCACAACAAGTTGTGCTCAGAATGACGCTATTGGGTAGCTAATTCGTCACTCTGAAGGAGGATGAAATCCGACCGTGAGAGTTTTTATAATCATATTGTCATTCCACATTACACGCACAACGAATGGGTGTAGGCAGTGAATTGTTACCCTGCGTGTAATGAATGGAATCTACCTTTAGGAATTGTGCCTCACAAGTACGAACTTGGCAGCAAGGATAAACAAAGGTAGATGCCATTCAATTGGGTAAGGGTCGCTTGTGCGTACTTGGAAACCAATACTTTACCCAATTGTGGCATGACAGTATAATAGATTCTCACGCAAAACTGCATTTTGCTCAGAATGACGCTATTGGGTAGCTAATTCGTCACTCTGAGGGAGGATGAAATCCGACCGTGAGAGTTTTTATAATCATATTGTCATTCCACATTACACGCACAACGAATGGGTGTAGGCAGTGAATTGTTACCCTGCGTGTAATGAATGGAATCTACCTTTGGGAATAGTACCTCGCAAGTACGAACTTGGCAGCAAGGATAAACAAAGGTAGATGCCATTCAATTGGGTAAGGGTTGCTTGTGCGTACTTGGAAACCAATACTTTACCCTATTGTGGCATGACAGTATAATAGATTCTCACGCACAACAAGTTGTGCTCAGAATGACGCTATTGGGTAGCTAATTCGTCACTCTGAGGGAGCTTTAGCGACCGTGAGAGTCTAAAAAAGATGAAAGATAAAACAACAAAGCCCACCCGATTCCGAAAGGTCAGGTGGGCTTTATTATTGATTTTAGGTAATGAATTACCAGTTCAAAATCTTCTTGAAGTCGTAAGCCTCGGGGTTAGGAACATAAGCCTTAGCAGCCTCATAATCCTCCTCAGTTACATAGTGGAGAAGGTTGTTTATAACCTGCTGAATCTTGTCCGACTCAATGTTTACGAGGCGTGGAGGAATCTTGCCGGTTGTGGGGTCCTGCAAATCCTTGAGGTAGAGAGGTGACACAAAACCATCCTGTGAGATGTAAACCATACAGCCGGTCTTACCCTCAGAGAAGAGCTTGTAAACGCCCATACCCAACTCCGAGCAATATACCAAGTCGTAAGCGATAGGAGTCTGGCAACGAACCTCGTAACCAATCTCTACGGGGCGTGACTTAACCTTCAAGCCCAAAGCCTTCAACTTATTCTCCAACAACTCATTGAAGATGTTAGCCTTAGACACCTTACCGAGCTCGGGGTGACCGTGGTCGTCGTAGGTGAAGTGGATGCCCGAGTTGCGAATCTCCTCGTCTGACAAAGCGTGGAATACACCCTCCGAAATCATCGCTACACCATACTCGATACCCATAATCTTGCGCTTGATGATAGATGAAACCACCAAGTTCACAATCTTCTCAACGGTAATCTCCGACTTGTTGAACATCTCGGGGATAACAATCATAGGATAGTGGCAAGCCGAACCGATACCGAACGCAAGGTGACCTGCCGAGCGACCCATAGCAGCCACAACAAACCAGTTAGCCGATGTGCGAGCGTCGTTATATACGGCACGACCGATAACGGTACCACCCTCCTTTGCTGACTGATAACCAAAGGTAGGAGAACCTGCGGGCAATGGAAGGTCGTTGTCGATAGTCTTGGGAACATGGATATTTGCAATAGGATACTGCTTAGCCTCCAAGAACTTCGCGATGCGGTTAGCTGTTGAAGCGGTGTCATCACCACCCACGGTTACCAGCAACTTAATGTTGTTATCCTGGAAGAATGAGAGGTTGAAGTTCTCCTCGAAATCCTTATCTGTGGGCTTGAAACGGCTCATAGTAAGGTACGAACCACCCATATTGAAAATCATGTCGGCCTTCACGAAGTCCAAATCCTCATGACGGGGATTTGCATTGAAAAGACCCGAATAACCATAGTGCAAACCAATTACACGGTAACCCTTAGCAAGGAAAGTCTTGGCAACAGAGCCAACAACGGTGTTCATACCGGGAGCCGGACCGCCACCTGTAAGAATAGCAATAGCCTCTTTCATAGTGTTTTATTTATTTAATGAGTTAATAAATTCCAAAAACCGCACAAAGATACATTTTGTAATTCAAAATTCAAAATTACGAGGAGTAAATCCTCGTTTCCTCCTTCTTGCAAGGCATAGTGCAAATAAATTTGCCCTCTGCACTTGCTTCGTTCGTCGGTTACGAATTCAAAATTGAGTTTTTCGTCATTCTGAGCACAACTTGTTGTGCGTGAGAATCTCTATCATTATACCGTCATGCCACATTAGCACAAGGTATTGATTTGCATATACTAACAACATAACATTGTGCTAATGACTGGCATCTACCGCTTATTTGCCCTCGCTACCAAGTCCGTATTTGTTAGGTTGTAATTCCCAAAGGTAGATGCCATTCAATTACTGCAGGCATACCACTGCGTATCTACATCCTTGCGTCGTGCAGTAATTGTGGCATGACATTATCTTTTTCAGACTCTCACGGTCGCATGCGCTCCCTCAGAGTGACGCCATGTGGTAGCTAATCCGTCATTCTGTGCAAAAACACAGTTTTGCGTAAGAATCTCTTTCCTCTTTAATCCCGCTATGCGGTCTTTTCCTCCTTCGCACCTCGGCAATTCAAATAAGTTTGATTGCCCTCGGTTTGGCGTCGGTTGCTCTTTCATCTTTGCTCTTTGCTCTTTCATCTTTGCTCTCTAATCTTTCCTCTTACAACTTTGCGAGGAAGCGTTCGCGTGACACAACAACGCGCGTATGCTCTCCTTCGCCAATCACGCCCGCGTCATCCCACGCCTTAACCGCAAATCTCAGTTTGCGACCATCTACCGCAATAAGCTCCGCCGAAGCGGTCACTTCAGCACCCAATTTCGAGGCCTTGATATGCGAGGTCTGCATGGCTGTGCCTACCGTAGTTGACCCCTCGTCCAATGCTGCACTCACCGCCCGCATGGCTGCATTCTCCATCAGCGCCACCATGGCGGGAGTCGCAAATACTTCCATATCGCCCGAGCCGAGTGTCAAGGCGCTGTTTTCTTGCGAAACCTTTACTTTAGATTCCGCCCGTAATCCTGTCTGTAACATATTATTTTAAGTTATTTTTATTATCTTTTTCACGCTTGGGAAACCACCCTTTTTCCACACGCTTGCGTTGCTCGAAAAGCTCGCCGATAGACCATAGCGACGAAGCGCCCCATACGGCCAAAAGCGTAGAAATAAGGATATTTTCAATCATTACAGAGGCGACGATTGTGGCTACCCCCATCAGGGCAAAAATCCACCAAATACGCACCCCGAAATAGTATTCGCCCTTGATTACCAACGGATGAAAAACTCCGATGATAAGGAATGTGGCGATACCGATAATTAGTCCAGTAAAATACATATCTAAATTCTAATTTTTTTGAATCGTCATTCTGAGCAAAACGCAGTTTTGCGTGAGAATCTATTATACTGTCATGCCACAATTGGGTAAAGTATTGGTTTCCAAGTACGCACAAGCGACCATTACCCAATTGAATGGCATCTACCTTTGTTTATCCTTGCTGCCAAGTTCGTACTTGTGAGGCATAATTCCCAAAGGTAGATTCCATTCATTACACGCAGGGTAGCAATTCACTGCCTACACCCATTCGTTGCGCGTGTAATGTGGAATGACAAAATTTTATATATCTTTCCTCTTTGCTCTTTCCTCTTTTACTTTTCAGACTCTCACGGTCGCATGCGCTCCCTCAGAGTGACGAATTAGCTACCCAATAGCGTCATTCTGAGCAATTATTTTTCGTCATTCTGAGAAGGCTTTGGCCGACGCGAGAATCTCGAAAAAAATTGCGTGAAAATCTCTTTGCTCTTTCCTCTTTTGTCATTCCACCGAACGCAGTGAGGATTGGAATCTCTAACGGCTAATTATTTCGGTAGGGATGCCAGTCATTATTCGCTAACGCTCATAATGTGGCATGACATTATCTTCCTTACCCCCCCCTAATCTCCTTATCTACCGCTAATTATCCTTGCTGCCAAGTTCGTACTTGCAAGGCACTATTCCCAAAGGTAGATTCCATTCATTACACGCAGGGTAACAATTCACTGCCTACACCCATTCGTTGTGCGTGTAATGTGGAATGACAATATGATTATAAAGACTCTCACGGTCGGATGCGCTCCCTTGGAGTGACGAATTAGCTACCCAATAGCGTCATTCTGAGCACAACTTGTTGTGCGTGAGAATCTCTTTTATCGTCATTCCACCGAACGCAGTGAGGATTGGCATCCCTAACGGCTAATATTTTCGGTAGAGATGCCAGTCATTATTCGCTAACGCTCATAATGTGGCATGACATTGATTTCTCTAATTTCCCTAAATTCCCTAATCTCTTTCCTCTTTCCTATGTGCTCTTTAATCCCGCTATGCGGTCTTTTCCTCCTTCGCACCTCGGCAATTCAAATAAGTTTGATTGCCCTCGGTTTGGCGTCGGTTGCTCTTTCCTCTTTCCTCTTTGCTCTTTCCTCTTTGCTCTTTCCTCTCTCTTTTCTGCAAATATAGTGCTTTTATCATAATTTTACAGCCACATAGGGCTGAAATCACAAAGATTTTATATCTTTGCACTCACTTATAGCTAAAGGAAAACAAAACACAAAATACAATGTTTGAAAATTTATCAGAGAAATTAGAACGCTCGTTTAAGATTCTTAAGGGTGAGGGTAAGATTACCGAGATTAATGTCGCCGAGACCCTGAAGGAGATTCGTCGTGCGCTTATCGACGCCGATGTCAACTATAAAGTTGCCAAGTCGTTCACCGACCAGGTTAAGCAGAAGGCCTTGGGCCAGAATGTATTGACTGCCGTCAAGCCGGGTCAGATGCTTACGAAGATTGTGCGTGACGAGTTGGCCGAGTTGATGGGTGGTACAGCTACCGACATTAAGTTGGAGGGCACGCCTGCCGTGGTGCTTATTGCCGGTTTGCAGGGTTCGGGTAAGACCACATTTTCGGGCAAGTTGGCTTCGCTTATGAAGACCAAGAATCACCGCAAGGTATTGCTCGTTGCGGGCGATGTCTATCGTCCTGCGGCTATCAACCAGCTGAAGGTTTTGGGCGAGCAGATTGGCGTAGAGGTCTACACCGAGGCGGGCAACATGAACCCCGTGGAGATTGCCGAGAATGCCATTAAATATGCACGCGAGAAGGGCTACAATGTGGTTATTGTCGATACAGCGGGTCGTTTGGCTGTGGATGAGGCCATGATGGTCGAGATTACCGCCATTAAGGCTGCTGTGAAGCCCAGCGAAACCTTGTTCGTTGTGGACTCAATGACGGGTCAGGATGCAGTGAATACCGCCAAGGAGTTCAACGACAGATTGGATTTCGACGGCGTGGTACTCACCAAGTTGGACGGTGACACACGCGGTGGTGCCGCTATCTCTATCCGTTCGGTTGTGAATAAGCCATTGAAGTTTATTTCAAGCGGCGAGAAGATGGATGCCTTGCAGGTGTTCCACCCCGAGCGTATGGCTAACCGAATCTTGGGCATGGGTGATGTCATTTCGCTTGTTGAGCGTGCTCAGGAGCAGTATGACGAGCAGAAGGCTCGCGAGCTGAAGAAGAAGTTGGTGAAGAATCAATTCAACTTCAACGACTTCCTCGAGCAGATTCAGCAGATTAAGAAGATGGGTAACCTGAAGGATATTGCCTCGATGATTCCCGGCATGGGCAAGGCATTGAAGGATATTGACATTCCCGATGATGCCTTCAAGCAGACCGAGGCCATTATCGGTTCGATGACACCTGCCGAGAGGGAGAATCCCGAGATTATAAATGTACGCCGCCGCGAGCGCATTGCCAAAGGTAGCGGAACCGACATTGCCGATGTAAATCGCCTGTTGAAGCAGTTCGAGCAGACGCGCAAGATGATGAAGACCGTAGCTGGTGGTGGTCTAAAGATGCCTATGGGTATGGGCCGACGAGGCTTCCGCCACTAATACTCTCATCGAAAAATCCACAATAGGGACAGGGCCATAAACTCTGCCCCTTTTTTTATTATTACCATCACGACCCTTTCCGCCTACCACAAACCACAAAAAAGAGGTATACGGTCGCCCGCTACCTCTTTACTATATTTTAAGTTGTGGTTATCTTACTTGTCGCCGAAGTAACGCTTGTACAAGCCCTGGAAACCTGCGCCGTGACGAGCCTCGTCCTTTGCCATTTCGTGAACTGTATCGTGTACTGCGTCGAGGTTCTCCTCCTTGGCCATACGAGCCAAACGGAACTTATCCTCGCAAGCACCCTCCTCAGCATTCATGCGCTTGTAAAGGTTGGTCTTTGTATCCCAAACAACCTCGCCGATAAGCTCTGCCAACTTTGAAGCATGCTCTGCCTCCTCCCAAGCATAACGCTTGTAAGCCTCAGCGATTTCGGGATAACCCTCACGGTCAGCCTGGCGGCTCATTGCCAAATACATACCTACCTCGGTACACTCACCCATGAAATGCTCCTGCAAGCCTGCCCAAAGTTCTGCGCTGGCACCCTTACCATCGCCGAGCTGATGCTCAGTAGCAAACGACAGGTCGCCTGACTTCTCCTCTACCTCTACAAACTTCTCAGCCGGAACCTTGCAAAGCGGACACTTCTCGGGAGCCGCATCACCCTCATGAATGTAACCACACACTGTACAACGAAATTTCTTTGCCATAATTTTAATCTTTTTATTTGTTTATGAATGTTTGTTTTTATTTTTCTAATGCAAAGATAGCCCACAAAAAGCCACATCACAACAGTTTTCAATCACAAAATTTTATATCACCATAAATTCAACTTATAGCTTGGCATTATTACCTATAATATATTCTATATATGGAACATTGGTTGAATCCTTTACCAGCACGCGCTTTTCCCTATCGAGAAGATACAACGCCGGAATAGCCTTCAAATCATAGAGCCCCTCCGCCGAGATAACACCGCCCTTATCGTAAGCGTTAATCCACGCCTTGGGATAATCGCCCAAATGCTCGCGCCACAAAGCCAAATCCTCGTCGGGATAAACCACCAACACCTTCAACGCTCCGCTGTCGACCATGCGGCTTAAAATCTCCGATTGCAGCATCTGCTCCCTCACATTGCGACACATCGGGCAATCGGGATTACTTATAAATATAATGGTATAGTCGCTCTTGATGTCATACAGTCGCCCACTCTTGCCATTTGCCAAAGTGTAGCTAAAATCATTGGCCTTTCTGCCTACACGATTTTGCCGGGCTATGCGCAAATCATGCTCATATGGCAATCGCTCGTATTCGTCAAGCCATCCACTGCTGAGAGCCACCTCCAACACGGGAATATACTTCTCGTCATCACGCATCGGCGAATTAGGCTCATGCAACACCCGCTCGGCAAGTGTCAGGAAATAGCAGAGCATTGGTTTCGACACGGCAGCACTCTTCATAAGTTGCGACATATATTGCTCAGCACCACCCTCGGGCAACAAATCGACATACATCACAAACGCTCGCGCAATCACACTACCGCTCTGGGTTGAGAGTTGCAGCGTATCGGCAAAATCAAACTCCTTCCACATATTATCGAGCATATACTCCTTTACCACCCTGCCTTGCAGCGACGGTGGCACCTGTGGGATGGCATATGCTCGCTTCGAAGGTTGCTCGACATGCCTTCGTTGCCGTGCCTGATTACACGCAAGCAGCGCCATTGCCGCCATCAATAAAATAAATATATTCTTCCAACTCCTCATTTCGGTCATCTTCTTTGTATCAACAAAATTAATAAATATATCAAAACCAAGAGCGCTTTTTGTTAAAAATAGAGAGAGATTTTCATATCTTTGTCTTTAGAAAACCATTTCTAATAACATTTAGCCTTATGACTAAACTTCATACTCTCCTGCATCGAGCATTGCTCATCGTTATGCTATGCTGCATTTCATGTTCAAAATCGATTGTCGATAGCGCCGAGATTCGCGACCTTGTACTCATATACGACGGTGGTGACCACCGCACCATAGATTGGAACAAAGAGAAGTTCTCAGCCTATGTTGCAACGGACGCTGTCGATGGTAAGCCTGCCGAGTGGTTGTTTGATGGCTTTCTCTTTTTGGAGATTTACTGCACCGCCGACAGAGGCTTCGCCAAGTGGTACCGCAAAAATGGCGCACGCAAAGAGGATTGGGTGGGTCTTATAGACCAATACCTCTCGCCCAATCGTGATATCGCAGCTCTGAACGACTGCGTGGGCGAAAAACGCAAGGAGATTGGCGGAGAGTTTCATCGCCGCAAGGTTGTCCTCTCGCTACCCGAGCCTATCGCCAAGCAGACCGATTGGGGCGAGATTGAGGGCAAAAAGTTGGACTTCAACAACGACCTCGACCGCTTGGAGGCTGTCAGGTGGTACATCGACCTACTCATCGAGCGATTTACGGCTGCCAACCTCGAAAACCTGCAACTCAGTGGTTTTTATTGGCTCACCGAGCAGGCGACGCATACACGCTCGTTTGTTCGCGATGTAGCGGACTACATCCACTCTTTGGGGCTCGATTTCTATTGGATACCCTATTTCGGTTCCGACGGCTATACTCAATGGCAGGAGTTCGGATTCGACTATGCCTACCTGCAACCCAACCACTTTTTCCACACCCACATTCCCGACTCGCGTATTCAGGAGGCTGTCGATTTGGCACGCGCCGCAGGCCTATCGAATGAGATGGAGTTCGACGAACGCGTTATGCAGGGTCAAGGCAATCGTGGCGAGCGTTTAGGGGCTTATATCGACACTTTCGAGCGCAACGGGCTTTTCGAGAATAACAACATCGCCTATTATCAGGGTAACGACGCTTTCTATCAACTAAAATATGGCTCGAAGTTGGACCGCAGCTATTACGACCGCCTATCGTCAATCATCGCCCGCCGCCAGAAGGAGTTTTACGAGAGGAAAGATGAAAGATGAAAGATGAAAGATGAAAGAGGAAAGATGAAAGATGAAAGAGGAAAGAGGAAAGATGAAAGAGGAAAGATGAACCGACGCTGCGGAGGAAAGGAGGGTTTATTCCTCGTAACCACTAATAGTGCGAGAGCAGAGAGTAAGATTTTCGTCGTCATTTTGAGCGAAGCGTGAGAATCTCGAAAATCTTCCTCCTTGCCAAACCGCGAGGAGGAAAAGACCGCGCAGCGGGATTAACCGACGCCAAACCGAGTGCAATCAAACTCGTCTGAATTGCCAAACCGCGAGGAGGAAAAGCCTGCACAGCAGGATTAAAGAGCAAAGATGAAAGATATGTCATGCCACATTAGCGCAAAGTATTTGTTTGCAGATACCATTTGCATTACCTTGCGCTAATGATTGGCATCAACCTTTGTATATTTCGACTTTACAAGTTCGTACTTGGTAGCAAGTTTTTTATATAAGGTAGATTCCATTCAATTTACACATAGAGCGCAAATTCGTACTTGGTGGCAAAGCAAGTGTGTAAATTGTGGAATGACGAAATTTTGATTTTTCCAAGCATCAGCACTAAACTTCCTAAATCCCTAACATCCCTAAATGCCCTAAAACAAAAAACAAGAGCAAAGAAAAAAATCTTTGCTCTTTGCTTTTTATTCTCGGATGCCGGCTAATACTGCTGCTCAACCTCCGATATAAGTGCTATATCGTCGGCCGTAGAGTTCATAATATAGCACTCAGCCGAAGCGATATAGCTCTCGGCGAGTTTTAAGAACAATCGCGCATCCGAGCCATACATCTCATCATCTGCAGCCTGACGGGCCAGCAGATATGTGATGATAATATGACCCACGCTCTCCACCAAGCGGCGTGCATGGAAATCCTTGAACTGCGGGCACTCCTTATTAATACTCTCCACACGCTCAACCATAGCTTCAACCCTCTGACGCAGAGCCTTCAATCTCTCCACAACGGGCTGCATGCCCTCAGCATACTGCTCCTGCTCGTAGCGTGCAATCTGCTCGATAAAAGTACCCTTCGTAACGCCATTGATAGCCGCCACAACCTGCAACTGCGAAGTACCCTCATAGATATTCATAATACGCGCATCACGGTACAATCTCTCGCAGGGGTAATCCTTCATAAAGCCTGAGCCACCATGAATCTGAATGGCATCATAAGCCAGCGAATTGGCATACTCCGACGAGAAGAGCTTCACAAGCGGGGTAAAAGCATCTGCCAAGCGGTTGTAATACTTCATCTCCTGACGCTCCTCGCCCTCCAGCGAACGCTCCTTCGAGATATGGGTATACTGCTTATAAATCTCGACAAATCGGCTCGTTTCATAAAGCAGTGCGCGCGCACCGTGCAACTTGGCACGCATATTCGACAGCATCTCCTTAATAGCAGGGAATTGGATAATATCCTTTCCAAACTGCTGACGCTCATGAGCATATTTCAGCGCCTCGCGATATGCCGCTTCGCACAATCCTACCGACTGCGCACCGATGCCCAAGCGGGCAGCGTTCATTAGCGACATGACATATTTTATAAGGCCCATTCTTCTATCGCCCACCAACTCGGCAGGGGCATCCGTAAAGACCAACTCACATGTAGGTGAGCCTTTAATACCGAGCTTATTCTCGATGCGGCGCACCTTCATGCCGCCATTGCGCTTGTCGTAAACGAGCATCGAAAGGCCGCGCGCATCGGCTGTACCCTCCTCTGTTCGGGCCAGCACCAACGATACATCGCCGTCGCCATTGGTAATAAAACGCTTAACACCATTCAAAAGCCATGTTCCGCGCTCCTCCGACCATGTAGCCTTCAACTGCACAGCTCCCAAATCCGAACCTGCATCGGGCTCGGTGAGGTCCATAGCGCAGGTAGCACCCTGACATACCCATGTCAAGTATTTCATCTTCTGCTCCTCCGAGGCAAATTCGTTGAGCGTTTCGGCACAATCCTGCAAGCCCCAGATATTCTCGAAGCTCGCATCGGCACGCGCAACCATCTCGTTGGCCATAACGAAGCAGATAAGCGGGAAGTTAAGGCCTCCAAATCTACGAGGCAAGGTCAAGCCATCCAAACCGGCAGCGTTCACCGCCTTGATATTCTCGACCGTGCCCGAAGCATACTCCACTCTATCATTCACAACCCTCGGGCCCTCCTTATCGACACCCTCGGCATTTGGCGCAATCACATCACCACACACTCCGCCCGTAATCTCCATCACACGGCGATAGTTATCCATAGCATCCTCAAAGTTATGAGGCGCATAGTCATAGAGCTTAGCCTCCGAGAAGCCTCGCTCCTTCAGCTCCACAATCTTGCGCATCAAGGGATGCGAGAGGTGGTACTGCAAATCTTTATTATCTGAAAAGAAATTAGCCATCGTTACTTTGAGTTTTGCTTGTAATACTTAATCATCTTGGGGATTACCTCCTCGACTTTGCCCGTAATAGCATAGTCGGCAATCTTGTTAATCGGAGCATCAGCATCGGTATTTATCGAGATAATCATCGCCGAAGCATCCATACCTGCCGTATGCTGAATCTGTCCCGAAATACCACATGCGATATAGAGTTTAGGACGCACCGTTACGCCCGTCTGACCAATCTGACGCTCATGCTCACAGAATCCGGCATCCACCGCAGCACGCGAAGCACCAACTTCGCCACCAAGCACCTCGGCCAAGTCAAAGCAGAGCTTAAAGCCCTCCTTCGAGCCCATGCCGTAACCTCCGGCAACGACAACACTCGCCCCCTTGATGTCGATTTTACGCTCCTCGATTTGTCGGTCGATAATCATGACGGCCAAATCCTCGGGCTTAATATACTCTTTCCAGGCAATACTCTTAACCTCAACGGCCTTTGGTTCCGCCAAAGCCTCCTTACGCATCACGCCCTCACGCACCGTAGCCATCTGTGGGCGACAATCGGGATTTACAATCGTAGCGATGATGTTTCCACCAAAAGCAGGGCGAATCTGATAGAGCAAATTCTCATACTCCTTACCCGTCTTGGCATCCTTATGAGGGCCTATCTCCAACTGAGTACAGTCGGCTGTAAGGCCACTATGCAGAGCCGACGACACACGCGGCGCAAAATCGCGACCTATGGGCGTAGCACCAAACAGCACAATCTGGGGCTGCTCGGCCTTAATCAAACCGCACAGCACCGAGGTATGAGGCAGGGTACGGAACGGAGCAAACACCTTATCGTCGGCAACCCATACCGTATCGGCACCATATTGAGCCAGCTCCTTCTCTACGCCCGACAAATTCTCACCCAAAACAACAGCTTCGAGTTTTACACCCAACTTCTCGGCCAACTCTCGACCCTTGGTCAAAAGTTCCAAACTCACATCGGCAATCACGCCCTCTTCGAGTTCGATATATACAAATATATTATTCATATCTCCTCCTTTCTATCCGAGCGTGTGGCTCGCTATAAGTTCAACCATCAAACTATTAATATCCTCGTCTGCGGCGGTCAAACGCTTTGCCTCCTTGGCCTGGAAAACCACATTTTCAATCCTCTTAACCTTCGTTGGCGAGCCATTCAGACCAAGCTGCTGCTCGTCGCAAACAATATCCGAGGCTGTCAACTCGACAATCTTCAAATAATCACGCTCGGCAACCAACTCTTTACGCAAAGCATCCGCCTCGGCTGCAAGCTCGGAAGGGATGGCGGCATACTTATACTTCATCACCAAGCGGGCATTTTGGGGACGCACCTCGGGAGCCGACGAGTTTACGGTCAGCACTACCGGCATGGGCGTCTGAACAACCTCAACACCTCGCTCCAAGCGACGACGCACAACAAGCGAAGACTCCTTAACCTCAACCACCTGCTCGGCATAAGTCACCTGGGGAAGACCCAATTTCTCGGCAACCTGAGGGCCAACCTGCGCCGTATCGCCGTCGATAGCCTGACGACCTGCAACGATAACATCGGCACCAATCTCCTTCAGTGCGCACGACAAAGCATAGGATGTAGCCAGAGTGTCCGAGCCTGCAAACTTTCGGTCAGTCAAAAGATAACCTCCATCCGCACCACGGAACATGGCATCGCGAATAATATCTGCCGCGCGCTGAGGACCCATGGTCAGGATATGCACCGTAGAGCCTTCTCTACTCTCTTTGAGGCGCAAAGCCAACTCCAAGGCATTCAAATCCTCGGGATTAAATATAGCAGGCAATGCCGCACGATTTACCGTACCTTCCGGTGTCATGGCATCCTTACCCACATTGCGGGTATCGGGAACCTGCTTGGCCAATACAACAATTTTCAAATTCTTGTTCATTAGTCTAAATTTGGTTATACATTGAGCGTTTGCCGCGACTACAAACCACTCGTTATAAACATAGATACATCTTTTAAGTCTATTGTCAAAGCCAACAATATCCGAGAACGCCCACTTCGCGACATTATGGACATCCTCGGATATTTTCGCTCTTAAATACTAAAACGCATCTAAAAAATTATCTTATTATAGTCTCTGCACGGTCCGGACCCACCGAAATAATCTTAACAGGTACGCCCGTGAATTGCTCTATAAATTCCACATAAGTCTTAAACTCGGCGGGGAAATCCTCATACTTGCGCACCTTGCAGATGTCGCACTTCCAACCCTTGAACTCGGTATAAACGGGCTCCAAATCGTCGGTAACTTCATATGGGAAGTGGTCTACAATCTCGCCGTTAATCTTGTAAGCCGTAGCCACCTTAACTGTGTCGAAGTCATTCATAACATCCGACTTCATCATGATAAGGCCCGTAACGCCATCCAACATCACGGCATATTTCAATGCCACCAGGTCCAACCATCCGCAACGACGGGGACGACCCGTAACGGCGCCAAACTCGTGACCGATGCGACGCAACTCCTCGCCCACCTCGTCAAATAGCTCTGTGGGGAAAGGACCGCTACCCACGCGAGTGCAATATGCCTTAAAGATACCATACACATCACCAATCTTTGTGGGTGCAACACCCAATCCGGTACAAACACCTGCACAAACCGTATTCGAAGATGTAACGAACGGATATGTACCGAAATCGACATCAAGCATAGAACCCTGAGCTCCCTCGGCAAGGATAGCGACATCCTCGTTGATGAACTTATTCACCTCATGCTCGCTATCCACGAATCTAAAGCCGCGGAGATACTCTATGCCCTCCATCCAGCTCTGCTCGTACTCGGTAATATCATACTCGAAGCCTTCGTATTGCGCCAACATCTCCATATGCTTTGCCTTGAGTTTGTTGTAACGCTCCATAAAATCGGGAGCCAACACATCACCAAAGCGCAAACCATTACGGCCGGTCTTATCCATATAAGTCGGGCCAATTCCCTTCAGCGTAGAGCCAATCTTCGACTTACCCTTTGCAGCCTCGCTGGCTGCATCCAACTGACGGTGAGTAGGCAGGATAATATGAGCCTTCTTCGAGATAAGCATCTTCTCCTTTACCGGAACACCCTGCTCGGCAATATTACGCAACTCCTCGGTAAGACTTACGGGGTCTACAACCACGCCATTACCAATAATATTTACCGAACCCTCGCGGAAAATACCCGAAGGAACGGTACGCAAAACGAAGCTTTTATCCCCAAAATGCAACGAGTGGCCGGCATTAGGGCCTCCCTGAAAACGAGCAATAACTTTATAGTTGGGAGTAAGGACATCCACAACTTTACCCTTACCTTCATCACCCCACTGCAATCCGAGAACTACATCAATCTTTTTCATTATTTATATGGTATAATTAATTTCTAACGCAAAAGAGTTTTTTTGCACTCAAAGATACATCTTTTTTTTTATCCGCCGTAGTTTTGTCGGCAGAATTTATCAACAGGTTATCAAACACTCGCAAATGTGGCGAAATAACAAATGGCTGGTATGAAATTATTGCATTTTTTCTTACTTTTGATGTTACAAAATCCAAAGTTGTTCGTATTATAAGCGAAAACAAACCCAAACAAGAGTTGCTTAACCCGCGTTAAGATGAATAGTGAAGAACTAAACATAGAGTTTCTGTCGATACAAGATGCTGCATATCGCTATTCCGCAAGCCTACTGAGCGACTACCACGAGGCTGAGGACGCCGTGCAGGACCTCTACGAAAGGCTTTGGCGACGACGGTTGTTTCTGCGCAAGAGCAGTTTCCGCTCGCTTGTAATGACCAGCATCCGCAACATCTGTTTAGATGTCTTGCGACGCCGCGAGCGGCTACGGCAAACATTCGTCACAACACCCACCGAAGTGCTATCTTCGGACTATGAGGATAGCAATGCCGAGCTGACTCCCATTATAGAGCGCATAATCAGCCAACTACCCGAGCGAGAACGCGAGGTGATGCACCTTAGGGATTGCGAGCAGATGGAGTTTGAGGATATTGCCTCAATAGTCGGAATAACGGAGAGTGCGGCACGCATGGCACTGAGTCGAGCCCGACAAAAAGTAAGAGATGAACTTTCAAAAGTTATGAACTATGGATTATAACGATATTTTAAGACGGTATTACGCAGGGGAAACAACCCTCGAAGAGGAGCGCGCGCTAAGAGAGTATCTCGCCAGAGAGGGCGCATCCAAGGAGGAGCAGATTGCTCGCGCCATAGTGAATCATGGAGCCGAGTTGCGCCAGCGAAGAGTTTCCATCAAGCAGCACACCACCTCGCAGCGCATATTGGGCGTAACGAGCGCTTTGGCGATGTGTGTTATTATAATTATATGTGGCATCAAATTCTCGCAGCCCACCATATATGGTTATCACAACGGCAAGCCCATCACCTCGCTCGACGAGGCACGCTATTACAGCGAACAGCTCTTCGCCGAACTTGCCGTGGCCGACTACCCTGCGGAGAATAAAGATTTACTGAAAGAGCTCTTCAAATTTGAATAGAACATAATTTACACCTAAAAACAGACAAAAATGAAACACATTTTTATTTCAGCCATCACTTTTATAGCGATTCTGCTCCCTGCGTTTAACCACAGCGTCAAGGCGCAGAGCAAACTTTTGCTCAGCTCGGAGGGCATCACCTTCTACGAGGAGAATGACAGCAACATTCAAGTGTCACCGATTGTAAACATCACAAAAAAATCACTCACCATAGGAGGTTTGGCATCGTCAAACATCCCGTCGATTGAGCTGGGATGGAATATGCTGTCGAATGTCGATTATTCACTCTACGACGGAATGAACGCCGGTAAATTCATGAATATACGCGAGTGGAAATCTACGCAGTTCACAATTAATCTATTAGGCGTGGGAGCTTACAGCAACAACAAAAAAATAGGTTTCTCGGCAGCCTTAGGTATTCGCGCCAACAACTATCGTCTGGGCTCAAACACCACATTCGTAAAGCAGGATGGCATGCTTATGCCTGCATCTATCTCGGATTTGTATGGTAATTTGCACATTAAAAAGAGTAAGTTCAACATCGCCTCAATACATATCCCAATGGAGGTGCAGTTTGGCAATCCTCGAAAATTTGCCTTCTCGGTAGGCGGATATTTCGATATGGTAATGAATTCACACACCAAGATAAAGTTCAAGGGTGGCCCGAAGGAGAAGATTCACTCATTCCCTACGAATTTCATCCAGGCAGGAGCTACCATGCGCATGACATTCTATCACTTCTCGATATTCTGCTCATATCAACCCACACAACTCTTCAAGACCGGTTGCGGACCTAAGGCTCAGCAGTGGACCATAGGTATAGGATTCTAAAGTATTATAACTCCAAAAAAATACTACGCCATGAAACGCATAATAATATTACTGACCGTCATCATAGCTTTCAACCTCACAGCCGAGGCGCAAACCAAAGAGTTTTCGAAATTGCTCTCCGATGCCGAGACATTTTCAATGACAAAGGCCCAAAACGAGAACTACTCGATTTCGGTAACCCGACTCCCGGGCGAGATGATACAGCAACTGACAAAAGTTGACACGAAGGATAAGTCGCTTGTCGAGAATCGCATCGAGAAGATATATCATATCAAGATAAAGGGGCGCGGCTTGCTCGACTACTACACTCGTGCATTCGAAATAGCTCAAAAAGAGCCTTACCTCCACTACTCGACATTTCGCGTGGAAAATGGTTCGCAATACCGCATATTCCGATATAATGCCGTAAGATATTCCGACTATATAATCCTTATCGACAATAGCCAGGCACAGAATTACAGCATATTTTATGTCAGCGGAAAGCTGGAACCTCAAGACATCATATCGCTTTTGGATATCAAACAATACAAGAACGACGACATCTCGCTCTACACCCGCGGCAAGGTATATAATGTATCGTACGAATCATTTAATCGCTATCCCCAGCTCGACATAACGATTGACAGCATAGAGTTTACCGACGAAGCCACAATTATGCAGGTTACTATCTCTTTCGAGCCCAACTATTGGATAAGATTTGGCAATGAGCACCTATGGGCCAATGGCATACAATACAAACTTCAAAGCGTCGATAAATGCGCCCTTGGAGAAAAATATGTAATGCCGGCATCGGGTAAACAGAGTTTCACGCTGACATTCCCGCCCATCAACGCCAAAGTCACCACGATGGACTGGAAGGGCAATACGGCTGACAGTTGGAAAATAATCGGTATAAGAATAGACAACCCTGTGAAATAGTCAAATAGATTAGGGTCGCAATCCATTCAGGGTTGCGACTTTTTTATAACCATGCCCTGCAACATAAGGAATTTTCGCTATATTTGCCGTTGGTTAATGAGAAACCCACCGAAAACTATGAGCAAACTTATAATTCCCCAAACATACAAGGCAGCACTCAGCCTTCAGCAAACCGAGATAGCAATCAAGGAGATTAAGGATTTCTTCTTGAGCAGCATTTCAACAGAATTGCGCCTACGCCGCGTTACAGCCCCACTTTTTGTATTAAAGGGGTTGGGTATGAACGACGATTTGAACGGCACAGAGCGCCCCGTAACATTCCCCATAAAGGATATGGGCGATGCACCCGCCGAGGTAGTACACTCTTTGGCAAAGTGGAAGCGCGTGACGCTGGCCGAATACGAGGTCGAGGAGAACTACGGCATCATAACCGATATGAACGCTATTCGCGCCGACGAGGAGTTGGATAACCTCCACTCACTCTATGTAGACCAATGGGATTGGGAGCGTGTAATGCCCGCAGGATGCCGCACAGTGGATTACCTTAAAAAGATTGTCGAACGCATCTACGGAGCTATTCTTCGCACCGAGTTCCACATCTGCGAAACATATCCTCAAATCAAGCCGTTCCTTCCCGAAGAGGTAAAGTTTATCCATGCCGAGGAGTTATTGCAGCGCTACCCCACGCTCTCGGCCAAGGAGCGCGAAGATGCCATTTGCAAGGAGTATGGCGCAGTGTTTATCATCGGCATAGGTTGCGAATTGAGCAATGGCGAACGCCACGACAATCGCGCCCCTGACTACGACGACTACTCGACAATTTCACCATCGACAGGCTTGGCGGGTCTGAATGGTGACCTTTTGATTTGGTATCCTATTTTGGAGCGCGCAATCGAGCTTTCGTCGATGGGTATTCGTGTCGACGAGGAGGCTTTGGAGCGCCAACTCGCAGCAAGCGGCAAGGAGGACAGAAAGAGGCTCTATTTCCATCGTCGCCTTCTGGAGGGCTCGCTGCCGCAATCCATAGGTGGAGGTATAGGTCAGAGTCGTCTGTGTATGATTCTTCTGCACAAAGCTCATGTCGGAGAAACCCAATCGAGCATATGGCCCGACGATATGCGACAGAGGTGCAAAGAGGCAGGCATGCCACTCATCTAACCAAATAAGGGAGCGAAAATTCGCTCCCTTATTTGGTTAGATGAGTCTTATTTTTCAGGATTATAAACCGCCACCGCCACACGCGAATCGGCACATCCGTAATAGAGATACCATTTACTTTGGTGGAGCACCAGGCCCTCGATAAAGACCGTTCCGGCGGGATACTGCCCACTGCGCTCGAAATCGGCTTCAGGAACAAAGAAGGGCTCATCCAATCTATCTAACACCTTGGTAGGTTCCGACGCCGAGAAGAGCACCTGTCCGGCACAATAGCTCGCCGCCGTATAGTTCTCATCGCGGCCCTCACCATCAAGGTTTTTGCCATTATAGAAGAGCAAAATACCATCCCCGGTCATAATGGCCGGAGGTCCACATTCGGTGAGCATACTATCGAAATAACCCACGCGAGGCTCTACGACCTTAAGAATTTCGCCATTCTCATCCAACATCGGAGTCCAGTTTATCAAATCGTCACTCGTTGCAACATTAATCCACTGCTCACCCCAATACATCACATATTTGCCTCCGACTTTTGTAATCACCTGCTCTCCATCAACCACTTTTGTCACAATCGAAGCCGATTTCGAGAATGAGTCGGCAAAGCGACCATCATACGCCTTTGCAAATGCAGGGCCATGCTTTTCCCATACGACCAAATCCTTAGATGTAGCCACACCGAGCCTTGCCTGCTTGCGATTCCACATCGTATACAGCATAACATATGTTCCCTCTTCGGTCATAGCAACGCGAGGGTCCTCACATCCGCCCGGCATCTCCAGCGCAGCCTGACTGTCGGGCTGCGGATACAGCACCGGAGCGCCTAAGATGTCGAATTTTAGTCCGTCATCAGATGTGGCATATCCTATACGCGAAGTTCGCGTTCCGATGCCCACCGCCGAGTTATCCTCCGAGCGGAACAGTACAACAATCTTTCCATCCTTAACCGCAGCTGCGGGATTGAAAGTATCGCTCTCCTGCCACTTCACCGCCTCACTGCGCATGGGACAATAAAACACAACATTCGTATCGGGCGAGATAACAGGATTAACCCCTTCGGGGCGTTGAAAATCGAGCCACGCCCACGCTTTCTGATTATTCGGCACCCTCTCATCGTGGGCCACCGACGCAGCATTTTGCTCACACGAAAGCATCTGAAGCGCCAAAATAATGGTTAGATAGTATACAGCTTTTCTCATAATACATTTAGGTTTTCACAAATATACAAAAAAAACGAGGATATCCAAATTCATTTGGAATCCTCGCTACGATTAATTACGCCTACGCTTTTGGTCGATTACATATCCTCGTCCTCCATCGAGTCGTCCTGAATCTCATCAGCGCCCTTCAACTCGTCGTCGCCATAGTATTCATCCTCCATAGCCTCATCCGACTTATCGTCAATCTTCACATCAATCTTCACCAGGTATGATGTATCTTCGGTCTCAAATGGAACATAATAGAAGAAATCGCCATTGGGCTTATCGAATCGTGTCATCACCTCGGCAAAACCACGCGGATATAGAGCTTTCACCTCCTCTTGAAGTTCAGAAGGGAGATTATTGAAGCTTGCAACTAATTTTTTCTTGGTACTATTCTGTGTCATATCTTTCAAAATTTTCTGCAAGTATAAGCAAAATTTACATACAACACCAAATCTTTATATTTTTTTTGTATTTTTTTTGAAATTTGCCCATGTTACAAACAAATTGTGTACCTTTACGCTGAATTTTACCCTTATGTTATGAGCGCAGAGCAACGAATATATTTTTTACGCAATCTTCTCAACGAGTATAATCATAAATACTATGTTGAGAATGCTCCCGTGGTGTCGGATTTTGAGTTCGACACACTATTGCGTGAGTTGCAGGATTTGGAGGCTGCACATCCCGAATATTACGATGCGAACTCTCCTACGATGCGTGTGGGTAGTGACCTAAGCAACGATTTTCAAACCGTCGAGCACGCCTTTCCTATGCTATCTCTTGCCAACACATATTCCATGGCAGAACTCGAAGAATGGACTCAGCGTGTAGAGAAGGAGGTGGGAGAGGTCGAATATGTGTGTGAACTCAAATTCGACGGAACAGCCATATCTTTAACCTACGAGCATGGCAAATTGTTGCGCGCCGTAACGCGAGGTGACGGTACTCGAGGTGACGATGTGACGGCTAATGTCCGTACCATACGCAGCGTACCCCTGACGCTTACGGGCGACTATCCCGATTTTTTCGAGATTCGTGGTGAAATCATGATGCCCTACTCCTCGTTTGACCGCTTAAATGCCGAGCGCGAGAAGAATGGCGAAGCTCCATTTGCAAACCCGCGTAACGCAGCAGCCGGCACACTCAAGCAGCAGCAGTCACAAGTTGTGGCAAAGCGAGGTTTGGATTGCATCCTATATCAAATTGCAGGTCGCGACCTGCCTTTCGATTCACATTGGGAGAATCTCGAAGCAGCACGCCGTTGGGGTTTCAAACTTTCTGACGCATCGCGCATATGCCACGGCAGAGAGGAGGTCGAGCAGTTTATCTCATATTGGGACATTGAGCGCAAGGCACTGCCATTCCCTACCGACGGAGTAGTTATAAAGGTAAATCGCAATTCCGACCGCAAAATCTTGGGTACAACATCCAAAGTGCCGAAATGGGCAGTAGCATACAAGTTCAAGGCTGAGCAAGCGCTTACCCGCCTACTGAAAGTTACCTATCAGGTTGGCCGCACAGGCGCCATTACTCCCGTAGCCAACCTCGAGCCGGTATTATTGGCAGGCACTACCGTAAAGCGCGCCACCCTCCACAATGCCGACCAAATCAAGGCTCTCGACATTAGGGAGGGCGACATGGTCTATGTAGAAAAGGGTGGCGAGATTATCCCAAAGATTACCGAAGTAGAACTCTCGGAGCGCAATCCCGAAAGCCGACCCTTAGAGTATATCACCCACTGCCCCGAGTGCGGTGCAGAGTTGGTACGCTATGAGGGCGAAGCAAAACATTATTGCCCCAATCAGAGCCATTGCCGACCTCAGATTTTAGGTCGCATCATCCATTTCATCCGTCGCAAGGCGATGAATATCGAGAGCCTGGGCGAGGAGACCGTAGAGCTATTATTCGAAAATGGATTAATCGAAAACATTGCCGACATTTACAGCCTTAAGGCTGAACAGATAGCCGCGCTGCCACGCATGGGTGAGAAATCGGCAGAGAACATAATGCAGAGCATCGCTCGCTCGAAGCAGGTGCCGTTTCACCGCGTACTTTTTGCTTTGGGTATTCGTTTCGTTGGTGAAACAACTGCAAAATATTTGGCTGCGCATTTTCGTTCGTTAGACGCGGTGATGTCGGCTTCGCGCGAGGAGCTAATCGAGGCCGAGGAGGTGGGCGAGAAGATTGCCGATGCCATAGCGGAATATTTTGCCGATGAGAGCAACCGCACGATTATCGAGCGTCTGCGCACGGCAGGTCTACAATTCGAGGCCGAGCAAACCCTTCAGGCATCAGCCACATTAGAGGGCTTGAACTTTGTGATTTCAGGCTCATTTGCAGAACATTCGCGCGACGAGCTCAAGGCGCTGATTGAAGCACACGGAGGCAAAAACCTTGCTGCCGTTTCGGCCAACACATCGTACCTGTTGGCGGGCGACAAGATAGGCCCTTCGAAGTTGCAGAAAGCTACGAAACTCGGAGTGAAGATTATCTCAGAGCAGGAGTTTATGGCAATGATTGCCGACTCTGAAGCGCCGCCCGTAAATAAGGCGGAGGCTAAAGTCGAAGATGTGCAACTTTCGCTTAAAGAGCAGCCAGCAACAAGCGAAAAGCCTCAAGAGCAGGTCCCGACACCGACGATGCCGATTCAAGGCTCGTTGTTTTAAGCCGAGGGATTTGGATTTAGGACAAAAACGAAGATTATTAAGATATGAAAAATCACAAACTAAGTGGCGTGGGAGCCGCAATGATAACCCCATTCAAGAGTGACCTTTCGGTAGATTGGGACTCGCTTGGCCGATTGATTGACTATGTCATTGACGGAGGCGCCGACTACATCGTAGCACTTGGTACTACGGCCGAAACCCCTACGCTGAGCGCAGAGGAGAAGAACGAGGTATTGCGTTTCATGCGCGAAAAAATTGCCGGCCGAGTAGCGTTGGTTGCCGGAGCCGGAGGCAATGACACGCGTGCGCTTATCGAACACATCAAGCAAATGGATTTAGAGGGCGTCGAGGCGTTGCTCTGCGTCACTCCATACTACAACAAGCCCTCGCAGGAGGGCCTCTACCTCCATTATAAGGCTATTGCCGAGGCTTCACCCCGTCCCATAATCCTGTATAATGTACCGGGGCGTACGGGCGTTAACATGACCGCCGAAACCACATGCCGTTTGGCTGCGGACTGCCCCAATATCATCGCCGTAAAGGAGGCGTCGGGCAAGATTGACCAGATAGACCAAATCATCAAAAATTGCCCAAAAGATTTCCTTGTGCTTTCGGGCGACGACGGAATGACTGTGGATGTCATTCGCAAGGGTGGCGACGGAGTGATTTCGGTCGCTGTGGATGCCTTCCCGAAGTGTTTTACGCGCGTCGTATATTTCTGTCGTCAGGGGCTTTTCGACCGCGCCGAGGAGGCTTATGCTCCGCTTCATGAGGCTGTATGCGCGCTCTTCGAGCAGGGCAACCCCACAGGCGTAAAGGCCGCTTTGGCTATTATGGGGCAGATTGATAATGAGTTGCGCCTGCCTTTGGTTCCGGCCACCGACCTACTGATGAAGAAGTTGGAAAGATTAATCCGTGAATACGATTTGTGCTAAACAGCCGTTTGTTAAGAAAAAACTGTATGAAACGACTATTTCTTGTGCTTGCACTAACACTCCTTGCCTCGGCGGCTTGGTCGAAGATACCCGACGAAGATGACATACTTCGTAAAACGATGGACTCTTCGTCGCCCTATTACTACACCTCGCTCATGATGCGATATAACAATTTGGAGCGCCTAACCGAAGATGAGTACCACTATTTATATTACGGTTTTGCCTATCAAGATGATTATCGCCCTACGGCTATCAACAATGCGTATGATGAGCTCTACTCATCGCTGCCGACAATCGACATCGAGTCGCCCAATCGTCAGGAACTGGAGCATATCATTTCGCTATGCAAGGATGCCATGGTTTTAGACCCCTTCAGCCCCACGGTGCTGAATATGTTGGTGTTTGCTTATGGCGCTATGGGCGATAGCAAGACCGAGGAGGCCTATTTCTACCACCTGCACGGCATTATGGAGACAATAAAATCGTCGGGCGACGGACGCGGCGAGAAATACCCGATGCACATCATCATGTTCTCGCATGCGGTGGATGTCATTTCGTCGATGGGACTGCAAAGCAAGCGTGCCCAGATTGTAAGCCGCAATGTGGAGTGGATACCTTTGGAGTCGCCGCGCAAGCTACCAGATGGTAAGAAGATTCGCGGCTTCTATTTTGATTTCAGCCGCATTTATCGCAACAAACCCGAGGAGGTTACCTTTAAGAAAGAGCGCACTTGGCAATTCAACGGCCTCAAACCCCGAGAATACAAATAATCATGAAGAAGAAGATTTTTAGTCATATAACCCTTATCTGCTCAACGCTCATACTACTCTTTGCATCATCGTGCAAGGAGGGAAGCGGTCATTCCGAGCCAACCCCCAAAAGCACTCCTCATACGCTGCTTTTCTATTTTGTGGGCATCGACCTGAACTATTTTTTCGGTCAGAATCTTGAGGCCACAAAAAAGGCTTTGATTGAGTTATCTGCATCAGGTGGTGCACTTGCGGGTAAAGGCGCAAACCCTCGCATAGTCTATTTCCGCCAAACCGGCGAAACGGAGGC
The DNA here is from genome assembly GCA_045125895.1 of Alistipes sp. Taxonomy (GTDB): domain Bacteria; phylum Bacteroidota; class Bacteroidia; order Bacteroidales; family Rikenellaceae; genus Alistipes. The sequence continues at coordinate 25,002 of JBGVNT010000002.1, forward strand.
TCAAATTGCCGAAATAGTCTACAAAAAAGGCGTTGCCGAGAATAATATTTTAGCAACATATTCGCTACCGGACCAGATGACAGCCGAGGATATGAGCCGCTATCTGAAGGATATGATTGCGATTGCTCCGGCCGATAGCTACGGTTTGGTTATAGGCTCACATAGTCGAGGTTGGACACCCAAGAATGGCATAGATTTTTATCAGCTGCTTTCCTCGGGTGGCGTACCTTATAAGTGGACCTATTGGGAGCGCGACCCCGAAGCTTTGGTCACTCGTTTCTTGGGCGAGGGTTATCCATTTTTCTCAAAATACAAAGAGGGTCATTCAAACATGTTCGACATTCCCGAATTGGCTACGGCGCTATCGTCTACGGGTGTAAAGTTCGAGTACATCATCTACGACGCCTGTTTCATGGCCAATATCGAGTCGCTCTACGACTTGCGACATTGCTCGAAATATGCTATTGCGAGCGTATCGGAGATTATGGGTAGCGGATTCCCCTATGCCACTGTAATTCCACATCTGTTGCAATATCGAGGCAAGGAGTTCGATTTGGAATCAGTATGCTATGAGTACACCCAGCATTACCGAGAGGAGAGCAACACCTCGGGCTCGATTTCGTTGGTTGATTGCTCGGAATTGGAGGCTTTGGCTGCCGCAACACGCAAGGTAAATCAAGGCCGACAGAACAGCGTAAGCAATAAATCATTGCAATATTACGAGGGCTTAAATCCACATCTATACTTCGATTTTGGGCAGTATATCAACCTTTTATGCGCCGACGAGAGCATCAAGGCCGAGTTTAATGCGCAACTCTCTAAAGCTATACCTTACAAGAACACACTAAGCAGTTTCTACACAGGTCTTAAACCGGGCAGAGGTACTCACCCTATAAATACAAGCATTTACAGCGGTCTTACAACCTCGCAATCCTCTGAGATGTATCGCACAGAGTACGCCGAAACGGCGTGGTATAAAGCGACGCATTAGCCGGATAGTAGCAATAAACTAAAATACCCTCGCCACTCGGGCGAGGGTATTTATCTTTTTTTAGACTCTCACTTACTATTCCGCCAGCAGAGCCTCAGCCAAGGACTCCAATGCGGGAATATCGCTCTCCTTCATTCGCGCACGAATGGTAACCATAGGCTCGACAATCTCCACATCCTTCATGGTTTCGAGCATCGTGTGCATCACGCGACCTGCCGTCGGTGCCCACGAGCCATTCTCGATAATGCCGACGCGACGCTTCTGGTAAGCCTTCAACTTCAAGTGATGCAGAAAGTCGTGCATCGGCGGAAATACATCGGCATCATACGACGCCGCAGCCACAACCAAATGCCCCATACGGAAAGCATCCTCAACAGCCTCGGCCATATCGTCGCGGCTCAAATCGGCCACCGACACCTTCTTGGCACCTTTTGCCAGAAGTATCTCCTTCATCTTATGTGCCACCTCGGCTGTATTGCCATGAATCGAGGCAAAGGCAATGAATACGCCCTCGGTCTCAACCTGATACTTGCTCCAAGTATCATACAGGCCGATATAGTAGCCCAAATTCTCCCTAAGCACAGGGCCATGCAACGGGCAGATACACTCAATATCAAGCATAGCAGCCTTCTTGAGCAACGCCTGCACCGGCTGGCCATACTTTCCACAGATATTAAAGTAGTAGCGTCTTGCCTCGCACGCCCAATCATCATCGTAACACAATGCACCGAACTTGCCGAAGCCATCAGCCGAGAACAGCACCTTATCCTTTGCGTCATACGACACCATAACCTCGGGCCAATGCACCATTGCCGCCATATAGAACGATAGCGTATGCTCACCCAACGAAAGTGTATCTCCCTCTTTAACGACGATTGTGCGTCCCTCGAAATTATCCTCAACAAAGAACTGCGGCATCATCTGCAAAGCCTTGGCTGATGCGATAATCTTCAACTCGGGATACTTCGCCATGACCTTGGCAATTGTTCCCGAATGGTCGGGCTCAAGATGATGCACAACAAGATATTCGGGCTGACGAGAACCAAGCACCTCGGCCAAATTACCGAGCCACTCCTCGCCCTTACGCTTATCGACCGTATCCATAATGGCGATTTTTTCGTCGAGGATAACATACGAGTTATACGAAATACCTTTAGGTATGATGTACTGACTCTCGAAGAGGTCGAGATCGAGGTCGTCGACACCTATATACTTAATATCTTTTGTAATATCGAAAATCATATCAACTATTTGGTTTTATATGCACAACGATATTTTCCGTTTGCCAACTTTGTCATCTTACCCTTCAACAGGTTGCGACGCAGGGGCGAGAGGCGGTCGGTAAAGACCTGACCCTCCAAGTGGTCATACTCATGCTGAATAACGCGAGCCGGCAGGCCATCAATCTCCTCGTCGTGCTCCACGAAATTCTCATCCATCCATCGCATGCGTATAGCCACCGGACGACGCACATCCTCGTGCAGACCGGGCAACGACAGACAGCCCTCGTTAAAGAGGTCTGTTTCTTCGGAGCGCTCGTAAATCTCGGCATTGATAAAAACCTTCTTATAGTCGGCAAGCGATGGGTCATCATCGGCCCACGGCGTACAATCTACAATAAAAAGGCGTATATTCTTGCCTATCTGCGGTGCCGCCAAGCCTACACCCGAAGCCTCGTCGAGCGTCAGGAACATATCGTCGATAAGTTTCTTAAGCTCGGGATAATCGGGAGTGATATCCACCGACTTGTTACGCAACACCTGCGAACCGTAAATAACTATTGGATATATCATACTTTTATATCTTTACAATTTTGTCATCTCCATAGACTCCATAAATGACTGCAAAATAATCGTCGCCGAAATTCTATCGACCAAAGCCTTGTCGCGTCGTGCCATCTTGCCTATGCCGCTCTCCAACATCGTGCGGTGGGCCAGAACCGAGGTAAAACGCTCATCATACAGCACCACCTGCTTGTCGGGGTAGGCATGACGCAGGCGTCCGGCCAGAGGCTCGATGTATCGCATCGTCTCCGAAGGCTCGCCATTCATTTGCGAAGGTTTACCCAAGACTATAATATCAACGGAATTTTTTGCAAAATAGTCTGCGAGATACTTTTCAAGAGTCTTGGTTTCGACCGTAGTGAGCGCTCCGGCAATAATTCGCAGGGGGTCGGTAACGGCCAACCCCGTGCGTTTTCTACCGTAATCTATGGCTAAAATCCTACCCAAAATCAATTAAAAAATTTTGACCCGACGACAAACCGAGGACAATCATATTTGTTTGAATTGTCGAGGTGCGAAGAAGGAAAAGCCAACCTTGCGTCGGATTAATTTTGAATTTTGAATTCTAATGCTTACGCCTGAATCTTCTGGAAGAGCTTGCGGAACGAAACCTCGTCATCAACCATCGCACGCAAAGCCTCAATCTTGATGCGCTCCTGTGCCATAGTGTCGCGATGACGAACCGTAACGGTGCCGTCCTCCAAAGTCTGGTGGTCAACGGTCACACAGAACGGAGTACCGATAGCATCCTGACGACGATAACGCTTACCGATAGAGTCCTTCTCGTCGTAAGCCACAATATAGTCGTACTTCAAGTCGTCGATAATCTTCTGTGCCAACTCTGGCAGACCATCCTTCTTAACGAGTGGCATAACAGCCACCTTTGTAGGAGCCAAAGCTGCGGGAATACGCAATACTACGCGCTCCTCGCCATTCTCCAACTTCTCCTCGGTGTAAGCTGCCGACATAATCTGCAAGAACATACGGTCAACGCCGATAGAGGTCTCGACAACATAGGGAACATAGCTCTCGCCACGCTCAGCATCGAAATACTGAATCTTCTTGCCCGAAAACTCCTGATGGCGACCCAAATCAAAATCGGTACGCGAGTGGATACCCTCAACCTCCTTGAAGCCGAATGGGAAGTTGTACTCCACATCGGTAGCGGCATTGGCATAGTGAGCCAACTTATCGTGGTCGTGGAAACGATAGTTCTCGTCACCAAAGCCCAAAGCACGGTGCCATGCCATACGGGTATTCTTCCACTTGTTCCACCACTCCATCTCGGTGCCGGGCTGCACGAAGAACTGCATCTCCATCTGCTCGAACTCTCTCATACGGAAGATAAACTGACGCGCCACAATCTCGTTTCGGAACGCCTTACCAATCTGCGCAATACCGAAAGGAAGCTTCATGCGGCCTGTCTTCTGCACATTGAGGTAGTTAACGAAGATACCCTGCGCAGTCTCGGGGCGCAGGTAGATAGTGTTGGCACCCTCAGCGGTTGAGCCCATCTGAGTCGAGAACATAAGGTTGAACTGACGCACATCGGTCCAGTTGCGAGTACCCGAGATGGGGCAAACAATCTCGCAATCGAGGATAATCTGCTTCAATTCCTCCAAATTATTATCGTTCAACGCTTTTGCAAAACGCTCGTGAACAGCATCACGCTTGGCTGCGATATCCAAAACGCGGGGCGATGTAGCACGATACTGAGCCTCGTCGAAAGCCTCACCAAAGCGCTTCTTCGCCTTATCGACCTCCTTCTGAATCTTCTCGTCCTGCTTTGCCATCCAATCCTCAATCAACACATCGGCACGATAACGCTTCTTCGAGTCCTTATTGTCAATGAGTGGATCGTTGAAGGCAGCCACATGGCCCGAAGCCTCCCAAGTGCGGGGGTGCATAAAGATAGCGGCGTCGATACCCACGATATTCTCGTTGAGCTTAACCATTGAGTCCCACCAATAACGCTTGATGTTGTTCTTTAGCTCAACGCCATTCTGACCATAATCATAAACGGCACCCAGACCGTCATAAATCTCACTTGAAGGGAAGATAAAACCATACTCCTTGCAATGTGCAATCAACTTCTTGAACAATTCCTCTTGTGTCATAATCGTATATTTTTTTGTTTATTATTGCCCTATTTTTAGACCTTTATTGTCCAATCGACAAAGATATGAATTTTTGCCCGTTTTACGGCACAATTTTTCACCTATTTTTCAGCAGATTTTATCATAGATAAAAAAATCGCCGAGGTTTGCACCCCGACGACTATGATTTTCAGTATGTTTTTCGCTACAACAAACCGCTTTTGCGGAATGAGAAATTGCCCTCGTTCGACAAAATCACATGGTCCAAAAGACGAATATCAAACAGCGCCGCCGCCTCTTTTACCCGCTGTGTGAGCGCCTTATCCGCACCACTCGGCTCGGCAGCCCCCGATGGATGATTGTGCGTCATAATAATCTGAGTAGCAAGCAACTCCAATGCGCGCTTAACAATCAGGCGATGGTCTACAACCGTAGCCTGCACACCACCCTGACTTATGCGCTGCTTCTCAATTAGGCGATTCGACGAGGTGAGGTACAGCACCCAACACTCCTCGTGCTGCAAACCCTCGAAACGCGCACGCATCAAGCGCTCAACATCGCCATCCGACGCGATTATATCTACTTCACTACGGCTCTCCAAAGCTACTCTACGCCCAAACTCTGCCGCAACCGACAATCGTTCTGCGCGCTTTAGCCCTAAGCCTTCCACCATCCTCAATCGAGGGATTTCGGTATGAGCAACCCCCGACAACGAGCCACACGCAGCCAACAAACCATCGGCAATCTCTCGCGGAGAGCGTTTTTCATCACTCCCCTCGACCAATATCGCCAACAGTTCATTATCCTCCAACGACGCAACGCCTCGCGAGAGGAGTTTATCATGCAGATTCTTCATTGGTTTGCAATGTTTGAGCAGTCTGTACCGTCAGATTCATATCACTCTCTTGCGGCGCATCCTTCATTTGGTCGACCGCAACGCTCTTCTCGTTTGCCGACTTTTTAACCCTCTTAGGTCTTCTCGCAGCCTTTGGTTTATCCGATTTAGGCTTCTCCTCATGTATTTTTTCCGACTTGGGCGCCTCCGACTTCTCAGCCTTTGCAGCTTTGGGTGCCGACGCCTTCTCCGCAGGCTTCGACACGGCCTCAACTCTCTTCTTTGGAGCTCTCTTCTTCGGAACATCTGTTTGGGGAGCATCCTTTTGGGGAGCATCCGTCGCCGATGCACTCTCCACAGGTTCTTCCCGAAGTATTACATTCTGAATCTCAGCGCCTTGCTCCGCTGCTGTGTTGTTCGATTTTTTAGCCACGCGCTTTGTTCTGCGTTTGGGCGCGGGCTTTACACTCTCGGCTACGGCTTCCGTGCTACCCTCCGATTCTGCCATGTCAGGCATAGGCGTTTCGGCTATCGCAGGTGTTGACGATTCCGTGGTCTGCACCACCTCGACCTCCGTCGGCTGTACAAGTTTATTTTCTTTGCTCTCCTTACCCTCTTTGCTCTCCTTATTATCGTGCTTATCTCGCTTGGCATTGGGGCGTTCGGTCTTTGCCGTACGCAACTCTTGAGCCTCCAACATATCGAGTTTATCCATCAACTTGGTGCAGTCGTCATCATTCACACCATGCGCCACAGAGTAGGCTGCTCTCTGCTCTGCCTCCTTCTTGGAATCACCAACACCATAACCCACTTCGATATTGTCAATCAGCACCTTACTATAAAACGAAGGGTGCAACGACGAGTAATTTTTGTCGTTGTGAGTCGAGAAACGAATCTGGTGGTGATTCTTCTGGCACCACTCAATCAAACGGCTCTTAAAATCGGTCTCCTCCTCGGTGAGGTTGTCAACCTTAATGTAGTCGACAAAAATCTTATTTATAAGCAGGCGATTGACAAAATCGTAACCCTGGTCGAGATATATGGCGCCCATCATTGCCTCGAAAGCATCACCATAGATATGTTTCTGCGACGAGTTATTCGATGTGTTGGTGATGACATAGTCGTTCAACCCGATACGCTTGGCCACCTCATTCAGGGTCTGTCGCGACACCATTTTAGAGCGCAGCTGAGTCAGGAAGCCCTCATTCATGTCGGGGAACTCGATGAAAAGGTAATCGGAAGTGACGCTCTCAATCACCGCATCGCCCAGATACTCCAAACGCTCATTGTTCACCTGGCGACCATCCGCCATAGTCACCGATGCCGACTTATGAATCAAAGCCAATTTGTATAGTTCGATATTGTTCGGAATAAAACCGAACATATCGTCTACTGCAGCATAAAACCGCTTGTCCTTGCCGAAGTTACGACGAAACGGACGAAGAATAAAATCTATCAATGTCGTAGATATTTACATATAAAACAGTAAGGGCCGTCACTTCTTACGACAGCCTGAAAACATATTAATATTGTTGAGCGAAATAAAACCTACTACAACTCGCGGAAAATAATCGTAGAGTTATGACCGCCAAATCCAAAAGTGTTGCTCAGCGCCGCACGCACCTTGCGATATTGCGCCTTACCAAGCGTGAGATTCAACTTCGAATCTATCTCCGTATCGAGCTGCTCGACATTTATAGTCGGAGGCACTACACCTCGCGTAATGGCCATAATACATGCCAACGCCTCAATGGCAGCTGTTGCTCCGAGCAAATGGCCCGTCATGGACTTGGTGGAAGAGATATTTACCCCATAGACATGTTCGCCCATGAGTTGCGTAATGGCCTTTAGCTCGGCAACATCACCCAAAGGAGTGGATGTACCATGTGCATTGATGTAATCAATCTCATCAGGTTGCATACCCGCATCATTCAACGCCTCGCGCATAGCCATCAAGGCCCCCAATCCCTCGGGATGTGGAGCCGTCATGTGATGAGCGTCAGCAGACATGCCGCCACCGGCAACTTCGCAATAGATTTTAGCTCCTCGCCTCAGGGCATGCTCCAACTCCTCAAATACCAAAGCACCACCACCCTCGGCAATCACAAATCCATCACGCCCGGCGTCAAACGGACGCGAAGCATGCTCCGGATCGTCATTGCGCGTTGACAGCGCCTGCATTGAACAGAAAGCACCCACACCCGGCTCGTTTATCGACGCCTCCGAACCACCCGTAACCACAATATCAGCCTTACCCAGACGAATAAGGTTGAAGGCATCTATCATAGCGTGGTTCGACGAAGCACAAGCCGAAGTTGTAGCATAGTTCGGTCCCATAAAGCCATATTTCAGCGAAATAAACCCGGGAGCCAAATCTATAACCATGCGAGGAACAAAAAATGGGCTAAATCGAGGAGTATAATTCCCCTCGATATAGCCCTTACTCTCTTCGTAGAATGTTGTTGTTCCACCCGTACCGGAACCCCATACCACACCAACTCGGGTGAGGTCGATGGCATCATTGTCGACCACAGCGGCATCTTTCAATGCCTCATCGGCCGAAATCATGGCATATTGAGCAAAGAGGTCGTATTTACGGACTTCCTTACGCTCAAAATAGCGGGTCCAGTCGTAATCTTTTACTTCGCAGGCAAAACGACTACGGAATTTAGTCGCATCAAAGTGTGTTATGGGTGCTGCGGCACTAACACCTTTTTCAAGATTATCAAAATACTCCGCAACATTATGTCCCAGAGGATTTATCGTACCTATTCCCGTAACAACAACTCTGCGCAGCGTCATCGTCCTTACCGCGAATTATATGATTAAAAAATTATTTCTTGTGAGCCTCAACATATGAGATAGCGTCGCCTACAGTGGCAATCTTCTCAGCATCCTCATCGGGAATCTGAATATCAAACGCCTTCTCAAACTCCATAATCAACTCAACTGTGTCGAGTGAATCTGCACCCAAGTGAGCAGTAAAGCTTGCTTCGGGAACAACTTCCTCTGCCTTAACACCTAACTTGTCAACGATAATCTCAACAACCTTTGACTGAATCTCTGACATAACTTTAATTTTTTAGTTTAACAATTTATATTTTCGATTGGTTACAATCTTTTCATTATATTCCTGCGCAAAAATAACACTTTTTTTATTAATTTTGGCATGTAGATGATAATTTTTTACTCCTACGCACAAATTAACCAATATTAAACTATTGTAAACCATATTATTATGAACCTTTTACTTATATCAAACTCAACCAATGCAGGTGAAGAATATCTGAAATATCCAATAAATCGGATTGGAAATTTCCTCACCGGAGTCAAAGAGGTGGTTTTTGTGCCCTACGCAGCCGTAACTTTTTCATACGCCGAGTATGAGGCCAAGGTGCAGGCGCGCTTCAACGAAATAGGCGTAAAAGTTCGCTCAATACACCGCTCGAAGAATCCGCGCAAGATGATTCGCGAGGCCGAAGCGATATGCGTAGGTGGCGGCAACACCTTCGCTCTTACGAAGAAGATGCACGAGCAGGGTCTTATGAAGGCAATACTTCGCAAAATCAAGGAGGGTACGCCTTATGTCGGTTGGTCGGCTGGCAGCAATGTATGCTGCACCACAATATGCACCACAAACGATATGCCCATCGTAGAGCCCGAATCATTCAAGGCTATCGGAGCTGTGAAGTTCCAGATTAACCCCCACTATCTCGACGCCAACCCCGAAGGCCATGCTGGCGAGACTCGCGAGCAGCGTATCTTAGAATATATCGAGGCTAATCCGCGTCGTTGGGTTGTGGGTCTGCGTGAGGGCTGCATGTTGCATCTGCACGACGGAAAAATGGAGCTTATAGGTCAGCGCCCGATGCGTATATTTAAGAAGGGCGTGGCCACTTATGAGGTTAATCCGGGTGACGACCTATCATTCCTATTGTAAACTCAGCAAGCCGAATATGCCCTATTATAGCAAAGCCGTCATAGGTCAGGAAGGTGAAGATATAGCTTGTCGTTGGCTACGCGAGAAGGGATACTTGTTGCGTGACCGCAACTGGCGTCATGGTTATCACGAGATAGACATCATTGCCGAGCGACATGGTATAATACATATAATAGAGGTAAGGACTCGACGGGCGGGAGGTTGGATAACCCCCGAACAGACCATAACACCTAAAAAGGCGGCAGCTTTAAGGCGGGCCGCCTCGGCTTATTTGGCCCTGCATCGTATACTGACGGAGGTCGAGTTCGACCTTATAGCCATCGACCACTTCCCCGACGGCACACACGACATTAGGTTTATTCCGGAGATATTGTAAGGGGTTTGGAAATTCAAAATTCAAAATTTAACCGACGCACGAAGCAAGCGTAGAGTAAGATTTTCGTCGTCATTCTGAGCGAAGCGTGAGAATCTCGAAAATTTTACTCTTTGCCAAGCCGCGAGAAGTGAAAAAGCCGACTTTATGTCGGGTTAACCTTCCGCTTATTTGCCTTTGCTGCCAAGTCCGTACTTGCGAGGCTGCAATTTCCAAAGGTAGATTCCAATCAATTGGGTAGGGGTCAGTTGTGCGTACTTGTTAATCAATGCCTTACCCAATTGTGGAATGACAATATTATTATAGAGATTCTCGCGTCGGCTGATGCCTCCTCAGAATGACGAAAAGCAATTGTACAAGAATCTTACCTTCTCGGCCACTCACCTATCTCCATATCGCGAATATCGCCATTGTCGATAGTGAAGCGTACAGCAGTGCGTACGCTATGGAAACCATATTGCCCGGCAGCTCCGGGATTGATATGCAGAAGCTGATATATAGGGTCGAAAATAACCTTCAGAATATGCGAATGTCCCGCCACAAAAATATCGGGTTTGGCAGATTGTATCATCCTCACAGCTTTGGGCGAATAGTGGCGTGGATAGCCTCCGATGTGGGTTATAAGCACCCGTTTACCCTCGCACTCAAAGAAATTGAACTCCTCGAAAGCTCGACGCATAACTCCTCCGTCGATATTACCCCACACGCCTTTCAGGGGCTTAAATCGGGCTATCTCGTCGGCCAATTCTATCGAGCCGAAGTCTCCGGCATGCCAAATCTCATCGACATCCTTCAAAAATAGGCGCAGTTGCTCGTCAAAGCAGCCATGAGTATCGGAAATTACACCTATGCGTTTCATCTGTCGTAAGTTGCGCTAATATAAGCCGTAGGAAAGAATCGGGTCTGGCACTCGGGTATAGCCTCATCTACAATATGCGTCGTGCGCTGAAGCTTACGCTGCTTGATGGCAAACTCTTCGATAAAGAGCTTTATCTCGGCATGATTGTCATACATCGGTTTACCCGCCATTTGATGAGTTTCGTACTCCACAGTATAGAACCAATAGGGAAGGTCCGCCTTTTGGAGTTTGCGGGCAAGATACTTCGAACCATACATTCCATAGCCAAACAGCGCAACCTTATTATATGGTACCTGGCGGTCGGCATTGCCATGGAACAGCAATATCGGAGCTGTGTTCTCGCCCCAATCGGGAGTTGCGCCCAACGAGAATATCGCACCGGCAAACGATATTACACCGGCATAATTAAAACCCTCGGGCAGTATCTCACTCATGGGCAAGGCATTGGATATGATATATTCGCCTTGAAGAACAGTAATCGCGCCGGCACTTGAGCCACTTACGACTATTTGTTCACGATTTATTTGCCACTCATCGGCATGGTCGAGGATAAAGTTCGTTGCGCGAAACAAATCTTCGACGGCAATATCAATCGAATGGTCGAGCAGCTTAAAGAAATCTATCACACCGGGCGAATTCACCCCTTTCATTCCAAGGCGATAATCAATCGACACCACATCATAGCCCTCACCGAGCAAGAACTCGAAATACGGCATATCCATCTCCTTGTCACGCACACCACGCGCGAAGCCGCCACCGAAGACGAACACCACACAAGGTCTTTCACCCTCGACACGGGCAGCGTAGTGGTCCAGGCGAAGGGTATCACAGCCATCAATAGCGTAGACATGAGTCTGCTTGTGCAACGCATCATTGCCCCACGCCGCCACGGCAAGGAGCATCGCACTTAAGGTCAATAATATATGTCGAAACATGGCGTTCACGGCCTATTTTCTATATTCTATCTTTTTTATTAATAATCTTTCCTCTTGTATTAGGCTGACGCCCCTCAGAGTGACGCTATGTGGCAGCCAATCCGTCAGCGAGGTAGTCTATCCGTCATTCTGAGCAATTATTTTTTTCAGATTCTCGCGTCGGCTGATGCCTCCTCAGAATGACGAAAAAAATAATTGCGTGAGAATCTCTTTCATTATACCGTCATGCCACAATTTACACACTTGATTAGCTGCAAAGTCTGCTGCTCGGTCTATGTGTAAATTGACTGGCATCTACCGCTTATTTCCTTTGCTGTCAAGTCCGTACTTGTGAGGTACTATTCCCAAAGGTAGATGCCATTCAATTACCGCAGGGTTACTATTTCGTACTTGCACTCATTCGTCGTGCAGTAATTGTGGAATGACGAAATTTTACATCTCTTTCCTCTTTTGTCATTCCACCGAACGCAGTGAGGATTGGAATCTCTAACGGCTAATTATTTCGGTAGAGATGCCAGTCATTATTCGCTAACGCTCATAATGTGGCATGACATTAGCTTTTTCAGACTCTCACGGTCGCTAAAGCTCCCTCAGAGTGACGGACTAAAAAATTCAAAATTCTCTTTTATCTTTGCTCTTTCACCTTATACTTCTCTCCCCACAATTGTTCCATTCTCTCGGCGATTTTTACCTCGGTCGCATTTTGAGTATTAGGCTCATAAAACGCCTTGCCTACGAGTGATTCGGGCATAAACTCCTGCTCGACAAAGCCTCCGGCGTAGTCGTGAGCATATTTATAATTCTTGCCATACCCCGCCTCGCTCATCAACTTGGTGGGAGCATTGCGCAGATGCAACGGCACAGGGCGATTCGTCGTGTCGTGTGCCACAAAATCCAAAGCCCTATTTATAGCCATGTAAGCCGAGTTGCTCTTGGGGCTTGTGGCCAAATAAATCGTCGTTTCGGCAAGCGTTATGCGCGCCTCGGGCATACCGATTTTATGCACCGTATCGAAGCAGGCATTTGCCAGCAGCAGCGCATTGGGATTTGCCAGGCCAATATCCTCCGATGCCAAAATCACCAAGCGACGCGCTATAAAGCGAGGCTCCTCACCACCCGCCAACATGCGTGCCAAATAGTAAATCGCAGCATTGGGGTCACTGCCCCTTACCGATTTGATAAATGCCGAGATAACATCGTAGTGTTGCTCGCCATTCTTATCATAGAGGGCTATGTTTTGCTGCAAACACTCGGTAACATAGTCATCGGTAATTGTAATATCACCATCCGTAGCGCCTGCAATTATATCTAAAATATTCAGCAACTTGCGAGCATCGCCGCCCGAAAAAGCGAATAATGCGGCCGTCTGCTCGACCTTCACATTGCGACGCTTGAGTTCCTCGTCGGTCGAGATGGCTCGATTGAGCAAAACTGCAAGCTCGTCGTCGGTCATTGACTTCAGGATATAGACCTGACAACGACTGAGCAAAGGCGAAATAACCTCAAACGACGGATTCTCGGTCGTAGCGCCTATGAGCGTTACCACTCCCTGCTCGACAGCGCCCAGAAGCGAATCCTGCTGGCTCTTGTTGAAGCGGTGAATCTCGTCGATAAAGAGGAATGCTGCCTTGGGACTAAAGAGGCTTTGACGGCGCGCCGACTCTATAACCTCCCTAACCTCCTTCACTCCCGAAGTAACGGCCGAAAGCGTATAAAATGGGCGTTGCAGCGCATTTGCAACCAACTTGGCAAGCGTAGTCTTACCCACACCCGGAGGTCCCCACAGGATAAACGAAGGGACATTCCCCGTTTCGAGGAATTTACGGAAGACGCCATTTTCGCCGACCAGATGTTGCTGGCCGATATACTCTTCAATCGTCTGCGGACGCAAACGCTCTGCCAAAGGTTTTGCCATATGCGAAGTTTAGCACTTATTAGTCATAATCGAGAGGATATACTCGTCGGTTAGGTTCATGCCGTCGCGACCTATGGTTGTTAGGTTGCGGATAGACTTATCGACATCCTCGTCGATAATACCCTCCAACTTCGACACGCAACGATGCTCCATAGCAAGCATTGCCGACAGTACAGCCGTCGAAACACCACTTGTCAATTTCAATGCGCAACTGGGCTTAGCGCCATCGCAAATCATACCCGTAAGGTTGGCAATCATATTCTTTATTGCCATAGCCACCTCGTCATAACCGCCTCCCATAAGGTATGTAATACCACACGAAGAGCCCGCCGCAGCCACCACACAGCCACATAGCGCCGACAAGCGACCCAAGCTCTGTTTGATATATATAACCGTCAAATGACTCAGCGTAAGCGAGCGAATCATCTGCTCCTGCGTAGCTCCGCACTCCTCGCCATATACCACAACGGGCAGGGTTGCGGTAATACCCTGATTGCCACTTCCCGAGTTACTCATCACAGGCACCATAGCCCCACCCATGCGGGCATCACATGCTGCAGCCGTATAAGAGAGTATGCGTGAGAAGATTGTATCGCCCACAATGTTACGCTCACGCTCTCCACGCAGGGTACGACCCAATGAGTGACCATACTCGGCCGAAAAAGCACTCTCGGCTGCCGCCTTGTTAAGGCGCTTCGACTCCAGGATAAACTCTATCTCCTCAAGGGGTGTCGTTGTAGCAAATTCGTAGACATCGCGCAGCGTGAGTGACTCATCGTCATCCTCCTCCTCGGCATTATGCGCATTACGCTTATCGAGCAAGACTTCCCCGTTCAGCTCCTTATAGACCAAAGAGGTGTGACCTCCCGAAATTATAGCCTTAGAGCTACCCTCAGGTGAGGTAACATGTACCTCGATATAGAGTTTATCGACATCACCCTCGGCGAGGTCAATCGAAATACGCTTCTCGTCGATATATTGCCTGCCGCGCTCCACAGCCTCAGCGTTGGCATCACGCAGCACCTCCAGACCATACTCCGACCGCCCGACAATAGCTCCGAGAGCTATGGCAATAGGCAAGCCTATCATTCCCGTACCCGGAATACCTACTCCCATGGCATTTTTTAGGATATTGGCACTTAAGCGCACCTCGATTTTCTCGGGCAGGTGCTCGCCATTACATCCTGCCACCTCACAGGCGTGAGCCACACACAAAGCCACAGCCACAGGCTCGGTACAACCTATTGCCGGCACAACTTCTCGTTTTATGAGAGCTATAATATGCTCTCGGCGTTCGGGCGTAAACATATGGGTAATTTTTAAGGTTTTCTACTTTATATCGAGCGTCATACGACAGAGCGCTTCGCCTGCTCCATTGCGGAACTCGAAATTATATTGCGCATCGTTCTCCTCGCATGCAAGCATAAGGCTATCGCCATAACGAGCCTCTTTCATGAAGTTCATATCCATGCGCATCGCCTGCAACTTTTCGGGCACCTCAATTGGGAGCGTATCGAATGCAAAGTCGATATATCGCATGGTATTCATGTGGCGATTAAAGTCAATATCACTATATGCCACCTTGCGTTCAGCGAGGGGCTCACTGCCAATAGCACCGATACGCTTCGGCGCGTCACAAGGCGAGGGAGCATCCACAATCGTACCGTCGTGCACCTTGGCCAAGGTGTTCATATCGAGTGGCATGCGGGTATCGAAGTCCAACATACACCACTGCGACACGGCGCGGCCAAACTCGTTGCCCAGTTTGTCGGTGAGTGTAAAATTACGCGTCGAGATAAGGCGATTATAGCCACCTATCCAGGTATGGAGCGTAAACTCCTCATACTGCTCGGGCATGCGGTCCAACTCCAAGCACATGCGCGAAAGCACCCAGCCGAAATTACGCTCGGCAAGAGCATCTATACCGAAGCCACGACGATGAGCATCCCTACCTGCGGCGTGCAAAATCATATTGAACATCGACGACACCGAGGCACGCGAAGTGAAATCCACACTCTCCGGCTCTACGGTATATTTGAAAACACTCTTCTCTGCCATAAATCTGTAATGTATAAAAATATTTAGCAAATGTAATAAAAAAAGATGAAAGTTAAAAACTCTTTCATATGTCATCTTTTTTAGACTCTCACGGTCGCTTGCGCTCCCTCAGAGTGACGCTATCGGGTGCCAATCCGTTATTCTGAGCAATTATTTTTTGGGGTTTGTCATTCTGAGCAATTGTTTTTTAGACTCTCACGGTCGCTTGCGCTCCCTCAGAGTGACGCTATCGGGTAAGAAATCCGTTATTCCGAGCAATTATTTTTTGGAGGATTGTCATTCTGAGCAA
>JBGVNT010000003.1:0-101638 GCA_045125895.1 Alistipes sp.
GATATTCAGGTACTCCATTGGGATAATCGTGAGTGGGGAGAGACGCCTGCAGACTTCGGGAATAAGTAATCTCTAAATATATAAATAGGTATGGCAAAGTTGAAGACGCATTCTACACGAGTTGTAGAGATTCGTGAGCAAGACTATCTATTGTTGTTGGAGAACTCAATTAAAATGGAGGCGCTCAAAATCGCCGGGATTGAGAAGATGGCAATCTATAAAGCAATGGAACATATATTGAATAACCAACATATTGATATCCTCATAAAACCAATCTCCACTAAATATAAATAATATATAGGTGACTCTTATACACCCTCAATCAGATGCAAATAATCTAAACTAATTAGAACTAATAATATACAAAAGTGGCGTATGTAGGGAACCTTGTAGTTCACTCATACGCCACCTTAGTTTATTCACAATGCATCTTCGAAAGATGCTTGATTTCAGTGCTTTACTTTCAAAAGTTTTATTTACCTTTGCAGTCGTAGTTTTTTGGCTTAGTTACGACCTCCATGTAGTCTCCTATGTAGGATTTCGCAATTTTCGTAAAAACTAACACTGAAAATCAGTGAGTTAAAAATAAAGCCTGCCTAACTAAAAGTTAGAACTTATTGCAATCTTTCCAACTCAGCAGCAATGAGATTTTCTCAAGGCGTCGGTTTTATGCCATATCGTTATACCGAAAACGATGTCTTTATGTGGATTTCTCTAAAAAGACTGATAAATAGTAAACTATACAAATATTTTTATAGTGAAAATCACGCATCGTTTTCACCTTTTGCTCTTATCACACATATTACCCTTCCCGCTTACCCCTCCATATTTTTAACATAATGTATATATTACATCAAATACACCAATTACACCGTTTCAGGCCTTCGCAGTTATGCTATTGCGCAATATGTTTGCGTGATTTTTTGCGTTTATTGTGGATAATCAAACTACAAATAAATATTTTTACTTAACTTTGCGTAAGGATATGTTCCCTTAAATGCAATATGAATAATTCTCGCCCAATAACTATCTTATTAAGTATCTGTGCTTTAGCCGGTTTTATAGCCTTATTATCGCACATGGGTTATGGTCATCGTATTACGCAAGGCAACTTAAATAAATCCGTCGATGCTCCCAAGCCTACGCGACTTGCAGTTATCTACGAGCGTACGCTTGGCGACAAAAACGATTTCCTGCATCTTAAAATCGACACCACATATCACACCAGAGGTAAAAACGGCTACTGCTATGAGATGTTTTGCGACCATAAAATCTCGCTCTACGCATTTAATGGCACATACACCCGCCTAAATATCGCAAACGCAGCATGCTTTGTTGAGGGCGCCACGCATAAATGGATTAAAACCGACGAAAAGAGGTCGATATTAAACTTTGAATGTTATCATGCGCTCATGAACGACGGCAACACATCATGGGAGGCGTGGTACAGCGACGCACTACCCCACACTCCCCGCCACAGACACATAAACAACCCATACAAAGGCTTGATTTTAGCGGCTCACAATAGTGATGATTCATACAGCATCAAAGCTCGGTACATAAAACATACAACAATATAACAAACTAAAAACCAAAACTTTATGAAAAAGATTCTAACATTTATGGCAGCATCTGTACTTGTGGCAGGCATGGCCACTTCGTGCCAATCGCACAACCGCCTTACATCCGCCGAGAAGGCAGAAGGCTGGCAGTTGCTTTTCGATGGTAAGACCCTTGATGGTTGGCGTTCATTCAACTGCGACTCACTCATCGGTGGATGGCATGTTGTCGATGGTTGCATTCAAGCCTCAGGCGAGGGCTCTGACGGCTCGGGCTACATCGTAACCGACAAGAAATTCGCTAACTTCGAGCTCATGTGGGACTGGAAGCTAACACACGGTGGCAACAGCGGCATGCTCTACCATGTTGTCGAGCATCCTCGCTATGCGGTTCCTTATGTTACGGGCCCCGAGTATCAGCTCATCGACAACGAGGGCTGGGAAGAGGTTAATGCTCCCGCAAAGTTGGAGGAGTGGCAGAAATTAGGTGTAGATTACGCTATGTATCTGCCTGATTATGAGAAGATGCGTGTAAATCCCGTAGGTGAGTGGAACACCTCAAAAATCGTATTCGACAATGGCCATGTCGAGCATTGGCTCAATGGTGAGAAGATTTTGGAGTTTGAGGCTTGGACCGAGGATTGGTTTGCTCGCAAGGCAAGTGGCAAATGGGGCAACGCCACAGAGTATGGCTTGGCTCACGAGGGCGTTCTCTGCTTGCAGGACCACGGTGACCCCGCATCATTCCGCAACATCAAGATTAAGGAGTTGCCCAAGAAGGTGTCAGGCGAGGTTATCTCATTGTTCAACGGCAAGGATCTCACAGGTTGGGAGGCATTTGGTTGCATCGAGGCGTCGGTTGATAAGGATGGCAACCTCGTGACCGAGAATGGCGAGGCCAAGCAGTATGGATACCTCGGTACACGCGAGTATTACAAGGATTTCGATCTCACCGTAGAGTTCAAGCAGGAGGCAAACGGCAACTCAGGCCTGTTCTTCCACTCATTCGTTCATGGCGGTTTCGAGAGCAATGTCGTAAACGGCTGGCAGTGTGAGGTTGCTCCCAAGGGTAACGACACAGGCGCTATTTATGAGTCATATGGCCGTGGCTGGCTGATTCAGATTCCCGACGATAAGGAGAACATCCTCAAGGAGGGCGAGTGGAACACTCTGCGCATCCGCGTCGAGGGCGACAATGTTAAGACCTGGCTCAACGGCGAGGCTATGATTGACATCAACGATCCGGTATTCGGCGCAAGCACAGGCCGTATCATGTTGCAGATTCACGACTACAATGTCATCAAGGTTTTGTGGCGTAATCTCAACCTCACAAGACTCTAATATTTTATGCTTCATCAATAACAAGTCCGGCCCTCGGGTCGGACTTTTTTACATCTTATACTCGCTTGTTGGTGTAAAATTCTTATATTTGCACTCAGTTTAGCAGCGTAATTATGCGACAGAGTATCTATTATATTGCACTTTTGACCACAACCCTACTTTTTGTAGCATGTGGCGAGCGGGTCTATGCCCCACAAAACGATATTATCGTTACAATTCAACCCCTCAAATACCTCGTAGAGCAGATTACGGGCGATGATTTTAAGGTGGATGTCTTAGTGCCGGCAAGCGCCAGCCCCGAAACATTCGAACCTACTCCGAAGCAGTTTATCGCTCTAAACGAGGCCGCGATGGTCTTTTCGACCGGTCTTATAGACTTCGAGGTGTCGCTTACCGAGCGCATGCGCAACAACGAAAACCTCATAAATCTTAGCCGCGGCATAGAACTTATGGAGGGCTCATGTTCGCATAATCATCACGCCCATCACAGCCACGAAGGTCACAACGGCCACCACCATGGTATCGACCCGCATATCTGGACCTCTCCTCGAGAGCTGAAGAGTATGGCTCGCAACGCCTATGAGGCCATTATCGCGGAGTATCCCGATTCTACGAAATATACCGAAGCTTACAACGATTTAATTCATAGACTCAACGAGTTAGACCTCCAATGTGCTACGATGTGCCAAGCCTCATCGGCAAAGGCCTTCGTCGTCTACCACCCTGCCCTCACCTACTTCGCCCGCGCTTACGGCATGGAGCAGATTGCTATTGAAAGCGACGGCAAAGAGCCATCGGCAAAGCATATCGCCAATATTATCGACCAAGCCAAGGCTAAAGGTGTGAAATGCCTATTGTATCAAAGCCAATACCCTCGTTCGGCAGTCGAGATTATAGCAAAAGATATGGGCGTGGAGTGCCGGGAGATAAATCCGTTAGAGGAGAATGTTATTGCAAATATAACAAACATAACTCACATCATAACAGACAAATAGCCTCACCCATATGAAGCAACACAAGACCTTGGTATCACTACGCGATGTCGACATCCGCTACGACGGATGCGTGGCGTTGGAAGGTGTCAATCTTGACATCTACGACAACGACTTTGTGGGCATCATTGGCCCTAATGGCGGAGGAAAAACATCGCTTGTAAAGGCTATTATGGGTAGTATTCCATATAGTGGCGAGATACTTTTCGCCGAAGAGTTGCGCCACCGCAACCACTACAAAATAGGTTATATGCCTCAGGTTTCGGAGTTCGACATGCGTTTCCCTATATCGTTGGAGGAAGTTGTATTGTCGGGTCTGCAAAGCGAAAAGGGCTTTATGGGTCGCTATACCTCCGAGGATAAGGCTCACGCTCGCGCATTACTCAACCAAATGGGTATCGCCGACCTCGCCTCGCGCCCCATCGGAGAGGTTTCTGGCGGACAGATGCAGCGCGCATTGCTCTGTCGAGCCGTCATTTCGGAGCCTCGCCTGCTCATATTGGACGAGCCTACAAATTTTGTGGACAACCGCTTCGAATATGAATTTTACAATATGGTAAAGGGACTCAGCAGGCATATGGCAATTATGATTGTATCGCACGACTTAGGTACAATAACAAGCGTCGTAAAGAGCATCATCTGTGTTAATCGCACGGTACATCGCCACGACTCCAACATCCTGACAGCCGAGCAGTTAGCCAACTACAACTGCCCTATTCAGATACTCTCGCACGGTCATATTCCCCACACTGTTTTGGAACATCACTCGGGCGACTGCTGCCACGATCACGAGTAACCGAGTAACCTCACTCGTTACGCGTCAGCCGCCTATATTTACTTACAAAGTGTAAATTCGAATCTCAAGCCACCCTCCATTCGATTGGCGACACTTATCGACCCGCCATGAAATTGTACGGCATGCTTAACTATGGCCAGACCAAGTCCCGTTCCTCCCATTTGGCGTGAGCGTCCTTTGTCAATGCGATAAAAGCGCTCAAAAAGACGCGGCAATTGCTGTTCATCAACACCACAGCCATCATCTTCGAAGCATATCCGGCAATAAGCACTATTGTTTTCCAACAGGGAGATGTAAATATTCCTTCCTCCGGAATATGCAATGGCATTCTCGGTAAGATTACGGAATATCGAGCCGATTAATGACAAATTTCCTTCCACTACCACCAACTCCTTGAAATCAGTGTGCAATTCAAAGCGCTCATCTTCAGACATTATCGCCAACTCGTCAGCCACCTCCTCGATGATGTGATTTAGCGCGACCTTCTCTTTGCCTATCAGCTGGCTGCCATCCTCCATGCGGGTAATCAGCGACACATCATGCAGCAAGCGGCTCAAACGCTCATTGTTGGCATAGCATCGTTCAATGAGCTCTTGGCGTTTCTCTTCGCTGAGATTAATTCCCGACAGTAGTGTTTCCAAACACACCTGCATCGAAGCTACGGGCGTTTTCAGCTCATGGTTTATATTGTTGGTAAGCTGTTTCTTTATGCGAATCTTCTCTTGCTCCTGCCGCATCGCTGCCGCATGCGCAATATCTCTATCTTTTATTGTCTGCTGCCACTGTGCATACAATTGCACAATATGATTCGAGATTGAGCCCAACTCATCATTCGGGAACTGCTCCACCTCATCAAACGACTCGCCTTTTTCGGCTTTTGCAGCAAAACGGTTCAGGCGCTCAATATTCTTTCCCAGCCGTTGAGTGGCAAAATATGCAAATACACTTATCGCAAGGCTCAAAATCACCATTGCCCCCAAGAACGGCCAATCGGCCTTTAACAACTCATGCAATGTAGCCGAATATGGTATCGCCGTACGAATAATCACTCTATCGCCGCGCGTTGCCGAGTAGAAATATTCACGGCCATCACTTGCCGATTGTCGCCCGATATGGCATCCAGAGCCCTCGCGTATGGCTTGTGCAATTTCCGGGCGAGCACGATGATTGTCAAGCGAATCCACCGCTATGGTATTATCATATATTACCGCACCTGTAAGCGCAATAAGTGTGATTCGCAGCTCTTCAAACGGTTTGTCTTGCGAAGCTATATAATCCTCATACGGCAAACCCTCTTCCACGGTTTCAAGCAGATGCTGATTATATAATTGCAGCTGAGCATTCAAAAAATCCGATTTATATTGTTTCTCTCTTATATATTGAAAACCCACAAAACACAATATTATAGTCCACGAGAAGGTGAGCAACAATAAAAACAGTCGTTTGTGATATGATATTTTAATCACGGAAGCCATAACCAAAACCTGAACGGGTTACTATATATGAGCCATATGCTCCTATCTTTGAACGCAGACGAGTGATATTCACATCAATAGTTCGGTCTAACACCACCACCTCGTCGCTCCACACCTGGCTTAGAAGTTGCTCTCGCGAACATATTTTGCCACGATGCTGAATCAAGTATGCAAGCAACTCGAACTCCTTGCGCGCCAACTTAATCTCTTCGTCATCCACCGTACAACGCTTAAACTCCAAATCAAGGCACAGCCCATCAATCTGCAACTTGGCCGGATTGTCGTTTTGGGTATTACCACCACCTTTATGGAGTGATGTGCGACGCAAAACGCTCTTCACGCGCGCTATTACATTGCGAACGGTATATGGCTTCATGATATAGTCGTCAGCGCCCAGATTTAGCCCCATAATCATGTCATCTTCCGTATCGCGAGCCGTACAAAAAATAATGGGAATTTCGGCAGTTGTCACATTCGATTTTAGCATTTTGGCCATTTTTATACCGCTTATCTCCCCCATCATTATATCCAGCAATATCAACGAATAGGCTTGCAGATTATAGGTCAACGCCTCCTCTGCACTAAGAGCAATATCAACATCATAGCCCTCATTTTCGAG
This sequence comes from Alistipes sp., assembly GCA_045125895.1. Lineage (GTDB taxonomy): Bacteria > Bacteroidota > Bacteroidia > Bacteroidales > Rikenellaceae > Alistipes. The sequence continues at coordinate 6,783 of JBGVNT010000003.1, forward strand.
ATTGAGTTTCAGAACCTCACACAGGGTCTCTTCGTCATCAACTATCAATATACGATCAGTTGCCATATACCTATTTATGTTTAATTGTAGTGCAAAAATAGAGCGTTTTTTCTACTCTTATAACAAGCAATTCAAGATTTAATAAAAATGTAATAATTCCACCCTCTTTAGGCATTTAATCAAAGTCTAACTTTTTTGAAACATTTATGAAACTTCTCATCAATACTTTTGCCATGTAAATTTCAAAAAGTAGTAATTATGAAAAATCATTGTTTGTCGGTTATAACATTGGCTGTGGCCATAATCTGTGTAGCTTGTGGCGGTAATGCAACAAATGGCAGCCGTAAGGCTCAGGAACTCTCGGGTGCGGGTGCAACATTCCCACTCCCTTTCTACAATGTGGTCTTTGAAAACTTCTCACAAATAAATGGCGATGTTGTGGCGTATGGTGGTATTGGCTCCGGTGGCGGTGTGCGCAACTTGCGCGATAAGATTGTGGATTTCGCTGGTAGCGATGCCTTCCTCTCGGATAAGGAGATAGCAGAGATGGCTCCCGTGGTACACATCCCGACTTGCATGGGTGCTGTGGTGTTGGCTTACAACCTCGAGGGTGTTGAGGAGTTAAAACTCTCGGGTGAAGTTGTCGCCGACATCTTTGCCGGCAATATCAAGATGTGGAACGACGAGCGATTGGCAGCTCTCAACCCCGATATAAAACTTCCTGCGGAGGCTATTATCCCGGTTTTCCGTTCGGATGGCTCGGGTACAACCTTTGTGTTTACCGACTATCTGACAAAGGTGAGCCCTATGTGGCGTGAGAAATTTGGCGCAGGCAAATCGGTAAACTTTCCTTCGGGACAGGCCGCCAAGGGTAATCCCGGTGTGGCCGGCGTAATCAAGCAGACCAATAACTCTATCGGCTATGTAGGCTCGGAGTATGCCTTTGCACAGAAGATTCCATACGCTCGCATCCAAAATGCAAGAGGTGAGTTTGTATTGCCCTCTTCGGCTACCATCTCGGCAGCAGCTTCGGGTGTAATTCCAGCCGATACTCGTTGCTCAATCACCAATGCCGATGCAGCTGGTGCATATCCAATCTCAACCTTTACCTGGATGATTATCTACAAGGAGCAGAACTACTCTGACCGCTCGAAGGAGCAGGCCGCAGCTACCCTCGACCTCTTGAAATATATTCTCTCCGACTTGGCACAGCACATCACCTCGGAGGTACACTACGCCCCACTTCCCGCCAAGGCAAAGGAGCTAAGTATGACAAATTTGAAGACCGTTACTTATGACGGCGTGGCAATATTGCAATAACAGATAGCTATGAACGACAGACTATATAAAATCCTATTGTTCGCAGCTGCATTGATAATGCCGATAGTGTGCGGGGGCGTGATTTACGCCCTCGTCACTGACGCATACGAGGCATTCGAACACTTCGGATTCTTTAAGTTCCTTACCTCTTCCGACTGGAGCTATACCGAGGGTGCCGAGCAATATGGAGCGTTGCCCTTTATTACGGGTACGCTGATGACAACCCTTTTGGCTCTTATATTTTGTATTCCCTTTTCTCTGCCCGTTGCACTCTTCGTAGGCGAGTATTTCAAGGGAACAAAGGTGGCAGCCGTGTTGAGTACCGTAACCGACCTGTTGGCGGGTATTCCCTCAATCATTTATGGCTTGTGGGGCTTCTACACCTTACGCCCAATTATTATGGCTCTTAATATCTCACCGCAAGGCTCTGGCGTACTCACCGCCTCGCTTGTTTTGGCGATAATGATTATCCCCTACGCCGCATCACTCAGTGCCGAATTTATCAAGATGGTGCCAAACGACCTGAAGGAGGGTGCATATAGCCTTGGGGCAACCCGTGCCGAGGTCATCCGCAAGGTTGTTTTCCCCGTTGCGGGCTCAGGAATCTTCTCATCCTATATCTTGGCTATTGGTCGTGCCTTGGGCGAGACAATGACCGTAACGATGCTTATCGGCAACACCAACAACATCCCCGACTCAATTACCTCAACGGGAAACTCTATGGCATCAATCATCGCCAACCAATTCGGCGAGGCTGACGGCCTGCGACTCTCATCACTTATTGCTATCGGTCTGATTCTCTTTTTGATAACCGCAGCAATCAATATGGTGGGCAAGATAATGATTAAACGAGCAAGAATAGTGTAATATGAGTAGATTCAAACTAAAAAATCGCTTGGCAAAGGACAAACTTATGCTATGGGGCGTATGTTTTCTTGCTGCTTTTACAGCCGTGCCACTGCTTGCCATATTGGGCGAGGTGCTGCTTAGAGGTTATGACCAGCTCTCGTGGTCATTCTTTACCGAGCCTACACCTACGGCATATAAGGCGATGAAGGCTATCGAGGCGGGTGAGCCTATTCCTGGCGGTATTGCAAATGGCATTGTCGGCACAATGATAATGCTCGGTATGGCGGTTGTTGTTGCTGTGCCTGTGGGTATTTTGTGTGGCGCGTACTTAGCAGAGAACGGCAAAAGCCGCTTTGCTCAGACAGTCAGTTATTTGACTGACCTTTTGCAGGGCACGCCATCTGTGATTATCGGTATCATCACCTACATCTGGGTCGTTGTGCCAATGAAGGGTTATTCGGCAATCGCAGGTAGCGTGGCGCTCTGCATTATGATGCTTCCGCTTATTATTCGCTCCACCGAAGAAACACTAAAAATTCTCCCTGCATCGCTCAAAGAGGCAGGTTTGGCATTGGGTGGCAATAAGGCTCGTGTGATGATGAAGGTGCAGCTGCCCGCAGCTTTCGGTGGTATCTTTACGGGTGTATTGCTCGCTATCTCACGAGTGATTGGCGAGACCGCACCGCTGATGTTTACAGCGCTTGGTTGCTCGCTTGTGCGTTTCTCTATCGACAAGCCTATCTCGGCCGTACCTCTGCTTATATGGGAGTTCTTCAACGACCCCAACCTACAAGAGCTTATTTGGGGCGCTTCGCTCTTCCTCTTGCTGTTTGTACTTACACTAAACCTTACCGCTAAATATCTTGCAAAGAAATGGAATCAGTAACACCTATATTGGAGTTTAAGAAGACTTGCGTATCATATACCAAGCAGACAATGGCTGTGAAATATGTATCAGCAGCCATTGAGCGAAATACAATCACCGCGATTATGGGGCCTTCGGGCTGTGGAAAATCGACACTTCTGCGTGCCGTAAACCTTATGCACAACCTCTATCCGAATATCCGTGTCGATGGCGAAATCCTGCTTAATGGCGAGAATATCCTTGCCATGGAGCCTATCGATGTGCGTCGCCGCGTGGGTATGGTCTTCCAGCGCCCTGCACCGTTCCCGACGATGAGCATCTATGACAATGTTTTGTCGGGATTTACATTGAACGGCATCAAACTCTCCAAGGCAGAGAAAGATGCAACCGTGGAGCGTTGCTTGCGCAGTGTTGCCCTCTGGGACGAGGTCAAAGATGTACTCAATAAGAAGGGTACATTCCTCTCGGGAGGTCAGCAGCAGCGTTTGTGCATCGCCCGAGCCTTGGCTATGAAGCCCGATGTGCTGTTGATGGACGAGCCTACATCGGCACTCGACCCTATTGCGACAAAGCATATCGAGCAGCTACTTTTGGAACTGCAAAAGGAGGTCACAATCCTTATCGTAACGCACAATATGGGTCAGGCAAAACGAATATCTTCAAAGTCGATGTTTATGTACCTCGGTGAACTTGTTGAATATGGCGACACCGAAACGATGTTCTCCAACCCTAAGGATGAGCGCACCAAGGCCTACCTTACGGGCAAAATGGGATAGCAAGTATGATAGATAGATAGATAGATAGATAGATAGATAGATAGATAGATAGATAGATAGATAGATAGATAGATAGATTATTTACACAGACAAGACGAGCAAAACAGAGTCTTGTCTTTTTTTATTGCAGAAGGGGAATTTAACAGAAAATTAACGCAAGTGCAGTTCACATGAAACAATCTTACACTATTTTTGCAATGTATTAAGGAGAAAATGATTTAGAAAGATGAATTTTATGGAGAAGAGATTAACAATAGCACTTGTTGCACACGATGCTATGAAACACGACCTTGCGGAGTGGGTCGCTTGGAATTGGGAGAAATTGTTGTCACACCGCTTGATTTGCACCGGAACCACAGGCCGTATTGTTGCCGAAACGCTGATGGAGCGTCGCGGCAAGGAGGCTGCACATGCGAGATTTGATATCACAATGCTTAAATCAGGACCTTTGGGTGGTGACCAGCAGTTGGGTGCGATGATTGCAAACAACGACATCGACATGTTGATATTCTTCTGGGACCCGATGTCGGCACAGCCCCACGATGTGGATGTCAAGGCTCTGCTTCGTTTGGCTACGCTTTACAATGTGCCAACGGCAATCAACCGCTCGTCTGCCGATTATATAATCTCCTCATCACTAATGGCTCACGATGATTATAAACCGGTAGTTAAGGATTACACATCCTACATAGAGCGAACATTAAAGTAGCAAATCCCTGCGAAGCCCCACTTCGCAAGGATTCACATATTTTACTTACGCAATTCTTATATGGGGTGTACCCAACAAACCTTGGGCACCCCGCCTATTTACCGGAATTCGTATAACAAGAGCTGTTTTGCATCTGCCATGCCTTAAAGAGCCTTGTTAAACGAATTCTTTTTCTTTTAGCACAATAACAATTATTTCACATATCAACCCCGCTGATTATTAATAATTTTAATATTCACAATCATTATTTTTATGATTCTTATTTTCTTGGAATAAAAAATAATTATTATATTTGCTGTACAAAGGTTTTTTTATAAACCGAGTATATTAATGAGGGGCATTTACTATGTTTTTTGTTTGAATTATCGAAGCCTTCTTCATAGAATAGCATAGTATAGGCAATATACGCTTGCTTGGCTTTGTATTTAGATAAAAATGGTACAGATTCCCATACTCTCTCATTAATATATATTGCAGATAAGATTTATAAACCATCTGGTTTGGGGAATCTACAGAGATTTGACTAATCAAGATGGGGAGAATTTGTCTGTGTCTTGTCGTAATGTTTTTCATCTGCGGTGCTCAAAAAGTTGATGCACAAGTGCAGAGTATCCGCGAAAAGCAGGATACCGTTTCGGTAGCTAAATCATCTGAGCATATCAGGCCCGAGAATATAAAAAAGGGCCCTATGAATAATGCCTTGGATGTACTGAGCGGTCAGTCGGCCGGTGTCAATGTCACCACCAATGGCACCGACAGGCTCGCCATGCTGAATAGTATTCGTGTGCGAGGTACCACCTCAATTATGGGCGGCAATGACCCGTTGGTGATTATCGACGGCGTAACATCCGACATCTCAACTCTCTCGACCATCTATCCCGCCGACATCGAGAGTTTCACCATTTTGAAGAACGCCACCGAGACCGCGATGTATGGTTCTCGTGGTGCTTCGGGTGTAATCGAGATTAAGACAAAAAAGGGAGCCGGACAGGGTTTTCAAATCTCCTACGATGGTAACTACGGCTTTGAGTCGATGTACAAGCATTTGCAGATGCTCAATGGTCCGGAATATATTGCCACAGCAAAGAGCTTGGGTTTAGAGTACAACAATGGTGGTCACAACACCAACTTCCACGATGTCATCACCCGTACAGGCATGCTACATCAGCATCATTTGGCATTTAGTGGCGGCTCGGAGAGCTCCAACTACCGTGCATCATTTGGTTTTATGGACCACAACACCATCGTCAAGGTGAACGACTATCGCAACTTGGTTGTCAAACTCGATGCCACACAAAAGGCCTTTGACGGTCGTTTGGTTGGCGATTTCGGTGTATATGGCTACTCCTCAAAAATACACGACATCTTCGATACGCGAATGTTGTTCTACTCGGCAGCCACCCAAAATCCCACCTATCCGGCAGGTACAGATGCAAATGGCAACTGGATAAAAAACTCGGCCGCATCACACATCAACCCACCCGGAGCTTTGCTCAGCGAGAAGAACGACTCTAAGGAGTTGAACTTCAACACGCATTTGGGACTGACCTACAACATTCTGGCAAACCTGAAACTCTCAGCCTTTGGTTCTTACTCCTATTCATCCACCGAGAATGCGCAATTCTGCCCCACTTGGGTTTGGGCGCAGGGAAATGTCTATCGTGGAGAGTTTAAGGGTGAAGATTACTTTTCCAATATTGCCCTCTCGTACAACAACACCTGGGGTGACTCACATTTGGAGGCCGTAGTTGGCGGTGAGTACCTCAAGCAGGTAAGAACAGGCATATGGGTGCAGGCAAAAGGTATCACCACAAACGATTTCTCGTACAACAACATAGGGGCTACCTCTTCTCGTCCGTTCGGAGCTACGGGCAGCAGCTATGAAGACCCGTCACTCGCCTCCATAATGGGTAGCGTAACATACAGCTACAAAAACAGATACGCTCTCTCGGTTGCGATGAGAGGCGATGGCTCTTCAATGGTAAGCGATAGCAATACATTCGGATTTTTTCCATCGGTATCACTGAGTTGGGATATGAAAAAAGAAAACTTCCTTGCGGATGTCGATTTTGTCACGATGCTGAAACTCCGCACCGGATACGGTCAGTCGGGTAATCTGGGCGGTATAAAATCTTACACGACTCTCAACACCGTCAAGGAGAATGGCATAGTTTCCATCAACGGAGCGCCCACGGTTACCATGGGAAGCTTAAAAAACACGAATCCCGACCTTAAATGGGAGACTCGCTCGACCTTTAATATCGGCTTTGACTTGGGATTGTGGGGTAATAGATTGATGCTCACCTCGGAGTTCTACTACTCGAAGACTACGGATATGCTCTACGAGTACGATGTTCCCGTGCCTACCTTTGCCTTTGATAAGCTGATGGCAAACATTGGCTCTATGTCTAACCAGGGTGTTGAGGTTGGAATTTCGGTAGTACCTATTCAACGAAAGGATATGGAGATGAATATCAACTTCAATATGTCCTATCAGAAGAATAAGCTGCTTTCGCTAAGTGGCGAGTATAACGGCATGCAGATGACAGCATCCGATATTACGCCGATAGGCTCGCTCTATGGTGCTGGTCAGAATGGCGGCAACAACAATGTGGTCTATCAGATTGTCGGTCAGCCATTGGGTGTCTTCTATCTCCCGCACTGCAAGGGTTTAACCAAAAATGAGAATGGTAATTACCGATATGATATTGCTGACCTGAACGACGATGGCGAGATTGATTTCAGTGATGGTGGCGACAGATATATCGCAGGTCAGGCAACGCCCAAGGTTACCATCGGTTCAAACATCAGCTTCCGCTACAAGTTCTTCGATATTGCCGTGCAGATAAACGGCGCTTTCGGTCATAAGATATTCAACGGTTCGGGTCTGGCTTATACCAACATGTCGATATTCCCCGACTACAATGTGTTGAAGGGCGCTCCCGAGAAGAATATAGTTGACCAAAACATCTCGGACTATTGGCTTGAAAAGGGCGACTATGTTAATATAGAGCACTTAACCATAGGATTTAACATCCCCCTGAAGTCAGATGTTGTAAAATCCCTGCGTCTGTCGGCAAGTGTCAGCAATTTGGCGACAATTACGGGATATAGCGGCCTTACGCCGATGATAAACAGCTATGTTGTAAGCAGCACATTGGGTATTGATGACAAACGCACCTATCCTTTATTCCGCACCTACGCACTAGGCCTTAGTATTCAATTCTAATAAATGATGGCGATGAAAAGATATATTAGCATATTGGCAGCTGCCTTGGTAGCGATGATGACAACCGCTTGTCTTAGCGAAGACCCACGAGATCAACTCTACGAGGATGACATCTACAACAGTGCCAACAACATATATATAAATGCCGTTGCGGTACTCTACAACTATATCGGAGGCAGTGCCGATAGTGAGGGCTTGCAGGGTACTTGCCGAGGTATCTACGACTATAACACGCTCACGACCGACGAGGCGATGATACCAATCCGTGGTGGTGACTGGTACGACGGTGGCTTGTGGACAAATATGTATCAGCACAAGTGGAACCCGAACGATTTACCTCTCTACAACACTTGGAAATACCTCTATAAAGTAGTTGTCTTGGCGAATAAATCGCTCTATATAATCGACAAGTACAGCCACCACCTAACCGAGGAGCAAAGGGTGACCTACGAGGCCGAGGTGCGAGCTCTGAGAGCACTCTTCTACTACTACATTATGGACATGTACGGCCGAGTGCCCATTGTCACATCCTACGAACAGCCGCAAGATGAGGTTGTGCAGAGCGAACGCAGCAAAGTATTCCGATTTATCGTTGATGAACTGCAAGAGGTTGCCGAGTTGTTGCCAAATGAGCGGAGCAATAAGATGGGTAACTACTATGGTCGTGTAACTCAGCCTGTTGCTCATTTCCTCTTGGCAAAATTGGCTCTCAACGCCGAGATATATTGCGATGACAACTGGACCGATGGTGTGCCACAAAACGGTAAAGAGATACTCTTCACCGTCGATGGCAAGCGGCTCAATGCTTGGCAGACCTGTATCAAATATTGCGATAAGCTCGCCGAGGCGGGTTATGTATTGGAGAGCGATTATAGCTATAACTTCGCCGTTCACAACGAAAACTCCAACGAAAATATATTCACTATTCCCCTGGATAAGAACCTCTATGCAGCACAGTTCTGGTATTTGTTCCGCTCACGACACTACAACCACGGTGGAGCGTTGGGAGGCTCATCGGAGAATGGTACAAGTGCCAATATCTCTACCGTTCTCGCCTATGGCTACGGCACCGACGAGGTGGATGCCCGCTTCGAGAAGAACTTTTATGCCGGCGTTGTAGCGGTCGATGGCAAACCCGTAATGATGGACAACGGAGAGCAGTTGGAGTATTTCCCATTGGAGTTAAAGTTGAATCTTACGGGAAGCCTCTATGTCAAGACCGCCGGTGCTCGTATGGCGAAATATGAGGTCGATAGAACCTCTCATTCCGACGGCCGTCAACCCGATAACGACATCGTGCTCTTCCGCTATGCCGATGCCCTCTTGATGAAGGCCGAGGCAAAGGTGCGTAATGGCGAGGATGGCTCGGCAGAACTTAATGAGGTACGCGGCCGCGTGGGTATGCCTCGCCGCGAAGCTACGCTCGAGAACATTTTGCAGGAGCGTCTGCTCGAATTGGTTTGGGAGGGCTGGCGACGCCAGGATATGGTGCGCTATGGCATCTACCACACCTCTTACGACCAGCGCACGCAGTTACCCGACGAGAAGAGCGGATATACCACCGTATTCCCAATTCCGCAGAGGAGCATCGACCTAAACCCAAGACTACAGCAAAATAGAGGATATAAATAGCCTCCGCTCACATATCGCCGGACTACCGAAGTGATAAAAAGAGCCTGCTTAACAAGTTTTTTGTTAAGCAGGCTCAACTAATTTTATAATATGTTATGTCTGAAATTTGTTGATTTATGATTGTGTAGGATTTCTTACTTAACCCAACCATTCATCCAAGAGTTCACCTTAACAATATCGCGCAAAGAGGCGTAGTCAAAGGTCTGCTCAGAGCTGTTTCCATCCTCCAAGAACAACTCATTGGTATAGATTCCCTCCTTGCTATTGAGCGTACCATTGATGCGCACATTGCTTAACTTAGAAACGCCATCTTTCAACGCATTCTCAGTCTCCGCGCTCTCCACAGCCAAAGCAGAGCCCTTGCCACAAACCTCGGCATTCTCAATCTCCACCTCAGTGCCTCTGCGTAAGCGTACACCCTGCTTACTGCCACCGTTGCCAACAAGGATAAGGTTTTTGAGGATAGGATGCGATACGGGAGTTGCTGCATAGTTATTCTCGTTGTTATCGGCCTCTATCAAGCAATCGCAGTCGTAACCCAACGAGCTCTCTGCCTCCTGATAAGCCACGAGGTTCTCACCACGACCATTCCAACCCTCGGTCCAGTCGAACGAATCATCCGAGCAGCTTACAACGACCATATTCTTGATATTTACCGAGCCACCGAAGAACTCAAAGCCATCGTCCGAGCCCTTATATGCCTCGCAGTTCTCCACAATAGTGCCGCGGCCTACGCCATAGAATGAGATACCATTTGCCTCGTGCTCCTCGTCGAAAGCATATCCGGTGTACTCGACACGAACATACTTCAAAACACCAGAATTATCGTCATCGTTATCTCCACCATACTCTGCACCACCAATCTCAGAACTTCCCTTGCCACCTTCGGCATTGGTGTGAGCCAAACCGCAGATGTGAATACCGCCCCAAGCACCTGGCTCCTCCTTTGTCGAGGTCATAACAATAGGCGCAGAAGCCGTACCCTGAGCATTGATTTTTCCACCCTGCTCAACCAAGATGAAGTCTACGCGGTCGTCATATTTGGCCACGATTTTAACTCCCGACTCAATGTTAAGTGTTGCACCCGCCTTAATGATAAATTCACCATTTAGGTTATAGGTGTTGCCCGATTTCAGCGTGAGGTCTGATGTGATTGAGCCCTCCAATGTGCCGTTATTCTCTACAACGCCACCATTGCCATCTTCGCCACCACCCGCATAATCATCGTCGTTACAAGCGGTGAAAACACCCATACAAGCCACCAAGGCCAATGCTGCAAGTCTAAATTTTTTTGTCTTCATAATTAAATAAATTAGTGTTAATAAAAACCCAAATGTTTATGATTTAGAATTTGTAATTTATGCCTATCTCAAAGTTTTGTCCTCTTCTGAATCGCTCCACCTCTACTTTCTGACCGGTCGACGGCACATCTTGTTCGTAGACCATATCACGACCCAGCAGGTCATTTATTTGGAGCTTTAATCCCAATCTATCGTTGATATTGTATCCTGCATTGAAGTTTAATGTATGCACAGCTCGCTGCTTAATATCTCCTAATTGCGAAACACCGACAGCATAGATTCTGCTACCTTGCATATTGTATAGCAATGCGAGATTTAACGCTCCCTGATTCCTGAATTCGCGAGCCCAAGTAAGATCGGCGTTGAGCAGTATGGGCGATGCACCTTGCAACGAACGCTCCTTGTTGGTATAGGCTCCTCCATCGGGAAGTTTTACATTGGTATACATATAACTTGCGTTTACGCCCAATCGAAGACCTCTTACCAACTCTTTGCGCATCTCAACCTCGACACCCGTAGCCACGCCATTCTCTGCATTGCGGAAGGAGTGAAGTGTCGCACCTCCGTTTAGCTCCTGAATTCGCTCAATGGGACTCTCCAAGTATTTGAAATAACCGGTCACACTAACCATATCACCATTAGGCGTAAACCACTCATATTTAAGGTCTACATTGTAGTTATACGCATTCTGCAAATTCTCATTACCTCTGACCTGCGCCGAGCCATAACTCTCCTGATAGAGGAAAGGTGCCATTTCAATAAATGAAGGTCGTGTTATGGTCCGAGAGGCGGCAAATCGCAGATTATGGGCATCGTTTATTGTATATTTTAGATTTATCGCAGGGAAGAAATCGTTCTTTTCCAAGTCGCGTCGGCGCGAGTACCTATCGCCACCGTCAGAGGCATAACGCACCCATTGCTGGCTTATCTCATAGCGCAAGCCGAGGTTCAATAATAGATTATCCGTTATATACCAATCTGTTAGGATGTAGCCTGCGAAGATTCTGTTTCCTGCCAAATAGCTATCCTTGGGTTGCTTCTTTCGCTCGATAACAATACCCCCATTTGCGATGTTTGTCATATTCAAGAACTCGTCGGTGTCGTAAGGATTGGAAATCGTCGGATTAATCTTATTTAGATTATAGTAGAATCGAGTGCCGATATAATCGCGCGACTTATCTTTATAGTTGAATCCTACCTTCAAAAAGCTTTTCTCGTTCCATCGCCATTTAAGGCTAACTCTGCCATTCCACTCCTCTTCATCCAAATATCCGAAATAGCGCATTGTTTCCTGACGATTAAGTTTGAAGAGTTTCAACGCGTCACCCTCTTTGACATACATCACCTGTCGTCTATCAGGCTCATCGCTACTTGTCTGGCTATACGCAGCAGCCCAATCCAACTCTAACTTGTCGGACAAGAACTCATGTAAGCCACTCAGTTGATGACTCTGCAAACCGTATATATGAGTTACATTGTTGCTACCCACCAGATGATGACCCTCAGCATCCATACCCTCACGCAACTGATATGTGTCGTTGGCGTCACGAGTGTAGAAGAAGGTATAACCAATACGGTCATTTTGTCGGAGCGTAGTACCCACATAACCCAAAGCAGCAATCTTCAATTGTTGCTCATAGCTATCATAGGTAAAGTTGCTTTGTGTATTACCAGTCGCCTCTAAAGTCTTATAAAAGGCATTATATATATTTTGGTAATCATTGCTCAAACTGGCCGATGCAAGGATTGTAAGCGTCTGTTCGCCGATTGTAATATTTTTACCAAGACCTAAATTTCCGCCAAGCGAGGGAATGGTACTCTTCTTATCGACATCAAAAGAGGTGCGGAATATATTCTTCTTCGCAGCATAGTCGTCAAAATCCTGCAAAGGCATGTCAATAACACATTTATCCATTGAAGGAGTACGGAAGAGTGTACCTTCACGGTCCATTTGGAATCGAGCCCTACCAATGGTATTAAATGCACCACCTATGTTCAGACCAATCCGGAAGAAGTCGTCAGGTACATTACTCTTTGTGCTTATGTTGATGTGCGCTCCGCTATAATCGGCAAACGAAGCAGCATCATAGACCTTGCTGACGGTAATATTTTGTACGGTTGACGAGGGAAACAGGTCGAGCGGAATGAGTTTGTTGTCAGGATTGGGCGATGCAATTGGTAATCCATTCAATGTGGTGATACTGTAACGGTCACCCAAGCCGCGAACAATCAACTGACCGGCTGAAGCAATAGATATTCCCGTAATCTTTTTTACGCCCTCCTGAACATTCGATATACCTTTAATTGCCATCTCCTTGGCTCCTAAATTCTCGATTGCGTAGGACGAGATTTGTCGTTCGGCTTGCAACACCCGCTCACTCTCCATATTTCTGCATGCCGTTACAACCACTTCGTCCAACTGCTGGTTATCGGGCTCCATGGCAATGCGCAATTCGGGAGTGTCATCCGACACCGTCACATTAATCTCTTGTGTCTTGAACGAAATATATGAAACAACTATCGTATAGGTCCCATTTTTAAGTTTTGCCAACTCAAATCGCCCCGCCAAATCTGTCGCGTCGCCATTGGTTGTGCCTTTGACATAGACGGTAACTCCGATAAGAGGCTCTTTTGTCGAGGCATCAAATACTACTCCCTTCAGATTGGCAGCATTACATATAAATGTAACGCTTAATAGAAATACGCTTAGTAAAAATTTTTTCATTTCCTCTTTTTCTGCTTTTATTTTTCTCGTCGCAAAGGTCGAGGATTAACCTTTCATAATTCCTACGGCAGAATGAAGAAAAAGTAACATCTATGTTTCATATGTATTTCCACCCACGCCATCTCCTATGCGCAATAAAGTTTCCTTTTCCCATCACCGCCGAAAGATTGATTTTGTCGTTGCAAACAATACTCATTTGAAAAAATAGAATTATCTTTGCGGTAAATTAACTCAACTTAATGATGAAGTTTGATTACATAATTATCGGTAGTGGCCTTGCGGGTCTATACGCAGCATGGAAAGCATCCTTGAAAGGAAGTGTCGCTGTAATCACAAAATCATTTATTCGCGAGAGTAACTCTTATAATGCCCAGGGTGGAATTTCGGCAGTTACAGCATCTGATGATAGTACCGAGATTCATAAGTCCGACACCCTAATCGCGGGGCGTGGATTGTGTGAAGAGAAATCCGTAGAAACCCTTGTCACCGAAGGTCCGGAGCGTATCGAAGAGATAATTGCCGAAGGAATGAAGTTTGACACCGTAAATGGAGCATTAGCCTTAGGTCTTGAGGGGGGACATCACAAGCGCCGCATACTTCACGCAGGAGGTGATGCCACCGGTAAATGGATAACCGAGTTTGCCATATCCAAAGTATTGGAATACGACAATATAACCATATTCGAGAATACGCTTTTACTCGATTTATTGGTCGAGGACAACACCTGCTATGGCGTTCGCTGTTGGACCACCAACCCCAAACTCACCGAGCAGGGCGCAAGTGACAATGGCGAGGAGGTCTTGCTTTACGCCAATCATGTCTTCCTCACAACAGGAGGCACTTCTGCCATATATGCACGCACAACCAATCCGCAAACAACCGTCGGAGATGGCATTGCCATAGCCTATGACGCCGGATGCAGAATTATTGACATGGAATTCACTCAATTCCATCCATCGGGCCTTTATCTCGAAGATTCGCCACGAGCCTTTCTCATCAGCGAAGCGGTACGAGGCGAAGGCGCCCACCTCCTAAACAAACAGGGCAAACGCTTTATGGTACCCATTCACGAATTAGCCGAGCTTGCCCCGCGTGACATAGTTGCCCGCTCGATTTTTAAGCAAATGCAATTGGATGGCATGCCATATGTGACTCTGTCGTTGCGACACCTCGACAAAGCTACAATTATCAATCGTTTCCCGGGCATATATGCCAAGTGTCAGGAGTTCGGATATGATTTAACCCAATCTATTCCTATTGCTCCGGCCGCGCATTACTCTGTGGGTGGAGTTATGTCGAATCTTAACGGGCGAAGCGACATTAATCGCTTATATGTTTGTGGCGAAGTTGCCGCAACGGGTATAATGGGAGCCAATCGCTTAGCTTCCAACTCTCTTATCGAGTGTTTGGTATTTGCCAATCGTGCCGTTGAAGATAGTGTACAAATAGGCTCGGTTCGAGAGTTCCCTTCATTCCGTAAACATTATATCAGGAAGGAGGAAAACGCCGATTTATACCAGATTGTTCGCAAAAAAGTATCCGACATAATGAACACCTATGCCGGAATTATCAGAAGCGAAGAGAGTCTAAATAGTGGATTGGAGCAGATTTGCGAATTAGAATCGCTGATAAAGAGCAAGCAAGCCGAGTTGGGCGAGAATCACACTCACGAGTATTATATTGCGGCTTCGCTACGCTTGTTGTGTGTAGCCCGTTTGATTATCATGCCGGCACTGCTACGCAAGGAGAGTCGCGGAGGACACTACCGCGAAGACTACCCCTGCGCCGATGAGAGTTTCATGCTCCATTCGGTACAGCAGCATCACAAACCAATCACCACAGCTCCGGTAAATAACGATTATTTTAATTTTTAAGAGATATGCAATACGAGAACTTAATCAACAAGCTCCTTGACCTCGGCATCGAGGAGGATATCAACACTGGAGATATTACCACCGAGTCAATTATTCCCGAGTCGATGAATGGTGTGGCTACAATGACCGCCAAGCAGGAGGGTGTAATCTCGGGTTTGGAAATTGTAAAGATGGTCTACGACCGCTTTCAGAGCGATGTTGTCTTCACCCCCTATTTCAAGGATGGAGATAGCGTCAAGAAGGGTGATGTGATTTTGAAAATCGAGGCTACATATCCTACCCTGCTGCGTGGTGAGCGCCTCTCACTGAATATTTTTCAGCGCATGTGCGGTATCGCTACCGAGACAGCCAAGTATGTCAAGGAGTTGGAGGGCACTCGCACCGAGCTTTTAGATACCCGTAAGACCGCTCCCGGACTTCGAGTTTTAGACAAAATGGCCGTAAAACATGGCGGCGGAACGAATCATCGCATGGGCCTATACGACATGGCGATGATTAAGGATAATCACATCAAGATGGCCGGCGGCATAGCTAAGGCCGTTGAGCAGGTGCGTGCCCGCATCGCCGAGGGCATTAAAATCGAGGTCGAGGCCACCAATCTCGACGAGGTTAAGGAGGCTATAGCTGCGGGTGCCGACATCATTATGCTCGACAATATGGGCAATGAAGCAATGACAGAGGCCGTCGAAGTAATCAAAGCCGCCAACAAGGGCATCAAGACCGAGGCTTCGGGCAACATGAGCATCCCTCGCTTAAAGGAGGTCGCAGCAACAGGCGTCGATTACATCAGCGTCGGAGCACTCACCCATACCGTAAAGGCTATGGATATCAGCATGAATATTCAAATAGAGCGATAAAACCACTTTCCCGATGACAAACAAAGAACTCATCCAGCGAATCGAGCAACTCAAGCGAGATAAGAATGTGGCGATTCTTGCACACTACTACACTCTACCCGAGGTGCAAGCCATTGCCGATTATCTTGGTGACTCGCTTGCGCTGTCGGTTAAGGCCCGCGACATCGAAGCTCCGATTATTCTTTTTGCAGGCGTAAACTTTATGGCCGAGACGGCCAAGGTGTTGTCACCCGACAAAAAGGTGCTTATCCCTGTCCCCGAAGCCGGTTGTTCGCTTGCCTCTTCGTGCGAGGCAGAGGCTCTGGCCCGCCTGAAGAGGCAATATCCCGACCATAAAGTGGTATCGTATGTCAACACCTCGGTTAAGGTTAAAGCCCTGACGGATGTGTGTTGCACCTCGACCAACGCCCTCAAGGTTGTCGAAAGCATACCTCGCGAGCAGCCTATAATCTTTGCTCCGGATCGCAATTTAGGTGCTTATATCCAGAAGGTTACGGGCAGAGATAATATGGTTATATGGGATGGAGCATGCTCTATTCACGAGGAGTTTTCGCTGGAGAAGATACTACGACTTAAGGCTGAGCATCCCGAGGCCAAGATTGTCGTACACCCGGAGTGTAAGGCCGAACTCGTCGAAAATGCCGACTATGTAGGCTCTACGGCTGGTATTTTGGATTATTGTGGCGAGTCAACCGCTATGGAGTTTATCGTAGTTACGGAGGCGGGTATTCTGGTTGAATTAACCAAGCGCTATCCAACAAAGAGATTTATTCCGGCCCCCACAATTGCGGATAAGAGTTGCAATGAGTGCCATTATATGAAGATGGTCACGCTCGAAAATATCCTCTCGTGCTTAGAAAATGAAGCTCCCGAGGTGAAACTTGAAGAGGATGTGCGTCAGGCCGCCGAGCGGTCAATCCGAAATATGGTAGCCATAAAATAACACGCAGCAACATCCAATATACTCGCGGCAAATATTCAAACCTCTAACAAAAGCAAAAACGGGCTGCTCACCGAGCAACCCGTTTTCTTATATATCCGTTGGCTAAATTATGCCTCCAAAGCGAAACGCTTGTAAGCAACAACAGTAGCCTCCTTGTCAGCCTGCTGCAAATACTCGCGGATAGAAATCTTCTCGCCTACCAAAGCCTGGTTCAAGAGAGTGTTCTCCTCGAAGAACTTACGCATCTTACCCTCAGCAATCTTCTCCAAGATAGCCTCAGGCTTGTTAGCGTTCTTAGGATCCTGCTTCATCATCTCCAATGCGATAGCCTTCTCCTTCTCAACTACCTCTGCGGGGCAGTCGTTCTCGTCGATTGAGATAGGAGCCATAGCTGTTGCCTGCATTGCGATAGTGTGAGCTACGCTCTCAGAAACCTCCTTGTTGAAGCCGAGAACAGTACCCAACTTCTTGTTGAAGTGAACATAAGCGTTGCAGTAAGGAGCCTCGATGCGGCCATAGTAAGCCAACTCTACCTTCTCGCCTGTCTGACCAGACTTCTCGGTAACCATCTCCTCTACTGTGCGACCCTCCTCGTTCTTGATAGCCAAGAGAGCATCCTTGTCAGCTGCATCAGCTGCAACTGCAATCTCGAGGATAGCGTTAGCAGAAGCGGTGAACTCTGAGTTCTGTGCTACGAAGTCAGTCTCACAAGCCAAGCACAAGAGGTAAGCCTTCTGGCCTACAATCTTAGTAACCACAACACCCTCTGAAGCTGTACGATCAGCACGCTTGCTAACTACCAACTTACCCTTCTCGCGGATAATGTCCTTTGCGCGCTCGAAATCGCCCTCAGCCTCCTGAAGAGCCTTCTTGCAGTCCATCATACCTGCACCCGTCATCTTGCGGAGCTTCATTACATCTGCTGCTTTGATTTCCATAATCATCAAATAATTAAATTGTTAATAATTTCTCTATTAGCGGATTGATTACTCCTCTACCTCCTCGGTAGCAGCAACAACCTCAGCAACAGTAGCCTCCTCAGCATCAACAGCAGCCTTTACAGCCTTCTTGATGCGGGGCTTAGACTCCTTCTTAGGAGCTGCAGCCTCAGCCTCCTGTGCCTCCTTCTCCTTCTCAAGCTTACGCTCCTCGGTACCCTCAGCAATTGCTGTGCAAACTACATCAAGGATAGTAGCGATAGACTTTGAAGCATCGTCATTTGCCGGAATTACATAATCGATATCGGTGGGATCACAACAAGTATCAACCATAGCAAATACGGGGATGCTCAAACGCTTAGCCTCCTTAACGGCGTTAGCCTCCTTCTGCACATCAATTACAAACAATGCTGCGGGAAGGCGAGTCAAATCGGCGATAGAACCGAGGTTCTTCTCCAACTTAGCACGCTGACGCTCAATCTGGAGCTTCTCACGCTTTGAGAAATTATCAAATGTGCCGTCGCTCAACATCTTATCGATGGTGGCCATCTTCTTAACGGCTTTTCTTATTGTGGGGAAGTTTGTAAGCATACCGCCGGCCCAACGCTCTGTAACATAGGGCATTCCAACGGGAGCTACCTTTTCGGCAACAATCTCCTTAGCTTGTTTCTTAGTAGCTACGAACAACACACGGCGACCGCTCTTTGCAATCTGCTTAAGTGCTGCTGCAGCCTCATCGAGCTTTACAACTGTCTTGTGAAGATCGATGATGTGGATGCCGTTCTTCTCCATGAAGATATAGGGAGCCATTTTGGGGTTCCACTTACGCTTCAAGTGACCGAAGTGAACGCCTGCATCCAATAATGTATTAAAATCTGTGCGTGACATTTTAATTTCTGTGTTAAATTTTAATTTCTCTTTTCTTCAACTTCCCGGTAGTAGTCCTTGACCAATCCAAGAAGTTTTCCGCGACGGAGCAACCCGCCAGTAATACCTATATATAATATATAATAAATAGCAGTCTTTCGGGTTTCGAACTCTCGTCGTGCTTGCCGAATTTCGGTCGTGTAAGGATTAACGCTTACTGAACTGGAACTTACGGCGTGCTCCGGGCTGTCCGGGCTTCTTACGCTCAACCTCACGAGAATCGCGTGTCAAGAAACCGTTCTTCTTCAAGATTGAACGGTGCTCTGCGTCAATCTGGCACAAAGCGCGTGCGATACCCATACGAGCGGCCTCTGCCTGACCCTTGATACCACCACCATCAAGGTTGATAGTAACATCATACTGCTCCAAAGTGTTAGTAACCATCAAAGGCTGCTTAACCTCATACTGGAGAATGTTCAAGGGGAAATAGACATCGAGTGCCTTGTGGTTGATTGTAATCTGACCATTACCCGGCTTCACGAATACGCGAGCCACAGCTGCCTTACGGCGACCTACGGTGTTTACAACTTCCATACTCTTTACTTAATCTCGTTTAACTTAATTTCCTTAGGGTTCTGTGCTGCGTGAGGATGCTCTGCGCCGGCATAAACCTTCAAATTCTTCATGATAGCCTCACCCAGACGAGTCTTGGGAAGCATACCCTTTACTGCGTGCTCGATAACAAACTCAGGCTTCTTTGCCAAATAGTCTGCGGGAGTCGCAAAACGCTGACCACCAGGGAAACCTGTGTGGCGTACATAGACCTTGTCGGTCATCTTGTGGCCTGTAAGCTTAACCTTCTCGGCATTGATAACGATAACATTGTCACCGCAATCAACATGAGGAGTGTAGCCAGGCTTGTTCTTGCCTCGCAAGATCTTAGCAACCTGCGATGCAAGACGACCCAATACCTCGTTGGTAGCGTCGATTACCACCCACTCTTTCTGAACAGTAGCGGCGTTCAACGAGATAGTTTTGTAACTTCTTGAATCCATCTTTTAACCTGTTAATACTTTAATTTGTTGTAATCCTATTCCCGCATATTTACGGGTGCGCAAAGATAGTAATAATTTTTCATAATACCATACATCCCTTAAAATTATTCTTAACTTTCTGAATAAAAAACTCATACCGGCCTCTTAATGCGCTTTTTTCGGCATTATTCCATGGTGGTTTCTTGCACATAGCACCACTTTCACGCAAAAAAAGCTCTCTCGCCTTAGACGAAAGAGCTTTATATATAAATATAAGGTATAAATCGACTATCCGAGGAAAGCCAACAAAATACCTGCTGCAACGGCCGAACCAACCACACCTGCAACATTGGGACCCATAGCGTGCATCAAGAGGAAGTTTGAAGGACAAGCCTTCTGACCCTCCACCTGAGATACGCGGGCTGCCATAGGCACAGCCGACACACCGGCAGAACCAATAAGTGGATTAATCTTCTTACCCTCCTTAGCGAACAAGTTCATAAACTTAGCAAGCAATACACCACCTGCAGAGCCGAGGCTGAATGCCAAGATACCCAACACGAGGATGAAGATTGTACGCTCGTTGAGGAATGACGAAGCGGTAGCAGTAGCACCAACCGATACACCGAGCAGGATAACCACAATGTTCATCAACTCGTTCTGTACGGTCTTGCTCAAGCGGTCAACCACACCACTCTCCTTCATCAAGTTACCCAACATCAAGCAGCCAATCAATGGAGCAGCCGAAGGCAACAACAACGAAATAACGATTGCCAACACGATAGGGAAGATAATCTTCTCGGTCTTCGATACCTGACGCAACTGCGACATCTTAATCATACGCTCCTCCTTGGTAGTCAAGGCACGCATGATAGGAGGCTGGATAACGGGAACCAACGCCATATAAGAATAAGCCGCAATAGCGATGGGGCCCAACAAATCCGGAGCCAACTTAGCTGTAAGGAAGATAGATGTCGGGCCGTCGGCACCACCGATGATACCGATACTACCACACTCGTTAGGAGCAAAGCCCAAAGCGTAAGCGCCCAAGAATGTAGCGAAGATACCCAACTGAGCAGCAGCACCCAACAAGAAACTCTTGGGGTTAGCAATCAGCGGACCGAAATCGGTCATAGCACCTACACCGATGAAAATCAAACAAGGATAGATACCCAACTTAACACCCAGATACAAGAAGTCAATCAAGCCTCCCGTTTTATAGAGGTCATACCAATCAATCTGGCCCTCATCAAAGAGTGTTGGGTGGAACATCTCGGCACCCGGGAAGTTGGTAAGCAACATACCGAATGCGATAGGAAGCAGCAACAATGGCTCAAACTCCTTCTTGATGGCAAGGTAGAGCAAAAGCAACGATACACCAATCATCACCAATGACTTCCAACCCTGACCCACGAAGAATGAGACCAAGCCTGCTTCATTAGCAAAATCTTTCAGGCTATCAATAATGAAACTACCTGATTCAAGCAACTCTATCATAAGGCTACTCTATAACAAGTAAAACTTCACCCTCCATAACGGTAGCACCCGCCTGGACATTGATAGACTTAACAACACCGGCCTTCTCGGCGTCAATATTGTTCTCCATCTTCATAGCCTCCAATACTACCAAGGTCTGACCTGCCGATACGCTCTCGCCCTCTTTAACATTGATTGCGATAACTGTACCCGGCAATGGGCAAGTAACCTTTGTGCCGGCTCCCGATGCAGGAGCTGCCGCGGGCTTAGATGCAATAGGAGTAACAGGTTTTACAGACAAACCGGTAGCAGCAGGAGCAGCCACAACAGCGGGCT
Source organism: Alistipes sp. (assembly GCA_045125895.1). Taxonomy (GTDB): domain Bacteria; phylum Bacteroidota; class Bacteroidia; order Bacteroidales; family Rikenellaceae; genus Alistipes. The sequence goes on from JBGVNT010000003.1 coordinate 28,514, forward strand.
TCGATGTCGCACGAGCTGTAGCACCCTCAATCTCTACATCATATTTAATGCCGTTCACAACGACACGAGCCTCTGTTGAAGCCTCATTAACAGCATCAATCTTAACCTCGTACTGGTTACCGTTGATTTTCAATGAATATTTTTTCATTACCTTATTCTATTATTTGTGTTTAGGGAGTTCTGTCAAACCATGAATCTTTGAGTTCCATGGAGAGTAAACTCTTGTAATACGATTGATTGTGAGCACCTCAGACTCGCGGTCGTGCAGATCACTCTTATACATTTTCAATGCGACAGCAATAGCTGCAACAATCTCGGCATCACTAATAGCGTGATCTTCCTCCTCGACTACCGCACCTCCTGCTACTGCTACCTTCTTGGCCTTACGCTGGTGTGTGAAGATGTATCCCATAATCTTCATCACGCCAATCATCAACACCAGCACAAAGAAGACAATAAGGAAACCTACCAACGCCATCAACAGCATATCGGGCCAACCAATATTTGCAAATTTATCCATAACAAATCTTTATTACGATGGATTACAATGGAATATTAGAGTGCTTCTTAGCTGGGTTCTGCATACGCTTTGTTGCCAACGACTGCAAAGCACGGATAATACGGAAACGAGTGTTGCGAGGCTCGATAACATCGTCGATATAGCCATAACGAGCTGCATTGTAAGGATTCGAGAACTTATCCTTGTACTCCTGCTCCTTCTCTGCCACGAACTTAGCCTTCTCGGCGGGATCGGTAAACTCAGCCAAAGCCTTAGCGTGAAGAACCTCCACAGCACCACTTGCACCCATAACGGCAATCTCAGCAGTAGGCCATGCGTAGTTGATATCGCCACGGATATGCTTCGACGACATCACGATGTAAGCACCACCGTAAGCCTTACGCAAAGTAACTGTAACCTTAGGAACAGTAGCCTCGCAGTAAGCGAACAAAAGCTTAGCACCATGAGTAATTACGCCACCATACTCCTGACCTGTACCGGGCAAGAATCCGGGAACATCAACCAAAGTAACCAAAGGAATGTTGAATGCGTCGCAGAAACGAACAAAGCGCGCTGCCTTGCGGCTGGCATTGATATCGAGCACACCTGCCATAAACTTAGGCTGGTTGGCGATGATACCTACGCTCTGACCATTGAAACGAGCGAAGCAAGTGATGATATTCTTAGCATAACCTGCCGAAGACTCCAAATACTCGCCATTATCAACGATAGCCTTGATAACTGAGTACATATCGTAAGGCTGATTAGGATTGTCGGGGATAATCTCATTGAGCGAATCCTCCAAACGAGAGATGCTATCGGTGCACATTGCCAAAGGAGCATCCTCCATATTGTTCTGAGGCATATATGAGAGAAGGTTGCGGATAAGTGCAATACCCTCCTCCTCAGAATCCACAGCAAACTGAGCTACACCACTCTTTGTTGTGTGCATATTTGCACCACCCAACTGCTCCTGAGTCACATCCTCACCTGTAACGGTCTTAACAACCTTAGGACCTGTCAAGAACATGTTAGAGGTCTCACGACGCATGATGATAAAGTCGGTCAACGCGGGAGAGTAAACAGCACCACCGGCGCAAGGACCAAAGATAGCTGAAATCTGAGGAATAACACCCGAAGCCATAACATTACGCTGGAAGATATTAGCATAACCGGCCAAAGCGTTCACACCCTCCTGGATACGAGCACCACCCGAGTCGTTCAAACCGATGCAGGGAGCGCCGTTGTTCATAGCCATATCCATAACCTTGCAAATCTTGTCAGCCAAAGAGATTGACAACGAACCTGCTGTTACGGTAAAGTCCTGCGCAAATACATATACCAAGCGACCTGCGATGGTACCATAACCTGTAACCACGCCATCACCGAATGTATGCTTCTTCTCCATACCGAAGTCATAGCAACGGTGAGTTACGAACATATCGAACTCCTCGAAGCTACCCTCGTCCAAAAGCATATGAATACGCTCACGCGCGGTAAACTTACCCTTTGCGTGCTGCTTCTCGATAGCCTTCTCGCCACCACCCATGCGGGCAATCTCGCGATTCTCAATAAGTTTGGCTACCTCTTTTTTCTGAATTTCGCTCATAGTTTTTAATGTGCTTTATTTTGATTTTGATTATTTATTCTTGTTCTCACAAAGCTCTGTCAAGATGCCCTGAGTTGACTTGGGGTGAAGGAACGCAATGGTCATACCCTCAGCACCTGCGCGGGGAGTCTTGTCGATAAGACGAATACCCTGCTGCTCGGCATCAGCCAACTGCTCCTCGATATTCTCGCAAGCAAGAGCCATGTGGTGGATACCCACGCCGCGATTCTCGATATACTTAGCGATAGTCGAATCTTCTGAAGTAGGCTCCAAAAGCTCAATCTTAGTCTGACCCAACATAAAGAAAGCTGTCTTAACCTTCTGGTCGGCAACCTCCTCGATAGCATAGCACTTCAGACCCAATACATTCTCCCAATAAGGAATTGCCTCGTCGAGGCTCTTTACAGCAATACCAAGATGCTCAATGTGTGAAACTTTCATAATTTTTTTGATATTAAAAGTTATTAGTTATATATGTAATTTTGGTTTTTACAATCGTTTTCGAATAAATCTTTTACACTTCGTTTAGATGGGCATCAATCCGCACCGGAAATGTACTCCAAAACTTCGCAAAGTTACAAATAATAAAAGATTCGGTCAAGGTTTCCGGCCTAATTTTTAGAACATTTTTCAGATTCTTTAACTCTTTTCGTCACTCCCCTGACGATACTTCACAAAAGACTTGTTTGTTTGCTCGAAAGTTGCTAATTTCGCTCCCGTCAAACCCACAATAAACCAATGAAGAGATTACTCATATTGCTTACGGCGTTATATGCAGGCATCGGTACGCTATGTGCCGAAAATATAATCATTGGCGACAAAGCCCCCAGACTTCGATTGCAGGCATGGCTGATGGATATGCAACCCGAGGAGGCCGATTTTACATGTATCTACTTCCACAACTCCGAAAGCGCATTATGCCGGCAGTGCTTAGATGAGATAAAGGATATTTGCAGTAAATTTGCACCGCAACTACACCTGATAATTATCACCAAAGAGTCTTATTCCGATGCCGGTGTGACCCTGACGAGCTATCTGTCGGATTACACAAGTGTCGGTTTCGACGAACGAGGTCGCACATTCCGCGCTTTTGGTGTGAAGTTCATACCATTTTGTGTAATTATCGACAACAAGCATAGGACCGCCTGGTGCGGCAATGGAGCATCGCTCTCCGAGCCGATAATAGAAAAGATTTTAACGACTAAAACTAAATAAATAATGGCTTTTACCAAAATAGAGCATTTCGAGAAGGAGTATCTTGACACGCATCACGATAGCGCACTCAATGTCACAGCAGGCGTCGAGGACCAGCCTATCGTAAATCCATATTTCGTGCGCAAGCGTCGTCGCACGCTCTCGACCGACCAATATGTCGAGGGTATCTTAAATGGCGACATTACCATTCTCTCGCAAGCCATCACTCTAATCGAGAGCAACAATCCCACGCATTACGCTCAAGCACAGGAGATTATCGAGCGCTGCCTACCCCACGCCGGACGGTCGGTGCGCATCGGCATTACGGGTGTGCCCGGAGCCGGAAAATCGACCTTTATCGAGGCTATCGGAGGCATGGTAGCATCGTTGCGCCACAAGTTAGCTGTTTTGGCTATCGACCCCAGTTCGGAGCGTAGCGGAGGTTCAATTCTGGGTGACAAGACCCGCATGGAGAGCATATCTTCAAATCCCGATATTTTCATCCGTCCTTCGCCCTCGGCAGGTTCGTTGGGTGGCGTAGCGCGTAAAACTCGCGAAACAATCGTGCTTTGCGAGGCCGCAGGCTTCGATGTCATCTTCATCGAAACCGTCGGCGTGGGTCAATCCGAAACGGCCGTACACTCTATGGTCGACATGTTCCTGATGTTGCAAATTTCGGGTGCGGGCGATGATTTGCAGGGCATAAAGCGCGGCATTATGGAGATGGCCGACATGATGGTCATCACCAAGGCCGATGGCGAAAATATCCACAAAGCCGAATTGGCAAAGGTACAGTATCAAGGTGCTTTACGCCTCTTCCCCATGCCTGAATCTCAGTGGCGCCCAAAGGTTTACACCTGCTCATCGGTCACACAGACCGGCTTGGAGGAGGTTTGGAAGGGCGTCGAGGATTACCTCGACCATATTCAGGCCAACGGATATTATGACGCCAACCGCAACCGCCAGAATAAGTATTGGATGTACGAGAGCATAAACGAAGCCCTGAAGAGCAGTTTTTACCAGAACCCCGAAATTGCCGAGCGCATCGAGGAGGTCGAGGCTAAGGTTTTGGATGCCAAGATGAGCTCATTTATCGCCGCAAAGGAGTTGCTCGACATCTATTTCAAGCGATAATAAATCACTCATAACGGCAAAAAAACGGAGGCACAAAACAATGCCTCCGTTTTTCATCAGTATGTTCCAATCGTCCGTCTACCCGATATATCTCAACAGATAACCCGTTGCGATATACGCCAGAATATAGACAACAATAAAGCACCCTACCCCTTTGCCATTCTTTACATTTGTAGACTCGGCAAAGGCCTTATACTCCCAAAATACCGACCACACAAGTACCAACATCGACATCACGCCGACAATCGACAGCAAATTCATATGCTCCATCATTGCTGTAAAATTGCCGTCCATAGCATAGCCGAATACGCTTTTCACACTCGGCACGGCAAACACCAATGTGCTCACATAGAATGGGATACGAGCAAATAGCGAAAATGCCGCCACATCGCCGAAACGCACCTTTGAGCGTGACGCAACAACACCCATCAAATACATCAAAACAGCATAAATAAACCACGCCGCTGTCAATCGCGCCGTAGCTATCCAAAGTCGCGTGCCACCAAAGTCGAGCTGCGTCAAAGATGTTGCACGCAAGCCATTCAACCAATAGAACACCGATGCCAATATCAACGCAGCAATACCCCAACACAACGCTTTGCGCAGCGTCAGATACCTAAAAGGATTCAAAAATTTCTCCATCATAACACTTTATATTTTAAGGTTTTATTTCACTTTTGACATCTGCTCCAACGCAGCGATAATCTCATCCAAGCGATTTCTCACCGACGGATAACTCAGCTTCAATTTTGTTGCCATCTCCTTCAGCGAGCCGCTACACATCACAAAATCCAGCACAAACTGCTGATCTTCCTCCGACAGGCGCATCAGCTGTGGCAACGGAAAACTGCCCTCAATTCGTGTATCACACGCTTCGCAACACATCGCCTGAACATGCAATCCGCCACCACACGACGGGCACACCTTAGGTAATTTTTTCTGGTTACTCATAATCTCTTTATTTTAACAATAGCATCACAAAATTAATACAATTATAAATAAAATCAAACATTTCTTCAATTTTATTTATCAAAAATTCAATTTTCGACAATATTTCACTCCTGATTATGCAAAAATTCGGCTAATAAATCACCCTCCCCACCACATCCAACAAAAAAGCCACCCGACTTCAAAAGTCGAGCGGCCCTACTAAAAGTTATATCAGATTGCTGGTCTATTGAGTTACTTATACATAAATCGCTTGATTGACTGCTTGGGAGTATGCTCGAAGCCACCCTCCTGAATCTCAACCTTCGTGATTTGGCTATAATTGGGCAACACGCTGTTCAACTCCACACGGTTAACTTCCAATGCAGCCTTAATCTCCTCGCGGTCAGCCTTCTGGTCATCGGGCGTAAGCGCAACCAAAGCCACCAAGGTGTGACCTCTGTCTACTATCAGCGACTCACCCACATGAGGCATCGCGTTGAGCAGGCTCTCAATCTCCTCGGGGTAGATATTCTGTCCATTAGCCGAAAGAATCATACACTTGCTACGACCCTTGATAAAGATATTACCCTTCTTGTCGATAATACCCAAGTCGCCCGTACGCAACCATCCATCCTCGGTAAATGCAGCTGCCGTAGCCTCAGGATTCTTATAATAACCCTGCATAACATTGTCGCCACGCACCTGAATCTCGCCCACCTTGCGCTGAGCATCCTCCGAGTCGATACGCACCTCGATATTATCGGTTGCACGACCACATGAGCCTAAGCGGAATGACTCCCAGGGCGAATAGCCGATAAGCGGAGCGCACTCGGTCATACCATAGCCAACCGTATAGGGCAAGCCAATCTTCCTTACAACCTCCTCGACAGGGCGACTCAAAGCAGCACCACCCAACACAATCGAGCGCAATTTGCCACCAAACACCGTCATCAATTGCGTGCGCACTTTCTTATATATAAGGTTGCGCACACCCGGAATCGAAGTCAGTACCTTCAACGCGGGCTTCTGGAGCGTAGGCATAACTTTGCCCTTAAAAATCTTCTCCAAAACCAAAGGCACAGTAATCAAAATATAGGGCTTCACCTCGGCCAAGGCCTGCATAAGAATCGAAGGCGTAGGAGTCTTGCCCAAGAAAGTAATATGGCCTCCACCGCACAACGGATAGATAAACTCAAAGGCCATACCATACATATGAGCCATAGGCAACATCGAGAGTGTCCTATCGCCGTCCTGAATGGGAATACGATTCAACGCAAACTCGATATTTGCCGAGATATTACGCGCCGTAAGCATCACACCCTTAGGCGAACTTGTCGTACCCGATGTATAATTGATAATCGCCAAATCATCAATATCACCAAAGACATAGTTCGTCATAGCCTCCTTCATCGACTCGGGATAAACCGCCGGCATGTTGGCCTCGCACTCTGCAATCAGCTCCACCAACTTACCATCCTTAGAATAAAGGGCTGTAAAACTATCCACATCAATCACGGCCAATAGATTGGGCAACTCCTTTGGCATAGCATCCCAGGTGGCTGCGTCGGTAAAGAGCACAACGCTCTCCGAGTGATTCACCAAGTTTGAAATTGCCTCTGCGGTAAAGTCATTAAGAATAGGTACAGCAACAGCACGATAAGTAGCCGCAGCCATGAAACTTGTAGCCCAACGAGCACTATTCTTCGAAGCCAAAGCAATCTTATCACCAGGTTTCACGCCCAAACGGTCAAACACAAAGTGCAACTTCGAAATTCGCGTCGCAATATCAGCAAAGGTAAAAGTGTCGCCTTTATAGTCGCTCAACGCGGGCTCATTCCACTTACGACGAATCGCATCTTGCAATATTGTAAGATAGTGACGAAGAAAATTCTTCTGTAAAATGCTTAAATGATGTACCATATAATTATTCGCTAAATGTTTTCACACCGCGAATATCGGTCAAATGTTTTTGACGGGAAAATAAAAGTGATATACACCTATTATCTGGGATAAAATCACTATATGGGGTGAAATTTTGAAATATGGGGCGAAAATCAACAAATACCACCCACCAATACTATCCGTTTAGCCACCTGTAAATGCTCCCTGTATATGTTTTCGAGATAGGTACATCGGGGACACCCTCGACTCCCAATTCTATGAATACGCCCTCTTTTTCACGACGAAGCACCTTTATGGCATCAAGATTAACCATATAAGAGCGATGGCATCTCACTACCCTGCTATCGGCAAGCTGTGCGGAGAGCAACTTCATGCTGTTGCGCACCATCAATTTTTTTGGTGTATTGTTATTAATATACCAGACGCACGCATAGTTATCGGCGGACTCTATCAACAGGAGATTCTCACGACGCACCGACAATCGCATATCGCCTTTATCATCTAAAATCTGGATATATGCAGTTTGCAGCACCGTTTCATCCTCAGCCAGGCGCTCACGGATAACCCTTAGCTGCGACACTCGCTCCTGCCAAATAAAATAGATATAGCACATAACATAGGGGATGAGCAAAATCAACACTGTTTTCATCAGCGAGTTATGAAACAGCGTAAGCACATCCTTGCCTGTGTCGGTAAACAGCGCCATGATGGTAAATACACCTGCCATGAGCAAAATTTCGAATGCAACCCACGCAATATAAGTCACATAGGAGAGAACTCGTTTTTTATGCCCCGTATACCACCCCATTATCGAGCGGCTGATTGCCACAATCGACATGCCGACCAGAATCATCAATATGGTAATCAACTGCACGGCCAACTCACGCGAGATATTGAGCCACGATAGAAAATCGGCATCAATCTTATCGAAGTCCAAAGGTCGATAAATATTAATAAATACCAATGCGAAAATTGGCACAAACACAATCATCGCAATTTGATTGGACTTCTTATATATAAAAGAAGGTATCGGTGTCATAGTGGTAATGGTTTTCTATTTAAGTTCAGATTTATATAGTTTAATGTTGTTCAATGTCATTCTGAGCATTTGTTTTTAGACTCTCGCGTCGGACAAGTCCTCCTCAGAGTGACGGAAAAACAAATGCGTGAGAATCTCAATACCTTTTTTTTGAGGCACAACACCAAACTATATAATTCTATTTAAGTTTATCGCAAAGTTATGGCAAAAATCAGAAATATCAAAACCGGAATTTCACCCTGTAATAGAGTTTTTCGCCAAAACACTCGATAATTTACCCCAAAACAGACAAGAGGAAAGAGCAAAGGGCAAAGAGCAAAGAGGGAAGATGAGCACCTCGCTAAATTCCTTAAACTCCCTAATTTCTCTAAACTCCCTAATATTACGCCAAAGAATAAGGAGATTCTCACGCAATTATTTTTTCGTCACTCTGAGGAGGCATCAGCCGACGCGAAAATCTGAAAAAAATAATTGCTCAGAATGACAGTTTGACTACCACATGGCGTCACTCTGAGGGAGTGAAACGACCGTGAGAGTCTAAAAACTAATTGCTCGGAATGACGGATTGACTACCAAAAAGCGTCACTCTGAGGGAGTGAAGCGACCGTGAGAGTCTAAAAAGATTTTCGAGATTCTCACGCTTCGCTCAGAATGACGGCGAAAATCTTACACTTTGCCGAGCCGCGAGGAGGAAAAGATCTCGCAGCGGGATTAAAGATAGTGTCATGCCACATTTTGGAGCGATAGCGAGAAAATGACTGGCATTCCTAACGGCAAATTATATCGGTAGAGATACCATTCATCCCACGCAGGGGCAGTAATAAATATCTGTACACCATTGTAACTCTGCTTGGTCAAGGCTTACAATCTTACCATGCCTACCGCCATTCCATACATCGAATACTACGCCCTCCTTTGTGCCGTCGTTGTAGTAATCGCCAACTTTATAAATACCATCGCGTCCTTTACCCTCTTCAAGCATTTTGGCTATGCGCTCCTCTTCCTGAATCTTACGCGCATTATATTGGTCGAGCAGTCTTACTTCAACATATTCCTCATATTCGAGGTCGCGGATATCAAGCATACAATCATATCGCTCGGCATCACTCTCTACGCCCACAAATGAGAGTTTATGTTTACCTTTCGATAAGCGAATTTCCGACATACCCACACCCACTCGCGCAATCTCCTTTCCGAAATCCAAAATACGGCACTCAAGGTCGGTATCAATACGCACCAATGCTCCGTTGCAACTTGAGGTATAGCTGATTTGCAACAAAAAGAGGCTCGGAATAGCTCCGAGCCTCTCTTTGTTTCGAGCAATAATCACTACTGCTGTGCCTTCATCTCCTTATAAATGTTGTTGTACTTCTCGTACTTCTCCTGTATACCCTCCTGATCGCGAAGACGGAATGTCAACGCCTTCAAAGTCTCAACGAAGCTGAAATCGGGCTTCATCTCATAAGCCTTCTCCATATATGGGAGAGCCTCGTTGTATACTGCGAGAATCGCAGCCTGACCCTCGTTCCACTCCTTGCTGCTCTTGATGTCACGCTGGTTGAACTCCTCGTTCATGGCATCGGCCTTATTTACATAGAAGTAACCGATATAATACCAAGTGTAAGCATCATCGGGAGTAAGCTCTACAACCTTCTTGAATGACTCGATACTCTTGTCGAAATCCTTCAAGCTATAGAAGATACGGCCACGGCCATACCACAAACCGCTATTCTTGGGATCGCGCTCCAAAGCCTTGTCTACCATATCGATAAGGTCAGCAGGGTTACCAACATTTGAACCCTCGGCAGTATAGATATTGATAAGACCCTCCACGATATTATCGTTGTTGGGGAACTTAGCCAAACCCTCCATCAACACCTGCTTTGCACGCTCAAGATTTGCAGCACGCACCGGAGAATCCATCTGGAGGTAGTAGCACATATAGAGGTAGTAGTAAATATCACCTGCCTCATCAGCATATCCCGCAGCCAAAGCCTTATTCAACGCAGCAACACCCTTCTCCAAAGATGCGGCATTAGCCTGACCATCAACAGTATAGAGGTAACCTGCGATATAAGCGAGGTCGTGGTTCTTCTCACCTGTGTATGCAGGGCTATTCTGTACATCGTAAGCCATCTCGTAAGCGTGAGCAGCACCTGTAAAGTCCTGAACATCGGTCAAAGCATTACCCTTAATCTTGTAGTAGTTTGCCAAGTTTGACATATCCTCGGCAATCTTCTTGCTGACAGCATTATCCAACTCGTAAGCCTTATTAAACGACTCCAAAGCCACAGCCGCAGCATCTACGCCATCGGCGCATACCTGCTGAGTTGTAATCCACGACACAACAGCGTTGTTCTCATTGGCATACACCTTAACCCAAGGATAAACCCACTCAGTGCAAGTAATGTTGTTCAACACAACACCCGGATGACCCTCGGTTGGATCACCAAGATAGAGAACTACATCCTCCATCTTCATACCTACATACAAATCCTTAACCGGAGCATTCTCCGCCTCAAAATAGGCCTTACCGCGTGCAACCCAAGTTGCAGACTTGGTGTTCTTCTTAGCATCCTGAGTAGCAGCATCTGCCTTCTCCAACTTCGCCAAGAGAGCGTTCTTATTCACCTTTTGTGCATTTGCCATTGGCACCGCCATAACCATTACAGCAAGTACCGCGAAAATTAATCTTTTCATAATTAATTTCTTTTAATGTAAAACGGTCTAATTTTTAATTTTATTGTTGTTATTCATTGTTTTCTACCTGTGCCGGTTCCTGCTGAGGCTCTGCAACTACTGCCGCATCACCCTCTGCTACACCCTCGGTTGCTGAAATCTCCTCCTCCTCGCTCACTGGCACTGCCATAACCGAAGCAATAGCATCACCCTCACGCAAGTTGATGATTCTCACACCCTGAGTAGCACGACCTGCCAAACGAATCTGCTCGACCTTGGTACGGATAGTAACGCCCGACTTGTTGATAATCATCAAATCGTTGTCGTCGGTTACGGCCTGAATCGAAATCAAGTCGCCCGTCTTCTCGGTGATGTTGATTGTCTTGACACCCTTACCGCCACGGTTTGTGATACGATACTCGTCGAGGTCGGTACGCTTACCATAACCATTCTCCGAAAGTACCAACACATCCTGCTTTGAATCGGGCTCAATGCAAATCATACCTACAACCTCGTCACCCTCGTCGAGTGCAATGCCGCGAACTCCGGCACCTACACGACCGATTGGGCGAACTGTGCTCTCATTGAAGCGGATAGCCTTACCTCCACGAGCCGCAATCATAATCTCGGCCTCACCGCTGGTAATTTTAGCCTCAATCAGGCGGTCACCCTCGCGAATAACGATGGCATTCACACCATTCTGACGAGGACGCGAGTAAGCCTCCAGCTTCGTCTTCTTGATGACACCCTCGCGAGTACACATCACTATATAATTATTGTTGATGTAGTCCTCATCGTTCAGGTTCTTGGTGTTGATGTATGCGCGAACCTTATCATCGGGCTCAATCTGGATAATATTTTGGATTGCACGGCCCTTCGATGTGCGTGTTCCCTCGGGAATCTGGTAGACCTTCAACCAATAGCAACGACCCTTCTCGGTAAAGAACATCATTGTATTGTGCATCGAAGCCACATAGATATGCTCGATGAAGTCCTCGTCGCGCGTAGCACTACCCTTCACACCCACGCCGCCACGGTTCTGCGTGCGATACTCGGCCAATGGAGTACGCTTGATGTAACCCATATGCGAAATGGTGATAACCATATCGTCATCGGCATAGAAGTCCTCGGGGTTAAACTCCTCTGAAGAGTATACAATCTCGGTACGACGCTCATCACCATAAGTAGCCTTAATCTCCGAGAGTTCGTCCTTGACAATCTGCAACTGCATCTCAGTGCTTGCCAACACCTCGTTGAAGTAGTTAATCTTACGCTCCAACTCCGCATGCTCGTTCTCCAACTTCTCAACCTCCAAACCGGTCAATTGACGCAAACGCATCTCGACAATAGCCGCCGACTGAATCTCACTCAGACCAAAACGCTCCTGCAAAGACTGCTTGGCAATTTCGGTGCTACGTGAAGACTTGATAATCTGCACTATCTCGTCGATGTTCTGCTGAGCAATAATCAAGCCCTGAACGATGTGCATACGCTCCTGCGCCTTACGCAAATCAAAACGCGTGCGACGCACCACCACATCATGACGATGCTCAACAAAGAGCTTAATCAAATCCTTCAGGTTAAGGAGCATCGGGCGACCATTCACCAAGGCGATGTTATTCACCACGAACGAAGTCTGCAACTGTGTATTCTTGAAGAGCGTATTCAGCACAACATTTGCCGAAGCATCACGCTTAATCTCGATAGCGATACGCGTACCGCTGCGGTCACTCTCGTCGTTGATGTGTGAGATGCCCTCCAACTTCTTCTCGTTTACCATCTCGCCAATTCGCTTACACAACTCGGCCTTATTGACCATGTAAGGAATCTCGGTAACGATAATGGTTTCATGGCCATTGTCGGCGGTTTCAATCTCGGCCTTGGCACGCATCATAACGCGACCGTGACCTGTAAGCAACGCCTCCTTAACACCCTCGTAACCATAAATCAACGCGCCTGTGGGGAAGTCGGGACCCTTGACATACTGCAACAGCTCCTCACACTCACACTCGGGATTGTCGATATAAGCACAGCAGGCATCAATAACCTCGCCCAAGTTATGTGGAGCCATATTTGTAGCCATACCTACGGCGATACCGCTGGCGCCATTCACCAACAACAAAGGAATCTTTGTAGGCAATACGGTGGGCTCCTTCAAAGTATCGTCGAAGTTTGTAGTCCAATCAATGGTCTCTTTCTCGATATCGGCCATCACCTCGTCGGTAATCTTCTGCATGCGGGCCTCGGTATAACGCATAGCCGCCGCCGAGTCACCATCCACAGAACCGAAGTTACCCTGACCCTCTACCAACGGATAACGCATAGCCCAATCCTGCGCCATACGCACCATAGCCTCATAAACCGAGCTGTCGCCATGCGGGTGGAACTTACCGAGCACATCACCGACGATACGGGCAGACTTACGAGTAGGCTTATCGGAATAGAGATTAAGTTCGGCACTCATATCGTACAGAATACGACGATGCACAGGCTTCAATCCATCGCGCACATCGGGCAACGCACGCGACACGATAACCGACATCGAGTAGTCGATATATGCCGTTTTCATCTGTTCCTCGATATTGATAGGTACAATTTTACCCGTCAATTCGACATTCTTTTCTTCTTCAGTCAACATAAAATTTAAGTTTTCCAAATTAGCGCCTTTGGCGCACTATTTCTAACAAACAAAAGTAGTGTTTATTTTACAAATAAACAATTTTACACCTCGTTTTTTCTATCTTCAAGCTATTTATTTTTTGAAAACATCCCGTTTTTGGCCATTTTCAGCCGATTTAACGGCAAAAAAAATTTCTCCCGACACCCTGCCGAGAGAAATTAACCTTTATCGTCACTCGTCTTGCTGTGGACTATCGAAAATCTATTATCTCGTAATCCTTATATTGCGAGCGATTAAAACTCTTCACATCATCATGCTTGTGCTCCACCTGCTCAACAACGACCTTAATTACATCGTCGTAGAGCATATATTTCACCTCTTTCGGGCAAGCTGTTTTGGAATCTATGGTAAGACATATCTCGCCCTCCACCTTTTCATCCTTGGCGCGCAAACTAAGCACTACATCTTCGCCTGAGCTCTCCACTATCACTGCAGTGTAATCCTCCTCGACAAAGTCGAAACAGCGAGTAGGATTATCTAAGATATTGTGACTATCAGCGTTCATAACATCCACATTCACCTCGCGACGCACATTATCAACCTCATAGCGCACTTTGCCATCGGCATATACCTCGGCATCGGCAACCGAAATATAATACAAATCCCCCTTAACGCAATATCGGCCATGAGAGGTAAATCCTTCAGCATCTATCGAAAATTTCACCTCATAGCCGTTTTTCGAGTCCATATATTCCGATACGCGTTGCAGAATCGACCACACGCCCTCCTGCGCCACAGCACTCCATGACACCAACAACGCACATATCAGCAATGAAAATCTTCGCATAATCATCCCTTTTATTAAACAACGCACCAACTGCCAGAAAAAGTATTACGACAGGCCCAACTCCTGCAATTTAGCCTCCAACGACGGCATATCGTAATATTTCACCTCGCGTTGCTTCTTCGAGCCACCCTGCGGACCTCCGATAATTCCGGCGCGCTCTAATTGCAAAAAGATTCGTCCTGCGCGATTGAATCCCACCTCGAAGTTGCGCTGAATGAGCGAGATAGATAATTCGCCATTCATCACCGCAAAGCGTGCTACCTCAGCAAAAATCGAATCATATTTTATTGCCGCACCGCTCTCGCCGTCTGTCATCGACGCTCCGCCGTCACCCTCCGATTCGGGCACATAATCGGGCAGCGGATAAGCCTCGGTGTAGCCCTGCTGTTTCGAGATAAAATCGACTAAACGCTCCACCTCCTTGGTTTCAACCAATGCACACTGGATACGCGTCAAATCGCCATCTTTCGAGAAGAGCATATCGCCTCGACCAATAAGTTGATTTGCACCGGGCTGGTCGATAATCGTACGCGAATCGACAGTCTGAATCACACGGAACGCGATTCGCGACGGGAAGTTGGCCTTGATACCACCCGTAATAACCTTAACATCGGGACGCTGTGTAGCCACAATCAGGTGAATGCCCACAGCACGCGCCTTTTGCGCCAGACGCATAACAGGTACCTCGACCTCGCGAGCAGTCATTATAAGGTCGGCAAACTCATCAATAATCACAACTATATACGGCAAGAAGCGATGACCCTTATTGGGGTTAAGCCTTCGAGCAGTAAATTTCTCGTTATACTCCACAATATTTCGCGCCGTCGCCATCTTCAACAACTCCAAGCGACGCCCCATCTCCTCGACCAAAGAATTCAATACATATACTGCCTTCTTCGGCTCGGTAATGATTGGTTCCTCCTCCGACTCCATCTTGGCAAGGAAGTGTTTTTCGAGTTTGTTATAGACCGAAAACTCCACCATCTTGGGGTCAATCATCACAAACTTAAGTTCGGCAGGGTGTTTTCTGTAAAGCAACGAAGTGATGATAGCATTCAAGCCGACAGACTTACCCTGGCCCGTAGCACCTGCCACCAAAAGGTGCGGCAACTTGGCCAAATCGAAAGTAAAATTCTCATTCTGAATCGTGCGGCCAATCACAATCGGCAATTCAGCCTTCGACGACTGGAACTCCTCGGAGCAGATTGACGAATACATCGACACTATCTGCTTGTCGCGATTCGGCACCTCGATACCGATTGTTCCCTTACCCGGAATAGGTGCAATGATACGGATTCCCTGCGCACGAAGGCTCTGGGCAATATCCTTCTCCAAGCCCTGAATCTTCGAAATCTTAACGCCCTGCGCCTGCGTAATCTCATAAAGCGTAACCGTTGGGCCCACCGTAGCATCAATATTCACGATAGGAATACCGAAATACTTCAGTGTTTCCTGAATACGGCGCTTATTCTCGAAAATCTCCTCCGAGCTAACCTTATGAGGAGATTTATAATCCTCCAGCAACGACACATGAGGCTTCTTGTAGAACTCCAAATCGAGCAGCGGGTTATATGGCTCCACCTCCAACTCATCCTCCGAGAGGGTTTTAGGCTTATTTTCGTAGACCCTTACAACCAGTTCCTCATCCTCGTCACCCGGTATCGAATCATCGTTTAGTTGCTCCTCGGCCGGCCCGTCTTCGGGCGATTGCTCCTTATCCTCGGCCACATGGTTGTTATCTTCAGCGCCTCCTACGCTAAAAGTATAATCTTCGTCATTATTCTCAGTTTCGGGTGCTTGCGCATCGGTATTCAGCAACACCTCAACATTTATGGCATTAGGTTTACCCTCACTATTGGGCTCGATGGAGAATGATATTTCATTCGCGTTAGTCGGCTTAGCAACCGGTTCATCTGCAATAACCTCCCGGGGCTTAACAGTTTGCTCAACATCACTCTGCGCAGCTTCAACCGCGACATCCTCCTGCACTGAGTCTTTCACCCTGTTTGAAGCGATACTTTTAACTCGCCCAATCACATTCTCGCCCGTATGCACCATGCCATCCACGCTCTTATTAACCAGCGCAATGACATTGCGATTGATATATACACCCACAAGAATCCATGCCGCCAACAAAACCATTACAACGCCAAAGCCACCAATCATATCTGTCAAATCCTTGGCACACGCCTGACCCCAGCGGCCACCGATATCATGCGACAACGAGAACTCCATCGCAATAAAGCCCAGAGTCACCGAACCTACGACCAACAGCAATGCAGCACTCAAAGCCAAGTGATTAAAATGCAGGCTCTGACGACGGAATATGCGCCATCCGAGCAATGTCATCACAACGGGCAACAACAATCCGAACACGCCAAACGAGCAATCCACAAACCAATAAGCGATATGCGCACCCAGGCTGCTACACCAATTCTCATAAGGTATAACCACACCCGACAGTGCCACATCGTTGCGCAGAGCCGACAAATCTGACGACCAATAGACGAAATGCGACAAAACCGAAACCGCAGATAATATACCCAATATAAGCATCACAAAACCCGACATCCACAACATGTTATCATTTGATGTCGCAGATGGTTTATTGCTGCTATTTTGACTCTTCTTTATTCGTTGTGCCATATTATGTTCAGGCTCTAATATTATAAAAACTTAAACCATTTATCGGCTCCCGACTATTGCCCGGGCCTTTTGCTCCAATCGCCGGCGATACTCCTCATCGGCAAAAGTTAAAAATTCATACTGAGGCGTCACCACCCCATCCGAGCGCAAATCATACTCATCCAAAAGACTCTCCACGCGTTTCTCCACAGCCTCGCCCGAATCTATAATCAACACTTCGCGACCTGACACCACACGCTCAATTACATCTCGCAGAAATGGATAATGCGTACATCCGAGAACTATAATATCTGCGCCCTCGGCAACGATAGGCTCAACGACATCGCGCACCAACTGCTCGGTCCGCGCGCTCTGCTCTTCGTCGCGCTCCACCGCCTCGACAAAACCACGCCCGACGGCTTTTATAACTTTCACCCCTTCGCCATATCGCGCTAATGTTGTCAAAAACTTTGCTCCGGCAAGGCTTCGCTCGGTAGCTACCACACCGACAACGCCCGTCTTGGTATTTAGGCATGCCGGTTTTACAGCAGGCTCCAATCCTACAAATGGCACATTGGGGTATCGAGTCCTCAAATACTCTATTGCCGCAGAGGTCGCGGTATTACATGCCACGACTATCATTTTGCAGCCCTTCTCAAGAAGCACCTCTACCGACTGCTCGGCCAAATGGCGTATTTGCTCCTCCGTCAACGAGCCATAAGGACAATTCTTTCCGTCCCCCAAATACACCAACGACTCCGCAGGCAGGGCTCGATATAACTCTCGCCACACCGACAAGCCACCAAAGCCTGAATCGTAGATACCTATGGGATTATTATTCATTATCCTTTATGTGTTGCAAAATAATCTCTATAATCTCTGCATCACTGCGCTGCTCGCACTCGATGCAATACTCGGCTTTAGCGTAATAGGGCTCTCGCTCGGCCATATTTTCGGTCATGAAAGCCACCAACTCCTCGTCATTCAGACCGCGCAATTTGGGGCGCTTCTGCCTACCGTGCGGACTTAAGCGCGAGGCTATTTGCCGTGCCGAGCGTCGCAAATAGAAGGTCTTTCCCGCGCGGTTCATAAACTCGACATTATCCCGCCACACGGGAGCGCCGCCACCGGTCGAGATAACCATATCCTCATCCTGCGCAGCCAACTCCTCCATAAGCCGTCGCTCTGCCCGACGAAAATACTCCTCGCCCTCATAATGGAATATATCGGCAACCGAGGCACCTTCTCTCTCCTCAATCTTCGAGTCCATATCGACAAAGTCATACCCCACGGCCTTGGCAATTTTTCTACCAAGCGTGCTCTTGCCGCAACCCATATATCCGACCAGAAATATCTTCATCGTCACACCTTTTAGAACAAGTTCAGCTGCTCGGGATTCAGCACAATGGCAACCTCCTCTTCCTCCTTGGTTACAGGCTCGGCTACATAATCTTCGCCATCCTCCATATTGGCAACAACCGACATCGCATCACCCATATCCACAACATCCGCATCGGCATCGTTCTCCAAATTATCATCTTCAGACTCTATCGCCTCGTCTGGCTCCGACTGTTCCGGCTGTTCCGGCTCGACAAAAGTCAGCGATGCAACCTCATAGGTTGTAATTCGCTTACCCTTCGCACGATGGCTCTTTACGCCGATAAATGAATCTACATC
This sequence comes from Alistipes sp., assembly GCA_045125895.1. Lineage (GTDB taxonomy): Bacteria > Bacteroidota > Bacteroidia > Bacteroidales > Rikenellaceae > Alistipes. Next base: position 47,269 of record JBGVNT010000003.1, read on the forward strand.
CAACTCATCATCGGGTCGCGAAGCATGCGCACCCTTATAGCTTACCACAAGCGTTGCACCCTCGCAGTCTGTAATAGCAACAAACTCCATCGTAGCCTCATCCTCCAAGAACGACTGCATGCGCTCACTGGCCTCCAATTGGAAGCGCTTCATATAGTAATAGCCCTGCTCCTTATCGAAATAGCAAAGACTATACACCTTGCCCACAACATAACGCTCTACACGCACCGTTTCATCGGGGAAATGCTGGTCTACACCGAAACCTGTGATGTAGTATTGGTTTTTCGAGGTCCATACCACAAGTTTATCATCGCCCTTAAATTCGCCAAGCAACTGACCGCGGCCATCGGTATTCAAGCGACGCACATCCTCGTCAAACCAGATATTCTGACCACCCAAGGTCGATGTTCCTCGCTCCTTCAAGACAATCTTATGAATTCCGTAGCGTGAGAACAGATTTCCCTGACTCTGGCGGCCCTTAATTGCCACGGTCGAGAAGTCCAAATCGACTATAACCTTCTTAAGGCGCGGACGCGGACGGAAATAGATTTTCAGCACCTCGGCCTCACCATTGGGATTCACCGACATATACAGAATCTCGCTCTTGGGTGTACCCTTCGTCAGGTCGTACTCTTTGTCGCGCGTGATGCTCTTAATGGCGCAACGCTTCATCATAATAGCACCGCCCCTGCCGTCGCGATACAAAACATTGTAAATCGTGCGCTCGTCGTTGCGCTTAAACACGCCGATATAGTAGATATTCTTATCGAAAAAGGCCTTATCGCTCACCTTGGTAATCGTATAGCGACCATCCTTCAGAATCACTATCACATCGTCAATATCGCTACAATCGCAAACAAACTCGGCATCCTTCATACCCTTACCGATTCCGAAGAAGCCCTCGGCCCTATCGACATAGAGTTTGGCATTGGTAACCGCTACCTTTGTAGCCTCGATTGTATCGAACTCGCGAATTTCGGTCTTACGCTCACGGCCCTTGCCATACTTCTCGCGAATACGCTCATAATAAGCAATCGAATAATCGGTCAGATGAGCCAAATCGTGCTTCGTTTGCTGAATATCCTCCTCAATCTTCTTAATTTCGTTATCGGCTTTCTCGGAATCATACTTCGAGATACGGATGAACTTCAGCTCGGTAAGGCGTTTTACATCCTCCTCGGTAACCTCGCGACGCAACTGCTTCTTGAAGGGTTCCAAACCCTTATCCACCGCAGCATAGGCCTCCTCATGCGAACGACAGCCCTCGATGAGTTGGTAGAGCTTATTCTCGATAAAAATACGCTCCAACGATGCTGCGTGCCAAGCCTCATTGAGTTCAAACAGACGAATCTCCAGTTCCCTACCAAGCAGAAACTTGGTATGCTCGGCCGAGCGACGCAGAATATCCTTCACGCCCATAAAATGAGGTTTATCATCCCAAATAACGCAAGCGTTAGGCGATATTGACACCTCACACGAAGTAAAGGCATAAAGCGCATCAATGGTCTTATCCGACGACTCGTCATTTGCCACATGGATAACAATCTCGACCTTATCGGCTGTCAAGTCATCGACCTTCTTAATCTTAATCTTACCCTTCTCGTTGGCCTTTATGATAGACTCCTTGATTGACTCTGAAGTAGTAGAAAATGGTATCTCGGTGATGACCAGTGTACGCTTATCGACCTTCGAGATGCGCGCACGCACCTTCACTGCACCACCTCTAAGGCCATCGTTATAACGGCTGGCATCCATCAGTCCGCCCGTCGGGAAATCAGGCAAAAGCTGAAAATCCTCACCTCGCAGATGGGCAACACAAGCCGAAATCAACTCATTGAAGTTGTGTGGCAGAATCTTCGAAGCCAAACCTACGGCAATACCCTCGGTACCTTGGGCCAGCAATAGCGGGAACTTTACGGGCAGAGTCACAGGCTCCTCGTTACGGCCATCATATGAACGCATCCACTCGGTAGTCTTATTGTTATAGACCACATCCAACGCAAACTTCGACAAGCGCGCCTCGATATAACGACCTGCCGCAGCCTCATCGCCCGTAAGGATGTTACCCCAGTTACCCTGCGTATCAATCAACAAGCCCTTCTGGCCGAGTTGCACCAACGCATCTTTGATAGAGGCGTCACCATGGGGGTGATACTTCATCACATCACCCACGATGCTCTGCACCTTTGTTCTGACACCCTCGGCACAATGGCGTTTCATCGTATGCAGGATACGACGCTGCACGGGCTTCAAGCCGTCGTCGATATGCGGCACAGCACGCTCCAAAATAACATACGAGGCATAGTCCAAAAACCAATTCTGGTACATACCCGTAAGTTTGCGCAAATTGCTCGAATCGCCAAACAAGCGATTGAACTTACTATTGGCTACGGGTTGCAACTCCTCCGACGATGCTAACTCCTCATCCATCGACAACGCCTCCTCCTGCTCCTTGATTATATCTTTATCTTCTGCCATTTATGGTAGATTTTTCTTCTGTTTGCAAATTATTTATTTACGCCATGGCCGTTAGTTATGCCACAACCTCGTCGGTAATATCCTCCTCGATACGCAGATTGTCGATAATAAAGCCCTGACGCTCAAAAGTATTTTTACCCATATAGAACTCCAACATATCGTTAATCGGATCATCCTTCGTAAGGCGCACCTTATCCAAACGCATGTTCTCGCCAATCAAATCCTTAAACTCCTCGGGAGAAATCTCACCCAAACCTTTGAATCGGGTAATCTCGGCCGTTGCACCACACTTCTTTATTGCCATTTGGCGCTCCTCGTCGGTGTAACAATAGAAATTCTCCTTCTTATTCTGCACGCGGAACAGCGGAGTCTGCAAGATGTAGAGATGTCCGGCACGAATCAACTCGGGGAAGAACTGCACAAAGAACGAAGTCATGAGCAAACGGATGTGCATACCATCGACATCGGCATCGGTTGCGATAATGACCTTATTAAATCGCAAATTCTCCAAGCCATCCTCGATATTCAGCGCCGACTGCAAGAGATTAAACTCCTCATTCTCGTAAACCACCTTCTTCGTTAGTCCATAGCAGTTGAGCGGCTTACCACGCAAGCAGAACACCGCCTGCGTCATAGCATCGCGCGTCATCGTAATAGGGCCCATTGCCGACAAACCCTCGGTGATGAAAATCATGGTCTTCTCGGCCAACTCATTCTTCGAGTCGGTAAGATGCACCTTGCAATCACGCAACTTGCGGTTATTTACCGCCACCTTCTTGGCCGTTTCGCGCGCCTTCTTCTGGATACCCGAAATAGCCTTGCGCTCCTTCTCATTTTCGGCAATTTTCTTCTGCAAAACCTGAGCTGTTTCGGCATGCTTATGCAGATAATTATCCAAATCCACCGACAAGAAATCATTCACAAACTGCTGCATCGACACACCCGGAGCTATCTCCTTCGATCCGAGGCGAATCTTCGTTTGCGACTCAAACACCGGGTCGTTCATTCTCACCGACACAGCCGCAATGATAGAGCCTCGCACATCGGTCGGGTCGTAATCCTTCTTGTAAAACTCCTTGATGACCTTCGCCACCGAAGCGCGGAATGCCGCCTGATGCGTACCTCCCTGCGGAGTATACTGTCCATTGACGAACGAATAGTAGCTCTCGCCATAGCCTGTGCCGTGAGTAATAACAACATCTATATCATTACCCGACAGATAGATAGGCGGATACAAAGGCTCCTCCGAGAGGTTATCGTTCACCAAATCCAAAAGACCATTTTTCGAGATATACTCTTTGCCGTTGAGTATAATTTTCAAGCCCAAGTTCAGATAGGTATAGTTGCGCACCAACTGCTCAACATAGTCCATATTGTAACTATACTGACCGAAAATCTCCTCATCCACGCGGAAGCGAATCATCGTACCATTCTTCTCACTCACGCCGCTCTCCCACCTGTCCGAGAGTTCCAATCCCTGAGCAAACGACACCTCGTGTGCCTCGCCATCACGCACCGAACGAGCTGTAAACTCACTCGAGAGCATATTCACGGCCTTCACACCGACACCATTCAGACCTACAGTCTTTTTGAAGGCATCACCCTCATACTTACCTCCCGTATTCATCTGGCTTACGGCTGCCGACAACGACTTCAATGGAATACCACGACCATAATCTCGCACCGTCACGACATTATCCTCGATGGTTATCTCAATCTTATCGCCGGCACCCATGATAAACTCGTCGATAGAGTTATCCACCGTCTCCTTGATAAGCACATAGATACCATCGTCGGATTGTGAGCCGTCACCCAACTTTCCGATATACATACCCGGACGCAGACGCAAATGCTCACGCGGCGATAAGGTCTTTATCGCATCGTCATCATATGCCGCAACGGGCGCATTGTTGTTTTTTATATTGTTTGCCATATTTGCAATTTACTCTTCACTCCGAAAGATTAAAATATCGTCACAAAGCTATCCGTCAAAAGTGACACTTCTTGTCACAGATGATTATTTCTTCTCGTTCTTTACCTCCTCGCGCAACTCGGCCAAAGCCTCGGTCATGCGCTGCTGGGTTCGTGCAGCCAACTCCTTAGACTCGGTAGCAGCCACCTCCTCAACCGACACGGGCTTCAGGACTTTGATTGCGATATGGTTGGTCCAGTTAATCAGCCACTTCTTGCGGAACATATTGTTTGTACCGGTCATCACCACAGGCAGAATCTCCACGCCGGCCTCCTTTGCAAGGTTAAACGCGCCGGCCTTGAAACGATGAATCTCGCCATCCTTCGAGCGTGTACCCTCGGGAAAAATCGCCACGCTGGCACCACGGCTGAGCCACAACTTACCATCCTCGATAACCTTTGCCATAGCTGCCGCGGCATTACCGCGATTGATGGGTATATCGCCGTGAATATAGAGCAACGGACCCATAAACGGCACCCAGAAGACCTCTTTTTTCGACACCCAACGGAAATTCAGCGGAATAATATATGAAGCAAAAATATCGAATCCCGAGTTATGATTTATTACCATTACATAGGGTTTGTTTTTATCCACATGCTCCAAGCCCTCGATTGTACGACGCATACGGGGTGGCACACCAAAAAGTGTGGCACAGATACAGCGCGAACACCAATGCACCCAATAGCGGCTCTTATCAAAGGGATATGTAACTATCAGAACTATAATAGATACAACAAACCAAAACGACACCTGCAAAAGTGTAAAAAGGTAATATAAAATACTCAACATAATATAAAAGTTTGGTTACAATAATTCATCTTGCAAATTTACTTATTTTTTGACGAGTAACAAAACTTTTACGCGCGGTTTTTCAATTATTTTTCAACAGTAAATTCATATTTTGCCGATTTTGGCAGAGCACATGGAGTCGTTTATCGAAAAACACGCAATCTCTATTTGAAAATATCGTTTTCGATTCGTATATTTGCAGATAACGACAAGAATTTTAACCAAATAAAAGAACCGATTATGTCATTTTTTTCAATCTTCGGAGGCAAGGACAACAAGCCCGAATACCCCACCGACACAGTACGATATGGCGAGGAGGGCGCCGTTACATTCACCTTCTTCAAGCACGCCTCGTTTGCCATAACCATTGGCGACAAGCACATCTACAACGACCCCGTAGCCGAGTATGCAAAATATGCCCAGCTACCCAAAGCCGATGTAGTCCTCGTAACCCACTCTCACTACGACCACCTGGACCGTGCAGCGATAGATGATATAACAACACGCAACAGCGTGATTATCTGCGATAAAACCTCAGCCGAAGTTTTCGATGGCGAGGCCGTTGTAATGACTCCAGGAATGAAGTCACAACCCCTGCCAAATGTCGAGATTGAGGCCGTTTCGGCATACAACACAACCGAGGGACACACCGATTTTCACCCACAGGCGCGCGAGGATTGCGGCTATGTTTTGACCATAGACAACGACCTGCGCATCTATATCGCAGGCGACACCGAGCCTACGCCCGAGATGCTGGCACTCGAGAATATCGACATCGCATTTTTGCCCGTAAACCAGCCCTACACGATGACCGTAGACCAGGCCATTGAAGCTGTAAAGGCAATCCGCCCCTGCGTATTCTACCCCTACCATTACGGCGAGGTCGAGGAGAAGACCGACATCGAGCGTCTGCAGAGCGAACTTGCCGATGTTTGCGAAGTTAGAGTTTTCCCGATGGAGTAAAGGAGGAGAATTCAAAATTAGGGCTGACGCGTGGTAATAATCGTTGAAAAATGTCATGCCACATTTTGGAGCGTGAGCGAGAAAATGGTTGGCATCTCTAACAGCTTTTTTTTGTAGAGATTCCAGTCCTCACTGCGTTCGGTGGAATGACAAAGTAAACAAGCAAAGACTAAATCAAATAACCCCAAAAGTTTTATCAGAACTTTTGGGGTATTCTATGCTTAAAATAATTTTGAATTCTTAACTTTGAATTTTGAATTACAATATATGGTTACAACCCAGCCGACTTAACCGACCGAGCTGCGGAACTCATTAACTCCCAATTATTTATTACTTTTATATAAGAAGTACTCCACCACAAACGAGATAACAAGTCCCAAACCTGAGCACAGCAGCACACTGCCGGTCATTGACAACTCTGCCGGAGCATAGCCAAAGTTTGTATTTACCATTAATCCCTGAATATAGCCACCAGAAAGAAATCCTACACCGAGGCCAACGACAAACATACCCCAACGCAAGACTTTCCCAACGGGATGCAGAGGCTTTCTTGCACCCTCCTGCTCGGCGGGCTTTGCCATTGTACCCAAGCCCAAAGGCATACGCTTGGCATACTCAAACAGATTATCACCCTCCAAACGCGAAGCAATATCAATTCGCTCCTTTTTCATCACCACCAATTCAATCCACTTATAGACAAAAAAGGCGATACCCACAAAAATAACAGCCATAAAAAGTTCATCAAACATAACACTAATTTTTTTAAGGTTTTACATTAATATTTATTTGTATTTTTCTCTTTGCCGCGGCATTTATCATCCGTTTCTGTCATATTAGACGCAAAACCCCGAAAAAGGTTACAACATTTCCGAAAAAAATATATCGTCATGCCACAATTGGGTAATGTATTGATTGATAAGTACGCAAGAATTGCCATTGCCCAAATGATTGAAACACTGCGAGTAAGCGAGAGCAGAGGGTAAGATTTTCATCGTCACTCTGAGCAATTATTTTTTTCGTCACTCTGAGGGAGCGCATGCGACCGTGAGAGTCTTTATAATAATATTGTATAATTATATTGTCATTCCACATTAGCACAAAGTATTGATTTACAGATAGCAAGAGCCTAACCTTGTGCTAATGAATGGAATCTACCTTTGGGAATTGTGCCTTGCAAGTACGAACTTGGCAGCAAGGATAAACAAAGGTAGATACCATTCAATTTACATATATACTGCAATACATATCTGCAAAGCCGAGCGTATGTAAATTGTGGTGTGACAAAATATTAAAGAAATTAAGGAATTTAGAGAATTTAGCGCTACCACTTCCCCAAGTTCCCTAAATTCCCTAATCTCCTTAAATTCCCTAATTTCCTTACCCTTAGGTGGACTACTCGCTATGCTTATCGTAGACTACTACATAGCCTGCACTGCACGAGTAACAGAGTAACAGGGGTGTTACTATTGTTACTTTTTGTAATAGTTGTAATTCAAAATTATTTTTTTTGAATCCTTTAGACTCTCACGGTCGCTAAAGCTCCCTCAGAGTGACGCCATTGGGTAACTAATCCGTCTTTCTGAGCAATTATTTTTTCGTCATTCTGAGGAAGCTTTGGCCGACGCGAGAATCTCGAAAAAAAATAATTGCTCAGAATGACGAAAAAAACAAATACCCAAAAGGCGCTACACGCCCAAACGATATAATTTCGTTTTTTTTCACTATTTTCGTGTAACCTTTCACTCACTTTTGCGTCTAAAGGTTAGCTATGATACACAACGAGGAGAAACTACTACAACGCATCAGAAGTGGCGACGACGAAGCCTTCGCCCTCTTGATGGAGCAATATGCCGACCAGGTATATGCACTCGTTGTCCGCGTCATTCAGCAGCGGGAAGATGCCGAGGAGCTGACGCAGGATGTATTTATAAAGGCATACGAGCAGATGGAGAGTTTTTCGGGACGCAGTTCGTTTGCCACCTGGCTCTACCGCATAGCCTACAACTGCGCAATATCGCACACGCGTCGCCACCGAGTGTCGCATCTGTCAATCGACGAGGGGAGAATCGCAGCCGTCAGGGATGAGGATATTGAGCAGATGGAAGGCGACCTCTCCGACCACAATATCGATGCCCTTACGGAGGCTATCGAGCAGTTAAATGCCGAGGAGAGGGCTTTGGTAACGCTCTTTTACTACGAGCAGCGCCCCATCGCGGAGTGTGCCGAGATTATCCGCCAGAGCGAAAGCAACACAAAGGTTCGCCTGCACAGAATAAGAAAAAAGTTATATTTACTAATAACTCACAGCAAAGATGAAACAGAGCAATAACGCCATACATCGCGCCACGCAGAGGCGCATCCGGCCACAACTGCCGGCAGGATTTGGTCAGCGTACAATGTTACGGATTCGCCGCCGCGAGAGGGTGCGCGAATTGATGCAATATGCCATTTGCGGCACTATTCTTATCGCACTATTGGCACAAAGCCTGCAATGGGCTTTCGCGCGGCTCACGGTTCGCTTTGACATAGATTTTGCGTTGCCCGAATTAGACTTTTCAGCGGTAGATTTCTCGCTCGTAAAGAGTATTGCGATAATAGCCGTACCACTGATACTGATGCTGTTATTGGACAGCTATCTGCGACTAAAGATGCAGGCTCATTTCCTCTTTAAGGAGGAGAAAAAATAACCTACCCCCCCCCAAAAAAAAGTAAACCGAGCATCACCCATTGAAGGGCAATGCTCGGTTTTGAATTTGGTTTATCGAAATTATTTCTTCTCTTCTTTCTTCACCTCGGCTTTAACCTTAATCTTTGCGAAAGACTTCAGCAAATTCTCGTCGCTATTCTTTGTAGCGTCGTAAGTTACGGTCACCAACTTGGTAGGAACATCGACCTTCACATCCTTAACACCCTTCTCGTATGGGATTGTGTTGGTAATCTTCTTTGCGCAGTGCTCGCAGTCGATATCGGTCACAAAAACAGTTGTTTTAATTGCCGCATCGCTCTTCTTTTGAGCAGATACCTCGGCTACACCAAAGCCGATAAATGCCATAAGGCACATAATGATTAACTTTTTCATATTCATTTGGTTTTATTGGTTTATACTTAGTTTTACATCATTTTTTCTTCCGCCATTCCGAGCATTTGCTTTTCAGACTCTCACGGTCGGATTTCATCCTCCCTCAGAGTGACGCTATTAGGTAGCAAATCCGTCATTCTGAGCACAACTTGTTGTGCGTGAGAATCTCTTTTATCTTTGCTCTTTAATCTTTTTCGTCATTCCACATTTGAGCAACGAAAGGATTCACAGGTACGCATTAGTTATCCTTGCTCAAATGACTGGAATCTACCTCTGTTTTGACCTCACTGCCAAGTCCGAACTTGCGAGGTAGTAATTTCCAAAGGTAGATGCCAATCATTAGCGCAAGGTAATGCAAGTGGTATCTGCAAGCAAATACTTTGCGCTAATGTGGCATGACACTATCTTTTTTTAGACTCTCACGGTCGCTCGCGCTCCCTCAGAGTGACGCTATTAGGTAGCAAATCCGTCATTCTGAGCACAACTTGTTGTGCGTGAGAATCTCTTTTATCTTTGCTCTTTGAACTTTGCTCTTTCCTCTTTTAATACAGATTAAATCGCATACCGATATAGAACTTTCTACCCATAAGTGGTCCCCAGACACTCGACGAGTTAAATGCCGGCGAGAAGGGGTCGTTGGCGTTCAAAATCGGGTCTTTCTGCATATAGTTGGCTATGTTCTCGCAACCCACATACACCTCCACAGCTCGGATACGATGGCTCACCTGAAGATAGAACATCGGATAGGCGGGCGACATATCCTTGCTACTCAAATCACCATCGAGCGAAGGGCGACGCATAGGGCCGTTATACTGCGCCGTAGCATCGAAAACCCACTTGCGGTGGTTGGTCGCATACTGCAAGTTAAGAAGCGTCTTAAAACGGCTCGTAAGCGGTCGCTCGACCTCCACAGCCTTACCATCGCGCATCAGCGACACGAGGCTGTTGGTATAGCGGAATGTTGCAAAGACATCGAAGCCGCGTAGCGGAGTCCACTGGAAATCGACCTGATAAGTATCGGTAAACGAACGATTGTCGGTGTTGTAAATATGAATTTTGTCGAACTGCTCGCCACCCAACTCCTGGTCAGCCAAAATAGTGTTGAAGAACTGCGTGCGGAAGTAATCGAAGCTCAAAGTCGCATCGCTGAAGCCGCCCAACTTGATATACTGCGTAAGGCTGCCACCTACGGTAAGAGCCTTTTCAATATCATCGTTAAGGTCGGTAACATTGATTGTACGACCTGTGGCTAACATCCAGATATTGTCGGTAAAGATGCTTGCACGACGATAACCCATACCTGCCGAGGCACGCAAGACGGTCGACGGCGTGATATTCCACTTGATGTGTGAACGGGGTGTTACTGCGAAATAGCTCTTCGGCTGATAGTATGCCGCACCTGAAATAGAGGTGTCGTTGTTTGCACCCATCCAATCACCACGCAAGCCCAACACCAGCGAGAATTTCTCCTTAATATTATAGGTATACTCGGCATATACACCCGGCTCGATGTAACGCATATTGTTGCGCGTAACATCGCCCTTAATCATCGGGGTATCCTTATGGTCAGGCATAGCTACCGGCACTCGGTTTATCACATCCTCGTGGCTATCGGTGAGCTGTGCCGAAGCACCGAAAATCATCGACGAGCGAGGCGAAAAATAGTGAGCATACATCAAATTCAGCCAACCTGCATTGTCGTGTGCATCGTAGCGGTTAAGACCGAAATAGGCATCCTCCTTGAAGTAGTTGTAATCGGCCACAAAGGCGATATTCGAGCGCAACTCCTCGTCAGCCTCGGCATCATAGACCGACTTACCGACAGGCATACCCACTTTGAAATAGGCATTAACGCCCGTATTGTCCATGTGCGAGCCATAAACCGAGAGGCTCTGCTCCATCTCCTCACGCATTGACTTTTTGTAAGCCATCTCTCCTCCTAAGCGGTTTTCATTCACCACTTTCCAGCCCCAGCGCACCTGCGCACCACTCTTTGCCTGCCACAACCACTTATTGGCGATGTTTATCTGGTTGGTCTGCGGCAAGTCGCGGAAACCATCATCGTTCATATCGTGCGACTTGGTATCCATCGAGCCATGAGCCAAAATCACCGTCGAGAGGCGTTTATCCTTCGTAAGCGGAAATGCCGACGAGATATTTATCTCGGGGCGAAGCTCACTATCGAAATAGAGGTTAAGGAACAATCGCTCCTCGTCGGTAGGCTTGCGGTGCTCCATATTAATCTGACCCGTAATAGCCTCATGGCCCGCCGTAACCGACGACACTCCCTTCGATACCTGAATCGAATTGAGCCACATACCCGGCGTATAGTTAAGGCCATAGGGCGCACTTAGGCCACGCATAATGGGGCGATTTTCGTCCAAAATCTGAGTATAAGTACCCGTAAGACCGAGCATCTTAATCTGACGCGCACCCGAGATAGCATCGCTATAACCAACCGTAACCGACGCCGAGTTCTCGAAGCTCTCGGCCAGATTGCAGCACGCCATTTTACACAATCCTGCAAACGAAATGGTCTCGCCCTTCAACACGCCTTCGCGATTGACATAGTTGCCCAAAGCGCCCTCGACAACAACCTCCTCAATCTCGGTATCGCTCACGAGCCTAAAATCGACATTTTCAACTCCGGCAGCCACCTCCACGGTATCGCTACGATAGCCTACATAGCTGGCAACGAGTTTATTGTATCCCTTAACGCGATGAAGCGTAAACGAGCCGTTGACATCACAGGTTACACCCACCGTCGTGTCCAACCAATGTACCGTAGCTCCGACAAGCACCTCGTCCGATGCGGAGTCCTTGACTGTACCCGAAATGTTTTGTGCTGAAGCACCTGCACAGGTTGCCACAGCCAACAAAAGCGAAAATAAAACTGTTTTGATTTTCATAGAATATTATTTGCTAATGATTTAATTGTTTACCCGGGCGGAAACAACCCTCCCGCCCCATAATCTTCAATTAAACCGAAGCAGGCGGGGCGCGCAGAGCAACACTCCCCTTCTCCACCCCGGATTGCGGTGGCAGCAGATAACGCCCATACTCAACCGAAGTGGCAACTATCGCTTCAAGGCCGTCAATTCTATCGGCCACAAGCGCCGGCATGAGCAGATGGCGCATCGCAACATCATCATTTTCGCCTCGCGAGAATGTATACAATTCGACATCAGTCGAGTGGTCATGGCTGCACTCACAGCCCTCGGCGACCAACTCTTCCGCAAAATCGGATGTATGACACCCCCCGCACGAGCAGTGATGTTCGTGAACCGTAATATCATGGGCATGACGATGATGACTATGACAATCACACAACATCAGCGACACACTGCTTGCCATCATTACCGAAAGGTAAATAAGCAGCAAGCCCGCAGCCGAAAATATTTTGAGTCCTTTATTTGCCATATCATCACATTTACGGCACAAATATACGAAAAAAATTAACAACTCCGTTGTTTTTTACTATTTTTGCACATCATGAGCCACGAGTGCAGCAACATAATCGAGCAATTAAAGCGCCTGCTAAAGCAATACTGGGGTTACGAGGAGTTTCGCCCCGGGCAGGAGGATATTATCCTCTCGATAATGGCAGGGCGTGATACCTTGGCTCTGATGCCCACAGGAGGCGGAAAGTCTATCACATATCAGCTCCCCGCCATGACACGGCAGGGGGTGTGCATTGTTGTTACGCCTCTTATCGCCCTGATGAAGGACCAGGTCGACAGATTGCGCAAAATGGGTATTCAGGCAACAGCCATTCATTCGGGAATGTCGTATCATCAGATTGACATAGCGCTGGACAACTGCGTATATGGCGACATAAAATTCCTGTATGTAGCCCCCGAGCGTCTTGCCACCGAGGTTTTTCGCTTGCGAGTGGAGCGCATGAATGTAAATCTTATAGCCGTTGACGAGGCGCACTGCATATCGCAATGGGGTTATGATTTTCGCCCCTCATATCTGCGTATTGCCGAGATTCGCAAACGCCTGCCCGAAGTGCCCGTTCTGGCCCTTACAGCCTCGGCTACCGAGTTGGTAGCCAACGACATAATGCACAACTTAGGATTTGCCGACAAACACATCATTCGTACCTCGTTTGCGCGCCCAAACCTGTCGTATGCCGTACGCCACACCGACGACAAGCAGGAGCAACTACTACGCATTATTCGCAATGTCGAGGGGTCGGGAATTGTCTACATGCGTTCGCGCGAGGGCTGCGAGCAGATGGCGGAATTTCTGCTTGCAAACGGTTTCGCGGCATCGTTCTATCATGCCGGCCTACCCCACCTCGAACGCTCAACACGCCAAGAGGAGTGGATTAGAGGCAAGACCCGTATCATGGTTGCGACAAATGCCTTCGGCATGGGTATCGACAAGGCCGATGTCCGCTTTGTGGTTCACTACTCGATGTGCGATTCGCTGGAGAATTATTACCAGGAGGCGGGGCGTGCAGGACGCGACGGCAAGCGCAGCTATGCTGTGCTGCTGGTGGCCTCGGACGACACTTTGCGCCTACAAAGGCACCTCGAAACAGAGTTTCTGCCACTCGACCAGGTGAAAGATGTTTACGAAAAGATATGCAGCTACCTGCAAGTTGCCATAGGTGACGGCGCTTACACTTCACACATATTCAACATTCACGACTTCTGCGCCAAAGAACACATCTACGGCGGCAAGGTGCGTGCGGCGCTAAAACTGCTGCAACAAAATGGCTACATGACTCTCACCGAGGAGTTGGAGAACCCTGCCCGCATAATGTTCTGCGTGAATCGCGATGACCTCTATCGCATCCGCATCGACCGTCAGGATTTAGACCATATAATCTTCACGATACTGAGAATCTACGACGGCGTATTTGTCGAGTTCCGCGCAATAGACGAGCAGGAGATTGCCATCCACAGCGGTTACACCGTCGAGCATGTCAAGGAGCTGTTGAAACGCATGTGGCAGATGCGCATTATCCGTTACATACCCTCCAACTCCTCGCCCATGATATTCTTCGACGAGGCGCGCCTGCAGCGCAACAACATCTACATCGCACCCGAAACCTACCTCAAGCGCAAGGCCTTACTCTCCGAGCGTTTCGAGCAGATGATAGCCTACGCCACAAATGAGCAGACCTGTCGCAGCAAGTTTTTGCAGGATTATTTCAACGACACCCGAGCCGAGGATTGCGGCATCTGCGACATATGCCTTGCAAAGCGTCGGCAGGCAAAACTCTCGCACGAGAATTTGGAGGCCGAGATACTACGACTCCTCAGCCAAGCGCCACTCACTGCGCGCGAAGTGGCACGCGAGATAAAGGCCGAACCGACCATCATAGCCGAGGCCATAAAGCATTTGATGGAAAAAGAAAAAATTTCCACATCCCAAGAGTGCAAACTTATAATTATTGAGTAACTTTGTAGCTCGAAAATGTAAACACAGCAAGTTTGTAATGATATTTCAGCCCACCATAACCAACGAGCAGACAGCAGAGCTTGCTTCGGCGCAATTCGACGGAGAGATTATTATCATCGACCGCGAAGAGCAGATTGATGCCGCATGTCGTGACCTCGAGGAGCAGGCGATTATAGGTTTCGACACCGAAACACGCCCCTCGTTCAAGGCTGGAATAACAAACAAAGTCGCCCTATTGCAGCTTTCGACCCACAGCCGTTGCTACCTGATTCGCTTATGTAAAGTGAAGCTGCACAACGCCCTACGAAAGATTCTCAGCAACCCCGACATCATTAAAATTGGTGCCGATGTGGCCGGTGATATACGCTCCTTGCACGCACTGCGTCACTTCAGCGAGCGCGGATTCCTCGACCTGCAACACATCGCCTCGAAATGGGGCGTCGAGGAGAAGAGCCTGAGGAAAATGTCGGCCATAGTGCTTGGGCAGAGGGTTTCAAAAGCGCAGCGCCTGAGCAATTGGGAGGCCTCAGCACTTACGCCTCAGCAGCAGATGTATGCCGCAACCGATGCGTGGGTCTGCATCAAGATATTAGAAAAGCTACGCGCAACCGCCCCACTTGGCAACGAGTCGGTAGAGAATATCATCGGGCAGGCCATAGTGCAAGCCACAGCCGAGAAACAAGCGACTGCGGGCAAGGCAAAGCGTCGCGTACGCCATCATAATGCGAAGAAAAACAAGAAGTTAAACAGTGAACAACATACAGAGCAATGATAACAACACAAATATTTCTACGCCGAGGCAAGGAGGAGTCGCTGGAGCGTCGTCACCCCTGGATTTTCTCGGGAGCCATCGAGCATATTAAATGCAAGGGCGAAGAGCTCAAAGAGGGCGAGGTTGTGGATGTATTCACAAAGTCGGGCGACTTCATAGCTCGTGGACACTACCAGATAGGCTCCATCGCGGTGCGTGTGCTCACCTTCGACGAGGAGGAGATTGACCAGGCGTGGTGGAACCGCCGCATAGCCGTAGCCTACGATGTAAGGCGCACATTGGGTCTTACCGACAACGAGCAGACCAATTGCTACCGCCTTGTACACGGCGAGGGCGATTCGCTGCCGGGGCTTGTTGTTGACATCTACGGCTCGGTGGCCGTTGTGCAGTGCCACTCGGTGGGTATGTACCTTTCGCGCATGGCCATTGCCGAGGCTTTGCGCGAGGTGTATGGCAATCAGCTCACTGCTATATACGACAAGAGTTCGCAGACCGTGCCATTCAAGGCGGGCCTAAATGCCATAGATGGTTACATCTGGGGTGGCTCGGACCATAAGTCGGTTGTTGTCAAGGAGAATGGCGAAAAATTCCTCGTTAATTGGGGGGAGGGTCAGAAGACCGGTTTCTTCCTCGACCAGCGCTACAACCGCGAGCTGGTGCGCCACTACGCCAAGGGCCGTACCGTACTCAACACCTTCTGCTATACGGGAGGTTTCTCGGTCTACGCCGCATCGGGCGGAGCTGTGGAGGTGTGCTCGGTAGATGCCTCGGAGCGTGCCGTGCAACTCGCCGACGAGAATATGCACCTGAATTTCGGCAAGGAGTACCCCCACAAGGCTGTCGCAGCCGATGCTGTGGAGTACCTCAAGCAGATAGGCGACAAATATGATTTGATTATCCTCGACCCACCCGCCTTTGCCAAGCATCACAAGGTCTTGGGTAATGCCATGCAGGGCTATAAGCGCATAAATGCTCGCGCTATATCGCAGATTAAGGCGGGAGGTATACTCTTCACCTTCTCGTGCTCACAAGCCGTCAGCAAGGAGCTGTTCCGCACAATGGTATTCTCGGCAGCTGCCATTGCAGGGCGCAAGGTGCGTATTCTGCATCAATTAACGCAACCCGCCGACCACCCAATCAACATCTACCACCCCGAGGGCGAGTACCTCAAGGGATTGGTGTTGTATGTGGAGTAAAGGAAGAAGAATTCAAAATTCAAAATTCAAAATTCAAAATTACGAGGGATAAACCCTCGTTTCCTCCTTCTTGCAAGGCATAGTGCAAATAAATTTGCCCTCTGCGCTTGCTTCGTGCGTCGGTTCAAAATTCAAAATTACGAGTAAGCGAGCGCAGAGGGCAAGTCTTTTATCGTCATTCCACAATTACTGCACGACGCGAGGGTACAGATACGCAGTAGTATACCTGCAGTAATTGAATGGAATCTACCTTTGGAAATTACTACCTCGCTGGTATTTACTTGGTAGCAAGGTAAGAATAAGCGGTAGATGCCATTCATTAGCGCAATGTTATGTTGTTAGTATCTGTAAATCAATACTTTGCGCTAATGTGGCATGACAATATTATTATATAGATTCTCACGCTATTATTTTTTTTTAGATTCTCGCGTCGGCTTATGCCTCCTCAGAATGACAAAAAATAATTGCTCAGAATGACGGATTAGCTACCAAATGGCGTCACTCTGAGGGAGCGCATGCGACCGTGAGAGTCTAAAGGATTCAAAAAAAATAATTTTGAATTACAACTATTACAAAAAGTAACAACAGTAACAAAGTAACAGGGGTGTTACTGTTGTTACTTTGTTACTGTTGTTACTGCCCCACCCGCAAAAAAAAGAGCAGAGATAAAAATCCCTGCTCTCATAATCACAAATATCGACTCTTAAATCATATCGCTGACCTCCCAAGCGAAGGCACGCAAGCCCTGCTTGTGGTTGTCGGCATCGAGCCTCTTAAGGGCTGCCAAAAACTCCGCAGCCTTGGCATCCTCCATAACCGCGATTAGCGCTGAATTCATCGTAGGCCATGCGTGGTTACCAAGGTGGGGCTCGCCATCGTTCGTACCACGACCCATGAGCTCCTCCCAGCCTGTGAAGCCACTTATCTGCATATCATCCATAATATCCATAACCGCATCGAACATCGACTGGTTACATGATAAAAATACTGCTTTCATACTTTCTCTGTTTTTAGTTTTTAGCCCTCAATTTACGCCTTCAAAGCCTTTTTTGCCTGGCGCTTCTCGCCACGGTAAGCAAATGCAGCATAGAGCGTAGGAATAAGAATCAGGGTAATCAGGGTCGAGAACGACAATCCCCAAGCCACCGACATACCGAGCGAGTTCCACATCTCCGAGCCTACGCCATTACCCA
This sequence comes from Alistipes sp., assembly GCA_045125895.1. Classification (GTDB taxonomy): domain Bacteria; phylum Bacteroidota; class Bacteroidia; order Bacteroidales; family Rikenellaceae; genus Alistipes. Next base: position 65,126 of record JBGVNT010000003.1, read on the forward strand.
CAGCCATAGGAATCATACCCAGCACGGTTGTAAGCGTAGTCATGAGGATAGGACGCAAACGGCTTCGACCCGCCGTAACAACAGCATCCAAGACCTCCAGGCCTCGCTCGCGGCAGAGGATAGTGTAGTCCACCAACACGATACCGTTGTTCACCACAATACCGATAAGCATCAACACTCCCAACAAGGCCATGATGTTCATAGGAGTGCCCGTAATGGCCAAACCGATAACGACACCCACCACAGCAAACGGCAGCGAGAACATGATAACGAACGGATAGGTCAACGACTCAAACTGCGACGCCATAATCACATACACCAGGATTACCATCAACGCCATCAACAGGAACAAATCGCCAAAGGTATCCTGCTGGTCCTCGTAAGTACCGCCAATCTGCCACATAAAGCCCGCAGGCATGGGGATATTCTTCATCTCCACCTTGGCCTTATCGACCAACTCCGACAAAGCGTATCCGGCACCCACGACACCCGAAACGGTGACATAACGCTCGCGATTCTTTCGCGTAATGGCAGGAGGAGTAGCAGCCTCCTTCACAACGCCCACATCGCGAATCTTAATACCCTGACCCATCTGGTTGTAGATGGTGATATTCTCGATATCCTCCAACGATTCACGGAATTTGCGGTCATAGCGCACACGAATATCATACTCGTCACCATCCTCGCGGTAGTATGAAGTCACCGAACCGTTGATTCGGTTACGCAAGTAACCCGATGCCGTCGCAACATCCAAACCCGAAGCTGCCAACTTATCCAGGTCGAACTCCACATGATACTCGGGTGTATACTCATCACGCGAGATGGTCACCTCGGTACAACCCTCCATATTGCGGAACATATTTGCCACCTGCTCGGCCAAAGCATCCGAAGTATCGAAATCGTAGCCATAAATCTCAATATCTACGGCAGACTTTCCGGCCATACCGCCACCACCTTCGGTAACTTTATACTTGCGGATGATAGAATACTCGTCGAAAATCTTACGCACGCCATCACCAATCTCACCGAGGCTCAGCTGTCGCTCGGTCTTCTTCACCAAACGCATATTCATCGAAATGACATGCGTACCATTGGTTGAGAGCGAAGCAAAAGTGTTCTCGGTATCGGCCTGACCGGCACGGAAGTTTACGGTAATCATCTCCTCGGGATATGCCGAGCGGATTCTGTCGACCAACTCAAGAGCAAGCTCGGTTGTAATCTCCTGACGAGTACCCGCCGGAAGCTGAATCTCAGCCGACATCGACGCACTATCCTGCACAGGGAAGAACTCCGACTTCAAATGGGGTCCCAACAAGCCCATAACGGCAAAGAACAGAGCGATAGAGCCGAAGATAATCGTCTTACGATGACGCACACACCAATCCAGCACGCCACCATAGAAGTTGTTGAAACGCTCCATAACGGCATCAATCTTGCCCTGGAACCACGCCTTCTTGGGGTTGAGTTTCAACATCAACGAGCACAACACAGGGGTAAAGGTCACAGCCGCCAAAGTCGAGATTGTAAGTGTAATGGTCACCATCCAACCCATGGCGTTAAACAACACTCCCGCCATACCCTGCACCATAGTCAAGGGCAAGAACACGGCAATAGTGGTAAGCGTACCACCTATAACCGAAATACCTACCTCCTTGGTGGCGAAGATTGCCGCCTGCTTGGGCTTTGCACCGCGGTCGATATGCGTAGTGATATTCTCCAACACCACGATAGCATTATCCACAACCATACCGATGGCAATAGAGAGCGACGACATGGTAATGATATTAAGCGTATCGCCCGTAGCGAAGATATAGATAATCGCAGCCAGCAACGAAATGGGGATGGTCAAAACCACAACGATAGTCGCACGCCAGCGTCCCAGGAAGAGGAACACAACCAGCATCACAAGCAAGAAAGTCGTAATGATAGTGTCGCGCAACGAGTGTACCGTCGAAATGATGTTATCCGAGGTATCCATGATGGTAAACAGGGTCACATCCGAAGGCAGATTGCCCTTAATCTCATCAATATATTCGCGTACGCTCTGGCAAATCTTCACCGAGTTGGCACCCGACTTCTTCTGCACGATAATCATACCACCCTGCTTACCGTTGTTGTAAGCCTCCTGAATACGCTCCTGGATGGTATCGTTTATGGTAGCCACATCGCGCAACATGATAGGTGCGCCATTGCGATAGCCCACAACGAGGCTCAGCATCTCCTGAGGGTCCTCGAACTCATGGTCCACGCGCAACGAGTAGGCATTTGAACCAATATCGAACGAGCCGGCAGGGGTACTACGGTTTACCGAAGCGATAACCGAAGAAATCTGCTCGATGGTAAGGCCATAAGCCTCCAACTTGTTAGGGTCGCAATATACCTGAATCTCACGCTCGGGGATACCTGCGATTGACACAGTACCCACACCGCTTACACGAGCCAACGGCGTCACAATCTGGTCGTCAAGAATCTTATACAGACCGGGCATGCTCTCCTCGGCCGTAACACCCACCATCAACACGGGCATCATATCGGACGAGAACTTGAAAATTATGGGCGTCGATGTACCATCGGGCAGCGTCGACAACATATCGAGCTTATCACGCACATCGTTAGCCAAAATATCTAAGTCGTAACCATATTCAAACTCCAACGCAACGATTGAGATATTCTCCTTCGATGTAGAGGTCATATCCTTCAAATGGTCCACACCATTCAACACATTCTCAATCGGGCGTGTAACATTATTCTCAATATCCTCGGCACTCGCTCCGGGATATGAAGTCATTACCAACATCGCATTTGACTCGATGTCGGGGAAGAGGTCAATACCCAAACGCGAGAGTGACACACCACCAAAAATCATGATTGCCACAAACAATATGATGGTGGTAATGGGGTTATTGACCGATGTTTTATATATATTCATCGTATAAATCGCTTAAAAATACAACCTAAAACTACTCGTTTACACGCTCTACGGCGATACCATCCTTCAATGCCACCTGACCTGAAGTCACCACCTCGGCACCATCGGCAATACCGCTCAAAATCTCATACTCGCCACCCATGCGACGACCCAACTCAACCTTCTGGAACTCTACGGTACCATCCTGCTGATATACATATATATAACGGTCACCCGAGCCCAACTGCTTAACCACCGCAACATCGGGCACAACGATATTCTTGCGCGAGCCATAGTTCATCGCCACGCGAGCATACATACCGGGCTTAATCAACTCCTTGCCATTCGATACCGTAACCTCAACCTCGAAAGTGCGGGTCGAAGGGTCGATAAGCGGAGTTATGCGCGACACCTTACCCTGGAACTTCTTCTCGGGAAGAGCATCCAACTCTACCTCAACCGCCATACCCTTCTTGATATAAGAGTAGAGTGACTCCGAAACATTGATTTTAACCTTCACAGGATTAATCTGCTGCACCACATAGATAGGCTGACCGCCACACATATCGCCATTGTCGTAGTTACGCGCAGTAACCAAGCCTGAAATTGGCGAGAGCAATGTGGTATTCTCCAAAAGGTTCTCATACGAGAGTCGTGACACCTCATAAGCAGTATGCAAAGACTCCCAATTAGCCTTTGACTCGCCTCCGGCCTTGTACAACACATCGGCACGCTCGAAATTTGCCTTATTATTCTCATACTGAGCCTTAGCCTGCGCCAAAGCCGAAGCATCCAACTCGGCCACCTTCTGACCTGCCACTACACGGTCGCCTACATCCACCAAAAGGCGTGAGATACGACGAGGCTGCTGGGGAGTGATATTGTTCACGGCGTAGCCCTCGACATTGCCCGTAAAGCTACTTGACATCACCACATCCTTAATATTCACCACCTCGGTAGTAACCTTAGGCTTTGCTACCTCAACCTGAGCAACCGACTCTGCGCTCTTCTTCGAGCCACATGCTACGCTCGCAATGCAAACACCTCCAATGAGGAGGCCTCTGATAATTACATTCATCTTCATATCTCTTTCTGTTTTTAGTTTTCTGTTTTGATTGTTTCTGCGTAAGTGTTACCTACGAGTTTATCCATCGAGGCAAGATTCACCAAATAATCATAAATCGCAGCTGCACGGGTCAACTCAGCCTGGGTATATGCCAACTGTGAATTGTCGATATCCACCAATGTTCCGCCACCCACTTCATAACGCTTCACGGCGATGTCGTATCCGCGCTTAGCCTGCGAAATAGTCTGCGACGAAGCGTAATACTGCTTCACATTTGTCTGCATATTGCTATAATACGACATCATGGCAGTCTGCAACTGACGCTCAGCATTCTCGCGCTGCAACTCGATATTTGCCAAATCCAGCTTCGCCTGATTAATCTCGGCACGACGCTTTCCACCCGAGAAGATGGGGATACTCAAATTCAGCACCGCCACAGAATAGGGATTCCAATGATACTGGCTGAACTTATAGGTTTCGTCCATGGCTGTGAAATTGTAGTTTACCGACAATGCCAACGATGGGATATTTGCCGCACGCTTAACCTTCAACGCCTGCTCCAACATGCGCTCCTGAATATCCAACTGCTGCATGGTGCTGTTGTTTCTCAAATCGCCCATCTCAATCTGCGCAGTGAGAGCCGACTCATAATCAGCCAAACGACCTGCGCAATCGACATCGACACTGAGGTCCATGCCGAGCAGCGCCTTCAACTGCCACAATGCCAACACGATAGAGTTCTCGGCATTAAACACATTGGGCTCGGCATTCGCAACCGACACCTGTGAGCGGATATAGTCATACTCCGACACCTGACCCACTTTATAGCGACTTTCCACAATCTTATGATTCTCTACGGCATTGTCATACACACGCTTGTAGACATCGTAAGAGTCCTTTGCCAAAAGCACCTGATAAAAGGCCTTCGACACCTGCTCCACCATGTCGATGCGTGACGAACGAGCCTGCTCAACGGCCAACTCCACATCCATAGCCGAGAGCTTGAGCGACTTCCACAACTGCGCATTCACAACAGGCATAGCGGCCGACAAACCACCCGAATAGTTGTTGGCAGTACCGACCTCCATAGTCTTGCCCATAATGTGGAATGTCTGCTTTTTGATATAACGCTGATAAGTAGCCGAAGCCGAAATCTCGGGCCACAACGACGCATAAGTACCCTTCTTGGCGTACTTCTTCACTTCAATAGTTTTGTCAGCGACCTGAACCGTAGGGTTCTCGCTGAGCGCAATCTCCAAAGCCTGCTCCAAAGTCAACACCATAGGCTCCGACTTCTGTGCAGCCTCGGAATTCTCCTGTGCCATAGCCGGCACCGCTGTCATGCCCACGAGCACAACAAACGCATAAAAGAGATTCTTCAGTTTCATAGATATTACCTTTATTTATACTGTTTATATTGTTTCAAACTCAAAATTTAGCACCTCTGCTTTGCCAAAATCTCATCAATCTTTCGCAGACCCTCGGCCGAGGCCAAACCTCGCAGGAAATTGATTATCAGCACACTGAAAGCCTTGTCGCGAGTCACACCCTCGGGCAGCGCCACCTTATCCTCGCTCATCAGCACACCTGCATTTATAAGGAACAACTGCGCCATAAGCTCTATATCGGCATGCTCGTCCAAATATCCCTCCTCGCGGCACTTATCGAGCGCATATCGCAGGCCCGACAAGCCTGTTTCGGAGTGACGACGCTGCACCCGCTCATAAATCGACGGATAGAACTTCTTGAGGTTAAACGACAGGCGATGAGCCGTATCGTGGCGTGGGTCATCCGAGCACAACTCCTTGACACTCAACAAAAGTATCTCCAACATGCTGTCATAGGACTTCATCTTCTCGGAGAGCTTACGCAAACGCTCATCCATCATATAACAGATGCTCTCGTAGAGCAGCTCCTCTTTGCCGCCAAACATCTCATACAGAGTACGCTTCGACATGCCAAGAGCATTGGCTACATCATCCATTCGCACCGATTTCAGACCAAAGGTCTTCACCATTTCCGATACTTGTTCTACAACTTTTTCGCGCTGCGTCATAGTTTGCTGCTAATTTATCGAGTGCAAATATACAACAGAAAACTTAAAAACAAAAAAAGTTTTCATGTTTTTAGAGTTTTTTACGCAAATTACATACAAAATGACCAATCCGACGCGAGTTACGCCACAAAAAGGGTCAAAGAACCTATATCTCACACTATTTATGAGCATGCAAATATATACACACAACCACCGCCGACAAAGCGTATATACGATAAAAATTATCCTTTTAGGATAATCTGACACAAAACGACAATTGCCCGACACATTCGTGCCGAGCAATCATCTCAAACCGACTTGCCATGCAAACCCTATTTCTGTATAGCGAATCCCGTTACAACCACCTCCTCTGCGGTCGTAGAAGAGGCCTTGGGGGCTTTCTCCTCGGTTTTCTTCAATTTCTCGCCATCGTGAATGGCAAAATCTATGGGAACAGCATATTTTACCGACACCGGTTTACCCTCCGACATGCCCGCCTTCCACTTCGGGCTCTTCTTCAGCACACGAATAACCTCATCGGAAAAGGCCTTGTCGGGAGTCTGCACAATATTAATATTGCTCACCGAGCCCTCAGTATCAACCACAAACGCCGCCATAACACGACCATACACACCCTTGTCGAGCATCTCCTGCGGGAAGCGCACCTGAGTCATCACCCACGCACGGAAATCCTGCAAGCCGCCACCCTGGAACGAAGGCATCTGCTCGGACTTGACAACCTCTGCCACGACATCGGCATTCACCTTCTCAACCTTGCCGTTGCTTATTGAGTATGCCGTAACCTTGTTGGGTTGAGCCTGACTATCCTCTTCGATGGAGAGCTGAATATCCACCGCATCATTAAACTCGAAGACCTTCTCCTCGCCCTGCTTTGAGAGGTGCAAAACCACCTCGGCCTTATTACGAGTAAAGTGTATAGGCTGATTCTGATAACCGAAATATGAAATCTGGCCAACCTCACCACAAGTGGCACGCATCTTAAAGCGACCATTTATATCGGTCACAGCGCTGCGCTCTCCCACCTTGACTACTGCCCCGACGATAGGATTATTATCCCAGTCGCAAACCACGCCTGAATATTCGGCCTCCGCACCATCGGCAACGAAATTCTCGGGTTTAATCATCTCGATTATCACAATACCGCGCAGTTTGACCTCCTCAATCGAAACCGAGGTACCTTGCAATCGCTCCTTCAGCTCCTCAGTTTCATTTTTGAATACAGACAAAGAAGCTATCATAAAAGCATCCACATCCTCGATATTCTCCACCACCTTACCATCAACCAAATAGATAGGATTCGACATCTCGGAATTTGACGCCATCACAATTCTTGTTTTCTTCTTTCCATCCTGCTCCTGTGCTCGCGCCGTAGTGCCAAAAGCCACAACCAAGGCCAACATCAAAGGCACAATTGCCACCTGACGGAGTCGCGCGTAACGACTCCTAAAGTTTGTTGTCATCATAATTAATCGTTTTTTAGTTAAAGAATCGCGCAGGGAGTTCGCTATTTCCGGACTATAACCGAACATCTGCTTGAAAATGGTTTGTATATAGATTGTTCTATCTTCACCCCCACAAAGGACATCCCTATCGGCCTCAAACTCTTCAACCTCGGTGAGCAGACGCGCTGCCATCCACACAAAAGGATTCCACCACAACAGAGCCTTCTGAAGCTCCATAGCCAAACGCTCAAATGAATGACGATGAGCAATGTGGCTACATTCATGTTTTATGATTACGGCAAAATCCTCGGCCGAAGTATTACGATTAACATAAATGGTACGGAAGAACGAAAACGACGCCACCGCTGCCGATGTACGCACAACGCGGACACCATCGACATAGCCAACCTCGGCATCACGCTCTAAGCGTCGAATATGCCAAAATTGATAGACAAGCAACACGATAAGTGCCACTACACCCGTACAATACAACGACAAAACGACACCTGCCAAAGTGATGATTGGGGCTTGCTCTGTAACAACCTCGGCGGCGACGACAGCACCACCCTCGCCAATGGTTATCACGGGCATCAATGCTGCCTTTGCCGGCCACAAAGGTATCTCCAACAGCGGAATCACCACCGACAGCAGCGGCAACACAACCAAATAGAGGCGACACCAAAGAAAATCGGTACGGCGCTCCAGCAGCAAGCGATAGCCAATGAGCAACAAAGCACTCACAATCAATATTTCAGCAAGCAAAATATACATAAATGTAGTTGTTTAATGGTGTAGTTTTAATTTCATCGAAAATATCTCGTTAAAAGCTATTTCTCGTTTTTCACCCTCTCCATAATCTCCAAAATCTCGGTCATCTCCTGCGACGATATGTTTTCGTGCTGCGAGAAGAACGACACCAACTGCGAGATAGAGCCACCAAAATAGGTCGAGAGCATCGAGCTCACATGCCTTTTGGCATACTCCTCGCGAGCAACCTGCGGGAAATAAACGAAGCCTTTGCCTCTTGGTTCGTGCCCCACAAAGCCCTTATTCTCCAAAATCTTGACGAAGGTCGCCACCGTTGTGTATTTCGGCTTCGGCTCCTTCATGCGGGCAATGATGTCGTTCACACTACCCGACCCCAACTCCCAGAGGATTTGCATCACCTCCTCCTCGCCGCGAGTCAGCTCCTGAATGTTGTTTTGTTCCTGTTTCATAACGCGTTATTTAATTTTGATGTACATTTCAAAACATAGATTTTCCAATCTTGATGCAAACTTACTACTAAAAATTTAGATAAACAAATATTTCTACTAAAATTTTAGATAAAGAGAGTATTTTTTGAGAGGAAAGAGGAAAGATGAAATAATATTGTCATTCCACATTTGCACAAAGTATTTGTTTGCAGACACCAAGAGTCTAACCTTGTGCTAATGAATGGAATCTACCTTTGGGAATAGTACCTCGCAAGTACGAACTTGGCAACAAGGGCAAACAAAGGTAGATGCCAACCAATTGACATATATACCGCAATACATATCTGTAATGCCCTGCATATGTAAATTGTGGTATGACAAAATAATATAAAGAGATTCTCACGCAATTTTTTTCGAGATTCTCGCGTCGGCCAAAGCCTCCTCAGAATGACGAAAAAAAATAATTGCTCAGAATGACGGATTAGCTACCTCATTGACGGATTGGCTACGACATAGCGTCACTCTGAGGGAGGATGAAATCCGACCGTGAGAGTCTTTATAAATGAGAGTCTTTATAATAATATTGTATAATTATATTGTCATTCCACATTACACGCACGATGAATGGGTGTAGGCAGGGAATTGCTACCCTGCGTGTAATGAATGGAATCTACCTTTGGGAATAGTACCTTGCAAGTACGGACTTGGCAGCAAGGACAAACAAAGGTAGATGCCAACCAATTTACACATAGACCGAGCAACTATCTTTGCAGCTAATCGAATGTGTAAATTGTGGCATGACAAAATATTAAAGAAATTAAGGAATTTAGAGAATTTAGCGCTCACGCCAAACCATCTTCCCTAAAATCCTTAATCTCCCTAATCTCCTATCTTGAGATTCTCTTTTCGCCAAAGGCGAAATATCGACTCGCTAAGTAGCTATACATCACGCTCACCGCCGTAGTCAGCGCCTTTGCCGGCGTTGGCCAGATATGGCACACCTCGACAAAAAGTTTTATACACAGATAATTCACCACAATAGAGCCCACAACCGACAGTGCATAGCGCACAAGCTGTCCACCGCGTGAGAACTGCGCCACATCGAAGACCACATTGCGATTGAGCCAGAAGCCGGTAAAGAAAGTTATAGGAAAGACTATTATGAGCGAGGCCACATGTGGCGACACCACAACAAAGCCCAAGTCGATAAACCGTTCGGCAACGATATAGTGATAGATAAGGAAGTACCACACCAAGTCGAGCACCATATTTCCCCCACCACACACCGCATAACGGAATATGCGCGGCGAGAACACGCGCTTAAATGGCGCAATATAGAAAAGGTCAATAAAGCGACCAATAGCGTCGGCTAATCCCATCACCTTTTATTATATACCCACAAATCGCCAAACACATCACGATTATTGCGAGCAAACTCATTACACTCCTCAAGGCTGTCGCTACCATACAGCGTAACCATAAATTTATCACCCTTAAATGGCAGGATGGCACACGCGGCACCCGACAACTTCTCCTTGGCCTGAGCCACAGCACGCTCTGCATTCTGCTCCGTCGAAAATACACCCATAACTACATAGTAGGCATAATATTCGCCATTTGCAGCGCCCGACACAGCCCCCTGCTGTGCGGATACCGCAGATTGATTTTGTTGCGACTCTTGGCTCTGTACCTCGGCACTCGCCAAAGCTCCATCCGCCTGCACAGCATCGCCTTGCGCTGCATCATTCGCCAGCGCTACATCGACCTCTTCAACCACGGTTTTAGTTTCAAATTTTGCCGGGCCAAACAACCTATCGCCCCACATAATATAGGCAAAGAATCCGAGTGCAACCGCCACACACAATGCACACAGCACATAGAGCCATGTGTTGGATTTGCGGCGAATAACGATAGTCTTTACGCCCTTGGGATTTATCGCAGCACCAAAAGCCGACTCTATCGCGAAACTTTTGTGGTTCAACACACCCACACCGCCAATCGTCACGGTATTACCCTCACGAGTTTTCAGCAACCAACGATTATAGATGTCCTCGGCTTGCTCTTGACTGCAGCCTGCAATACTTACAATCTCGTCGACCAGCGAAGGTGCCTGTTCCTGAGAGGTAAAGCTCACCACATTGCGGGGACTTATGAGTTTATTATCCGAAATCTTACGCGCACCCTGACGCTCGATATAGAGCGTACCCACCTCCGGCAAGAATACACCCTTGCCGCTGATGAGCATATTATAGATGATTTTATTAACCTCTCCAACCATAACTATCTGCGTTTATTTTTACCCTTCGGCTCCTGCTTCTGCTCCTTGCTATATTTGTCGGGCACGCCCACGCGGAACTTGCCATGCGCCGCCTGCCACAACACCCATGCCGACATAATAATGAACGGAATACTCAGCGTTTGACCCATATTGAGCCACATGCCCTCCTCGAAAGCCTCCTGATTTACCTTAAAGAACTCGATAAAGAAGCGTGTTACGAAGATTCCTATCAAACCGATGCCGAACATAATGCCGGGACGACGGCGTCCCATGTCCAGCTTGTAGTACATCCACATCAAAATGACGAAAGTCACAAGATAACACAAAGCCTCATACAATTGCGACGGATGCTGCACCGGGATGCTCTCGATGGGTATATTCGGAAAGTTACGCACAAACTTAAAGCCCCAAGGTACATCGGTAATATGGCCGACAATCTCGGAATTTATCAAATTGCCGATTCTGACCATCGCACCTCCAATCGACACGGGAATCATAATACGGTCCAACCACCAGACATAAGGCATCTTGTATTTTCGCGCCGTAATCCACATTCCGAGCAACATACCCAAAGCCGAGCCATGTGAGGCCATGCCGCCATCGCGAATACCCGTGATAATCTCCCAAGGGCGTACGATGTAGTATGAAAAATCATAAAACAGGCAATGTCCTAAGCGAGCGCCCAACACCGCACCCAGAGCAATCCAGATAAAACCGGTTTCTATAATTTGAGAGCCAAAGCCCTCGCGCTTGGCAAATGCCGTAAAAAATCTCTCACCAAAGAGTAGCGTCAAGGCCCACGCCAAGCCATAATAGCGAAGCTCGAATGCCCCTATCGAAAACATTACGGGATCACAATCCCAAACTACATACAAAAAATCGTTCAACATCTATTCAAATCGTATAACCCAACAATCTCTTCTCGTATTACTTTACAATCACCCCGGCCTTCTTTAATGGGAATGCGAAAGTAGTACCTACGCCCAACTCGCTACGCACGCTGATGCGCTCGCCATGAGCCTCGACAATGTGCTTCACAATAGCAAGTCCCAAGCCTGTACCGCCCTGCTCGCGCGAACGGCCCTTATCTACACGATAGAAACGCTCGAAAATGCGAGGCATATCCTCCTTGCTGATACCTACGCCCGTATCCTCCACCTCGATAAGAATCTTATCCAGCATATCGCGGAACTTGATACGGGTAGAGCCACCCTCCTTGCCGTAATTAATCGAGTTGATGATAAGATTTACCAACACCTGACCCACAAAGTGCTTATCGGCAACCACCCAGAACGAAGAGGGAAGAGAATCGGCACCTTTGACCGAGAGTTTCACATTGCGCTTGGCAGCCTCCATCTCCAACTGCTCGGCAATCTCCTTTGCCAATGCAGCAATATCGAAGCGCTCCATATTCAGGCGGTTCATGTCATTCTCCAACTTCGAGATGGTATCCAAGTCATTCACGATATTAATCAATCGGTCGATACTCTTCTCGGCACGCTCAAGATATTTTCGATTAATGAGTTCATCCTCCAAACCGCCATCGAGTAGCGTCGAAATATAACCCTGAATATTGAAAATCGGGGTTTTCAGCTCATGAGCTACATTTCCGAGATACTGCTTACGGAAGGCCTCGCTATGCTTCAGGCGCGCAATTTCCTTGTCGTTGTCGTCGGCCCATGCAGTCAACTCCTCCGATATATTTTCCACATGTTTATCTTTCATTTCGTCGACAATTTCGGTGGTGTGAACATCGCGCGACAAAACCATCGAATATATCGGCTTAAGTTTATAGGCCACATAGGATTTCATCATAAAGAGCGAGAATACTGCCATGACGACAAATACCCCCACCGCCACACACACTACAATCCACCACTTCACATCAAAGCACAGCATCACTCCTACAACTATCAATGTTGCAACCAATGCCATAATCAACGAAGCATTCTCTTTAGTCTTTATAGTCATAAGTCCTTCAGATTTTAGAATTTTATTGGTTATTATCTTATTTTGTCACTATTATTTCACCTTTTCCTTTTTGCGCCTGCAACAGCGCACATCGGCACCAGGCTGCCTAACACATCTTCATCGTCCCCATGAGTTTATACACAGCCTCCACATCTGCCTCCTCTACGCTCACATCGTCATACCCCTCGGCTTTAGCCTCCAGCACAAATCGCCTCGATGGAGCATCACCCTCGATGCGTATCCTGCGCAAAAGTACGAAATTCGTCGTTACCACGACATGTATTCCGCCGGGAATTATCGCCGTAAAGTCTATTTTTTTCAAAAATAGTATCATTCCGGGCATCACTTCGGGCGCCATCGCTCCGTCATAGCTTCGACATGCGCAATCGCACCCCTCCATAAACGAAATCTTCAGCATCTGCGGTGTGGCACCCTCGCCACCAATCACATTCATCAGCCGCGTGACATCACATTCGAAATATGGGATATTTCCGCCCATATCCGCACCCAACATGCTTCCCTCGCCGGTCAGCAGCCACCCGGGGCTCACTTCGGGATATGCCGCCACGATGCGCCTCACCAAATTCTGCGAAACTCCAATCTTACCCGACTTTATGTGGTAGATGTTATCCGGGCGCAACAAACCAATCTGCCTTGCAAACTGATTTATACTTAGCCCGGTCCAATTCACCACCTGTTCCAAGCGGCTCCATCCATCCCCACAATTTGTCATATCCAAAAATTTTTCACATCTTTGCACCGCGGCCTCGTAGTTCAATGGATAGAATATAAGATTCCGGTTCTTACGATGAAGGTTCGAATCCTTTCGAGGTCACTAAGGGCGCATGCCCTTTTTTTATTATCAACCATCAACAACGGCCTCGGCTGCACAATGCGCTTATTTATTTATCAAAGGTAATAATTTTATTTTAATAAATAGCACATTTCATCACTTTTAATACAAAATTTCATTAAATTGGTGATAATTTTCATACTCTGCCCGTTTTTCGGGCTCTGCCGACGAAAAAAATTAACAAAAAATTTGCATGAAATGAAAAAATTATTATATCTTTGTGTTAGCTATTGCATGTTTTTTTGTGCTGTGGCTAAGGAAAATAAACATACATACGACCGCCTCGCAAAGGTGTTCAGTAAGCATTTTATTACATATTTTAACCAACCAAAATAATAAACCGACATATTTTAACTCGAAGTTTAATTTATTAAACATTTATAAACCTTTTATTAAAAACTAATCTTTATGAAAAAACTACTTTTTGGTGCTGCTTTATTGTGTGCAGCGTTGTTTTCTTCATGTGGTGACGAGTACGACGACACCGCGTTGAGAAACGAGATGGAAGGCCTTAAGGACCGCATCGCGGCTCTTGAGGAGAAGTTGACTCAAGAGGTTAACACTTTGAAGGGCTTGATCGCAGCCGCTGAGAAGGGCCTTGCAGTCGGCGTAGAGGAGACTACTGAGGGTTACGAGGTAACTATCGGTGACGAGACTTTCACTATCAACCATGGTAAGGATGGTGAGAATGGTACTGACGGTACTGACGGTGCAGATGGAACTGTTATCACTGTTGTCGAGGTAGACGGTGTTTACTACTGGGCTATCAATGGTGAGGCTACCGAGTATCCTGTTACCGGCAATGACGGTGAGGATGGCGAGGACGGCGAGGACGGTGCTCCTGGTCAGAACGGTTACACTCCCGAGATTAAGGATGGCAAGTGGTACATCAACGGTGAGGAGGTAGGTCCTGCAGTTGGCGAGAATGGTAAGGATGGTGATTCATTCTTCAAGAATGTTACTGTAAACGAGGACGATACCGTTACTTTCACTTTGGCAGGCGACACTACTATCACCGTAGCTTTGGCTAAGAGTGCTAAGTATGCTGATGTTCAGTCTATCAAGTATGTTCCCGAGTATTCAGACGGTAAGTTGACAGTTAGCTACTATACAGGTGCTGAGGACGCATTCGTTGTAGCTAAGTATGAGGTTACTCCTAAGGCTGCTGCTGCTACTATCGCTAAGTATGCTAAGGATGCTTCTATGCAGGCTGTTTACACTAAGACTCGCGCTGAGGCTGGTGAGGTTGTTGTATTGCCCGTTACAGCTATCGAGGCTGAGGAGGGTGTAATCACCGTTACAGCTACTGCTACTGAGCTCGCTGCTGAGTTCTTCGCAGGTTCTTTGGAGGCAAGCGTACGCTTTGCTGTTCAGGATGACTTGTCAGGCAACGCTTCTGGGTATGTAGCTGCTGTTGCTGAGAAGGTTGAGATGCCTGAGTTTACTGCTACTGCTGTTGCTGAGGGTTATCAGGCTGCTAAGGTTGCTTGGACCGAGATTCCTGGTGCTGCTTACTACGAGATTAAGGTTGGTGAGGATGTTGTAGCAAAGGCTGAGGGCGTTACTGAGTATGTTGTTGAGAATTTGACAGCTGCTAACAACTACGCATTCACAGTTGTTGCATGCGCAGCTAATGATGCTGAGCTCGTTTCTGGCGCTACTGCTGAGATTCAGATTTACTCATTGACAAATCGTCCTGAGCCCGTTATCACTTTGGCAGATGGCGTTTTGACCGTAGCAAATGCTGCTATTAACCCAAGTGCAACCAAGGTTGACAACCTTCACATTTATGGTGCACTTTTGGAGGCTGAGATTTACTTCTATAAGGATGGTGCTACTGAGCCTTCTCACACTGCGGTAGGTTCATACCTTGACTCTTATCCTGGCGTAAATCTTCCTTTGTCTTACACTGAGAAGAAACTTAAGAACAACATTGCAGGTGCTTATACTGCATGGAAGTGGGATGGTGCAGCTGAGGCAACTAAAACCGTTCCCGAATTTGAGGCTGGCGTTTGGACTGTTAAGTATAAGGCTGGTTACCACACCTTCGTAAATGCTTCTTATGGTAGCGATCGTTTGTTATTCTCTGCTCCAACTGATGCTCTTCAGACTATGGTTTACCGTGAGGGTGATTCTGATTTGACTTTCACTGTAGAGAAGACTTGGAATGTTTATGCTGCTATTGATAATGGCACTGAGTATATTAAGGAGTTGTTCCGTCAGTGGCCATGTGATTATTATAACTATGCTTGGAATGGTTTGCGTTCTGTAAACGGCCAGCTTGAGACTGTAACCCTTACATGGGATGAGATTGAGGCTGATAAGGTTGTTGTTGAGTATCTTGGTGAGACTGTAGAGGTTACAACTGGTCTTCCTTTCCATATTGTTACAGGTCTTAAGACTTCTCCGGTAGAGTTTACAGTTACTGCTTATCAGGGCGAGACTGCTATTGCTAATGCGAAAGTGACTTCTGATGTTTATACTTTGCCTGAGACTGCTTCTGGTACTTTCAATGCTACTTACAATTCTGAGAATAAGACTTGGACTATCACAGGTGAGGATTTCAACACTACTCAGTATGCTACTTGGAACTGCTCATTCAACCTTTACGAGAAGGGTAGCGAGACTCCGGTATTTGAGAATCCTATCACTAAGAATGGTAAGAATGAGTCATTCGCTTACATTTCTTATATCTGCCGTGGTAACGGTTGGGTACAGGCTTCAAAGGATACCTTCGTTGGTTTCCATGTAGGTGATGGCGCTTGGGATCAGGGTAAGACATTTACCGGTTTGAAGGGTAACACCGAGTATGAGGTTCGTTTCGAGTTGAGCGTATGGCCTTATATCTATGATCCTAATGGTGCTGAGACTGATCTTGAGAAGCCACAGTGGGATTTGGTTAAGGCTTTGATGTCAGACGACAAGGCTACAAACCATGGTGCTATTAAGTTGAAGGGTACTACTTCATTCACAACAGGTGAGGGTCCTCAGCCAGCTAAGTTGAATGCTATTGCTGCTATCGACGAGGGTACAGAGTATATTAAGGAGTTATTCCGTCAGTGGCCATGTGATTATTATAACTACAGTTGGTATGGAAACCGTTCTGTAAACGGTATGCTCGAGTCAGTTAAGCTTTCATGGGATGCTATTGATGGCGTTGATAAGGTTGTTATCGCTTATGGTGACCAGACTGTAGAGATTACCGACGGTTCTACCGAGGCTGTTATCGAGGGTCTTAAGACTTCTCCCGTAGAGTTTACTATTACTGCTTATGCTGGTGCAGAGGCTGTTAATACAGAGACTGTTACTTCAAATGTTTATGTATTGCCCGAGACTGCTTCTGGTACATTCTCAGCTTCATACAATGCTGATGCCGACAATTGGACTATCAAGGGTGAGGATTTCAACACTACTCAGTATGCTACTTGGAACTGCTCATTCAAC
Source organism: Alistipes sp. (assembly GCA_045125895.1). GTDB lineage: Bacteria > Bacteroidota > Bacteroidia > Bacteroidales > Rikenellaceae > Alistipes. Next base: position 82,340 of record JBGVNT010000003.1, read on the forward strand.
CTTTACGAGAAGGGCAGCGAGACTCCAGTATTTGAGAATCCTATCACTAAGAACGGCAACAACCAGACTTTCGCATATATCTCTTACATCTGCCGTGGTAATGGTTGGGTACAGGCTTCAAAGGATACATTTGTAGGCTTCCACATTGGTGATGGTAATTGGGATCAGGGTACAACATTTACAGGTTTGAAGCACAGCACCGAGTATGAGGTTCGCTTTGAGTTGAATGTATGGCCTTATATCTATGATCCTAATGGTGCTGAGACTGATATCAATAAGCCACAGTGGGATTTGGTTAAGGCGTTGATGACTACTGATAAGGCTACAAACCATGGCGCTATTAAGTTGGAGGGTACTACTTCTTTCACAACTGAGGCTGCTCCTATTCCAGAGAAGAACTGGGACCATGTAATGGGTGACTATACTGCTGAGAAGTGGGAGTCTCCTTACCACTTGACAGACATGACTCTTTACAAAGATCGTGGCTTGGGATATTTTTCAAAGTTGTATGGTGTATATGCAGCTAATAACTTGCCTGATGGCAATGGCGGTACTTTAGGTGAGCCTCGTGATGGTCAGAAGTATGCAATCTGCTATGGTTACTATAATTTCTTCTGCTTCAACATTGGTTCTGAGGAGATTAATCCTGAGACTATGCAGCCTCAGGCAGGCACAGGTTGCTATGCTCTTACAGATTTGATCGACCGTCCAGCAGCAACTGATATGATTATTGCAAACTACTCATACTACGATGAGAAGGAGGGTGCTTTCTATGTATCAGTTAAGTTGCGTGGTATCTTTGATATGATTGATCCTGCCAATGGTAACTACGAGTTGAAGGAGGGTTGCACCGACCGTGAGCACACTGGTAAGTTGCATACTCGCGTAGATTTTGCTCAGTAAAAATCTAACACATTTATAACTTTATCGCCTGCTACTTCGGTAGCGGGCGATATTTTTTTTGAATACCCCACCCCGTCACTCTGAGGGAGCGCATGCGACCGTGAGAGTCAGAAAATATAAAAGATGAAAGAGCAAAGAGCAAAGAGCAAAGAGCAAAGAGGAAAGATATATAAAATTTTGTCATTCCACATTTGAGCAACTAAAGGATTAGAAAATACGCAGTAGTTACTCTTGCTCAAATGAATGGAATCTACCTTTGGGAACAATACCTTGCAAGTACGAACTTGGCAGTAAAGACAAATAAAAGGTAGATGCCAGTCAATTGGGTAAAGGCAACAAATGCGTACTTGGCAAACAGCACTTTACCCAATTGTGGCATGACGATAGTTGAGATTCTCACGCAATTATTTTTTCCGTCACTCTGAGGGAGTGAAACAACCGTGAGAGTCTGAAATATTGTCATTCCACATTTGAGCAACGAAAGGATTAGAAAATACGCAGTAGTTGCTCTTGCTCAAATGAATGGAATCTACCTTTGGGAACAGTACCTTGCAAGTACGAACTTGGCAGTAAAGACAAATAAAAGGTAGATGCCATTCAATTGGGTAAGGGCAACAAATGCGTACTTGGCAAACAATACTTTACCCAATTGCGGCATGACGATAGTTGAGATTCTCACGCAATTATTTTTTCCGTCACTCTGAGGGAGCGCATGCGACCGTGAGAGTCTAAAAAATAATTGCTCAGAATGACGATAATGAATTTAAGGAATTTAAGGAACTTAGCGACACACCAAGATTCAGCGCTAAACTCCTTAAACTCCTTATTCTCCCTAATCTATCCTTAACCTCCCTAAAATCACTTCAGCGTAGCGTACGACAGAATATGCCATGAGATAGCCACAGCAAGCAAAAACAGACCGATTTGCGCCCACAACCACGCATCGACCACTGCCACGATGCAGTAGCCCAATGTGAGCCACACCATACCCACCGAAACGACCTTAACTCGCAGAGGAATGGCGCGGTGTTCCCTGAAATTTCGAATATAAGTTCCCAAACGGGGATGATTCAGCAGCCACTCATACAATCGCGGTGACGAGCGCACAAACAGCGCCGCCGCCAACAGCAGCAGAGGCGTGGTGGGCAGCAGAGGCAGAAATATTCCCGCAATGCCCAAGCCTAACGAAATCAAACCCAATATGGTGAAAAGAATCTTCAACTGAAATGCCCCGAATTACTTAAACAGAGCCTTAAACGCCTCCAAAGGCATCTTCTCGACCGAGCAGTCGCCAATGGCACGCGGCATAACGATATAGATTTCGTCGCCCTCGCTCTTCTTATCCTTCTTCACTGCCGAGAGCAGTTGTCGCATCTCGACCGGAGGCAGAAGCTGGAAGCCTATCCTTTCGAGCAAAGAGCGGATGCGCGCAGCATCCTCCGAGGCGAGTACCCCACCCTGCTCGGCAACATCGGTAATCATCCTTAATCCCACAGCGACAGCCTCGCCATGGTTCATCTGCGACGACGACTTCTCGATAGCATGCGCAAGAGTATGTCCGAGGTTGAGTTTGCGCCTGTCGCCCTGCTCGCGCTCGTCGCGCTCGACAATAGCCGCCTTGACGCTTATGGCACGGAAAACTATCTCCTCCAATAGCTCGGTATCGCGTTGCAGGGTTGCGAAATCGCATTTTTCGAGCATCTCAAACAGCTCGGCATCGGCAATTATGGCCGACTTCACAACCTCAGCCAAACCGGCACGGAACTCCCTCGCGGGCAGCGTGCGCAGCAGATTCACATCGCAAATAACAAACTTCGGCTGACAGAATGTGCCGACCATATTTTTATAGCCCTCGACATTCACGCCATTCTTACCTCCGACGCTGGCATCGACCTGGCCAAGCAGCGTCGTAGAGATAAAGCCGAACTCCACGCCTCGCATATATGTCGACGCGACAAAGCCTGCGATGTCGGTCACGATACCGCCACCTATGCCCAGCACGAAGCACGAACGATCGACGCCAAGTTCTATGAAGCGCTTATATAGATTTTCAACCGTATGCAGCGTTTTACTCGCCTCACCCAAGCCGATAAGTACATAGTCGAAGCGCGACAATAGCGAGTGGTAATGGCGGTCCAAATTGGTATCCGACACCACCACGACGCGCTTTTCGGGCAGCAGGCGCGGCAACAACTCCGACACACTGCCCACAACTACCCGACTCCGGCCCTTAATCTCTATATTGTGCTCCATAGTATTTATACCTTGAATATTGGAGCAAAAATAGAACATTTTAATGATTATTTATTAACTTTGCACGATTAATTTCAATTACTATGCAAAAACTTCGAAACATTGCAATAATTGCGCATGTCGATCATGGCAAGACAACACTCGTTGATAAGATGATTGTGGCAGGCCACCTGTTGCGTGGCGACAACAATACGGGCGACCTTATAATGGATAACAACGACTTGGAGCGTGAGCGCGGAATCACCATTTTGTCGAAAAATGTGTCGGTAATCTATAAGGACTACAAAATCAACATCATCGACACCCCGGGTCACGCCGACTTTGGTGGCGAGGTGGAGCGCGTGCTGAATATGTGCGACGGTGTGCTTTTGTTGGTCGATGCTTTCGAGGGCACGATGCCACAGACGCGTTTTGTGTTGCAGAAGGCTTTGTCGCTCGGCAAAAAGCCTATCGTTGTAGTAAACAAAGTCGACAAGCCAAACTGTCGCCCCGAAGTGGTAAACGAGCAGGTTTTCGACCTGATGTTCTCGCTGAATGCCACCGAGGAGCAGTTGGACTACAAAACCATCTACGGCTCGGCAAAGCAGGGCTGGATGTCGCATGTGTGGAACGAGCCGACAGACTCTATCGCACCACTTTTGGATGCTATCATCGACGAGATTCCCGAGCCGGAGATTGTAGAGGGCACACCTCAGATGTTGGTCACTTCGCTCGAATATTCGCCCTATGTAGGTCGTATCGCGGTGGGTAAAATCACTCGCGGAGAGTTGCGCGCCGGACAGAATGTCACCTTGGCGAAGCGCGACGGTCAGACAATGGTTAAAACCCGCATCAAGGAGCTCATGGTATTCGACGGACTCGGAAAGAGCAAGGTTGAGAGGGTCGGTTGCGGCGAGATTTGCGCCTTGGTGGGTATCGAGGGTTTCGAGATTGGCGATACGATTTGCGACTACGAGAACCCCGAGCCATTGCCACCTATCGCCATTGACGAGCCTACGATGTCGATGCTCTTCACGATTAACAACTCGCCTTTCTTCGGCAAGGATGGCAAGTTTGTCACCTCGCGCCACCTAAAGGAGCGCCTTGACAGGGAGTTGGAGCGCAACCTCGCACTTAGGGTTGAGCCCGGCCAGAATGCCGATTCATTTATCGTCTATGGTCGTGGTGTGTTGCACCTCTCGGTGTTGGTCGAGACTATGCGTCGCGAGGGTTACGAGTTGCAGGTAGGTCAGCCCAAGGTTATCATCAAAGAGATTGACGGCGTAAAGTGCGAGCCAGTCGAGGAGATGACCGTAGATTGCCCCGACGAGTATTCGGGTACGGTTATCGAGATGGTTACGCGCCGCAAGGGTAACCTCACGAATATGGAGTCGGATGGCGAGCGCACGCGCCTGGAGTTTTTGGTGCCTTCGCGCGGAATTATCGGTCTGCGCTCAAATATGCTCACAGCAACGGCCGGTGAGGCTATCATGACTCACCGTTTGAAGGATTTTGAGCCCTGGATGGGCGATATTGAGATGCGCACAAACGGCTCGCTCATTGCCTCAGAAACGGGTACGGCCTACGCCTACTCTATCGACAAATTGCAGGATAGAGGTCGCTTCTTTATCTCGCCCATGGAGGAGGTTTATTGCGGTCAGGTTGTGGGTGAGAGCACTCGTCAGGGCGACATTACAATCAATGTCACAAAGGCGAAGCAGCTCACCAACATGCGTGCTTCGGGAGCCGACGACAAGGCTGTTATTGTGCCACCAAAGATTTTCTCGTTGGAGGAGGCTTTGGAGTATATCAAGGCAGATGAGTATGTAGAGGTTACTCCCAAGAAGATGCGCTTGCGCAAGATTTTACTCAACGAAATCGACCGTAAACGCGCCGCAAAGCAGGAGTAAAACGAATAAATACGACAGAAAATGGGGTTGCTCAACATTAAGTTGGGCAACCCTATCTTTTTAGGTATAAATGAGTTTTTTCGGGCGAACCTGCGAGTAAGAGAGCGCAAAGATGAAAGATAAAAGATGAAAAATATTGTCATGCCACCCCGTCATCCCACAATTGCCGCACGACGAATGAGTACAGATACGAAATAGCAACCCTGCGGCAATTGACTGGGATCTACCGCTTATTTGCCTTCGTTGCCAAGTTCGTACCTGTAAGGCAGTAACTCCCAAAGGTAGATGCCATTCAATTGGGTAAGGGCAACAAATGCGTACTTGGCAAACAATACTTTACCCAATTGTGGCATGACAATGATTGAGATTCTCACGCAAAACTGCGTTTTGCTCAGAATGACGCTATTGGGTAGCTAATTCGTCACTCTGAGGGAGGCCTTGGCCGACCACCCGCCCAACCCCGTCACTCTGAGGGAGTGAAACGACCGTGAGAGTCTGAAAATATAAAAGATGAAAGAGCAAAGAGCAAAGAGGAAAGATATATAAAATTTTGTCATTCCACAATTACTGCACGACGCGAGAGTATAGATAAGCAGTGGTATACCTGCAGTAATTGATTGGAATCTACCTTTGGGAATAGTACCTTGCAAGTACGAACTTGGCAACGAAGGCAAATAAGCGGTAGATGCCATTCAATTGGGTAAGGGCAACAAATGCGTACTTGGCAAACAATACTTTACCCAATTGTGGCATGACGATAGTTGAGATTCTCACGCAAAACTGCGTTTTGCTCAGAATGACGAAGTTAAAGAATTTAAGGAGTTTAGGGAGAGTTTTTGCGTCAGCGCTAAATTCCTTAATTTCCTTAAATTCACTATAAAAAAATTGTGTGTTCCACAAGTTTGGAACACACAATTTTTTCGTAAGCAAGACAGATGCCAAAAGAGCCTTACATTATTTCCTCGCAGAATTCGTATAAAAAGAGCTATTTTGAAGCTGCTCGAAGGTGCGAAAACCGCAGCATACTTAGCGTATGTGAGGATTTTCACAGCGAGGCAGATGCCGAAAGAGCCTTTTTATACGGATTCTTTTTTTAGAACAACGAGCCCTCGTCAACCTTCGGGCTAAATCCTAAGTGGCGATACGCAAGTTCGGTGGCTTCGCGACCACGAGGCGTACGCTTAAGGAAACCCTCTTTGATAAGGAATGGTTCGTAGACATCTTCGATAGTGCCGGCCTCCTCACCCACCGCCGTAGCTATGGTATTAAGACCCACAGGGCCACCCTTGAACTTCTCGATAATGGTGCCCAAAATTTTATTATCCATCTGGTCTAAGCCTCGAGAATCAATATTTAGAGCCTGCAAAGCTATGCGTGTAATCTCAATGTCGATATGTCCTTCGCCCTTAACCATGGCAAAATCTCGGACACGGCGCAGCAAGGCATTGGCAATACGCGGCGTACCGCGCGAACGCAAAGCAACCTCCAGCGCAGCATCATCGTCAATTGAGATGTCAATAATGCGAGCTGAGCGCTTCACAATACCTGCCAAAACGGGAGTGTCGTAATACTCCAAGTGGCAAGTAATACCAAAACGCGCACGCAGGGGCGAAGTCAAAAGGCCGCTGCGTGTAGTAGCTCCCACGAGGGTAAACGGCGCCAATTCAATCTGAATAGAGCGAGCCGAAGGGCCTTTATCCAGCACAATATCAATTTTATAGTCCTCCATTGCCGAATAGAGATACTCCTCGACAATAGGGCTTAAGCGATGTATCTCGTCGATGAAAAGCACATCTCCGGCATCAAGATTTGTAAGCAAGCCCGCCAAATCACCCGGCTTATCCAACACAGGACCCGAAGTAACCTTCATCTGCGCACCCATTTCATGAGCTATGATATTTGCCAGGGTGGTTTTACCCAATCCCGGAGGCCCATGCAACAATACATGGTCGAGCGATTCACCTCGCATAAGCGCCGCCTTGATAAAGACCTTCAGGTTGTCGACAATCTTATCCTGACCGGCGAATGTCGATAACTCCTGCGGGCGTATACGATTCTCAAACTCCGAATCGCTCTCTATATTTCTTAAATTTCTATCTACTGCCATAATACTACATGACACTTTATCGTGCATACAAAGATACGCATAAATTCAAAATTCAATATTCAAATTTCAAAATTATTTCGTTATCTTTGTACAATTGAAAAAAACTATAAAAACAGACATATATGAAAAAATTGGGTATTGCTTGCGACCATGCAGGCTATGACATGAAAGAGTTTTTGGTGGGTTATCTCTCATCGAAGGGTTATGAAATGGTGGATTTTGGCACTCACTCGGAGGAGAGCATCGACTACCCCGACTTTGGTCACGCTTTGGCTGAGGCCGTAGAGGCCGGCGAAGTTGAGCAGGGAGTAGGTCTTTGCGGCTCGGGTGAGGGTATGGCAATGACGCTGAACAAGCATCAGGGTATTCGTGCCGGATTGTGCTGGAGCGAGGAGATTGCAGGCCTTATTCGTCAGCACAACGACGCCAATGTGGTGGTTTTGCCTGCTCGTTTTATCTCGAACGACGAGGCTATCGCCATTGTCGACAAGTTCCTCTCGACCGATTTCGAGGGTGGCCGTCATGTCCGCCGCGTAGAGAAGATTGCCTGCAAGTAAATAGTATGATTAAAGTAAAAGTTGCCTTACCAAGCGGTTGGTAAGGCAACTTTTTTGTATATCATACAGCCTAAAACATATAGGTTGCTCCGATATAAAAATTGCGATTATTTATATCCAAGCCATCGACATTCGAGATATTCACCAAGCCCCAATCATAACCGACAAATAGGCGGTAATGGTCAAACATACTCACGCCGGCGCGCAAACCGAGTCCAAAATCAAATCGCTTAAGGCTCTCTTTCGAGAAAGTATCGGGTTTGCTCTTAATGTCGCCCGCAGAGTATTTCTCGGTTCCGAATAACCCAATTCCGAAATAAGGACCAAACGAGCCAAAAACGCCAAACTCACTATCCTTAAATGTGTAATGATAACCCATATGTATCGGCATCTCGAGATAATAGGGGCGCGATGTTACGGTGGCATATGTATCGCCATTCATCCCCGTATACTCTGCACCCTTTGAGCTCAGCGTAGCCTCGGCATCGAAGTACATACCTCGCAACAGGAATGGAGCATCCATTTCGACTCGGAATCCGGCTTTGAATCCCACGCGAGAATCGGTGTCGACATCAAAGCCCGCAGCATCAACCGAATATGAACTGAAATTGGCAGCTCCCACAACACCGTAACGGAACACCTGAGCCGAAGCCGAAGATGACAATATTACGGCAAAGAACAATAATGGAAAAAATTTTTTCATAACATCTGTTTTTTAATATTCGCAGATGATGATACAAAAAAGATGCGAGAATTATATTTTCCCGCATCTTTTCTATATTTTTCTTTAATAAGCGTTTGCCTGTAACGCTTAAAACATAAATGCTGTACCGAAATAGAGATTAAGTGGACGATATTTCATATTCGTATCACCATTTGGCTGGCTCTTGACAATATTGAGCAAGCTATGCTCGAATCCGACAAAAAATTGCCACTGACTCCATATCTCAACACCGACATTGTAGTTTAAGCCAAAGTCAAAACGCTGGAACTGCTTACCAAAGACATCGGACTTAAACTTACCGCCATCGACATCCGCAACCTGCTTGCCCAATACTCCCAGCGAAAAATAGGGACCGAAACCTCCCATAATCGACACCGTCTGCGATACCGGCAAACGATAGCCCAAGTTAACAGGCACTTCAAAATATCCCAAATTATGATGCACACCAGACCAATCTGCACCCTTAAGAGTATAGACAAATTTTCCATCGAGATAGAAACCATCGGTAAGTAAATCCGAAAAATCACGCTCGGCTTTAATTCCCAAATGGAATCCGATATAGCAATCCGACGAATTTACCTCATTCGCCCCTCGCAACCACGACAGATTCAAGGCCGCAGTGGGTCCCCAGCGAAATTCCTGTGCCGAGGCTGACGAGATAATAAACAAAGTACAAATTACTGTTAAAAATTTTTTCATATTCAAATCCTATTTTATAAAACCTTTCAACCAAGGCAAATGTAATACATTTTGGCAACTCTTCAAAATTAAATCACCAATCAGACACTTATAATATATATTTTTGCTGATTTTAACCACTAATTCATTATCTTTGCAAATAAAAAAATAACTTATAACTATGCGACGCATTATATCTCCTTCGATGCTATCTGCCGATTTCGGCAACCTTGAGCGCGACACCCTGATGATTGACCGCAGTGCTGCCGAGTGGGTACATATTGATGTTATGGATGGCGTTTTTGTGCCAAACATTTCGTTCGGTTTTCCCGTAATGAAGCCTATCCGCAAGGCAACCAACAAGGTTTTGGATGTACACTTGATGATTGTCGAGCCCGAAAAATATGTCGCTCGCTTTGTCGAGGCCGGAGCCGATTATGTGACATTCCACTACGAAGCAACACAGAATATTCAGAAGTGCATCGACCTTACACGCGAGGCGGGTGCAAAGGTGGGTATTTCGATTAAACCCGCCACACCGGCATCTGTTCTGCGCGAATGGCTGCCACAACTTGACCTGGTGCTGGTGATGAGCGTCGAGCCGGGCTTCGGAGGTCAGTCGTTTATGCCCAACTCCATAGGCAAATGCGAGGAGCTGGATGCCATGAAGCGCGAAATGGGTCTTTCGACCATCATCGAGGTCGATGGCGGTATCTCGTCGAAGAACGCAGCCCTGCTCTTTAATGCCGGAGCCGAGGCCGTTGTTGCCGGTAGTGCCGTATTTGGTGCCGCAGACCCCGAGGCCGAGATTGTAAACATGATTAACGCAAAGTAAGAGTGATTTCATTAGATAACCTTACGGTCAGCTACGGAGGCTGGACACTTTTTGACGAAATATCGTTTCTGATAAACGAGAAGGACCGCATAGGTCTTGTGGGCAAGAATGGAGCCGGCAAGACTACCCTACTGCGTATCATCACGGGCGAGCAGCAACCCACCGAGGGCGCTGTTACGATAAATGGCGAATGTACGATTGGTTACCTACCGCAGCAGATGCGCGTGGCCGACACCACAACCCTCAAGGCCGAAACCGAGAAGGCCTTTGACGAGGTATTGCGCTTAGAGGCCGAGATTGCATCGCTCACAGCCGAGATTGCCGAACGAGAGGATTATGAGTCGGAAGAGTACACCTCGCTCTTGCATCGCCTGAACGACGCGCAGGACCACTACCACATTTTGGGTGGCGACACACGCGAGGCCGACATCGAGAAGACGCTGCTCGGACTCGGCTTTAAGCGCGAGGATTTCGGCCGTGCAACAAGCGAGTTTTCGGGCGGCTGGCGTATGCGAATAGAGTTGGCAAAACTCCTTTTGCGCCGCCCTTCGATTTTCCTTTTGGATGAGCCTACTAACCACCTCGACATCGAGAGTATTCAGTGGCTGGAGGAGTATCTGCGAACATACAACGGTGCGGTGCTTTTAATTTCGCACGACCGTGCCTTTTTGGATAATGTCACGACCCGCACCATAGAGCTCTCGCTGGGCCATATCTACGACTATAAAGTACCCTACTCGAAGTTTGTCGAGTTGCGTGCCGAGCGTCGCGCACAGCAAATGGCCGCTTACGAGAATCAGCAGAAACTTATCGAAAAGACCGAGGAGTTTATCGAAAAATTCCGTTATAAGCCCACCAAGAGCAATCAGGTGCAGTCGCGCATCAAGCAGTTGGAGCGTTTGGACCGCATCGAGGTCGAGGAGGAGGATTTGGCTACGCTGAACATAAAGTTCCCACCTGCACCTCGCTCGGGCCAGATTGTAGCGGAGATTAAGGAGGTCGGCAAGTCGTTTGGCTCTAAACACATCTTCTCGGGCGCCAACTTCACTATCGAACGCGGTCAGAAAATTGCCCTTGTGGGTCGCAACGGCGAGGGTAAGACCACCATGGCCCGCATGATTATCGGCGAGTTGGAGGCCACCGAAGGCAGCATCCGACTCGGTGCAAATGTCAATATCGGTTACTACGCCCAGAATCAGGATGATTTGATGGATGGCGAGTTCACCGTATTCGACACGCTGGACAGAGTTGCCGTGGGCGATATTCGCACCCGTCTGCGTGATATTTTGGGTGCATTTTTGTTCCGTGGCGAGGATATTGACAAAAAGGTCAAGGTACTCTCGGGTGGTGAGCGCAGCCGCTTGGCTATGGCGAGATTGATGCTGGAACCTTACAACCTGCTTGTTCTCGACGAGCCCACCAACCATATGGATATGCGCTCAAAGGATATTTTGAAGCGCGCCATACAGAAATATGACGGCACGGTGATTGTCGTATCGCACGACCGCGATTTCTTGGATGGTATGGTGGACCGCATCTACGAGTTCCGCGACGGAGGCGTTAAGGAGTATCTTGGCGGCATATACTACTTCCTCGAAAAGCGCAAGTTGGAGTCGTTGCAGGAGTTGGAGCGCAAAGATAAACCCGCAATATCGACTACCGCGACAGCACCATCATCAGGAAAACTCTCCTACGAGCAACGCAAGGAGCAGGAGAAGCAGATGCGCAAGATTCGCAAAACAATCGAGGGAATTGAGGCAGAGTTAGCCTCTATCGAGCAACAGATAGCCACCTACGACGCGAAATTTGCGACAGCGACCGAGTATAACGAGGCCGATTATGTGGCGTATAACGAACTTAAAGCGCGCTACGATAAGCAGATGCACGAGTGGGAGAAGGCGTGCTACGAATTGGAATTGATTGAAGAGGGATAAACAAAAAAGCCGAGGAGTTTCACAACTGCTCGACTTCAAGTGTTTAACCTTAAATTTTACCATTATGGTAAAAATCAAAATCAACACAAATATAGAAAGAAAATTAAAAATCCCCAAAACAATGGAGAATAAAAATATAGTATTTGGCATTCGCCCTGTGGCCGAGGCCATTCAATCGGGCAAGCAAATCGAGAAACTCTATGTCCGCAAGGGTGCCGAGGGTCAGCTGATGACCGAGCTGCGCGACCTGGCATTCCGCCACCGCATCCGCATTCAGGAGGTGCCCGTCGAGAAACTGAACCGCCTCACACGCCTCAATCATCAGGGCGTAGTAGCGCAGATTGCACCTATCGAGTATGTCGAGCTGAACGACATCATCGAGCGTGTTCCCGAAGATGAAACGCCTCTTATCGTACTGTTTGACGGCGTTACGGATGTGCGTAACTTCGGCGCTATTGCCCGCTCGGCCGAATGTGCCGGAGCGCATGGGCTTATCACACCGCTGAAAAACTCTGCACCCGTAAATTCCGAGGCTATGCGCTCGTCGGCAGGAGCATTGAACCGTATTCCCGTATGCCGTGTAGGCTCCATCCGCAACACCTTGAAGGCCCTGCAAGCTGAAGGTTATCAGATTGTTGCCGCTACGGAGAAGAGCCGCAAACTAATCTACGATGCCGACCTTCGCCAGCCCACAGTAATTGTTATGGGTGCCGAGGATACCGGCATCTCGAAGGAGGTTTTGAAGCTCTGCAACGAGCAGGTAGCAATTCCTCTAATCGGCTCCATCGAGTCGCTGAATGTATCGGCAGCGGCTGCCGTTATGCTCTTCGAGGTTGTACGCCAGCGCATAGGCGATTAGGATGAAATCGACCGTTCCCCACCCCACTTTGGGTGAGATTACCATATCCCGCACCCGTCGCGCACGACGCATTACACTCAGCGTAAGACCTTCGGGTGAGGTACGACTCTCTTTCCCGCCCTATGTTTCACAGCGTAGGGCGTTGGAGTTTTTGGAGAGCAAACGAGAGTGGATATTGCGTGTCAAAGCGAAATACGCCGCGCGCCCTGCGCAGCCCACACTATCAGCAGAAGATATTGAGCGACTGCGTGCCGAGGCGAAAGCTTACCTTCCGGCCCGCGTGGAGGAGTTAGCTCGGCTTTGGGGTTTGCGATACGGTAAGGTAACGATTCGTGCCGCCCGCTCGAAATGGGGCTCTTGCACAGCGCAGAACAACATTTCGCTGAGCCTTTTTCTGATGACCCTGCCGACACATCTGCGCGACTATGTTATCGTTCACGAACTCTGCCACACGGTGCATCACAACCACTCCGCAAAATTTCACGCCTTGGTGGATAAGTTGCTCGGCGGCAACGAAAAAGCCCTCGCACGGGAACTCAGAGGATATTCGACAAGATAAAGCAAAGGCTTGGAGTTGTTCCAAGCCTTTTATCTTTCATCTTTCATCTTTAATCTTTGCTCTTTACTCTTTTATCTTACCATCTGCGTTGGCGCTGGCGGCGACGGCGCACCTTGCGAGCAATACCCACAATAAGCAGCACTCCAAAGACAACGAGGATAAAGATTACCATGCCGTTATTGAGGTTATCGCCCTTAACCCTCGACCACATCTCCAGCAAAGCTGCCGTGCGCGGGCCGCTGTCGTGCATCATGGCACAGCGGTCGATAATGCTCTTATCGGGATACAACGCAGGGTTGATAACCACGCTATCTGCACCCTCGCCAAAGAAATACTCCACATTGAGAGGCTTCTCGAAGCCCGACTCCACGGCCGACTCCGACATATATTCCATAACCTCGGGTGTGCCGATAACGCTCACATAGCCAATCTCCTCCATATTGCGAATGGCATTCTCGGGCTTGCACATAAAGTTGATGAAATAGGCCGCAGCCTTAGGATTCTTGGCATATTTTGGGATAACCCAACCATCGAACCACACGATGCTACCCTCGTCGGGAACGACATAATCCAACTCCACACCAACCGCCTCGGCCTCGTCGATAGCCCACACAGCATCACCACTCCACGAAAGGTTGAGCCACGCCTTCTCCTTGGTCATAATCTCCTTACCGAAGTCGGCCTCCCAGCCGGCAACATAGGGCTTCGCCTTTTTCAGCAGACCCTCAACCACGGCGATAGACTCATCCGACGAATCGTACATCAGCGAATCGAGCGTCACTTCTCCCCGGGCCAGTTCCTCCTGCTTGGCATAGATAAGCAGCGGGCAATAGACATCACGAAAGGCATCCTTGATAAGCAGTTTCTTCGAGAACTTGTTCTTCGAGAACTTGGGATTCCAAAGTGCACTCCACGAGCTAACCTCCTCGCGAGTGACATACTTCGGGTTATACAAAAATCCCGTAGTACCCCACATATAGCCCACAGCGTAGTCGTTGGCATCCTTGCCACTGCCGTCAATCTTGCTGAAGACATTGTGGATATAGGGCGAAACATTACCCAAGTAGTTAGGTGTAGAGCCGAAATCCTTGTTAATGGGCAGCAGCAGGTCGTTGCGTAGCATACGCTCGATGATATACTCCGAAGGGCATGCGACATCGAAATCCTCCTTGCCGCGCTCAATCTTGGCGAGCATAATCTCGTTGATGTCGAATAGCTGATATACAACCTCGACCTTCTCGCCCGTCTGCTCGAAATACCACTCCTCGAACTCCGAGAGCAACTCCTCGTCGATATAATCGGCCCAATTGTAGACCTTCAAAATCTCTTTGCGGCTATCGTCAGCTCCGCAGCCGGTCAGGGCTAACAGAGCAACACACAGCGCCACAACAAACTCTATTATGAAATAAAATCTCTTCATCGCACACTCTCCTCCTTACGGCGGTTACGCTCGGCACGGATATTTATCACCACGAGCAGCAACAGCACGGTTGCAAAAATGATTGTCGAAAGCGGTCGTAGCTCAGGCGTAAGACCTCCCTTGCGAGCATCGGCATAGATATAGGTCGAAAGGGTCTCCAAGCCCTCGGTTCCGATAGTGAAAATCGTAACGGCGAAGTCGTCAATCGACAAAGTGAATGCCAAAATAAAGCCACTAATCATTCCCGGCTTAATCTCGGGAATAAGCACCTTGCGCAGAGCCTGAAAAGGTGTTGCACCCAAGTCCAAAGCCGCCTCGAAGATGTTGGGATTCATCTGTTGCAGGCGCGGCAACACGCACAGCACCACATATGGCGTACAGAATGTGATATGCGCCAAAATAACGGTGGTATAGCCCTGCGAGATACCCAAGCTGACAAACAACAGAAACAGCGAGATACCCGTGATAATATCGGGATTAAGCATCGGGATATTATTTAGCGTATTGATTATCATCTTTTTGTGACCACGCAAGCGGTCGATGCCGATAGCCGCCACACTACCCAACAGGGTAGACACCGCGGCCGACACCAAGGCGATAATCAGTGTATTTTCGATGGCGTGTACCAAAGAGTGATGTGCTCCGCTCTGGAAAAGCGAGGTATAGAGCTTCGTAGAAAAGCCGGTCCAATTACCCAGCACCTTAGCCTCGGTAAAAGAGAAGATTCCGATAATGATTATCGGGGCATACAGCAGCGCCAACAGCAGCCACAGATATGATTGAGCCAAAAACTTTTTCATCAGATAATTCCTCCCTCGTTAGATGCTCTATCCTCGTCGCTGTCGCTGAAGAGGTCGGTAGCAAAGATTATCACAAGCATAATGAGCGACAGTGCCGCACCATAGTTCCACATACCATTATTGATATTCTCCTGAATGGTCGTACCAAACAACTTGATATTGTTCATCGTCAAAAGCTCGGCAATGGCAAATGTAGAGATTGTAGGCATAAAGACCATCATGATACCCGACATGACGCCCGGCATCGAAAGTGGCACGACAACCTTTAGAAATACGGTCACAGGGTTTGCACCCAAATCCTGCGCCGCCTCGATATAGCTGTGGTCCATCTTCGACATGGTGTTATAGATGGGATAAATCATAAAGGGCAGGAAGTTGTAAACCATACCGAAAATCAAAGCACCCTCACCCAGCGGCAGGTGCATAAAGTCGAACAACGCCACGGTAGCAAGCGTACGCACCAGGATATTTATCCACATCGGCAGGATAAACAGCACAACCATAACCCTCGAGCGGCACAACGACCTGTTGCTCAAAATATATGCCGCAGGATAGCCCAGCACGATACACAAAATCGTGGTAATAATCGCTATTCCGATAGAATAGACAAATGTGTTTGCCGCCTCGGGGTTCGATATAAACTTCGAAAAGTTATCGAAGGTAAACTTGCCCGTTTCGTCCTGAAAAGCATAGATGCCAATCAACACAAGTGGCAGCACAACAAACACCAGCAAGAAAATGAAGTAGGGAAGACTCCAACTGCTGCGTTTTATAAAGGGCTTAAACAACCATTTCATCTCTCACACTATTGCTTAGCCGTTACACTCTTTTAATACGCAAATCGTCGGGTTGGATGCGAATACCGACAATATCTCTATCGTCCCACACATCGTGAGTATCGACATAGATGTTGTCATCATTATCGGTGCGCACCGTCAAATGATAATGGTCGCCCTTGTAGAGAATAAAGCGGACATCGCCGACCAAGGTGCCATCCTCCTTATTATCCATAAGTTCCACCTTGTCGAAATCCACTTCAACCTCAACCTTCTCGCCCCCTGTAAAGTCCTCAATTTCGTTGCACACGAACGATGTGCCGAGTATCTCGACATGGGTAGAATCGACCATCGTACCCTCGAAAGTATTGCAAACTCGCTCTTTGCGCATAACATGAATATCCGAAGGTTTGATAATCATACTTACCGTCTGACCCACCTCGAAAGCGTTATAATCCTGAATCATTATCTCGTAGCCGTCGGGCGTGAGGACCGTCATTTCGTAATGCACACCCTTGAATATGCACGACTGCACCACACCATCGAACTGGCCCGAATCGGTATGTGCCATAATATAGACATCCTCGGGACGAATAACCACATCAACGGGAACATTTTCGCCAAAGCCCTCATCTACGCACTCAAACTCCTTGCCCATAAACTCCACAACCTTATCGCGAATCATCTTGCCATTGAGGATGTTACTCTCGCCGATAAAATCCGCCACAAACGAATTGACCGGCTCGTTATAGATGTCGGTCGGAGTTCCAATCTGCTGCACCTTACCCTCGCTCATAACGACGATTGTATCGCTCAATGTGAGGGCCTCCTCCTGGTCATGCGTAACATATACGAAGGTGATACCCAGCGTCTTGTGCATATCCTTAAGCTCCATCTGCATATCCTTGCGCATCTTCAAATCCAGCGCTGCCAAAGGCTCATCCAGGAGCAGCACCTGAGGACGATTGATAATCGCGCGAGCAATAGCTACACGCTGCTGCTGACCTCCCGACAGAGAGTTTACATCGCGCCACTCATAGTCGGTCATGCCGACCATCTTCAGTGCCTTGCGCACGCGCGTTTCAATCTCATCGGCCTTCACCTTCTTGAGTTTTAGGCCAAATGCGATATTATCATAGACATTCAGGTGTGGAAACAGTGCATAACGCTGAAAAACCGTATTTACAGGTCTTTCATGTGGCGGCACATCGGTAATATCCTCTCCTGCGATGCGTATTTCGCCCTCGTCGGCATTACCAAAACCTGCCAAGATGCGCAGGAGTGTAGTCTTACCACAACCCGAAGGGCCCAAGATGGTCACAAACTCGCCCTTCTTGACATACAAACTAACATCATCCAATACAGTTTTCTCGCCAAAAGACTTTGATATATGGCTAAGCTCGATGATGAAATTTGAGTTATTCATTTCCTTAATTTATAATGGGTTAAAACTCTTATATTTTATCTATTTACAACCGGCAATGCGGCGAAATGCTTTTACTACATCAAACTTCCATGTCACACCAATGTCGATAGTGTGACGCGAAGTATAGTTATTCGATGCCCAGGCAGCATGCAGGCGCACGCTCTCTATCGGATAATACTCCACACCCGCACCATAGAAGAGGTAATCCTTGCCTCCGATAAGGTATGCCGGCAGGGTGTAATAATTCTCGGCATTTGCCTCCTGCATCTCTTCGGAAGAGAGGCCCTCGCCCCAGAAGTCATACGGCAAATCGGCGCGGCTATGCTCCCAGCCAAACTTACCGAACAAGCGCACCTTGCCACCAAAATCATACGAGGGCATAAAGTTCACCGTAACTTCATCCTTGCCCACCGACTTAATATCCGCACCTCGCAAAATGCAGTCCACGCCGAGCGAGAGGTTGCCCACATAGAACATATTACCCACAGCCAACACCTTCACAAACTCGCCAGGAGCATACTCCATAAAGTTGGCGGTCCAAATCGACTCATAGCAATCCCACGAGCCATACCACCCTAAGTTGTACGAATAGAGATTGTCCTCACGCGGAGCGTATGAGAAAGGCGAAGTTGTAACCTGAAAAGCAAACGATGTCGTTTCCGACTCATTGGTCCACATGGCCTTCACGCCCCACTGATACGAACTGAAGCTGTTGTAGAACATCGAGTTCATGTCGAAATATGAGTCGATGTCGTAGGCATCGTACTCGTAGCTACCCAACATCAACACATCCTTACCCGCCGTAAAGGTAAAGCCGCCAATATTGTAGCTCAGCGTGAGCCAATCGGTATTGTCGAAAACGGAGTCATCTTCGCCGGGTGCCGAGAAGAATTTTTGGCACAGCGAATACGAGAAATGCTTGCTAATTTTACCGTCAATGTTAAGATATAGCCCGTCACCACCAAAGCCACCCGTTTTCCCGGGGACTATGCGATTGTAACCAAATCGCGAGTCGAGTGAAATTGAAGGAATCCAATCCTCCCCATCTTCCATAGTTGCATCGTCGGTCGATACAGAGCTCTGCTGCGGCACACTACAATCCACTTCCTGCGCCCAACTTGCAGAACCGGCCATCAAGACCATGGCCCCCAAAAAGGTAAAGAGTCTTTTCATTAAGCAGTAAAAATTTAATTACATAAGAGTAGTTATTTAATTGTTTTGTTAATTGTTACATCTCTTTGTCGAAATAAAAAGCGGTTACAAGACCCCGAAAAAATCTCACAACCGTCTTCACTCGCAACAAAAGTATAATAAATTATCCGAAAAACAACTTTTTTCGCTATTTTTTTCAACAAAATGGGTGATTTTTCCCGCCACCAACCCACTATAAAAAAAGTGCTGCGCCTTTGGCCGAGGCGCAGCGAAAAGTTTTATGAGAACCTAAAATCCGCAACTATCATCCAATACACGATTAAGGGTAGATTTATGAGTCGTTAGTAGCAGCTTTCAGTAAAAAGCAACAGCACAACATCAATATGTAGCCACCATCCCCTTACCCCACGATGCGACTTGAGGTAAT
>JBGVNT010000004.1:0-292493 GCA_045125895.1 Alistipes sp.
GCTTTCGGGAGATAGAGCGTCAAAGATTAAGTCTGCAAAAGGATAGATTTCATCTGCAACATTCCCCGCAAGTATCATAGGCGTGCAATTTATAAATTAGTGCATTATGATACAGACAGTAGTAAAGAGAGATGGTCGCATTGTCGGTTTTAACCGAGAGAAAATCGCTGCAGCTATACGCAAGGCGATGCTTACGACCGAGGCTGGCGAGGACGAAGTTCTCGTCTATAAAATTGTTGACCGCATAGAGTTTCGCGGTAAGGAGCAATCTTCCGTGGAAGAGATTCAGGATATGGTCGAGTTGGAGTTGATGGCTTCACCTCGCAAGGAGGTTGCCAAGAGTTACATCGCTTATCGTGATAAGCGAAGCATAGCTCGTAAGGCAAAGACTCGCGAGATGTTCCTCGAAATTGTGGAGGCAAAGTCAAACGATGTCACTCGCGAAAATGCCAATATGAATGCCGATACCCCTGCAGGTATGATGATGAAGTTCGCATCGGAGACAACAAAACCTTTTGTGGATGATTATCTTCTGTCGGAGCAGACCTTGTGGGCGGTAAGAAATAACTATCTGCATATTCACGATAAGGACTACTATCCCACAAAATCGCTTACTTGCATTCAGCACCCTTTGGATAAAATCCTTGAACACGGTTTCCAGGCAGGACACGGCGAAAGTCGCCCTACAAAGCGCATTGAGACGGCATCTATAATGGCTTGTATTTCGATGGAGACCGTTCAGAACGAGATGCACGGCGGTCAGGCAATACCAGCCTTTGACTTCTACCTTGCTCCATATGTGCGTCGCAGTTATATCGAAGAGGTTAAGACCATCGAGAAATTGACGGGTATTGACCTAAAACATCTCTACGAGGCCGAGATTGAGGATTATATCCATCGTGATTTGGATTTCTTGCAGGGTGATGAGCGTTTCAAGCAGCACGCTATCAACCGCACTATTAATCGCGTGCATCAGTCAATGGAGGCATTTATCCACAATATGAATACAATACACTCTCGTGGAGGTAATCAGGTGGTATTTTCCTCTATCAACTACGGTACAGACACCTCTGCCGAAGGTCGTTGTATCATTCGTGAGTTATTACAATCAACTTACGAAGGTGTAGGCGGTGGCTCGACAGCCATTTTCCCTATTCAGATTTGGAAGAAGAAGCGAGGTGTGAGTTATTTACCTGAGGATAAGAACTACGATCTATATCAGTTCGCCTGCAAGGTGGCGGCACGCCGTTTCTTCCCTAATTTTGTGAATCTCGATGCTTCGTTTAATCAGCATGAGAAATGGCGTGAGGATGATCCTAAGCGCTATCAATATGAGGTGGCTACGATGGGTTGCCGCACCCGAGTTTTTGAGAATCGCTTTGGCGAGAAGACATCTATCGCCCGCGGAAACCTCTCGTTCTCTACAATCAATATCGTGCGTCTTGCCATAGAGTGTATGGATATTGAGGATAAGGCATGCCGTATTGAGAGTTTCTTCGCCAAGTTGGATGAGTTGTTAGAAATTACAGCCAAGCAGCTTTGTGACCGTTATGATTTCCAGAAGACGGCTCTTGCCAGGCAGTTTCCGCTGCTTATGTCGTCGTTGTGGATGGGGTGTGAGAACCTGAAACCTAATGATGTTATAGGTGGAGTAATCAATCAGGGTACGCTCGGTATCGGCTTTATCGGTCTTGCTGAGGCTCTTATCGCATTGGTGGGTAAACACCACGGCGAAAGCGAGGAGGCTCAAGCCTTGGGCTTGCGTATCGTTACCTATATGCGCGATAGAGCAAACGAATTCTCGGAGCGTTATCAGCACAATTTCTCGGTATTGGCAACTCCTGCCGAGGGCTTGTCTGGTCGTTTTACACGCATTGATCGCAAAAAGTTTGGTGAGATTAAGGGCGTAACGGATAAAATCTATTACACCAACTCAAATCATCTGCCTGTATATTATAAGTGTTCTCCAAAGCACAAAGCACAAATCGAGGCTCCATATCACGATCTGACTCGTGGTGGTCATATTTTCTATGTCGAGATTGACGGCGATGCTGCGCACAATCCTCAGGCCATCATGGATATCGTGGATTTAATGGATAAGCACAATATCGGTTATTGCTCGGTAAACCATAATCGTAACCGCTGTATGAATTGCGGCTATGAGGATGCTCAACCTGAGTTGGAAGTATGTCCTAAATGTGGCAGCGAGAATATTGATAAGTTGCAGCGTATTACAGGTTACCTTGTTGGAACAACCGAGCGTTGGAATAAGGCTAAATTGGCAGAGCTGAATGACCGAGTTGTCCACAAATAGCATTCGCATACTTGATATAAAGTATGGCACATCGGTAGATGGTATCGGACTTCGCACCTCGCTATATTGCGCGGGGTGCGAAAACCATTGCGTGGGTTGTCATAATCCGCAATCGTGGGACGAAAATGGCGGTGAAGCCATTGAGATAGAGGAGTTGTTCCGATTGATAGTCGATGCCGATATGAATGTTACCTTTACCGGTGGCGACCCGATGTTCCACCCTGAAGGTTTTATTCAGTTGGCGCAGATGATAAAAGAGCAGACCGATAAGACGATTTGGTGCTATACGGGATACCGTTTCGAAGATTTGCTCAAGCATCCTCTCCGTCGCAAATTAGTTGAGTTATGTGATGTAATTGTTGATGGGCGATATATCGAGGCAGAACGAGATTTGTCATTGCATTTTAGAGGAAGCCGAAATCAACGAATAATTAATGTCGCAGAGTCATTACACGGCAAAGTGGCTCTCGTGGCATTATAGCAAAGAAGCCGTTGTAAAATAAACTACAGGCTCTCTACCAAATATATAGGTGACTCCTATACACCTTCAATTAGATACAAATAAACTAAACTAATTAGAACCAACAATATACAAAAGTGGCGTATGAAGTGAACCTTGTAGTTCCTCATACGCCTGATTTTTATTCATAATGTATCTTCAAAAGACGCTTGATTTCAGCGCCTTACTTTCAAAAGTTTTATTTACCTTTGCACTCGTAGTTTTTTTAGCTTGATTACGACCTCTATGTAGTCTTCTATGTGGGATTTCGCAATTTTCGTAAAAACCAACACTGAAAATCAATCAGTTAAAATAAAATAATGGTTGCCCGAATAGGGCTGCCTTTTGTTTGTACTACTCGATGTGGTCTGCTGAGCCCAGGCATTAAATATCTAAAATGTCGCTATCGCACTTTTTCCATGTTTATGTTTGCTTATTTTCCGAATAATGGTTATATTTGCGTAAATACATATTTTCGTTCATCTAATACAATAAATTATGAAGAAAATTCTGATTTCACTCTCTGCATTGTTTATTGCGGCGACACTCTCGGCCCAGACATTTACCGAGTGGCAGGATGCCGAGCTAAACGAGGTGAATCGCGCGCCTATTCACTCTTCGTTCAAGATTTTCGATAGTGCGGAGCAGGCTCAACAGGCCTATCGCAGCAGCAGCGAATACGCTCTCTCGCTCAACGGTAAGTGGACATTTCATTTTGCCGAGAATGCCGATGAGCGTGCCGCAGGATTTTATGCCGTAGACTACGATGACTCGGCGTGGGGTGAGATTATGGTGCCGTCGGTTTGGGAAACCGAGGGTTATTGTGACCCTTTGTATGTAAATACTGCTCACGCGTGGCGTGGTCATTGGCAGGATAATCCGCCACTTGTACCAAATGAGCAGAATCATGTGGGCTCATATCGTCGCGAGATGCAGATACCTGCCGAGTGGCTCGCAAGGGATATTTTCCTTAATATTGGTGGAGCTTATTCCAATGTCTATGTATGGGTGAATGGTAAGTTTGTTGGCTACTCGGAGGATAGCCGTCTGGCTGCACGCTTCGACATCACGAAATATGTCAAGGCGGGTAAGAATCTCGTTGCCTTGCAGGTCTTCCGCTGGTGCGACGGCACCTACCTCGAAGCGCAGGATTTCTGGCGTCATAGCGGCATCTATCGCGATGTTACGGTCGAGGCACGCCATAGGGCACGCGTGGAGGATATGTGGGTGAAGGCCGATTTGGACAAAGAGTATCGTAACGGCGTTCTCGATGTGGATTTAACCCTTACAAAGGGCGTTAAGAGCATAGATGTAAAGTTGCTCGACGCCAAAGGCAACATCATAGCCGAGCAGAGCCAAAAACCCGTAAAGGGCGCAGCAAAGGCTCATTTCGAGGTTGAAAATCCCGCCAAGTGGAGTGCCGAGACGCCAAATCTGTATAAGGTTGTGGTCGTGGCTCACGACTCGAAAGGTGTTACAGAGGCTTATGCTCAGCGCACAGGCTTCCGCAAGGTGGAGATTGTTGACAGTCAACTTTTAGTGAATGGCAAAGCCGTGCTTATCAAGGGAGTGAACCGTCACGAGTCGGACCCCCTGACGGGTTATGTCGTAAGCCGCGAGCGCATGATGCAGGATTTGCGCCTGCTCAAGGAGTTTAACTTCAACGCAGTACGCACCTCGCATTATCCCAACATGCCCGAGTGGTATGACCTCTGCGACGAATATGGCTTCTATGTAATGGACGAGGCGAATGTCGAGTCACACGGCATAGGCTTCGGCGACAACACTTTGGCTCGCCGCGAGGATTATTCGTTGGCGCACTTGCAGCGCAACAAGCGCATGGTTGCCCGCGACAAGAATCATCCCTCGATTATCTGCTGGAGTATGGGTAACGAGGCAGGTATGGGCTTCAATTTTGAGAGGGTCTACGCGTGGTTGAAGGCCTACGATACATCTCGCCCCGTGCATTATGAGCGCGCGATATACGAAAACATCGCTTGCACCGATATTATGAGCCCGATGTACGCTACGCCCGAGTGGTGCGAAGATTATGTGAAGAACAACCCCGAGCGTCCGCTTATCCTCTGCGAGTATGCCCACGCCATGGGAAACTCGATGGGCGGCTTCAAGGAGTATTGGGATTTAATCCGCAAATACAAGAACTATCAGGGCGGATTTATCTGGGACTTTGCCGACCAGGGTCTGGCTCGCTACGAGGCCGATGGCAAGGTGTCGTTCCTCTATGGTGGCGACTTCAACGATTACGACCCCTCGGATAACTCGTTCAACAACAACGGCGTATTTGCTGCCGACCGCCGACCTCACGCCCACGCCTATGAGGTGCAGCGCATCCAGCAGGATATTCACACCACGCCCGTAGATGTTAAAAATGGCGTTGTGGAGATTTATAATGAGCGATTCTTCACCGACCTAAAGCCCTACGCCTTGGAGTGGGAGTTGATGTGCAACGGTAAGCCGTTCAAAACAGGTCGCATCGAGAATCTTGACCTGAAACCGCAGGAGCGCAAGCAGTTGTCGCTTGGCTACACACAAAAAGATTTTTACGATTTCCCATTTATGGGTAACGAGTTGTTGCTGAATGTGCGTTATGTGCTAAAAGAGAACCAGCCGCTTTTGGATGCCGGTTTCGTGGTGTCACGCGAGCAGATGATGGTTGATGGCTTTGCTTTTGCCTACTTCGATTTAGCACCTGACACCCCCTATAACCCCATAAAGAGCGCAACAGAGGAGGGTAAGACCATCATCAGTGGCGAGAATTGGAGCATAAAGTTCAACGCCGAAGGTTTTATCTGCTCGATGCAGTATGATGGCGAGGAGTTATTAGCCGAGGGCTCGACCCTGCGACCCAACTTCTGGCGCGCCCCCACCGAGAATGACCTCGGAGCAACGGCCGACCAGAAATTTGCTGCGTGGCGTGCGCCGAAGATGGAACTTATAGAGTTTTCGTCAAAGAATCGCGAGGAGAAGACCGAGGGGCATAAATATCCCTGCTATTTACAGGATATTACCGCAAAATACGCTATGCCCGATGTTAAAGCGACATTGACACTCGGTTATAGCATCGATGCCGATGGCCGCATAAATGGCTATATGCAGTTAGATACCGAGGAGGGTGCCGAGGTTAGCGGTATGTTCCGCGTGGGTATGCGTATGGAGATGCCTGCGAGATACGGCGTGATGCACTACTACGGTCGTGGCCCGATAGAGAGTTATTCGGATAGGAAGGCGGCTGCCGATATAGGTCTTTACACCGAGTGTGTTGCCGACCAATACGACCAGACGCTTGTGCGCCCACAGGAGTCGGGCCTGCATAGCGACATCCGCTGGTGCGAAATTACCGATTCGTCGGGCTTCGGTATTCGTCTGTATGGCAGTGGGACTTTTGCCTTGGAGCCACAGGGTGAAGGTGAGGAGCCAAAGATGCGTCGCGATGAAAATGCCTCATTCGCGGTATCGGCTTTGCCATACTCGCAGGAGGCTATGGATGTGACGGTTGGCCCGAAGCAACGCCACTCGGGCGATTTGAAACCCGACGGCAAGACGCATATCTGCTTCGACGGCATACATCAGGGCTTGGGTTGCATCAATTCGTGGAGCTTCCCGCCACAAAAACCCTATCGCGTGGAGTATCAGGATTATATATTCGTATTCTGCGTCACTCCCGTAAGTAGATAGCGAGATTATTTTTGGGGTGAGGAGTGTTTGGTTAGAATATATGCAACTGCCCCTATTGAGTCTAACTTCTCACACAATAAGGGCCTGTCTAATAAGTTTTTGGACAGGCCCTGTATTATATTGAAAGTATTCGAAAAAAATATTCGAAAAGTATTCGAAAAAATCTCCGGAAATTGTTGTTGGTCGTATCACTCCGGGATATGCAGATGCTTTTCGATGGTTTCGCGGAGGTGTGTAGTGTCGAGATGGGTATATATCTCGGTTGTGGTGATGCTCTCGTGCCCCAGCAAATCTTGGACTTGTCGAATGTTTGCTCCACCCTCCAAAAGATGCGTGGCAAAGGAGTGGCGAAGCGAGTGAGGGCTAATTTTCTTGTTTATTCCGGCACGCTCGGCCGCCTGCCTTATCATGGTGAATATCATCACACGCGTCAGTCGCCCTCCGCGATTATTCAAGAAGAGAAAATCCCCACTGCCCTTGCTTTTTCGACCCTTTGGGGCGGGTGATTTTTTTGCTTTGCTCTTTTTTCTGAGCTCCTCTTCCTTGCGATACTCTAAATAGAGTTGTATGCGGTCGCGTGCTATGCCGCTGATGGGGACAAGTCGCTGCTTGTCGCCCTTGCCAATCACTCTGATGTAACCCTCGCCGAAGAATAAATCTCCGATTTTTATGTCGCATAGCTCCGATACTCGCAATCCGCATGAATACAACACCTCCAATATGGCGCGGTCGCGCAGACCTTTGGTTGTGGAGCTGTCTATCGAGCCGATAAGGTGGTTTATCTCCTCGATTGAGAGTGTGTCGGGTAGTGTGCGGTCGATTTTGGGCGGAGTGATAAACTCCGCAGGTGAGCGGTCAATCTTCTCCTCGAGCAGCAGATAGTTGAAAAAACTCTTTACACCGCTCAGGATGCGTGCCTGCGAACTCTTCTCGTACTTTTGGTTTTCGTAGAGCCAAGAGATGAAATGCTCAATCATCTCGCGACATACCTCCTTGGGGCGTACATCGTATTGGCGTAGGATATAGTGCTTGAAGATATCCAAATCCCTCATGTAGGATTCGACCGTGTTGGCAGATAGGTGCTTCTCGACGCGCATGTATGTCTGATAGAAAGTGGAAATATTCTCCCAATCTTTGCTGGTTTCTGCCATATTATTGCTAACTTTGTAAATGCTTTGTATAGTGCAAAAGTAGTGAAATTTTACATAATATGGAATACACCGAACTTAAAATATCTGTTCGTGACGAGGAGCAGGCCGAGATAGTGACGGCTATGTTGTCGGATTTCCCATTCGAAGCATTTGATGGCGAGGATAACGAGCTTTGCGCCTATATTCTTACTGCGGAGTATGAGGCGTGTCATGCCGAGGTTGCCGCGATGCTTACGGCGCTTAATGTCGTATGGTCGGAGCAGCGCATCGCCCAGCAGAATTGGAATGCCGCGTGGGAGAGTGATTTTGAGCCTGTGAGGGTTGAGGGCGATTGTCCGATACTTATTCGCGCTCCGCATCATGCGGCGGCAGAGGCGGGGATAATAGATGTTGTGATAGCTCCACGCATGTCGTTCGGTACGGGTCACCACTCAACAACGGCCCTTATGTCGCGTACCATCGCCGAAATGGATTTTAGCAATCAGCGAGGCTTGGATATGGGATGCGGTACGGGAGTCTTGGCGATTGTTGCGGTAAAGTGTGGCGCGGCGAGCATGGTCGCGGTAGATATTGACGATTGGGCATGTGACAGTTGTCGTGACAGTATTGCGCTGAGTGGCGTTGCCGACAAGGTGGATGTACGCTGTGGCTCGATGCAGGAGGTCGCGGGCGAGAAGTTCGATTTCGTGTTGGCTAATATCAATCGCAATATACTTATTGATATGATGCCCTCGTTTGCCGAGGCTCTGTCGGTGGGAGGGTGTCTGCTCATGAGCGGATTTTTTGCCGAGGATATTCCTATTTTGCAGAGTGCTGCTTCGGAGTATGGTTTTGAGCTCGAACGCCATGCCGAGCGTGGTGGCTGGGCTGTTATGGTGTGTCGTAAAATTAAGTAGAGTATGACAATATTACCTTCGGCATATATGCCCTCGGTCGAGTATGTGGCTCGCCTATTGCGTGAGGAGTGCGTAATTGATTTGGGCGAACATTATGTGAAACGCTCGGAGCGTAATCGCGCCTCTATCCTCTCGGCAAATGGGGCTATGCCACTCACTGTGCATGTGGAGAATGCCAACCGCATGCGCCAAAAGATGCTCGATGTCAGAATTGATTACTCGAAGCGCTGGCAACATCAACATTGGGTGTCGATTCTCTCGGCCTATAAGTCGTCGCCATATTTCGACTATTTTGCCGACCAAATCGAGCCGTTTTATCGTCGAGAGTGGCAATTCCTGGTCGATTACAATCGCGAGTATTTGCAGGTGTTGCTGCGGTTGCTGGGCGCGAAGTGTGAGGTTCGCTATTCGGAGCAGTATGTGGCCGCCTCGGAGGGTGATTTGGACCTCCGTCCAAAAAACAGAAATGGCTCTACATTTGTTGCAGAGCCATATTTCCAGGTCTTTTCCGACCGTATGCCATTTCAGGCAAATCTCTCGATTTTAGACCTTGTGATGTGTGAAGGCCCTGCGGCTATCGACGCTGTTTTAATGCGTTGCCAATTGTGATGGTTGCAGCGTCGGAGAGTTCCCCCGCCCTCACTACGACTTTGTTGCGTCCGTGCATAATTATCGAATCTGAGATAAATTGGCATGGAGCTATCTGTTTTACGGCAACAGTATCATCGTTTACCATTAGTATGGGCTGCTGCTTTGCCGAGGAGTAGAATTTCACCTGCTGAATTGTATCTTGGCGGATGTTGCGACGCTTCTCGGTGAGGTGTAGTGTCGACTGTTTCTCGTTCCAGAGGGCACGATACAGGTAGTAGGCGTCTTTGCAATCCTTCCTGTCGAAGGTCATCAATCCGCGTTGCGATACACCTCCCGTGTGGCGGGCCGAGCCGAAATCAAACATATTGTTAATCCACACACCCCAGAATATCGAGTCGGGGGCGATATGCTTGGCGTATCCTTCGTGGAATTCTGTCTGCCAACGCTCGGGTAACCAACGCTCGATGATGCGGGCAGGCTTCATATCTTCATCGGTCTGCTGGTCGATAGAGCCACCTTCGCCGTAAGCTACGGCAGAGTGCAGGTGTCCCCAATCGTTGTCGAGTTTTTCGCGCCAAATGGCCAAATCTTCGGTTGAACCGCGCTCCCAGCCAATGTTTTGCTGCCAAACTATCAGGTCGGTAATAAAGTTTACATCGCCATCTTGATTGCTGCATGCCACCGTCGGGCGGGTAGGGTCTAAGCGTTTGGCTGTGGAGTTGAGTTCGCGCACATAGTCCAAGACACAGTCGCCACGCTCCCAGATTAACGAGAAGATGCCCCACATCACTACCGAGGGGTGGTTGTAATTTTGCAAAACAATCTCATGCAGCTGCTGTAAGCCGTTCTGCTTGAACTTGTTGGTGGCGTAGTAGAATATGTCGCTAAGGTATGGTGCGCGCGTAAAAGGTATGTCAATCCAGGTCAACAGGCCTAAATCGTCGCAGCGGTTGTATAGGTATTGGGCATGTGGTGCTGTTGCCGAGCGAATGGCATTTGCGCCGATGTCGGCAATCTGCTCCAAATCCTCATCGTAGTGGCGTGTACGCAGTGCGCTACCTATGGCTGCACGGTCATGATGTAGCGTAATGCCATGAATAGGGGTGTATTCGCCATTGATTTTCAGACCTTTATCGGTGTACTCTATTGTGCGGAAACCCGTGGTTACGCAAACTGTGTCTTCATATCGCATGCCGACACCGATGGTTACCGTATAGAGGTTGGGCTCTTCGGGGCTCCAAAGCAGGGGCTCCTCGATGGTGAAGGGGATGTTGATGGGGTGATTGGGTTCTATCTTACCCTTCACATATTTTGTGAACACAGCCTCGCCGGATGGAGCTCTTACCACAATCGAAAGGTCGCAGGCCTTGTCCTGAAGGGTTGTTATCCATACCGATGCTGTTGCGTTGACCTCGTTGCTCGAGATGCTGTTTTGATGAATAAGAACTCCATCCGAACCATAATAGAGTGGCGATATGGTCGTCGGCTCGGTCACAATCAACTCCACATCGCGATATATGCCGCCATAGAGGTTTTCCTCCGAGGAGGTGGGGAGAATATCGTTCTGATAGGCGTTGCTTACTACAACAACCAGTGAGTTGTTCACGCCATAGCGCAGGTGGTCGGTAATCTCGAATGTAAATGCTGTCCATCCGCCACGATGCTCTCCGGCGTGATGACCGTTTACAAACACATCGGCAATGCTCTGCACGCCATAGAATTTTATGAAGATGCGCTTGTTGCTCCACTCCGTGGGGATGTAAATCTCGCGAGAGTAGTTGGCTGTGGTTTGCAGATACTCGCCCTGCCCGGCCAGAGCATCCAAATTCCATGTGTGGGGTAGTGAGATGTTGCGCGCATAGTCGCTGCTTGTCTCCACTTTGAAGAAAAATTGCCAATTGTCGTTTAGTGAAAATGTCTGGCGCGCCATAATCGGCAGGGCGCACAATGTCAATAATATTGTAACTAAAAATCTCCTCATAACCTAACTTTTATCCTCTGCCACCACGCATATTTGGGTGACTAAATTTGCGCAAAGATACGAATTATCAAAAAAATATGCTAACTTCGTGCGAGATTTGTGTTTTGGCTTCAACTAAAAGTTGAATAAATAGAAATAAATAAAGGATATGAATATTTTTGACCTCGTGGTATATCTGGCTTTGGCGTGGGCTGTGTTTAATGGCTGGCGACGCGGCTTTTTGTTGCAGATGCT
The DNA here is from genome assembly GCA_045125895.1 of Alistipes sp. Lineage (GTDB taxonomy): Bacteria > Bacteroidota > Bacteroidia > Bacteroidales > Rikenellaceae > Alistipes. The sequence goes on from JBGVNT010000004.1 coordinate 11,363, forward strand.
CTCGCTTGTGGCGGTTGTTGCGGCTCTCTATTTGGGTGCTATTTATGGCGCAGAGCTGGGCTCTCTGCTCGGCATGAAGGGTACGACGGCTCAAATTGGCGGATTTATAACCATCTTTGTGGCATCGCTTATCGCCATCGCTATCGCCGGGCGTTTGTTGCGCGGAGTGCTTAAACTTGCAGGTTTGGGCATTGTCGATACTCTGTTGGGTATTCTCTTCTCGGTGGCGAAGGTTGCGCTTATTGTTAGCGTCATGTTCTCATGGTTCGCCGCTTTGAACAGAGATTACAGGTTGGCATCGCGCGAGAAAATCGAATCTTCGCGCTGGTTTGAGCCGGCGGTTGAGATTACCGATAAGCTCACACCCTATTTCGAGCAGATAAAGGATAATATTTTGCAGTAGGCGTATGGCAGAGAGTTTTTTGGCTACGGTGGTCCGTTCGACGGGCAGTTGGTATGAGGTGCTGCATGACGGCGAGCGCTTGCAGTGCCGTATACGCGGAAAATTACGCCTTAAGGGTGTGCGCTCGACAAACCCCGTTGTTGTGGGCGATGTGGTGCGTTGTGAAAAGGATGAGCAGGGCGAGTATATTATCTCGGCCATCGAGCCGCGCCGCAACTATATCATTCGTCGAGCATCGAATCTCTCGAAGGAGTCGCATATCATAGCGTCGAATATCGACCAGGCGTTGTTGGTTGTGACACTCTTTTCGCCCGAAACGGCTCCCGAATTTGTCGACCGCTTTTTGGTCACTTGCGAGGCTTATAAAGTCCCCGTGACGATTCTCCTGGCCAAGATTGATTTGGCACGCCAGAGGCCCGAAGCTGTCGAGGAGTTTCACTCGATATACGAGAGTGCAGGTTACCGTATCGTCGAGCTGTCGGCTACGGAGGGTGAAGGCGTAGATGTGGTGCGAGAGATGCTGCGAGGCAAGACGACACTTCTGTCGGGCAATTCGGGTGTTGGAAAATCTACGCTTGTGGCGGCCATCGAGCCGGGCCTCGATATTCGTACGGGTGAGATTTCGCAAAGCCACCACAAAGGTCGCCATACGACCACTCTTTCGACCATGTACCCCCTTTCGGAGGGTGGCTATATAATTGATACCCCCGGCATTAAGGGTTTTGGCTTGATTGATATCGAGGATGCCGAGCTGGCGCACTATTTCCCTGAGATGATGCGCTTTCTGCCCGAATGCCGATTCTATAATTGTTCTCATACCCACGAGCCGCATTGTGCCGTTGTGGAGGCTGTCGAGCGAGGCGAAATAGCCTATCCGCGTTATGAGAGTTACCTTAAAATAATGGATGAAGATGACAAGTATCGCAAGTAGATTAAAGCGCCTGTGCGGAGGTCACGACCAGGAGTGGTATGCACCCCGCATTGAGTATATGATGGGATTTTTGACCGAGGAGCGTATCGAGGTTTTGCGCCGTACGCTTGCCGAGCGCACGCGCTATATGACTATCCTTACCGAAAATACTTTCCACCCGCAAAATGCTTCGGCTCTGGTGCGCCATTGTGAGGCCTTCGGTTTGCAGGATTTGCATACGGTCGAGACGATTTGCAAATTTAGTCCCAATGTGAATATCGTGCGCGGAACGGATAAGTGGGTCGATATTACGCGCCATGAATCAACGGCCGAGGCTATCTCGTCGTTGAAGGCTGCGGGCTATCGCTTAGTTGCCACAACGCCCCACCGCGAGAGCTGCACGCCCGAGACCTTCGATGTCGAGAAAGGGCCTTTCTGCCTTGTTTTCGGTACGGAGCATGCCGGTGTGAGTGACGAAATTATCGAGGCTGCCGACGAGTATCTGCGCATCCCGATGTGTGGTATGGTCGAGAGCCTGAATGTGTCGGCTTCAGCCGCGATATTGATTTATATGCTCTCGCAGCGTATGCGCCTCTCGCGCTCGATTGATTGGCGGTTGAGCGAAGAGGAGAATCGCGAATTGCTGTTCCGCTGGGTTATGTCGTCGGTGAGGGATGCCGAGCGGATTTTGGAGCGTGAGTTTTCGGATAAATAACACATGCGACTATGAACGAGATTTTGAGAAAGCAGTTTTTGCGCCATGTGGCACAAACATCGCCCGCTCCGCAACTTATCGAGGTTGCGCGTGCCGAGGGAGTCTTTTTCTATACGCCCGAGGGTAAACCCTATTACGATTTGGTGTCGGGTGTGTCGGTAAATAATGTCGGCCATGGTAATCGGGCTGTCGTCGAGGCTGTGCAGCGTCAAGCGGCAGATTATATGCACATAATGGTCTATGGCGAGATGGTTGAGCGTCCGCAGGTGGAGTTTGCCCGCCTTTTGGCCAAGACTCTGCCCGAGCCTCTGGATACGGTCTATTTTCTTAATTCGGGCGCCGAGGCGGTCGAGGGGGCTTTGAAGTTGGCAAAACGATATACCGGCCGTACCGAGATGATTTCGATGCGCCGAGCCTATCACGGCTCTACACATGGTGCTATGAGTATGATGGGTGCACCGGAGGGCGAGGAGTGGAAAAATGCTTTCCGACCTCTGCTGCCCGACACGAAGGCCATTCGCTTCAACTGCGTGGAGGATTTGATGCAGATTACCTCTCGTACGGCATGTGTATTGTGTGAGCCGGTGCAGGGCGAGGCAGGCGTTATACCCCCTCAGGAGGGTTATTTGCAGGCTCTGCGCAAGCGATGCGACGAGGTGGGGGCACTGCTTATCTTCGACGAGATTCAGATGGGCATGGGCCGCTCGGGTGAGATGTTCGCTATGCAGAAATATGGCGTAACGCCCGATATTGTCTGCTTGGCAAAGGCTTTGGGTGGCGGTATGCCGCTCGGAGCATTTGTTGCGAGTCAGAAGATTATGTCATCGCTTACGCACGACCCCGTTTTGGGCCATATCACCACCTTTGGCGGTCACCCCGTATGCTGTGCTGCGGGCTTGGCGGCGATGCGATTTTTGCAGGAGAATAGGGTGGTGGAGGATGTTGAGCGCAAGGGTGCGATGTTCGAAGAGTTGCTCTGCGACCATCCGCAAGTGAAGGATATTCGCCGCAGCGGATTGCTGCTGGCAGTCGAATTGGGCGAAAGTGATAAGTTGTATCGTCTGATGGATATTTTTATCGCCGAGGGCATCTTGAGCGACTGGTTTTTGTATTGCGATACGGCATTCCGTATCTCGCCACCGCTTGTGATTTCGGATGACGAGATTAGGGATTGCGTCGCGCTGATTCGTAAATGTTTGGACAGATTGTAATTATAAACCTAAAGACTTAAAATTATGAGTAACACAAATTCAGGCATCAAGATTACAGCTGGTGGTGTGTTTGCCATCGCTTTTGTGTTTGCTACTATCGTGGCATTCTTTATGTTTGGTATTCCGCGCTATAATGTATGGCAGCAGGAGATGAAGGGCCGTGCCGAGTTGGCGCAGGCCGAGCAGAATCGCCAGATTAAGATTGAGGAGGCAAAAGCCAATTTGGAGGCCGAGAAACTCAATGCTCAGGCCGAGGTTGTGCGTGCGCAGGGTGCTGCCGAGGCTATCAAGATTGAGAATGGCTCGCTTACGCCTACCTATATTCAGTATCTGTGGGTGCGCCAGCAGAATACTTCGGCCAACAAGGTTATCTACATCCCGACCGAAGCCGGTTTGCCTATCTTGGAGGCAAAGGGTGAGTAAAATCAAAAATAGTCTTTGTGATACAATTTTAAGAAAAAGCCTATCTGTTCGGATAGGCTTTTTGTTCTTATTTAGTATTCCTCGGCAAAGCTTTTCAGCAGGGCAATTTCCTCGGCCCAGCGAGCTTCGTCGGGGGTTTCCAGAATCAGAGGAATATTGTCGAAGCGTTTGTCTTGCATAATGTAGCGGAAGGGTGTGATTCCCAGAAAACCTTCGCCCAAAGGTGTGTGTCTGTCGACACGACTGCCCACGGCCTTCATGGCATCGTTGAGGTGCATGCCGCGCAGATAGTTAAAGCCGACAATCTCATCGAACTCACGGAATACCATCTCGCAACCCTGTTCGGTCGAGAGGTCGTAGCCCGCAGCGAACGAATGACAGGTGTCGAGGCAGACGCCTACGCGCGACTTATCCTCCACGCGCTCGATGATATAGGCCAAATGCCAGAAGGCATAACCAAGGTTTGAACCCTGGCCTGCGGTATTCTCGATTACGGCCGTTACGCCCTTGGTGTTAGCCAAGGCGATGTTGATTGACTCTGCCACAAGTGCAAGGCTCTCCTGCTCGGAAATCTTCTTTAGGTGGCTACCCGGGTGGAAATTCAAACGGTCCAGCCCCAAGGCCTCGCAACGCTGCATCTCGTGCAGGAACGAAGCGCGCGACTTTTGCAGACCCTCCTCCTCGGGGTGGCCGAGGTTGATGAGGTAGCTGTCGTGAGGCAGAATTTGCTGTGGCGCGTAGCCATACTTTTCGCAAGCCTCACGAAAGGCTGTAATCTGCTCCTCGGTAAGGGCGGGAGCGGCCCATTGGCGTTGATTTTTCGTAAAAAGAGCAAACGCCGTAGCTCCTATTTCGTGTGCATTGCGCGGTGCGTTATCCACGCCGCCCGAAGCACTTACATGTGCGCCTATATATTTCATATCAATTCTATTGTAATATTATCCTCTACAAATTTACTTATTTTTACGAAAAATCTTAACTTTGCCCTAAGAAATATTTCAAGATTTAGGTAAACAAAATAATTGTGTTTGATATGAAGAGATTTTTCTATGTTGCAATTTTTATCCTTGTGTTTGGTAGTGTTGATGCTTATGCTCAATTTTCGGTCGAGGACAAAACCACAACCAAGAGTGGTGAGGTGAAGTTTACCGAGAAATTAAAGACCATGGATGCCAGCACCGACTATTATAGTGCGGCTGCGGCGCGTGCCGAGCGTTTGCGTATTCGCAAGGAGCGTAACTATTTGGAGATTAACGCCAAGCTGCAAGGTTCGATGACCTCGTATAACGATGCGTGGACCAACAGCCGAGGTGGTGATAACGCCATGACGGTGCTTGGTACATTTACCCTTAAGCATACATTCAAAAAGGGTGATTTTAATATCGCAACCGATTTAAGTGCGAAGTATGGTTACAACCGCATCAAGGTGGATGTTACCGAGAATAAGCAGGAGGGCGTATGGTTCAAAAATATTGATGAGTTCTGGGTGCAAACTCAGCCGGCGCATAAAATTAGCAAGAATTGGGCGATGTCGGCGTTGCTGAAGTTCCGTAGCCAATTCTCGAACACCTATCTCTCGCGTACCGAGCAGGAGGCCGACGATGTCATTTCGGGTCTGTTTACTCCCGGTTATCTTGATGTGTCTGTCGGTTTTACCTTCAAGAGCCCCAAGCCGAAATTCCCTATCGAGGTGTCACTCAACCCCTTGTCTACAAGTGGCACATGGGCATGTAGCAATAAGGTGCGCAATTACTACAAGGCACAAAATGCCGCGACATGGTTTGGTATAGATATTGACAAAAATTCACTCTTTACGGGCGGTTCGTCAGTGAACCTGAAGTTTAACCGCAAGTGGGGTAAGGGCGATTGGTTGGCATACGATACAAACCTCTATTGCTACTATGGTTGGATTACAAATGTTGGCCGCAGCTCGAAAATCAAGGCTTACGACAGATATTTGAATGAGCTCAAGGCTTGGGAGGACGCAGGTGCTGATGAGGCAACGAAGCCTGCGGCGGTGCCTATGTTTGTGCGCTTGCATCCCACCATCGAGTGGCGCAATACCATTTCGTTTAAGGCTTCGAAGTATATCTCGACCGACATTTATCTGCAACTCAACTACGATAAGGCTCAGAATACCTCGGTGCAGCTCTACTCGATGCTGACTTTGGGCCTTACCTATACATTCAAGAATAAGTAGGGAACAATTGGTTGCAGTATAGATAAACTTCAGGTTATGCTCCTGAGTGTGCGGCATAGCTGTTGTAATACTCTATCTCCTTAGGTCTATTTTAGGTTATGAAATATAAAAATTCCAAGCGTGCGATAATCTTTCCGCTGATACTTGCCATTGGCATTGTCGCAGGTATAATGTTGGGCCAATTTGTGGGGCGCAATCGTGCCGAGACACAATTGATGTCGTTGATAAATCGCTCGGGCCTGAATGTGAACAACAAAATCATGCAGACCTGCATGCTTATCGAACATCAGTATGTCGATTCGATTTCGATGGACTCCCTGTCGGAGTTGGTTATCCCTATGCTTATTGAGAAGCTGGACCCTCATTCGGTTTATGTCCCGGCTCGCGAGATGCAGCAGATGAACGAACCGTTGGAGGGTGAGTTTGATGGTATTGGCGTAGTGTTTAATGCCGCAACCGATACGGTAGTTGTTCTGAATGTTGTGCCAAATGGCCCGAGTGCCAAGGCGGGAGTTGTTGCCGGAGATAGAATCATTGAGGTGAACGATACGCTTATTGCCGGAGTTAAGATGTCGCAAACCGATATCATGAAGCGCCTGAGAGGCCCTCGGGGCTCGGAGGTTACACTCTCGTTGCAGCGTCGAGGTATCGAGGATTTGGTGGATGTGATGGTTGTGCGCGATGCAATACCGATTCATAGCATCGAATCGGCATTTATGGTCAACGATGATACCGGTTTTGTGCGCTTGTCGCAGTTCTCGCGTACCTCACATATCGAGCTGATGAAGGCTATAGCCGAGTTGCGTCAGGAGGGTATGACGAAGTTGATTTTCGACTTGCGTGGTAACTCGGGAGGATTTTTGGATCAGGCAATCCTTATTGCCAACGAGTTCCTTCCGGCGGGTAAACTTATTGTCTATACCGAGGATAGAAATGGCCGCCAGATGAAGCAATTCAGCGATGGCCGAGGCTTGGCTTCGGATATAGCTTTGGTGATACTTATGGATGAGGATAGTGCCTCGTCGAGCGAGATTTTGGCGGGTGCCGTGCAGGATAATGACCGCGGTATGGTCGTAGGTCGTCGCTCGTTTGGCAAGGGCTTGGTGCAGAGCCAGATACCCTATGCCGATGGCTCGGCTTTGCGCTTGACAATTGCGCGCTACTATACTCCCACCGGTCGCTCGATTCAGCGCCCGTATGTGAATGGTGAGGAGTTGGACTATCGCATGGACATAGTGCGTCGTTACAATAACAACGAGTTCTTCTCGGCCGACAGCATCCATTTTGCCGACTCGCTAAGGTTTACTACGCCTCAGGGCCGCACGGTGTATGGAGGTGGAGGAATTATGCCCGATATATTTATCCCGATGGATACGACCCACATCTCGTCATATTACATCGAGGTCACGGGCCGTAATATCCTGTACCGCTACACTATGGAGTATGCCGACAAGCATCGCGAAGCGCTCAATAGGGTGCAAAATATTGCCGACCTGACAGCTTTGCTTGATAGCGACAAGACGCTGTTCGACGACTTTGTGCGATATGCTTCGCGCCATGGAGTAAAACCTTCGCCGAGGGATTTCGTACGCTCGCGCGATGTCATGGTGGCGCAACTTCGAGCCTATATAGGGCGTAATACGGTTTTGGAGGATGATGGTTTTTATTATAACATATTTGTTATAGATGATGCGGTTCAGGCAGCTTTGAAATGGTTGAAGGAGCATCCCGAAAGCGAGATTACCATATATGCCGACAATGCCGAGGAGGGCAATGTGGATGCACAAGCCGAGGTCGGCGGACAGAAGTAGGGAATGAATAAACGAAAAAGATAAAAACTTATGATACAGAGAATTATTGGCATTGTGGCGTCGTTGGCCATCGTTGCGGTGATAGTATTTACAATATTGGGTAGCGGTAGCTATAAGAGTATGTTGCCAGAAGAGATTTTTCAGCCTAAAGCGGATGTTGTGGCCACCGATGTCGCTCGGCAGGATACGGTGAATATCGTTGCCGGACAGGAGGAGGTTGCTGATTCCGTTGCTGTTGATAGCGTAGGCATGGAGGCCGTGATGGAGAGTGTGGTGGAATAATCGAACTTTGAGAGCAACCCCAATAATGAAGAATCTTTTGTATGTAATATTGGTTAGTGTGGCTGCGGCGTGTGCTCTGATGAGTATATCGGCTCAGGAGGCGTATGCAGCTACGCAATGCGAGTCTGCCGCGATAGTGAATGGCTTTATCTCGCCGGATGGCGATTATACTACGGATTATTCGTGGCATGAGCGTGCTGTAATTGCCGTGAATGATGCAGGTGTTATCATGTTTTTGGCGCAGGTTATCAAGTATTTGTTGATAGCGCTCGTTGTGTGCTTTTTGTTTGGTAGTCGCTATGGGCTGTGGCGTTGGTGTCTGTTTTTAGTGGGAATGATAGGCCTGGCCGAAGTGGTGCTCTTCCTTATGCCGGGTGCGGGGGATATATTGAGCGATTTTGTAAACATGATACTCCTGTTTGGCTTGCAAATCGCTGCAACGCTCTTTTTCTCAGGGCGACGCAACTCGGTTATGCCTGAAGGCTCTATGTTGCTGAGTTTTGCGGGTGTGGGTGTCGGTTTCGTTGTCTTGGTTGTCGAGATGTTTAAGGGTTCGTTCTTTATGAATCTCTTCTCGACTATTCTCGGACTTGCGGGCTGTGCCGTTGTTGCCTGGATTGTATATGTTATATTTTTCCGCTCGTCGTCGGACTCCTACTCGCCGTATCGTAGCGGAAACGATGAGGATAGAGATTGGGATTCAGACAGCTCTTCGGGTGGCAGTGGTCGCTCTGCCGGAGATAGGGCTCGCCGTCAGGATAGGGGGCAGACAATCCATGGTGGCACACGCTGCTGCTCAAATTGCTCTCACCGCAATGCTCGCGGATATTGTGACTTGTCGGATGTGCCGGTGAGCCGTCTGGATTCTTGTGCTCAATTCCATTCCAAATGGAGGTAAAACGAGTTATATAACTTCTGACACAATAAGGGCCTGTCTAAAACTTATTAGACAGGCCCATTTTGATTTAACTGTTTTTGCGGCTGCCATTTGCAAACTCCTGAATATCCTCTCCCGAGGGTAGTTGGAAAATGTTGATGTCAAACTCCGGAGCTATAGCATAGAGATATTCGAATATTTGAGCCTGAATATCTTCGTAATTAACCCATACGGTGTCGTTCGAGAAGAAGTATAATTGCATGGGCTGACCATATTGTGTCGGCTCCAAGAGGCGTACCATTGCCGTAAAATCCTTGTTGCATCGCGGGTGCGACTTTATATAACTCTGCATATAGTGCCTTAAAAGCGTAAGGTTTGTTATGCGCAGCGATTGCGCCGTAAGTTTATCGCCTGCGGTCGTGGCTAACTCTATGCGCTGCTCGGTGTCGGCTATAAATTGCGCTACTAAGGGATTGGTGCGCCAGCGTGCAAGCTCTTCGACCGAGAGGAAGCGGATTGAACGGATGTCGATATTCACCGCACGCGCTATGCGCCTTCCGCCTGAGGCGAAGACATTCGACCAGTTGATAAATGAGCCGCTGACCAAGGCCTGAGGCTGTATGGTCGAAATGGTGTAGTCCCAATTGCGCACTTTGACGGTCGTGAGTGTGATTTCGATTACCGTGCCATCTATACCCTTATCTTTCACCTGCACCCAATCGCCCACCTGCATCATCTTGTTGGCCGAGAGCTGTATGCCGGCCACCAAGCCGAGGATAAGGTCCTGAAATACCAACATCAGCACTGCTGCCGAAGCACCCAAGCCTGTGAGCAGATATTTAGGCGATTTGTTGACAACGATGCTCACCATTATGATTAAGGCAAGCACCACGACCAACACTTGCAGCATCTGCACAATGCCCCTGATGGGTTTATCCTTGTTCGACTCTTTTTCCTCTAAGATGTGCGCCAAGGCCGAGAAAAACGAGAGCGTGAAACGCAACACTATCGCCACCATATAGAGCCAGCAGAGGCGTTGCGTTATGATATAGATTGTTTCATCGCCCACAAATACAAAGGGTAGCAAAACTATCATGAGAATAGCCGGAATTATGGCTATCATGTTGCTTAGGACATTGCGGTCGAGCAGAACATCATCCCATGTCGCCTTTGAGGCGCGCACTAAACGACATAAAACTTTGTTGAGTATAATTTGCGAGAGCTTGTTTACAATGGCTATGGCCAATAGGATTATGCAGGCAAAGGCCAATTGCTCTAACCAGCCGAGCCCGCTAAAATCTATATTTAACCACTCCAAAAGCGATGTTCTCCAATTTTCTGTTTTCATAGAATGCTATTTTTTACTCCCCAAGAGGGCGTGGGGGTGCTATATAAAACTCTACCCCGATATTAGGTCGGGGTAGGGTGTAGTGTAGTAGAATATTTCTGCTAATAATACTTTATCGGTGTGCCCTCTATTGACGAGAGGATGTTGTTTGCGGCCGACGACGCTCCGATGCGGAACAAATCGGTTGTAATCCACTCCTTGCCCAAGATTTGCTCTACGATGGTGTAGTAGAGCGCCGCATCCTCGGCCGTGCGAACGCCTCCGGCTGCCTTGAAGCCAACCTTGCGACCTGTTTTGTCGTAGTAATCCTTTATGGCGTGGCACATCACAACCGCAGCCTCGGGTGTAGCCGCCACATCAATCTTGCCCGTCGAGGTCTTTATGAAGTCCGAGCCTGCTTCCATCGAGAGCAGCGATGCCTTGCGGATAAGCTCGGGTGTTTTTAGCGCGCCCGTTTCGAGAATAGTCTTCAGTACAGCGCCCTCCGACTCTGCACGCAATACCTCCACCTCGTTGGCGGCCTCGTCGTAAGCTCCCGAGAGAATCTTGCCGACATTTATCACGATGTCAATCTCGTCGGCGCCGTTCTCGATAGCCATAGCCACCTCCAGCATCTTCACCTCCAAGAATGTCTGCGACGAAGGAAAACCTCCCGCTACGCTTGTGATGCGCATCGGAGTGCCATCAACGGCCAAACCTACGGTCTCGACGAATGGTGGATAGACGCAAATTGACGCTACATTGGGGATGTGAGGGTAGTCCTGATAAAACTCGGCACAGCGACGCGCAAAAGCCGTAACCGACTCCACCGAGTCGTTGCACGAGAGTGTTGTGAGGTCGATAGACGAGTAACAGAACTTATACACATCGGTGTTGTAGTTCTTCTGGGCCAACTGGCGCATCTTCTCAACCTCTGCATTCACCTGCTCCACAGTGGGCGCAGGAGCATAATCCTTCAAACAAGTAGCGTACTCCATAATTTCAGCGTTTATACTTTACTTTTGCAAATATACAAAATCAAACTCTACTTACAAAACAAATTATGTGCTGATATACCTATTTATTATATATAATAGCGCGATTTATTGACTATTTATGTAAAAAAAATGAGGTTATCCCTATGAAAGGATAACCTCGTATGATGTTCGAAATCTAAACTACCTATTAGAGAGCGAAACCGCTTGCGAACAAGTTTGCAAGGTTCACATCCTTAGCAGCCTTCTCTGCCAAAGCAGCGTCCTTAGCAACTGCGCTCTTCAACTGAGCCTTTGCAGTCTCCAAGTCACCCTCCTTAGATGCGATAACTGCGCGGAGGTAGTCAGCCTTTGCAGTTGCGTCAGCAGCGATAGCCTTCTTAGCAGCTGTAAGGTCGTTGTTCATAACATTTGCGATAGCAGCGTTGTAACCCTCAACTGCAGTAGCTGCAGCGTTGTAGTTACCCTGAGCAGCCTCTACCATTGCCTTAGCGTCAGCCTCAGCGGCAGCAGCATACTGCTTAGCCTTCTCTACATTACCATTTGCAAGGTTTGCCAATGCAAGGTTGTCGTTGAGCTTGCTGTCAGCAAGACCCAAAGCAGCAGCCTTCTCGAATGCAGCCAAAGACTTCTCAGCCTCACCCAACTTAGCGTAAGCTACACCCAAGTTGTTGTAAGCACGAGCGTCGTTGTATGTCTTAGCAGCGTAATCCAAAACGGTAGCCTCGCACTTTGCGCACTCCAAAACATTGTCAGCAACATAGAGCAACTCCTCCAAATCGAGTGCCTCAAGGTTACCAGCCTCAACCAAAGCCTTCATCTCAGCGTCAGTCTTACCCTTGATGTCTGTGCTGTTTACAACCTGTGCACGACGCAACTGAGGAAGAATCTCCTTCTTCAAAGCTGTAAATACTGCAGACATGTTCTTAATCTCAGCCTCGCGCTGTACAGATGACTCGTAGCGGCTCAAAACCTGAAGGATAATCTCCTTATCCTCGATGTTAGAAGCAGCAACCAACTCCTTGAAGCCTTCCCAGTCCTCACCGTAAGATGCAGCGTCCAAAGCCATACCTGTGTCAGCCAAAAGCTTGCTTGCAGCCTTGTGACCAGACTCAGAACGAGCGTTAGAAAGCTTGTCGTTGAACTTCTCGGGACCATCGGGTGAAGCGTAACCGTTTACGAAGAGGTTCTGAGTTGCACGGTCGTTAGCGAGCTGTGCTACAACATTCTCAACAAATGCCTTCAAATCCTCAGTCTCGGTAGCCTTCTTTGTTACGCGTGAAGAGTTGATAGCGTAAACGATGTCAGCCTTAGTTACAACGGTAGTAACATTCTTGTAGTTGTTAGCAGTGTTGTCCATTACAGCTGAGTAGTCCAAGTCGCTCTGGAGTGTGTTTACACCAACAGCTACAGTGTAACCGAATGCCTTCTTGATAGCAGCAGCCTCTGCGCCACCCTCTGCCAAAGCAGCCTTCTCAGCCTTTGTAGGAAGTGCGCCGGTGTTAGCATTTACCAAAGTGAACTCCTTGCACTTGCCAGAAGGGCACTTAACCTCAACCTGAAGCTGAAGCTCGCTCTTCGCCATGCGTGCGTCGTAAGGGAACTCTACATGAAGAGTGTACTCGCCACCCATAGATGAATCTACTACGGTGTAGTTCTCATCAACCTTAGAACCCTGGAAATACTTAGTTGCACCTGCAACCTCGCCACCCTCGAATACGATAACGGGAGTAACCTTCAATACAGCCTTCTTGTTGTAATACTCTACGGGGAACTTAACAGTTACATCAGCCTCAACTGTGCCGTTGTTAAGTACGAGAACCTCAGGAGTGCAACTGATGCTCACCTCATCCTGATTCTTGGCCATCTTGCCAAAGCAGTTACAGCCGGTCAAACCGAGTGCGAAAACTGCTACTGCAGCAAATTTCAATGCGTTTTTCATAATTTTTTTGGTGTTAAATAGTGATTTTATTAAGTTTTATTGTGTTGTTTACTTCTTGTGAGAATCCTTGTCGTTCTTCTCGTGACGAGGACGGCCACCCTCACGAGGCTTGCGCTCACGCTCTACCCAACCCTCGGGCTTGGGCATCAAAGCCTTGTGTGAAAGCTTATACTTGTTGGTCTTGGGGTCTACGCCGATGAGCTTAACCTCAATCTTGTCACCCTCCTTCAAGCCGGTCTCCTCCATCGTTTCGAAACGCTTGTAGTCAATCTCCGAGATGTGCAACAGAGCCTCCTTGCCGGGAAGAATCTCTACGAAAGCACCGAAAGCCACGATGCTCTTGATGGTACCATCGTAAACCTCACCTACCTCGGGAACAGCTACGATACCCTTGATGCGTGCAAGTGCGCCATCCAACGCCTCCTTGTCTACACCAAAAATGTCTACTACGCCGCACTCGTCATTCTCGGTGATGGTGATTGTAGTACCAGTTGTCTTCTGAATATCCTGGATAACCTTACCACCGGGGCCGATAACAGCACCAATGAAGTCCTTCGGAATCTGAATCTGCACGATGCGGGGAACAAATGGACGGTAATCCTCGCGTGGCTCGGCGATAGTGTCGGTAATCTTGCCCAAGATGTGCATACGACCCTTGCGTGCCTGCTCCAAAGCTGTTGCCAATACCTCGTATGACAAACCGTCAACCTTGATATCCATCTGTGTTGCGGTGATACCATCCTTTGTACCTGTAACCTTGAAGTCCATATCGCCCAAGTGGTCCTCATCGCCCAAGATGTCAGACAACACAGCCCAGCGGCCTGTTGCAGAATCCGAGATAAGACCCATTGCGATACCCGATACCGGCTTCTTAATCTTAACACCGGCATCCATCAATGCCAATGTACCGGCACAAACCGTAGCCATAGATGAAGAGCCGTTAGACTCCAAAATATCTGAAACTACGCGCAATGCGTAAGGCATCTCCTCGCCTGTGGGAATCATAGGCTTCAATGCGCGCCATGCCAAGTGACCGTGACCAATCTCACGACGGCTTACGCCGCGTGCAGGGCGTGCCTCACCCGTAGAGAATGGAGGGAAGTTGTAGTGCAAGGTGAACTTCTCGGTACCCTGAACCAAAACCTCGTCAATCATCTTCTCGTCGAGCTTTGTACCCAAAGTAACGGTTGTGAGTGACTGTGTTTCACCACGAGTAAAGATTGCAGAACCATGTGCTGCGGGCAAGTAACCTACCTCACACCAGATGGGGCGAATCTCGTCGGTACGACGGCCATCCAAGCGCTTACCCTCGTCGAGAATCATATTGCGCATAGCCTTCTTCTGTACATCGTCGTGGAAATATTTGTGAATAAGGGGAGCTTTCTCCTCCAACTCCTCCTCGGTGAAGCGAGCTGCGAACTCTGCCTCCAAAGCCTCGAATGCCTCAGAACGCTCGTGCTTTGCAGTACCGCTTGTGGCGATGGCATATGCCTTGTCGTAGAGCTCCTCGATAATCTGCTGACGCAACTCCTCGTCGTTGTTCTCGTGGCAGTAAGTACGCTTTACATCCTTGCCGAGCTCCTTTGAAAGCTCAATCTGAACGGCGCAGTGCTTCTTAATCTCCTCGTGAGCGAACTTGATGGCACCGAGCATAACCTCCTCCGATACCTCATTCATCTCACCCTCGACCATCAAGATGTTGTCGATAGTACCACCCACCATGATGTCCAAATCCACATCGGCCATCTGTGAGAAGTTGGGGTTGATGACATATTCGCCATTGATACGCGCTACACGAACCTCTGAAATTGGGCCTCCGAACGGAATATCCGACACAGCCAAAGCGGCTGAAGCAGCCAAACCTGCCAATGCGTCGGGCTGGATGTCCTTATCTGCCGAGATGAGGTTTACCGTAACAAATACATCTGCGTGATAATCCGAGGGGAACAATGGGCGCAATGCGCGGTCGATTAATCGAGCGACCAAAATCTCGGCATCGCTTGCCTTACCCTCTCTCTTCATAAAGCCTCCGGGGAAGCGTCCGCATGCGGCGAACTTCTCCTTGTATTCCACCTGAAGAGGCATAAAATCTGTTCCTTCTTTTGCATCCTTTGCGGCTACAACCGTACCGAGCAACATTGTATCGCCCATCTTAACAACAACGGCACCGTCGGCCTGCTTTGCCAACTTGCCTGTCTCAATCGTGATAACACGACCATCGGCGAGTGTAATCTCCTTCTGTACGGCGTTGTACAACTTTGTTTCTTCCATAAAAATTTTAATTCGTCAAATATAAATCGTCCAATAAAAATGTCGTCATAAAAAACAGGGGTTGTCGGTTGCTTCGACAGACAACCCCTTTTCACCCTCGTATTACTTACGGAGGTTAAGAGTCTTGATGATAGCGCGGTAACGCTCGATATCAACCTCCTTCAAGTACTCGAGCAACTGGCGACGCTTACCTACCAAGCGCAAAAGTGCGCGCTGGGTACCGAAGTCGTGCTTGTTGTTCTTAAGGTGCTCAGTAAGGTGGCTGATACGGTACGAAAACAACGCGATCTGGCTCTCTGGAGAACCAGTATCAGTGTTAGACTTGCCGTACTGACCAAAAAGCTCTTGCTTTTTCTCTGCTGTTAAATAAGCCATAAAAAAATTAAGATTTTATGGGCCTCGCCGCCATCTTTCCAGAACGGCTCGAACCCTGGTTCCACTCCACAGTGCATTCCCCTTACCGTGAATAACACCGGAGCGTGCGACAAAAATAGTCTTAATTTCATTAAGAGGCAAATTTTTAGAGCGAAAAACGATGCTTTGCTCACTGCTTTTTTGATGTTTTGGTTTCTAAGGGTTGGTTTTTGGCAAAATTATGTATATTTGTTTCTGTTTTCATGGGTTTGACAATGGAAATTTGTATATTTGTCGAGTAGATGAATTAGGGTAAATAGGTTGTGGAAAAATTGAAGAAAAAAGATATTTTTGTATGAAAAAACATCTATTTAATTTAATATTATGGGTGGCGGCTTTGGGGGTGATTTCGGCATGTTCCAAGTCGCAAACCGAGTATTGCAGGGTAGAAGGTGCCATGCTCGGGACATTCATGCAGGTGAGCGCGGCGACCGACCTTCAGTCATCCGACATCTATGCGCGCATGATGCGTATCGACAGTGTGGCTAAGGCTTCGATGTCGATATTCGATAAGCGCTCGCTGCTGAGTCGTTTGAATTGTGGCCAGACCGATAGCGTGGATGCACATATAATATATAATTTGACACTTGCCGAGCGCATATATAAACTCTCGGGTGGAGCATATGATGTTACGGTAAAACCGCTGGTTGAGGCGTATGGTTTTGCCGGGAAGAATCCCGATGCACGGGTCAATGTGGACTCGATTATGGAGTTTGTGGGCTTTGATAAAATCCGTATTTCGGATGGCCGACTGATTAAGTCGGATGACCGCGTGCAACTCGATTTTAACTCCATAGCCAAGGGTTATACCGTAGATTTGGCAGTCGCCGAGCTCGAAAATTTGGGCATAGAGAATTATATGGTCGATATTGGAGGTGAGGTGCGTTGCCGAGGTGTTAATCCTAAGGGTGGGGCTTGGCGTGTAGGTGTTGAGACTCCATTCGAGGGTAACGACACCCCCGGAGCGCATGTTCAGCAGGTGGTTTCGTTGTCGGATTGCGCTATGGCTACATCGGGTAATTATCGTCGCTATTATATTGATGCTCAGGGACGAAAGGTTGTACATACGATAGACCCTCGTAGCGGATACAGCTTTGATTCGGAGTTGCTTTCAGCTACCGTGGTGGCTGCGACATGTGCCGAGGCCGATGCTCTGTGTACGATGTTTATGGCGTTGGGGAAAGAACGGGCTATCGAAGTTGCCAAGCAGCTGGCTCCGCAAGGTATCAAGGTCTATTTCATCGCAGCCGGCGAGGGTGATGACTTCGAGGTCTACTATTCTGAAAAGTTGGCTCCGGCGTTGAAGTATTTAGAGGGTTATCAGTCGATATAAATAGCAGTAGCATAACACATTATATCTTCGCGTATGAGGCGGGCAATTCTGTTATATAATACTCAGGCCGGTAAGGGCAAAATCGAGCGCAATATAGCACATGTGGTTAATATCTTTAACTCGGTGGAGTGCGATATAACCCCGGTGCCGATTCAATTTGGGCGTAATCCTTTCGACGGGCGTGAGGATGTCGACTTGGCTGTGGTTGCGGGTGGTGACGGCACAATCAATTATGTAGTCAATTCCCTGATGAGTAAGGGGTTGAAGACGGCATTGGCGGTAATACCTGCCGGCACGGCAAACGATTTTGCCGGAGCCATCGGCATGTCGCAAGATGTTGTAAAGGCGGCCCGACAGATTGTGACGGGGGTGGTGGAGCAGATTGATTGCGGCAAGGTGGAACATATTGATAAAGAGGGTGAAGAGGCGTTGTATTTTGTGAATATTTTCAGCTTCGGCATCTTTACCACCACTTCTCAGCGTACTCCCGAGGAGCTGAAACATCGCATCGGGCGCATGGCGTATGCTGTGGCAGCACTGAAGGAACTGCGTCGTTTTCACGGTATTCCGCTGACCATAACCACCGACGCCGAGGTCTTCTATTATCCTACGCTGATGGGTTTGGTGTTTAATGGTGAAACAGCCGGCAGAGTTCCGCTTGCGCGCAGGTCGAACCTTCGGGATGGTCTGTTTGATTGTCTGTTTTTGAAGAAGCGCGAAACTTTGTTTCAGTCGGCTGTGGCGTTGCTGCTGCACATGATGGGGATTCGTACAAGAGCGCTCAAATACATTAAAACAAGTCAATTAAAGCTTGTTACACCTCTGAACGAAGAGACCGATGTGGATGGGCAGCGTGGCGGTAGTTTCCCGATGAAGGTTAGTTGCCTGCATGGAGCTTTGAATATCGTATGTCCGCGAGAGGGAGATATGGTGTAGGGTTTTATTGCAGGAAGGCCGTTAGTTAGAGCGATATAATTATGAAGACGAAAATTACGCAACAAGGCTCGGAGGAGGTTGCTCGGCGGAGCGTTAGTGAGTGCTGTGAGCAAACTTACATTACCGAGAGTTATGCTTTGATGCCTTTGTCAGCTTTGGGGTCGGCGTGGAGGTGGGCGCTTTCGCGAGGCGGCGTTGCTGTGGGAATGGTCTGTCGTGGAACGGCGAAGCTTGTGATTAACGGTTGTAGCGTGGAGGTGCATCGTTATGGAGTCTTTTTTCTGGATGAGGACTCTTGTGTGGATGCCGCAAAATATAGTAAGGCTTGTGATGGCTTTGTGGTCTATTATTCTGAGTCGTTTTTGGAGCGTATTTTTGCCAATATCAGCGAATTTATCTCGGTGAGAGCCATGTTGGGTGGCAGGTTGTGTCGTGAACTTTCGCCACGCGATGCGTCGCATCTGCACAATATAGTCATAGCGGTGTTAAGGGTGGTCGAACGCGAGGAAAATCCCTATAAAAGCCGAATTTTATCATCTTTGTTCTCGTCGCTGTTTTATACTATTGCGTCTGTTGTAGGTGTATGTGATGCAGCTGCCGAGGAGGATAAAAAGATGTTGCGAAGCGAGTCGCTCTACAACTCGTTTATGCGACTTCTGGCCGAAAAATGCACCGTGGAGCGTAGTGTGGAGTATTATGCTGATTGTTTGGGAGTAACACCTAAATACCTTTCGGCGGCGTGCCGTCGGCATGCTCACAAGGGGGCTTTGAAACTTATTGACCAGGCCGTCGTTCGTCGGGCCAAGGAGTTGCTCTTGCAGGCTGAGTTGAGTGTTCAAGAGGTGGCGAAAAGGATGAATTTTGCATCACAATCCTTCTTCGGGAAATATTTCAAGCAGAGGGTCGGTATCTCGCCGTCGAGGTATAAGATTCAGGCGTGATAGGCTCTTTGTGTAGTATTAGGATAAAAAAAACTGCCGGCAAAAACCGGCAGTTTTTTATTTGGTATTGCGCTTGGATTACTCCAAAACCTTAACCTTGATGTTGCGATACCATACATCGTCGCCATGGTCCTGGAAACCGATGTAACCCTCGTGGTTCTCGCCACCGCAGTTGTTCAAAAGGTCAAATGCCAAAGGCCAAGCAGCCTGTGAGAACTTTGACTTCTGAAGCATCTCGGTCCACTGGGGAGTCCACAAGTGATACTCCAACACAGGAACATCGTTCTGGTAGTGAACAACAGTACCCTTGTAGCATACAATCTTTGAAGTGTTCCACTCACCCCAACCCTTTGAGTTCTGAGGCTTTGCAGGAATCATATCGTAGAGTGAAGCCGACTTGCGGTTGCCGTCTACGCCAAGACCTGCGTCGATGTGGTTCTCGTTGTCGAGAATCTGGTACTCGGGAGCAGAGATATAGATAGGCTGACCCTCAATCTCCTGTGCCAAGTAGAATACACCAGAGTTACCACCCTTAGAAATCTTCCACTCGAAAGTGAGCTCGAAGTTCTTGAACTTCTCATCAAAGATGATGTCGCCACCCTCACCGGTCTGAGCCTCACCGCCACCAGAGCCGTTGAACTTCAAACAACCGTCCTCGATAACCCAACGAGCGGGGACATGGTCCTTACCATAGCCTCTCCAGCCCTCGAGTGAAGTACCGTCGAACAAAACCTTTGTGTTGGGATCTACCTCCTGACCACCACAGCTTGCCAAAATTGCTGATGAAAGCATAGCTGCCATAAACAAAATCTTCTTCATTTCTTTTATTGTTTTTTTAATTAAAATCAACTATTTGGGCATCTCGGGCAACAAGGTGTTCCAACCCTCGCGGTAGTTGTGCTTAATCATCTCGTTAGCAAACTCCAATGCGTTAATCGGATCTGTGTAAGTCTTGTTGAAGGTCGGGTGACCATCCTTAATTGAGAAGCCGTCCTCAATCATGATACGCATCTGCTCGTCAGGATTGATGTTGGTGAACTTCATGTTCTGACCATCCCACTCCAATACGCGGTTCAATGACTGCAAGCGAACTGCCAATACACCCATTACAACCATCTCGTTGAAAGGACCTGCCTCCGAGAAGTCTGAGATAGAGTTAAGACGGGTAGCCTTGTCCTCTTTACATGCGCGAACCCAATCCTCGTAGTGAGTGAGCTCAACCTTGCGAGCGCGCTCGGGAGCCTTAGGTACACGACCTGATACGAGGTAAGGATTACGGCCGTAGCAACCGCAGATAAGCGTATCCTTAGTACCGTAGAAGATTGTGCAACCACCTGCATCGTTGAGGTTCTTACCTGCTGGCAAACCCTCGGGACGAGGAGGCATCAAACCGCCATCGTACCAATTTACAACTACCTCGGGAAGCTTAACCTTATCCTTCTTGCCGCGTGCGGGGAAGGTATACTTAACATACTGTGCCTGTGGAGCGCAATCTGTCAAAAGTGCGGTTGAAGAGCCCTCTACCTTTGTAGGAGAACCCAACTGCAGAGCCTTGAATGCAGGGTGGAGGATGTGGCAAGCCATATCACCCAAAGCGCCTGTACCAAAGTCCCACCAGCCACGCCAGTTCCAAGGCTGGTAAACATTATTATAAGGACGATACTTCGCCGGGCCGAGGAACAAATCCCAATTCAATGTGTCGGGAATAGGATGTACCTCTGTGGGGCGCATCAAGCCCTGAGGCCAGATAGGACGGTCGGTGAAGGCATCTACGCGGGTAACCTCACCAATCTCACCATTCCAAATCCAGTCGCAAATAAGGCGTACGCCGTCGTCTGAAGAGCCCTGGTTACCCATCTGTGTAGCAACACCATTCTTCTCGGCGAGCTTAGTCAAAAGACGAGATTCGTAAACCGAGTGGGTCAATGGCTTCTCGCAATATACATGCTTACCCATCTCCATTGCACATGCCGATACCAATGCGTGTGAGTGGTCGGCAGTAGCACACATTACGGCATCAATCTCGTTGCCGATTTTGTCGTACATCTCGCGCCAATCCCAGAAACGCTTTGCCTTGGCATAGCGATTAAATGTGCCCTGTGCATACTTCCAATCGGTATCGCACAAAGCTACAATGTTCTCCTTCTCGAGGCCGCGCAATACGCCTGCACCGCGACCACCGATACCGACACCGGCGATGTTGAGCTTGTCAGATGGAGCTTTGTGTCCAAATGCTGCACCCATAACATTCGATGGGACAACAGTCATAGCTGCCAGACCTGTAGCTGAGGTCTTCAAAAAATCAGCTCTTGAAATTTTTTTAGACATAACTGTAGTATTTAGGTTAATAAATAGTTTTTAGATATTGTATATCTTATTTGCGTTTTTTCGTTCTCTATATCCTTACGCGCTTACGCGTTTCCCCCGTTCGCTCCCGTTCGCTCCCGTTCTCTATATTTTTACGCTGTCCAACATCTCGACATTGCGCAGGCTGCGCTCGGCGCAATTTTGAGGCGGCAGAGGGAAACTGCTCACCTCGATGAAAATCTCTTCAATCTTGCTCTTCGCGGCCTGACTCATAATCTTGTTAAAGTCAATCTTGCCACTCTCGCAAGTGATGTTGTAGTCGTGCAGGTGCAGGGCAACGACTCTGTCGGCGTATGCCTGCATTATTTCGCACAGGTCCGCCCCGGCTTTATGAGCCTCGAAAGAGTCCAACTCAAACCATACCACATCCTTGCGGCATCGCTGCGCCAACTCCCCGAAAATCGAGCTCTCGCCACGCGGTTGCAGCTCCGCTTTCGAGGGGTGAAAACAGAATTGTAGGCCTCGCTCTTTGGCCATAGCGCCCACAAGGTTGAAATATTCGGCATACTCCTCGATGGTCTGCTCCGACACCTCCTCGGGGAATTTTGACATCGTGACAAATCGGCAATTCATCGCTCGGGCACAATCCATAGCCTTCTCCCACCAAGCGGTAGTCTGTGGACCTAAAAATACTGCCTTAGCTTCGGCCGTGCTATCTGCGGCTTGCTCTGTCGGCTCCGACTCTTGAGGTTGGCTCTCTTTTTCATAGAACTTGTTGAGGTGTAATCCCAAAACTTTTAACCCCGACGACTTGGCCATTTGCAGCAACTCCTCGGGCTTCGTTCCATATGCGGTGCCGTTGTAGTAGCATCCCGCCTCGACCTTTGTGTAACCCATCTGTCCCACTTCGTAGAGTGTTCCGGAGGGTGAGTCGTACATTGCTGCATCAATCGAGGGTAACAACAGCCCTAAGCCGGGTGATACATCCCTCAAGGCTTCGTCGACCGCTTCGGTGAATGTCTCGGCGGCCTTTTTCAATCCCACGACTGCTTGCGCAGCCTCCATTACCGACGAGAGTCCATGCTTAAAAAATCCCAAGCGGTCCATTTTTCTTATCTGTTGTCTATATCTTGCTGTTTCGCCAAATTAGTAGTTTATGCAAAATAAACTAAATAGTTTGCGAAAACCTATCTTGTTAAATATTTAGTAACCGCCAAGTTAGAGTCATTTATCGGGCAATTGCTTGCTTAATAGTGAGTTGCGGTTACATGACCCCATGCGTTTGGTAAATTGCAATGTAACAGCGTGTGGCTTTTATTCTATTTCGCTTTCCTCTTGTGGGTTGGCCTCACTCTCCGCTATGTTATCGTCGTTTTCCTGCGCTGCATCTTGCTCCTGTTGCACTCGGGCTTGGTACTCGGCCTCCTCCTTGGCCTTTTGAGCCTCAATCTTGGTGGCTATGCGAATGCCATACTCATAAAGCGCATAACAAGGAATAAAGATGAGCACCTGGCTCACCACATCGGGCGGAGTGATGATAGCGGCAAAAACCAGCAACACGATAACCGCCACCTTGCGATATTGGCGCATACCTTCGGCTGTCATTATGCCTATTGTCGCCAGCAGGCGAATAAGTAGCGGCAACTGAAAGGCCACGGCTGCGGCGAATGATGTACCCATCACAGTCGACATAAACGAATTGACCTCGATTATGTTGTTGATTTGGTCGCTCACCTCGTAGTTACCCAGGAAATTGATTGCCAGCGGAGCAATCACATAATAGCCAAACAACAGACCCAGCAAAAACCAAATAGGCGTCTCGACAACATAGCGGATGCTGCGACGACGCTGATGTGGCGGAATGGCGGGCTTGACAAAGAGCCACAACTCCCAAATCAGATAGGGAAACGAGATGACAAAAGCTCCGATAATAGAACTCTTGATGTGGAGCATAAACTGCCCGGCCATCTTGTTGTTGTAGAGGCCTATGTTCTCGGGATGAATATTCAGGGCCTCCGAATTGAGCACCTCGGCCAGCCACGCAAAGAAGCGATTGGTCGGGAATGTTTCGCGAATGGGTGCAAATACCACATCCAGGACGATGCCCTTTATCGAGAACATCACGATGGTCAAAACCACAAATACACCAATGACCCTCATGAGAATCTTGCGCAGTTCGTCAAGATGCTCACCAAAGGTCATGTCGGCTTCGTCGTTTATTGGCTGGCTACTCATCGGGCAGTGTTACTCGTTATTCTCTTTTTTCTCCTCTTTCTTCTCGTCCGAAGTGGCTGTGTTTACAGCATCTTTGAACTCGCGGATGCCACGGCCGGCGCCACGCATCAGTTCGGGCAACTTTTTGCCACCAAACAGGAGCAAAAGTGCAAGTACGATAAGGAAAATTTCGGTTGCGCCCAATCCGCCGATAAATAATAGATTCATAGGTGATGTTATGTTAAAAATTACTAATAAATTGGTTTTGTATATTTTCATTGCGAAGTTAGCAATAAAAATTGGTTTGACCAAAATGTATATACATTTTTTAGCACATTTTTTCGCCGATTATTGTGTCTGTTTTGAGGTAATGTATGTCGGAAATGATTGTGATGTAGGTATACAAAAGAAGCTGCCGGAACAGCACATTCCGGCAGCTTCTTTTGTTGAGATTCTTTCGAAAATGAATTACAGATTATCCACGAAATATGAGGTTATCTTGTCGTAGAGGTGCACCGCATCGCGGCCGAAGACATTGTGCTCGGCTGTGGGGTAGGGCATATAGTCAACCGGAATATGGTGCTTGATGCACTCCTGAACAAAGCTCAATGAGTGCTGCCATACGCATGTGCCGTCGATTGCTCCCTGGCAAATAAGCAATTTTCCCTTCAAATCCTTGGCTTTGTTGATAAGCGAGGTCTTCTCGAAGCCCTCGGGGTTGTTGTGGGTGTTGTCCATGTAGCGCTCGCCATACATCACCTCGTACCACTTCCAGTCAATTACGGGGCCACCCGAAACGCCGACTTTGAACACCTCGGGGTAGTTTGTCATGAGCGAAATAGTCATAAATCCGCCATAGCTCCAGCCGTGCACGCCCACACGCTCGCGGTCGCACCACTCGTGAGAAAGCAACCAGTTAAGGCCTGCCATCTGGTCCTGCATCTCGCACTGACCGCACTGGCGATGGATAGCCTTCTCGAAGTCAGCACCACGATTCGATGTACCGCGGTTGTCCATCACGAAAACTACATAACCACGCTGCGCCATAAGCATCTCCCAACGGCGAAGCTGAGCTTGATAGGTATTTTTAACCATCTGAGAATGAGGACCTCCGTAAACATAAAGAATTACGGGGTATTTCTTTGTGGGGTCGAAGTTCATCGGCTTGATTAGGCGGTAATAGTTGTCGTACTTACCATCGGCGCTCTTTACCGTGCCGAGCTCGATGGGCAGGAAGTTGTAGCCCTCGGTGGGGTCAGGTGCGCGGAATAACTCTTGCGCGGGCTTACCATCGGTGCGGCCCAAATCAATAACGCGCGGAACATTGAGCGAAGAGTAGTTGTCGAGGAAATATTTTCCGCTCTTGCTCATCGAGATGTTGTGCCAGCCTTCGGCTGTGGTGAGGCGGGTCTGCTTGCCGGTTTTGAGCTCGACCTTGAAGAGGTGATTATCCACGGGCGACACCTCAGCAGAGGTGTAGAATACATATTTTTCGTTCTGACCGACATATTGTACATCGGCGTCGGTCTTTGTCAGGCGCTCCACATTGCCGCTATCGTCGCAAAGATAGAGGTTGAAGTAACCGTCGCGGTTGTTGGTCGAATAGATAAAGCGGCCTGAACCATCGCCGAGCCATACAAGGTCGTGCTGCGGCTCGACAAAGAGGTCGTTGTGCTCGGTGAGAATTGTGGCAATCTTCTCGCCCGTTGAGGCATCGTATGAGTTGAGCGCGACATTCTCCTGGGCGCGGTCCAAAACCTGCACATAGATGCGCTTTGAGTCGGGCGACCAAGTGATGCAGGT
The DNA here is from genome assembly GCA_045125895.1 of Alistipes sp. Taxonomy (GTDB): domain Bacteria; phylum Bacteroidota; class Bacteroidia; order Bacteroidales; family Rikenellaceae; genus Alistipes. The sequence goes on from JBGVNT010000004.1 coordinate 36,678, forward strand.
GAGATAACGCTCCTGGTCGAACTCCGTCACATTCAGATAGATGGTCTTGCCCGATGCGATATTGTAAACGCCTAATTTGACATGTTCCGAGGCCATACCGTTCATCGGGTATTTTATGCTCTTAAGCGTGCCCGTGCGGCTTGTGATGTCGAGCAAAGGGAAGTCCGTTACGCGCGACTCATCTTTCTGGAAAAATGCCAACTGCGAGGCGTCGGGTGAGAAGAAAATACCATGCGTAATGCCAAACTCGTTGCGGCTTACGCTCTGTCCGCAAACGATATTCTTATCCTCAAATGCAGTTACAGCCGTATGTTTCTCGCCGTCAAACAGATATAGATTGTTATCGATTGTGTAGGCAAACAGCGGACCATCCCCGGGCTGATGCGACATATTTGCCAACGATTTGCCCTCGACAAATGGGATTTTATGGCGTGAAATAATGTTTTTGCCCTCGAGGTCGATGGTGAAGATTTCAGTCGGCGTGCTTACAACAAGATTGCCCTCGGCATTGAAAGCATAGCGAGGCATGAAGGCGAATTTCACCTCAATCAGCTCGTAAATCTCCTGCTTTGTGATGAGAGTGCGGCTCTTGCCGGTGCGAGCATCGGTTGCGATGATTGCATCCTCCCGGGTTGTGGCGTAGCTATCCGAGGCCCCAATCCACTGGATGTGGAGATTCTTGGGTGAAAGCTCGCGATTGAGTACAACATCCGCAGTTGTCAGTAGTTTGGCCGGTTGCTCTTGTGCAACCACAACATTTGAACTCATAAGCACACAGGCTGTAAAAAAAGATAATAAAAATCTCATATTATTTCGGGTTTTTGTTTGTCAAAAAACGGTAAGTTCATGCTTTCCCGTGCGAAATTATGAAAAATTGGGCGGATAACAAATTTTCTCGGTCGGGATTTGCTAAAAATTGTGCATATTATTATCTTTACCTTGTTAAATAAAAATACATCGAAATTATGAGAAAGTATATCGTGTTATCATGCTTGCTCATTGCCTGCGTAGTGAGCCATGCGCAAACTCCCTATTGGCAAGATGTTGCGACGGTGCAGGTGGGACGCGAATATCCTCGTACCGAGTTTGTTACCTATGCCGACAAGAAGGTGGCGGCGTGTCGTGAGTTTGCCGCATCGGAGAACTATCGACTGCTCAATGGTACTTGGAAGTTTCTATATTTCGATGCCTATGGCATGGTGCCCGAGAGTGTCGTCGACCCGGCGACCGACTCCTCGTCGTGGAACGATATTAAGGTGCCGGGCAACTGGGAGTTGCAAGGTTATGGTGTGGCAATCTACACCAATCATCCTTACGAGTTTAAGACTCACAACCCCCGACCGCCGCAACTTCCCGAGGCCAATCCTGTGGGAGTCTATCGCCGAGAATTTACCATCGACAAGCAGTGGTGCGGGAAAAACATATACCTCAATCTGGCCGGAGCCAAATCGGGCGTATATGTCTATATCAATGGCCGCGAAGTGGGTTATAGCGAGGATTCGAAAGATAACGCCCAATTCCTGATAAACGACTATGTCGAGGAGGGCGAAAACACTTTGGTGTTGAAGATTTTCCGCTGGTCTACGGGCTCCTATCTCGAATGTCAGGATTTCTGGCGCATAAGCGGCATTGAGCGCGATGTGTATCTGACGGCACAGGAGAAGACCTCGATAAAGGACTTCGAGGTTGTTTCGACCTTTGGCGAGGAGTTGCGTGACGGCCTATTTAAGTTAAACATTAAGACCATGGGCGACGGGGTTTGCGAGGTGGGCTACTCACTCAGCGATGCCGCAGGCAATATCGTGCTGGCCGAGAGCCGCGGGGCTAAAGGTGGCGATAATGTGCAGTTTGAGGGCGTGGTGGCAAATGCTGCCAAGTGGTCGGCCGAAGAGCCCAACCTCTATCGCCTGATGATGAGCATCAAATGTGGCGATAAGGTGGAGTATGTCCCCTTTAATGTCGGCTTCCGACGCTTCGAAATCAAGCAACTCAACGAGCGCCATTGGGCATTTTTGGTAAATGGAGAGCCTGTGAAGTTCAAGGGAGTGAATATCCATGAACACAATGAATATACGGGTCACTACATCTCGGAGGAGGATATGCGTCACGACTTGGAGTTGATGCGCCGCAACAACATCAACGCAGTGCGTACGGCTCACTATCCGCAGCCGCGCCGTTTCTATGAATTGTGCGACGAGATTGGTATTTATGTCTATTGCGAGGCCAATATCGAGTCGCACGGTATGGGTTACAGCCTCGACAAGGGTCGCACGCTTGCCAATAATCCCGATTGGAAGCAGCCTCACTTAGACCGCATCAACAATATGTACGAGATTTACAAAAATTACCCCTGCGTAACCATTTGGTCACTCGGCAATGAGGCGGGTAACGGCTACAACTTCTATTTGGGCTACGACCTTGTGGCTGCCAAGGAGAAGGGCGATGGCCGTATGAATCGCCCCATCTGTTATGAGCGTGCGCAGTGGGAGTGGAATAGCGATATGTATGTGCCGCAATACCCTGGCGCAAAGTGGTTCGAGAGCCGAGGTATAAAAGGTGCCGACCGTCCGTTGGTGCCGTCGGAATACTCCCACTCGATGGGTAACTCTACGGGCGGATTGTGGTTCCAGTGGCAACATATCTACGCCTACCCCAATCTGCAAGGAGGCTTCATCTGGGATTGGATTGACCAGGGCTTTGCTGCAACCGACGAAAATGGCGTGAAATATTGGAAATATGGTGGCGACTACGGCGTGAATCAGCCGAGCGACGCTAATTTCCTCTGCAATGGCATCATAGGTCCCGACCGCAAGGAGCATCCCGCCATGGCCGAGGTGAAGTGGGTGTATAGCGATATAGCTTTCCATAAGGGTGAGGCTGCGGGCGAGTACGAGATTGAAAACCGCTTCTACTTCAAGGACTTGAGCGGCTATAAGTTCCGCTACACATATCTCGCCGACGGTAAGGCCGTCAGAAGTGGCGAACTTCGGGCCGATGTGGCTCCTCAGTCACGCACGAAAATCACCATTCCGGCATTGAAGAAGATGGCCGCCGATAAGAGTTATACGCTGAAGTTGGAGGCTGTGACACTCACCGACGATAGGCTCATTCCCGCAGGCTGGATAATAGCCCACGACGCCTTTGAGTTGCAGAAGGCCTCGCGCACCGACTACGCCGCAAAGGCGAGTGACGAGCTAAGCATCGAGGAGGACATCTATGAAGTAAAGGTCAAGGGCAAGAAGGTCGAGTTCGTATTCTTCAAGATGATAGGTCATGTGACATCTTACAAGTATAACGGTCGCGAGCTTTTTGCACCCAATCATTATAAGGATGATAATAACCACGGTTTCCGCCCAATTTTCTGGCGTGCCTCTACTGACAACGACTTCGGCAATGGTGCACCCAAGCGTTGCTATGAGTGGTTTAAGGCCACCTGCTTCCATAATGTTGTGGCAACGCGAGTCGAGAATGACGCAAATGGCGTAACCATTTCGGCTGACTATGGGTTGCCCTACGACGCTATGCTTACGGTTGATTATATAGTAAACTCGGCGGGTTTTGTGACCGTAAAGTGTAAGTACCGGGGTGGTAAGGGCGAGAATCTGCCCGAGTTGCCTCGTCTGGGTTTGGAGTTCTATCTGCCACGCTCGATGGAGGCCTTCGCATACTATGGTCGCGGCCCCGAGGAGAACTATTGGGATAGGAACAACGGCACGCTACCGGGTCTGTATCATACAACCGCCTCGGCCGAACATTATCCTTATGTGCGCCCGCAGGAGACGGGTCACCATACCGATGTGGAGTGGATTGCGTTCGATGGATTGAAGATTGTCGCTGCCGATAGGATGGAGTTTAATGTGTTGTGCAACGGTTGGGACGAATACGACCCTTTGACCAACACCAAGCGCGACTTTCAGTGGCGTCGTTTCTTCGAGGGCGACACCAATACGCAGGGTGGCCGTCGCCAGATGCACACCAACGATATTGACACCTCTAAGAATGATTACATCGTGGTTAATATCGACTACCGTCAGACGGGTGTGGGTGGCTACGATAGTTGGGGTTCGCTTCCAGAGCCTGAGTGCCGACTCCTCACCGACGGTAACTATGAGTGGAGCTTTACAATGATTCCTCAGTAGCAGTTGAAGTTGCCCGACAAGGTGTTTTCTGCTTCACGCTCGGCATCAAAATGCTCATTTGCGCTTAAGCAGACTCCGCTTTTTCGGACTTCGCAAGCCTTGAAATCCCACTTGCGACACGACTTCTGATACGACTTCTGACCAAACAAGGGTCTGTCTAAAATTTAATAGACAGGCCCTTTTCGTATGTCAAGCTTTGATGTCGGTGAGCCTGTTTTGCGCGTAGACCATATTATATAAAATGATAGTTAAAATAGTTATTGAAATGTTGAATAGTTATTAATTTTTTATTAAATTTGCATAAAACTAATAGTCGAATGCCATGAGAAGAACCATACTGCTTTTTTGTGCCATCATAACCTCACTTTCGATTTATGCAAGGGGGGGGGTAAATGCTGATACTCTGTTAGTTACGCTCGATAAAGCTATTGCTGACCGAGCTGTGTATGTCGAGCGGAAACTTGCTGCTTTGGAATCTCTTAAGCAGCAGCGCACGAGTGTCGCATCACAAGAGGATGTCTTCTCGTTAAACGAGCAGATTATAGACTCATATGCTTCGTTTTTGTGCGACTCGGCAACGCGCTATATCGTGGCAAATATCGCCATTGCCAAGGAGTTGGGCGACAAGGAGCGATTAATCAACAGCCAATTGCGTTTAGCCGGAAATTATTCTACATCGGGTCTGTTTCTGCAAGCCGAAGAGTTGTTTGGTCAAATTGATTTTAATTCGTTGGAGGGTTATCAGAAGTCTGCATATTGTTGGAATAAAATTCGCTATTACGAGCAGTTGCAGAAGTATTCGAATAATCAGCGTTTGGCGGATGAATATGCAATCAAAATAGATAATGTACGCGACACTTTAATGTGGGGTTTGACACCCGATTCCGAGTTGTACAAAACCGAGAAAATATTTAAGTTGCAGCATGCCAAACGGTATAACGAGGCGCTTGATTTGTCGTTGGCGCAGTTTAAGAAGACCGAACCCGATACTCATGGCTATGCAATGAAGAGTATGCTCATCGCGAGCCTTTACCGTAGCTTGGGGAATCGAGAGTTGGAAAATTATTATTTGCAGTTGGCTGCCATCACCGATATAAAACTTGCCGTAAAGGAGAATGAGGCGCTGTTGATTTTGGCCTCGAATCTCTCGGAAGCGGGTGACATCGCGCGCGCGTATAATTATATAAAGTCGGCGTTGGCGGATTCGAATTTCTACAATTCGCGCTTTAAGAGCACCGTGATTGCCCGCATGCAGCCTATTATCGAGAGTAACTACATGAAGCGCCTGGCCGTGCATCAGCGAATCTTGGCCATAGGTATTGTGGTGCTCAGTTTGTTGTTCCTAATACTTATCGTGTTGCTCTTTACGGTGCGCAAACAGAAAAATGCCATTGCCCTGTCGCGTGAGAATATCAGCAAGATAAATGCCGAGTTGAGTGAGGCGAATTTCGTTAAGGAGCAGTATATCAGCTACTTTATGAAGCAATGCTCGGATTATATCAATAAATTGCACCTTTACCGCAAGGAGGTAAATCACAAAATAAAAAACAAACAGGCCGAGTCGCTCTATAAGCCGTCGACCAAGGAGTTGGAGCATGATATCGAGGAGCTTATGCGCAACTTTGATGAGGCTTTCCTCAATATATGCCCGAAGTTTATCCAGCGATTCAATGCGCTGCTTGTACCCGAGGCTCGCTACACGATTGAGGATAAGCGTCTGAACACCGAGTTGCGTATCTTCGCTCTGATGCGCTTGGGTATTACCAATATTGCCCAAATAGCAGAATTCCTGCAATGCTCGTCGCAGACGATATACAATTATAAGAGCAAGATTAAGAGCAAAACGCTGCCACATATTACAAATATCGAGAAAGAAATTGCCAAAATGCGTTTGTTGATTCCACATTCGACTACATCAGAATTTACCGAAAAGGAGTCTGAGGCTAAGGATAATGCTTAGATTATTAAGTGTTTAGCAATTTTGAAAGTCTACTTTTAGTATTACTATATATTTAATGTAATAGCTTTTCTTTAACTATTTGGGTTATTTTGCATAAGCAAAAGAAAAATGACGAAATGCGTCAAAATTTGGGCTTATGCGAACAACTAACCAACCTAAACGAAACCAACATCGCTATCTCGACACACTCCTCTGGCCGGGAGTTATTCTCCGTGGCTTGAGGAGTGTGATGAGTGTGTTGGTTTTGTTGCTTTGTGGTAGCGCTATGGCGCAAAAGCCATATTTCGTCGATGGCTATCATGGCGGAGTCTATGGCCACTACCCCTTGGAGTGGAAAACCCGATTCATAACCTCGTCTTTGGAGCACTATCCCGAGTGGAGAATATGCTTGGAGATTGAACCCGAAACATGGGACAGTGTGGCTGTGCACACCCCGGCCGATTATGAGCGAATGAAGCAGTGGGCGCAATCTCCGCGAGTGGAGTTTACAAATCCTACTTATGCCCAGCCGTATTGCTACAACATCTCGGGAGAGAGTCTTATTCGCCAATTCGCGTATGGTATTCGCAAGACTCGCGAACATTTCCCCAATGTCGAATTTGTAACTTATGCCGTCGAGGAGCCTTGTTTTACGAGCTGCTTGCCTCAGATTCTTAAACTTTTCGGCTATAAATATGCGACTTTGAAGTGCCCCAATACTTGTTGGGGTGGCTATGCTGCACCCTATGGTGGCGAGACGGTGAATTGGATAGGCCCCGATGGTAGTTCGATTCTTACCTCGCCCCGCTATGAGTGCGAGGATTTGCTCCCCAATTCTGTTTGGCAGACTACCGCATGGGGAAATCAGGAGAGTTACTTGAGAGCGTGTCGCGAGGCGGGTATTAAACATCCGGTGGGTATGTGTTTTCAGGATGCCGGGTGGCGTAACGGCCCGTGGCTCGGATATGGCGACCATATGAAGCGCAGGTCGCAATATGTTACTTGGCGTGAGTATTTCGAGATTCTCGGCGTGGAAAAGGGCGCCGAGGATTACCATTTCTCGCAGGAGGATGTGCGCCCGGCGTTGATGTGGGGCTCTCAGGTGCTGCAGCGCATAGCTCGTCAGGTCCGACACTCGGAGGATGTTGTGCCTATGGCCGAGAAGTTTGCGACCATGGCATCGGTGCTCGATGCGAAGTATGCAGTGCCGCAGGCTGAAATCGACGAGGCGTGGCGTACGCTGATGTTGGCGCAGCATCACGACTCTTGGATTGTTCCATATAACGGATTGCATCGCAGGGGTACTTGGGCCCAGTGGATTGCGCGATGGACTCAGGCGGCCGATGTCAATGCTGTAAATATTATCAAAGGTGCTCAATGTGCTATTGCCGGCGAGGAGTGGAGCAGTGGAGAGCAGGCCATTTTGCGCGTCTGGAATACTCAGGGCTCGGCGCGCAAGGAGGTTGTGAGTGTTGAGATGCCGGAGGCATGGAGCGGATGTGATGTGGCTGTTGTGGGCGATTGTGGGGCAAGGATTGACTCATATGCCGATGGCGCGATGGTGTGGTTTGTGGCCGATGTTCCAGCTTTCGGATATGCTACATATCGCATGGAGCGACTTGGTGAGAAGACCGCTGCGCAGGCAAATGCCGAGGGTTGCAGCATTGAAAATGATTTGTATCGCATCACGGTAGACCCCTCGCGTGGAGGAGTCATCAGCGAACTTGTTGTAAAGCAGGGCAATCGTGAGTTCAATTATGTCGATAAGAAGGCAGAATATGGCTTGGGTGAGCTGCGAGGCCATTTTTATCACCAGCGCACATTCCGTTCCTCGACCGAGGAGCCTGCCCGTGTGAGTGTGGGGCGTAGGGGTGATTTTGAGCAGTTGCTGATTGTGGAGGGCACAATTGCCTCGCATCCGTTTACCCAGCGTATTACCATTCGCAAGGGCTCACCTGACATTGATGTGGAGTTGACTATTGATTGGCAGCACAACGAGGGTATAGGCGAGTTTTTCCAGCGCAATGCGCATACGGCAAATCGTCGCGCATTTTATGACGACCGTTTTAAGCTTAATATGATGTTCCCAACCGTATTGCGTGATGTTGTGGTGGATAAAAATGCACCATTTGATGTCTGCCGCAGTGGGTTGGAAGATACCTATTTCAATAGTTGGGATAATATCAAACATAACATCATCCTGCATTGGGTCGATGTTGCTCAGCCGAAGCAGGGAGGTCGCGGCTTGGCTCTTATGACCGACCACACGACATCGTATCGTTACAGCAAGGAGGATGGCTTAGGCATCACCGTACAATACTCGGGTGCGGGCCTTTGGGGTCGCCGCTATCCTATAATGGGTAAGACTACGATGCGTTGCGCCTTAGTACCGCATCAGGGTGAGTGGGATGCGGCCCGCTTGGAGCAGGTGAGGGCGCGTCGCAGTGAGCCTCTCGTGTGCTCACTACATGCCGATGCCGATGTCGAGCGAAACTCTTTGCTCGAGGTTGCTAACTCAGCATACGAACTTGTTGCGGCGTATCCCGTGGAGCAGGGAGTGATAGTTCGCCTCTATAACGCTTCGGGCGATGAGTCGCCGTGTGAGCTCTTGATTAATGGAGAGTGTGATAAGGTTGCTGAGATAGACTTAAATGGAAAAACATTGCAATATCTCGCTTTGCAGAGGGGTGCAGAGGGGTGTAGTGTCGACATCTCGGCTCCTCGCTTTGGCATAAAGACATTATTAATTTACAATCGGAAATAGTATGAAAAGAGCATTGTCCGTAGTAGCTATATTGGTGCTGTTGACCGCATGTTGCGCGGTCGAGAAGCCTCAGCCGGCATCGTGGGTGAATCCTTTTGTGGGTGCAAGTACCAGCACCGACGCAGCCGGAGTGTATCACGGCCTGGGAAAGACCTTCCCCGGAGCTACAACGCCATTTGGCATGGTGCAGGTGAGTCCCAATACCATCACAGGAGGCGATAATGCCCCGGGTTACAGCTCGGAGCACACCTCAATCGAGGGCTTTGCCATGACTCAGATGAGCGGTGTGGGTTGGTTTGGCGAGATGGGTAATTTCCTCGTTATGCCTACGACGGGCGATTTGCACACTGTGGCAGGCCTTGCCGATGGCTCGGTTAAGGGTTGGCGCTCGCATTATGATAAAGCGTCGGAGCGCGCCGAGGCCGGATGGTATGGAGTGCATCTCACGGATTATGATATTGATGTCGAGACTTCGGCGATGCCTCATTGCGGAGTGTTGCGTTTCACATTCCCCGAGAGTGAGCTGTCGCGCATACAGGTCGATTTGGCGCGTCGTATTGGAGGCTCGTCGGAGCGTCAGTATGTCAAGATTGAGAGCGACAAGGCTTTTAGTGGCTGGCTGCGCTGTACTCCCGCGACCGGAGGTTGGGGAAATGGCGAAGGTCAGGTGGCCTATACCCTATATTTCTATGCCGAACTGAGCCGCCCTGTCGAGGAGTTCGGTTTCTGGAGTGCCGACATACCCGATGGTTGGACGCGTAAGAAGGATGAGGTCGTGTCGCAGGAGTATTTGGAGCATGTTGCCAAGGCTGCGATTGTGAAGGGTCAGACCGAGATTGAAGGCGAGTATATTGGCCTGTTTGGCGAATTTGCAACCGAGGCCGGCGAGCAGGTCGTGATGAAGGTCGGTATCTCGTATGTTGATACGCAGGGCGCAAAGCGTAATTTCGATGCCGAAATTGCCGATAAGAGCTTCGACGAGGTTCGGGCGTGGGCTTTTAACGCATGGAACGACGCTTTGGGTTGCATTGAGATTGAGGGTGGTAGCGACACCGATAAACGCATATTCTACACATCGTTATACCATACAATGATCGAGCCCCGCATCCATACCGATGTGGATGGCCGTTATGTGGGTGGTGATTTACAGGTACATCAGGGCGAGGGCGACTTCATAAAGCGCACCGTATTCAGCGGTTGGGATGTTTTCCGTAGCCAAATGCCGTTGCAGACAATTATCAACCCCTCGATGGTCAATGATGTTATATGCTCGCTTATGGAGCAGGCTCGTACCAGCGGCCGAGAGTATTTCGAGCGTTGGGAGATTTTTAACGCCTATTCGGGCTGTATGTTGGGTAATCCTGCCGTGTCGGTATTGGCCGATGCCTATGTCAAGGGTATTCGCAACTATGATGTCGAGGAGGCATTCCGCTATGCTGTGAATTCGTCGGCAAAGTTCGGAAACGACGAGTATGGTTACTCTCCAACCGACTTGTGTATCTCTCACACCTTGGAGTATGCCTATTTCGATTGGTGTGTAGCGCGCTTGGCCGAGGAACTCGGTAAGGCGGAGGAGGCTGCGGCATTTATGCAGAAGTCTGAGGCGTGGCGTAACATCTTCGATAGCGAAAAGGGCTGGTTCCGCCCTCGTAAGGCGAATGGGGAGTGGGTTGCATGGCCCGAGAATGCCCGCACCTTAGAGTGGTATGGCTGCATGGAGTCTACACCCTATCAGCAGGGCTGGTTTGTGCCTCACAACATCGACGGATTGGCCGAATTGTTGGGTGGCCGTGAGAAAATGGTCGACGACCTTGTCGATTTCTTCGAGAAGGCTCCTCAGGATATGCACTGGAACGAATATTACAACCATGCCAACGAGCCGGTACACCATGTGCCATTCATGTTTAACCGCTTGGGATACCCCCATCTAACTCAATATTGGAGCCGCTTTATCTGCCGTCAGGCTTATGCCGACAAGGTTGAGGGCCTTGTGGGAAATGAGGATGCCGGACAGATGTCGGCATGGTATGTCCTGGCATCTATGGGACTTCATCCCGTATGCCCCGGTGATGAGCGCATGGAGATAACTTCTCCGGTGTTTGACCGGGCTACGGTGAAGCTCGACAAGAAGTATGCCCGAGGCGAGAAGTTCGTCGTTCGTGCGCATAACAATTCACCCGAAAACATCTATATCCAGCGTGCCGAGTTGAACGGCAAGCCCTACAATAAGAGCTATATCGCATTTGGCGACATTGCCGCAGGTGGTGAGTTGCAACTCTTTATGGGCTCTGAGCCGAATCCTGCATGGGGTATGGAGCAATAAACAGAACATAGATTTGAAAAATATATGTTAAACCAATTTAATATTATTAATTCCTAAAACTAACGCTTATGAAAAACAATTACTGTAAACGATTGCAGATGTTGTTGGCTTGTCTGATGATGAGCTGCGTACTGCTGTCGTGTTCGGAGAGCGAGGTAGACGGGGGAGTAAAGCACGACCCTAATAAACCTATCACGCTTGAGTCGTTTTGGCCTCAGAAGGGTCCGATAGCGACACAGGTAATTATCGAGGGTAGTAACTTCGGCACCAATGTCGATGAGATTACCGTATTGTTTAACGAGAAACCGGCTACGATTATCTCGTCGAAGGGCGACCGTATGCTTGTTTTGGCACCGAAGCTCCCGGGCGAGGAGTGTGTTATTACCGTGAAGGTGGGTAAGAAGTCGGCTAAATTCAAGGAGATTTTCGACTACATTGTCCAGACTTCGGTATCGACCGTTGTGGGAGGTGTTCAGGCTGCTCAGATGCCTACCGGCACAATGTCATTGGCTGCGGCTCAGTTCTCGAAGAAGTTGGAGCGCTCGATGGCTATTGATGCCGATGATAACCTCTTCTTCGTCGTAAACGGCGTTCCCGGAGGTTCATGGCAGAATGTAAACCGCATCTATATGCTCAACGAGGAGGCGGGTAGCATCAAGGCTGTACACGATTTGGACCGTTGGTTCGGTTTCGGTACTGTCGGCTACGATTGCAACGCCAACGAGATTTATTGGTGGAGCTCACAGATGGAGGATGATGGCTACGGTGTATTGAGCGCAATTGAGGATTATGCCAGCATTGCGATGGGTAATTTGAAGTTTGATGATTATCCTCCTTTCACAAACGACATGACATGTTGGGGTGCGCGTTCTCACTTTGAGATGAATCCATCGGATGGAAAGTTCTATTTCTTTACAAACGAGGGCTCTGCAGGTCGCTTTGACCCTGTTACAGGTAAGGGTGAGAACTTGACAACCGAGGCTACAAAGACAATGCGTGGTGATGTATGCGGAATCGTATTTGACCCCACTGACAATAACATCGTTTATCTCTCGGTAAAGGGTAAGCATTGTATTTATAAGTATGACCTTGTAAATGATGTTGCTGAGGTATGGGCCGGTCGTTTGAATTCGGCGGGTCACCTCGACGGTACGCTCGCCGAGGCGCAGTTTAATGAGCCTTGCCAGATGTGCTGTGATGGCGAGTATATCTATGTTGCCGACCGCAATAACCATTGTATCCGCAAGATTAACCTTACAACCGGCTATGTAGTAACTCATGCCGGAGTGGCTCGAACACCGGGTTATGTAAATGGTGCGGCAGATGAGTCTAAGTTCAACTATCCTGTGGGATGTGTCATTGATTCGGAGGGTAACCTCTATGTCGGTGATAGCGAGAACTATGCTATTCGTCGTGTAGCTACCGAATAAAGCTGATTATCAATAAAACAAAACCTAAATATGAAACGAATATTATTTATATGCGCCTTTCTGCTGTCGTTTATGGCAGTGGAAACTTACGCCCAAACATCTGAGCCGTTTACGCTTCAGGGTGTGGTCGTTGATACAAACGGCGAGCCTATCGTCGGCGCAATGGTCTATGTGAAGGATAAACCCGGTGTAGGTGCTTTGACCGATGCCGAGGGAGAATTCTCTATCAAGGTTGAAATGTATAACACCATCGGTGTGTCGTTCGTAGGATATGACCCCGTAGAGCAGGTTATTACATCGAAGACAAAGGTTGCAATTACCTTGAAAGAGGGTATTGCAATGGATGAAGTCGTTGTCGTGGGTATGGGTACGCAGCGTAAGGTGAGTGTTACCGGTGCTATCGCTTCGGTTGATACCAAATCGTTGGAGCGCCCTGCGATGAATATCGTAAACACCCTCGGTGGTCGAGTTCCCGGTGTGATTTCAATGCAGGCAAGTGGTGAGCCGGGCCGCAATATCTCAGAGTTCTGGGTGCGCGGTATCGGAACATTCGGTGCTAACAGCGGTGCTTTGGTGTTGATTGACGGTTTGGAGGGTACATTGTCGCAGATTGACCCTGCCGATGTCGAGAACTTCTCGGTATTGAAGGATGCTGCTGCAACTGCCGTTTATGGTAGCCGTGGTGCGAATGGTGTGGTTTTGGTTACTACAAAGCGCGGTCAGGAGCAGAAGTTGAACATCACCTTCCGTTCGAACTACACCGTTTCGGAGTTGCGTCGTTTGCCGGATTATTTGGCAGCGCCCGAGTATGCCGAGATGGCAAATGAGGCTGCCGTAGCAAGTGGTATGGCTCCGCTGTACAACGATATTCAGATGGATATCATCCGCTATGGCCTGGATCCCGACCTCTATCCTAATGTGGATTGGCAGGATGCAATTCTTAATCCTATCTCGTTCCAGCATACGCAGTATATCAGCGCTCGTGGTGGTGGTAGTATTGCTCGTTACTTCGTCAGTGTGGGTATGTCGCAGGAGTCTTCGGCTTATAAGAGCACAAACGACAGTAAGTACAACAAGGGTGTAGGTTACGATACCTACAACTATCGTATCAATGTGGACATCAACCTCACAAAGACCACTCAGCTCTATTTGGGTGCTACGGGTTATTTGTCGGTAAACAAGCGCCCGAGTATGGGTCAGGCTTACAGCCGCTTCAGTCAGTCGCTTACCGACTGGATTTGGGAGTCACAGGCCAAGACCACTCCTTTGATGTATCCGTTGCGTTATTCGAGCGGTGAGCTTCCATCGGCAGGTACAGCAGGTAACGATATTCCTCCTCATGTATTGCTTAACTACACCGGTAATACGGTCGAGAACCATAGCCGTAACCTTGTAAATATCGGTATTACTCAGGACTTGGATATGATTACCAAGGGCTTGCAGCTTAAGGTTAATGGCTCATGGGATGGTCAGAGCGTATTCGGCGAGAGCCGCTATACAATGCCAAGTTTGTGGTATGCTCGCGAGCGTAGCAACACAGGTAAGTTGATGCTTTCAGAGCAGGTTATCGGCTCATCGGTGCAGTATAACTCAGAGGCATGGTCATGGCGTAAGCTCTACTTCGACGCTCAGCTCAATTACGACAGAGCATTCGGTCATCATCGTGTTGGCGGTTTGTTGTTCTACTATTTGGAGTCAACAATCGAGTCGGGCGCAGGCGACAGTATGAATGCTATCGCGAAGCGTTATCAGAGCCTTTCAGGCCGCTTTACTTATGGCTATAAGGATACCTATTTCGTCGATTTGAACTTCGGTTTGAACGGTTCGGAGAACTTCCAGTCAGGTAAGCAGTATGGTTTCTTCCCTGCGGTGGCCGTAGGTTGGGTTCCCACTCAGTATAAGTTCATGAAGAATCTCCGTTGGATTAACTTCTTGAAGTTCCGTGGTTCGTATGGTGTCGTAGGTAACGATCGAATCAGTAGCTTGCGTTTCCCATACTTGACAATCATCAAGGAGGATAATGGCGTGATTACAAACTGGGGCGGTGTAGGCTCTTTGACCGAGGACCGTGTAGGTGCCGATAACTTGGCTTGGGAGAAGGCTAAGAAGTTTGATGTCGGTATGGACTTGCACCTCTTCGGTGACCGCTTCACGCTTACTATGGACTACTTCCGCGATCGCCGCGAGGGTATCTTCCAGCAGCGTGCTCAGGTGCCCGACTATGTGGGTGTTATCACAATGCCTTACGGTAATGTCGGTAGCATGACAAGCTGGGGTGGTGATGGTAACTTCGAGTATTTCCAGCCCATTGGCAAGGATTTCCACATGACACTTCGTGGTAACTTCACCCTTTCGAAGAATAAGATTAACAACTGGGAGGAGGCCGAGCAGTTGTATCCTTACATGAACAAGACCGGCTATTCGAATGGCGTTCAGCGTGGCTTCGTATCTTTGGGCTTGTTCAAGGATGAGCAGGATGTGGAGCTCAGCCCCGCACAGTTCGGTACGGTTCGCCCGGGTGATATCAAGTATAAGGATATTAATGGTGATGGCGTAATTACCGACGATGACCAGGTGCCTTTGTTCTCGAATTCGGGCGTTCCTCAGTTTATGTATGGTTTCGGAGGTGAGTTCCGCTATAAGAATTGGACTTTGAATGTGATGTTCAAGGGTATAGGCAACAACTACTTCTTGTATGGAGGTTCGGATGGCGGTCGTTTCGACGGTTACATGCCTTTCAACAACGGATATAAGGGTAATGTATTGACTTTGGCTTATGACCCGGCTAATCGCTGGACCGATGCAGAGTATTCAGGTAACTTGGCTACCGAGAATCCCGATGCTCGCTTCCCACGATTGTACTATGGTCACAATGTGAATAACACTAAACCTTCAACATTCTGGAAGGGCAATGCACGCTATCTTCGTTTGCAGGAGTTGAGCTTGAACTATAATTTGAGCACTCCGGGCATGAAACGAGCTTTGGGCTTGCAGTCTATCGATTTCCAGATTATGTGTGAGAACTTGGCAGTATGGGATAGCGTAGGTTTGTTCGATCCCGAGCAGGCTGTATTTAATGGTCAGGCTTATCCTATTCCGCGTCGATTCTCGTTGCAGATTTACTTTAACTTCTAAGCCGAAATAATATGAAAAAGTTTTTTATAATACCTGTCGTCCTGCTGAGCGTACTGTTGAGTGCATGTAATTTCCTCAATGTAGATGACTATTTTGAGGATACATTCTCGGAGGATGAGATTTTTACCAGCCAGTATAATATCGAGAGATATTTCAATGGCGCCGTTACGATGCTTCCTCGCGAGGGTCGTATCTACTATTGGTGCAGCGTTCCGGGTGCTACGGGCTCTGATGAGGCTGTAAGTTGCGGAACCTTCAACAATGGTTTCCTTGATGTGCAGTTCCCCGGAACTATGCTTACTACTAACAAGATTTCGTATACCAGCACCGGTGGCTGGGAGTGGAACTTCAATGTATGGCCCGATTGCTATAAGATTATCCGTAAGGTAAATACTATTTTGCCTCATATTGATGATGTCCCCGATATGAACGCTTTCGATAAGATTGAGTTGCGTGCAAAGGCTCGTTTCTTGCGTGCGTATGCTTACTATCTTATCCTTATGAATCAGGGTCCGGCAATTTTGTTGGGTGATGCAGTTTTGGATACCAACGAGTCGCCCGAGTATTACCTCACCGAGCGTAGCACTTACGATGAGTGTGTAGATTACATCTGCTCGGAGTGGGAGGCCGCAGCCGAGGGTCTGCCTTTGGAGCAGCCGGTGGATATGTTTGGTAGCCCCACAAAGGGTACTGCTTTGGCTTTGGTTGCGCGTTTGCGTTTGCAGGCAGCATCTCCTTTGTTCAATGGTGGTTCTGTGGCTAAGCGTTATTTTGGTGCATTTACCCGCTCAAGCGATGGTGTACACTATGTATCGCAGAAGTACGATGAGCGTAAGTGGGCTTTGGCTGCCGAGGCTGCCAAGAAGGTTATGGATTTGGGTGTCTATAAGTTGCATACTGTGGCTGCCGATGAGTATACCTTGCCTTTGCCGGCAAATGTTCCTTCGGCTCAGTTCCCCGACGGTGCAGGTGGTATCGACCCGTTCCGTTCATATTCCGAGATGTTTACAGGTGAAACCGTAAATATCCAGAACGAGGAGCTTATTTGGGGTACTACGGCAAATATCACCGACCAGATGGATGTTTGCTTCCCTATTGGCTTGGGTGGTACAAATGCAATCAGTATTCCACAGCATGTTATCGACGCATATCGCATGGCTGACGGTCGTGATATTACCAACTCAAGCGTTGAGTATCCTTACGAGAACCGTCCCTACGACTCATCATGTGTTACAGATGCCGATAAGCAGCTCTCGAAGAACTACATCTTGAAGGGTGGTACCTATAAGGCTTATGAGAATCGCGAGCCTCGCTTCTATGCAAGCATCGGTTTCTCTGGTGCGCATTGGACTATGGAGTCTACCTCTTCAGAGGATATGAAGAATAAGATTGTGAAGTATTACAATGGTGCTGCGCAGGGTAAGAATGCTACACAGACTATGGGTGTGTATAACTTGACAGGTTATAGCTGCCGCAAGTATGTACATCCTCGTGATGCTCGTAGTGGTTCAAATCCCCGTATGATTACCAAGACTTTCCCGATTATCCGCTATGCCGAGGTATTGATGATTTATGCTGAGGCGTTGAACAACCTTACAAAGACTCACACCCTCAATGGTAAGAGCTATTCGCGTGACCAGGTAGCTATGGCTGCGGCGTTTAACCAGATTCGCTATCGTGCCGGTTTGCCGGGCGCTACCGATGAGGAGTTGGCTACAACTGAGGCTTTCAACGAGGTTATCAAGCGTGAGCGTTTGGTTGAGTTCCTGCATGAGAATCGCCGTTACTACGATATTTGCCGTTGGGGTATTTTCGAGGAGATTGAGCGCGAGCCTTTGATGGGTTTGAATGTTGATGCTGCCGAGTGGGAGGGCTTCTATTCGCCTGTAATGATTTCGCATCAGGCACTTCGTGAGCGCTCGTTCAGCTCAAAGTATATGTTTATGCCGTTGCACCGCGACGAGTTGCGTAGAGTGCCCAGCTTGGATCAGAACCCCGGTTGGGAGAAATAATAACTTCAAAACTTACTAACGATGAAAACATTTAGTAAAATAATAATGCTTGCCACGATTGCTATCAATGCAGTAGCATGGTTGAGTTCTTGCGAGTTGGAGTATTACCAAGAGGAGCTCTACCGCAAGGAAATATCTTTCGTAAGTGGCGAAAATAATGTTATCGGACAGGAGTTCGAGTATGGTGGCGATGAGGGCCTCTTGGCGCTGTATGCGAGTGGAACCACTCCTTTGGAGGAGGATGTAACCGTGAAGGTCGCATTTGACAAGGAGGCTATCGGAAACTACAACCGTGTGAATTTCGATACTCAGTTTGATAGCTATGCTCAACAACTTCCCGACGAGAACTTCAAAATCAAGAACATGGAGGTTGTGATGAAGGCGGGTGAGAATACTGCATTTTTACCCGTCGAGGTCGATGTCGACAACCTTTTGGTTGACCAGACCTACTTTATTCCTCTGCGCATAGAGTCGGTGTCGGCTTATATGCCATCGCTGACACGCAACTATGTGTTGTTCGAGGTGTATCGCAAGAATGAGTTTGCCACAACCAAGGATGATACATATTACACGATGAACGGCACAAGCCAGGAGGGTTGGCTTGCAGATAATGTATTCGGCTCTGTGGCTCGCCGTCAGGTGATTAATTCATCGAAGTTGGTTGTACCATGTGGTGAGAACTCGATTCTTATCTTGCCGGCAGCTAAGGTGTCGAGCGATAAGCGAGCTTCTCGCAATATGGGTATCAAGGTAACCGTATCTCCCAACGAGTGGGTCGATGTTCCCGTATATGTCGAGGGTGCTTTGACCGACAAGTTTGAGCAGATGCGTAAGGTCACCATCGAACCATATTTGGACAGCGTTGATGCTTTGCAGGTTAGAACTTCGCCTGTGGATGTATCAGGATATGACCCCAAGACACAGACTTTCCACCTCTATTATCGTTACAAGCTCGCTACCGAGAATAGCTGGTATGATGTCCGTGAAACCATGGTTAAAACCCAGTACTAAAATTTTATTCAGATTATGATTATGAAAAAGCAATTGTTATCATTATACATCGTTGCCTTGTGTGCAATGGGTTTGGTGGCTTGTAACGATTTTGACAATCCATCAGTCCCCTATGAGGATGGTCCGGAGGCTCCTGTGGCTGTGACACCTCCCACTATCGAGGCCGATTGGAACCTGGAGCTTATGCCTAATGAGGGTACTCAGGATGCAAATGTATTTGTATATAAGGATAAGAAGTATGATGCCATGTTTACCCGTACTTTGGGCTGGAATGGTGGCGATGGCGTTTTGACCACAGCTCTTCCCGATGGCAATATCTATTGGACATTCAACGATAGCTTCTATGGCGTTGTGGATGGCCCTACCCGTACGCGTTACAGCTCAAAGTCGAGCTTCCCGCGTAACAGCATTATGATTCAGACCGGCGAGCAGAGCGACGAGAACCTTGTATGGCTCAACGAGTTTGTGCAGACCGAGAATCCCGATGCCGAGCGTTACTATCAGGCTCGCACTCACATCCGTCACCCCTATGCGACTTTGTCGGATGAGGCTATTCAGCGTGGCGATATCGACCAGGACTTCGTATATTGGGCAGGTGATGCTACCGTATACGAGGACCCCGCTCGCGGTAATGTGCTTCAGATGTTGTGGACCGGAGTGGACCTTACACAGGGTAATGGCGCCATGATTAATATCGATGGCATTGTACGCGAGTACAGCCTTGAGGGTACTCCCGGCGATGGCACTTATATGTCGGTATTGAACAATGGCAACACCAAGACCATCAGCGACGGCTATGGCTACGGTTCTACAATGTTCGAGGATAAGGAGGAGGGTCATATCTACCTCTACACCACAAAGCAGGAGCACTTGTTGTGCCGCGTTTTGGTGGCTCGTACCGCAACTTTGGACCTCACAAGCGAGTGGAGCTATTATATCCGTAATGTGAATGGCGAGTATGAGTGGCAGACTACCGTTCCCACCGAGGAGGAGCAGATTCGTTCATACATCTGTACATACTCAGGCTCTATGCCTTGGGTTATCGAGAAGGATGGTACATATTACATGTTCATGGAGGGCTTCCCCTTCGGTCGTGATGTCTATATGTACCGCAGTGAGACTCCTTATGGTCCTTTCGTCGACCAGAAGTTGTTGTTCACCCTGCCTGCAACGCTTGATAAGTTGGGTAACCCATATCACCAGCGTTGGTATATGATTAACCTGCACCCGGCACTTTCGCGTACCGGAGAGTTGGTATTCTCAACCAACAGCGACCCTGTGACTTTCTGGGATAACTTCGACCGCGTAGGTAGCGCCGATTTCTATCGCCCATACTTCTTCCGAGTATTTAATTGGGAGAATGCTTATTCTGAGGATTTGTAATCAATCAGTTGATATGTACTCCGCTCTTAGGCGGGGCGGAGTACATTTTTTATAAAATTTTGATGTTTCAATCTTGAAATAATAGAGGTTTCTTGAAATAATAGAGGTTATATGAGAAGATTATTCACGATATATCTTTTGCTTTCGATATTTAATGTCGTCGAGGCGCAGGAGCGGATTTCGCTTTCGAGCAGTAGCGGTAACATCAAATGGGAGGTAGAGCCTATCTCTTCGGAGCCTGCATTGCAAAGAGTTGCGGCAGTTGTACCCGGATGTGTATTCACATCTTATGTTGAGGCAGGTGTTGAGGCCGACCCCAATTTCGGTGATAATGTACATCGCGTAGACAAGGCGCGTTATGACCGAGATTTTCTTTACACGGGAGTATTTGCTACCCCTGCGACGAAACAAGGTGAGCGTTTATGGCTCAATTTCGAGGGCGTAAACCGCAAGGCAAAGGTCTATCTGAATGATAAATTCCTGGGTGTGCTCGATGGTTTTATGGATCGTGGTGCATATGATATTACTAATCAGGTCAAAGCCGATGCCGACAACACTCTAAAAGTTGAGGTTGAGTGGGTAGGTCACCCTGTGCCCAATTTCCGTAGCCCGACCTATATCTCGAGTGCAAGCTGGGACTGGATGCCCTATGTTCCAGGCTTGTTGAGCGGTATTACCGACGATGTATACCTCTCGAAGTCGGGAGATGTGAAGCTCGTCGACCCGTGGATTCGCACCAAGGTGCATCGCAACGACGAGGCTTCGATTAGCGTGCAGACCGAGGTTGAAAATGTTTCTGACAAAGAGTGGAAGGGCGTTTTGCGTGGCAAAATCATGCCCGAGGGTATTGCCTTTGAGCAGGAGCTGACACTCGGCGCAGGCGAGAAACGCGAAGTGGTGTTTAATCCTATGAATACCAAGGCTCTGCGCGTCAGAAATCCTCGCTTGTGGTGGCCAAACGGTATGGGTGAGCAGGCGCTGTATACATGTGATTTGACTCTGATGCAGGGTGATGCTGCGTCGGATGTGCGTGCTATTAAGTTCGGTATTCGTGAGTACGACTATGAGTGGGTGGATGGTATCTTCCACCTCAAGATAAATGGTGAGCCGGTCTATGTCAAAGGTGGCAACTGGGGCATGAGCGAGTGGTTGGTACGCTCGCGCGGCGAGGAGTACGATTTGCGTATAGCCTTGCATAAGCATATGAACTACAACATGATTCGTAATTGGATAGGCTCTGTTACCGACGAGGAGTTCTATGATGCTTGTGATAAGTATGGTATAATGGTGTGGGATGATTTCTGGCTCAATTCGCATCGCAATTTGCCACACGACCTGAATGCTTTTCATCAGAATGCCATCGAGAAGATTAAGCGCCTTCGTAATCATGCCTGCATAGCTGTGTGGTGTGGCGATAACGAGGGTGTACCCGAAAAACCGTTGGATGATTGGTTGCGTGGCAGCGTAGCCTATTACGATGGTGGCGACCGCCATTATCAATCAATCTCTAATTCTCAGGGTCTGTCGGGCAGTGGTCCTTGGTGCAATATGCACCCGAGCTGGTATTTCACGCCATATCCAATGATGTATGGTTATAAGGGTCGTCCCGAGTGGGGCTTCCGTACCGAGATAGGAACAGCCGTATTTACAACCTTCGAGAGTTTCAAGAAGTTTATGCCAGAGGAGCATTGGTGGCCACGCAACGAGATGTGGAATAAGCACTATTTTGGTCCTTTGGCAGCTAATGCCGCACCTGATAGATATGTCGAGGCTATAAACAGCAATTACGGCGAGGCAACCGATATTGAAGACTTCTGCCGCAAGTCGCAGTTGGTGAATATCGAAGTGAATAAGGCGATGTATGAGGGCTGGCAGCACCACATGTGGGATAACGCCACGGGTATAATGACCTGGATGAGCCAGTCGGCATATCCTTCGTTTGTATGGCAGACATATGACTATTACTTTGACCCTACGGGAGCATATTGGGGTGTGCGTAAGGCGTGTGAGCATATTCATATCCAGTGGAGCCATGCCGACGATACGGTTAAGGCGATAAACTCTACCCGTATGGGCTTGGATGGCGTGGTTGCTACGGCAAAGGTCTACGACCTCAGTGGTCGCGAGTTGCAGCAGTATGGCCAGAGCGTGAAGGCCTCGTTGGATCCCAACTCTACACACTATCTGTTTAAGCTCAACTTCTCGATTGGCAACCTGGCGCGCAATTGCAAGGCTGTGGCATCGTCTGTTTCACGCGACGCTGCAGGCGCTGTGGCCGTGACGGATGGCAATGGCGGTAGCCGCTGGGCGAGTGAGTACCGCGACCATGAGTGGATATATGTGGATTTGGGTCGTCAGACCACCTTTAACGAGGTTGTCCTTAAGTGGGAGGATGCCCATGCAAAGCATTTTAAGTTGCAGGTGTCAAATGATGCCGAGAAGTGGCACGATGTCTACGAAGAGAAGGACAGCAAGGGCGGCGAGATAGCTGTCGCCTTGGCTCAGCAGCAGGCGCGTTATGTGCGTGTCGAGGGCTTCGAGCGTGCTTCGGAGTGGGGATATTCGCTCTTCGAGATTGAGGTTTATAATCGAGATAAGAATACTCCGCAGCTCACTCCGGTGCATTTCATCCGTCTCGCGTTGACCGACATGGCCGGAAATCTCCTGTCGGACAACTTCTATTGGCGTTCTGTTGAGCGTGGTAATTATCAGGCGCTTAACAGCCTTGCTCCGGCGAAACTCAAGACCCAGACTCAACTCATAAAGAGCGGGGATAAGAATATTATTCGTGCAACGGTGAAGAATGTGGGTCGCTCGGTGGCATTTGCCGTGCATATGCAGCCTTATCGTCAGAGCGATGGTGAGCGTATCTTGCCTATTTTCTCGGATGATAACTACATTACGCTGATGCCGGGCGAGAGTCGCACGCTCGATTTCGAGTTTGATGCCGACCTATTGCCTGATGGTAAGTATCTCTTTAAGGCTGAGGCTTACAATAGATAGTTAAACCTAAAAATATTTATACCTTATGAAAAAGTTTATTATTTGTTTGATTGCATTGGTATCTGTGTTCGGTGCTCAGGCACAGCAGGTAACCCCATTTAAGGATGGCGACCGTGCCGTTTTCCTTGGTAATAGCATTACCGATGGCGGTCACTATCACTCTTATATCTGGCTCTATTACATGACCCGCTTCCCGTTTATGGATGTCAAGGTCTTTAATGCCGGCATTGGTGGCGATACGGCTGCCGATATGTTCGACCGTTTGGATGGCGATGTATTCGACAAGAAACCTACCGTTTTGATGGTTACATTCGGCATGAACGATACGGGCTATTTCGAGTTCGGATGGGATAATGCCGCAGAGGCTACCGAGAAGAAATTCCAGCAGTGCTACGAGAACTTCAAACTCATCGAGGCGCGCCTAAAGACGCTGAAGAATGTGCGTATTGTGATGGTCGGAGGCTCACCCTTCGACGAAACAAGTGAGCAGCAGAGCAACTCGTGGAAGAACAAGAATAAGGTGATGCAGCGTATCTCGGAGTTCCAGCGTGTGGCTGCCGAGCAGAATGGCTGGGAGTTTGTCGATTTCAATGCTCCGATGACCGCCATTAACGAGCGTGAGCAGGCCGTAAATCCCAAGTTTACATTGTGCGGCACAGACCGTATTCATCCCGGAAATGATGGCCACATGGTTATGGCATACCTCTATTTGAAGGCTCAGGGCTTTGCAGGTAAGCCTGTGGCAGAGTTCGAGGTGGATGCCGCCAAACTTAAGGCTTTGCGCGAGGAGAACTGCTCGATTAACAACATCGAGGGTAATCGTCGCGAGCTAAAGTTCGACTATTTGGCCGAGGCGTTGCCTTATCCTATGGATACCATTACCCGTGGTTGGGGTGCAATCGGCACTCAGGCGGGTGCAGCCAAGGTTGTGCCATTTGTCGAGGAGATGAACCGCGAGATTATCTCTGTGAAGGGTCTTAAGGCGGGTACTTATGGCCTTTATATTGACGGTGAGGAGTGTGGCAATTTCGATGCCAAGGAGTTGGCCGAGGGTGTAAACCTTGCTACGATAGACCGTACACCTCAGTATCAGCAGGCGCTTGCCGTTATGCACCTTAACGAGATTCGTTGGGAGGTGGAGCGCAAGTTCCGCGAGATAGCTTGGGTGCAGTGGGGATTCCTGCAGCCTTATGGTTTGGCCGAGGCATTTGACCGTCGCGCTATTGAAGCTATCGATAGCGAGAAGGAGAAGAACGGCTGGGTAAATGCGCAGCGCGGCAACTACTCTACGATGATGTATGAGGCTGTGCGTGAGGCCCGCAATGAGCAGATGAAGGTGTTGACAGACAAAATCTACGATGTCAACAAGCCTCAGGTGCGCAAAATTGAGTTGCGCCAGCGATAGAGCATAGCAAGATATAGCGTAGAGAGGATTAAAATCACTATTTAACCGCATGAAAAAGGGTTTCATTCTGCTTTGTGCAATGGTGTTTGGTCTGTTGCCGGGTGTGGCAGCAAAGAGGGCGGAGGTCGTGAATCTGACCTGCGAGCACCTCGTTTGCCCACTTGCCATTGATAGCGCAACGCCACATTTCAGTTGGCAAATCGTATCGTCGCAGCGCAATGATTATCAGCGCAGCTATCGTATTCAGGTGGCTACGGATAGTCTGAAGTTGGCGGCGGGAGTAGCAGATTTGTGGGATTCGGGAGTCGTAGAATCTGCGGAGTCGGTTTTAATTCCATATCAGGGCGAGCAGCTCGCTGCCTTAAAGCAGTGTTGGTGGCGCGTTACGGTGAATGTTGCGAGCCGTCGAGATGTTATTGTTTCCCAAATCGCGCGTTTTGGCGTGGGTTTGATTGATGATGCGGCTATCGAGGGTGAGTTTATAGGAATGGAAAATTCCGGTGCTACGGCGGCGTTTTTGCGTCAAAAATTTGAGATAGAAAAACTTGGCACGCAGCAACTCCTGCATGTCAATTCGTTAGGTTATCATGAGGTTTGGATTAATGGCAGCAAGGTGGGCGATGCCTGCCTTGCTCCGGCAATCTCGCAGCTTAATAAGCGCTCTTTGTGGGTAGCATATGATGTGAAGCCTTATCTGAATGAGGGCAAAAACGACATCGTTATCTGGTTGGGGCAGGGCTGGTATAAGCGCCATACATTTGGCCGATGGCAACCCGAAGAGCCCTACACCGAGCCATTGGTAAGGGCACAGGTTGTGAACTATGTCGATGGAGAGCCTAAAATATGCTGCAAGACCGACTCTTCATGGCGTGCCGCGTTGAGCGGTTATCGCGATACGGGCTCTTGGAATGCTCTTGATTTTGGCGGCGAGGAGCTGGATGCGCGCCGTAATCCGACCTCGATGCAAGCGGCGGAGCTCGATGAATTGCCATGGCAGCAGGTTGTCGTTCGAGAGATGAAAAATCATAAGGCTACGCCTCAAATGGTTGAGCCCGATTGCATCGCCGAGCGCCTGTCTGCTAAAACTATCGTAAGGCGCGAAAACGGTGATTGGCAACTTGACTTCGGTAAGGTTATTACCGGTTGGTTTGAACTGAGAATGCGAGGTCTTGATGCCGACGACAGGGTCGTGATAGAGTATAGCGACGAGGTCGACGACGATGACAATATGTTGAGCCAGAAGCAGTTTGATAGCTATATTGCTCGAGGCTTAGAGGATAAGTTCTGCAATAAGTTTAATCATCATGCTTTCCGTTATGTGCGCATCTCGGGCCTGAAAGATGCACCCGCCGCGGAGGATGCCCATGCTCTGATGATTCATACCCGATATAGCGACGATGCTTCGTTCGAGTGCTCGGATGAGGATTTGAATGCCATACACGATATGATTGAGCATACGATGCGTTGCTTGGCATTTAACGGTTATATGGTGGATTGTCCGCATTTGGAGCGTGCCGGATATGGTGGCGATGGTAACTCTTCGACACAAATCTTGCAGACTATGTGCGGTACAGCGCCCCTGTTCCGTAATTGGATTCAGTCGTGGGCGGATGCTATGCGTGAGGGTGGCAGCCTGCCGCATGTTGCGCCCAACGCAGGTGCCGGTGGGGGAGGTCCCTATTGGTGCGGATTTATGGTTATGGCTCCATGGCATACCTATCTGAATTATCGCGATATAACAGTCGTGGAGCGCTACTATGCTCACATGAAGGAGTGGCTGGGCTATGCCGAGAAGCACTTCAAGAATGGACTTAAAGAGCGTTGGCCCGACACCCCGTATCGCGATTGGTACTTGGGCGATTGGTTGGCTCCTTGGGGTGTGGATGCCGGAAATGGCGAGTCGGTGCAGCTGGTAAACAATTGCTTTATAAGCGATTGCTATGCCAAAATGACCGACATGGCACTTCTGCTTAACCGTCAGGAGGATGCCGAGGCCTTCATGTTGCGCCGAGAGGCCTTGAATAGGGCTATTCACGAGCGTTTTTATAACGAGGCGACACACACTTATGCCACAGGCTCGCAGCTCGATATGGTCTATCCTATGTTGGTGGGCGTAACACCTGCGGATGTGCGACAAGAGGTGCGAAATCAGCTGATGAAGTACAGTCGCGAGGTGATGAAGAATCACATCGGTGGAGGTTTGGTGGGTGTGCCGCTTATCACCCGTTGGGCAGTTGAGGCTAAAGAGCCTGACTTTATGTACCAGATGCTCAAGCAGAGGGACTATCCGGGTTACCTCCATATGATTGATAATGGAGCTACCGCAACCTGGGAGTATTGGAATGGCGAGAGAAGCCGTGTGCATAACTGCTATAATGGCATCGGTGTATGGTTTTATCAGGCTTTGGGAGGCTTACGCCCCGATTATATATCCAATGCCGAAGGCTCAATAATGAGTTGTGCAGGTTATCGCAAAGTTATTATTGAACCTCAGATTCCGCAAGGCGTAGAGTGGTGTAAATTGTCAAGACAGACTCCTTATGGCGAAATCGTATCGAATTGGGAGATAAAGGGTGAAAAGATGTATATGGATATCGTTTTACCATTGGGTGTAACAGCAAAAGTCGTTATCCCCGCCGATGCCGAGGATGTTAGACATAATGGAAAGCGATCGAAAGCATGCCGAGAGATAGAGATTAGAAGTGGTAAGCATGCGATTGTATATACACTATAAATAGAAATAACTACTAAAAAATGTTAATTATGACTTATAAACTTCAATTACAATGTTTGGCTGTGGCTGTCATAGCATTGTTTATGGCAATCATGCCGATTCAGGACATAGTAGCATCAGCTAAAAGCAAGAAATCGTATGTCGATTATGTCGATACTCGCCAGGGTACGGATTCGCACTTTGGCTTGAGCTATGGCAACACCTATCCTATTACGGCTATGCCGTTTGCTATGCACGCATGGTCGCCACATACAGGACCTAATGGCGAGGGATTCAAGTATCAATATTTCCTCGATAAAATCCGTGGTTTCCAGCAGGTGCATCAGTGCAGCCCTTGGGTGAGCGATTATGCCGTATATACGCTTATGCCCGTTGTCGGAGAGTTAAAGGTCGGTCACGAAGAGCGCGCAGCGCAGTTCAGCCACGATAACGAGGTTGCCAAACCGCACTATTATAGCGTGAAATTCAATAATGGCATCCTTAGCGAGATAGCACCTACAACGCGAGGCGTGCATTTGCGTTTTACCTATCCTAAAAAGGGCGGCAATGCCTACTTGGTGTTGGATGGCTATAATGGTATGAGTGAGGTAAAGATTAATCCCGAGAAGCAGGAGATTTCGGGCTGGGTGAATAATCATCGCTTTGTAAACCATTCAAGAAACTTCCGTTGCTACTTCGTTATTCGTTTTGACAAACCTTTCGAGGAGTGGGGCGTTTGGGAGAACGAGAAGAACGCTATCGAGGCTAACGCTACCGAGGGCGCAGGCAAGGGCTATGGCGCATATATCCGTTTTAAGTCGGGAGCGAAGGTGCAGGCTAAAGCCGCATCGTCATATATCAGCGCTGAGCAGGCGGCTGTGACCTTGGAGCAGGAGTTGGGCTCACATAAGGACTTTAACGCAACTATGCAGGCCGGAGCTGACACTTGGAATGAGTTGTTGGGGCGTGTGGATGTGGAAGGAGGAACGGATGAGCAGATGCGTACATTCTATTCGTGCCTCTATCGCTCGAATCTCTTCTCGCGTAAGTTCTATGAGATTAATGAGCAGGGTGAGCCCTACTATTATAGCCCCTATGACGGCAAGGTTTATGACGGATATATGTTTACCGACAATGGCTTCTGGGATACTTTCCGTTCGCAGTTCCCCTTGACCAACATCCTGCATCCTACGCAGCAGGGTCGCTATATGAATGCCTTGTTGGCGGCTCAGGAGCAGTGCGGATGGTTGCCCTCGTGGTCATGCCCCGGCGAAACGGGAGGTATGATTGGCAACCACTCGATTTCACTCCTTACGGATGCGTGGGTTAAGGGCATTCGTTCGTTTGACCCCGAAAAGGCCTTGGAGGCATATGCCCATGAGGCGATGAACAAAGGCCCTTGGGGCGGAGCAAATGGCCGTGCCGGATGGAAGGAGTATTGGCAGTTGGGTTATGTGTCATATCCCGAATCTTTGGGCTCTACGGCTCAAACCTTGGAGTATGCCTACGACGATTTCTGCGCATGGCAGTTGGCGCGCATGACGGGAAATACTTTTTATGAGGAGATTTTCGGCCGTGTGATGTATAACTATCGCAATGTTTTCGACAAGCAGACCGGCTTCATGCGTGGTCGCCTGAAGAGTGGCAAATGGGTTGAACCGTTCGATGCACTGGAGTGGGGCGGAGCCTACTGCGAGGGTAACGCATGGCACTACAACTGGTCGGTATTCCACGATGTGCAGGGCCTTATCAACCTTTATGGCGACGATGAAACTTTCACTGCGAAAATTGACTCGGTGTTTACGCTTCCCAATACCATCAAGCCCGGAACTTACGGATATGTCATTCACGAGATGAAGGAGATGGAGCTGGCAGGCATGGGCCAGTATGCTCATGGTAATCAGCCCATTCAGCACATGATATACTTGTATAGCTATGCCGGACAGCCTTGGAAAACACAATATTGGGCACGCCAGATTATGCACCGCCTCTACAACTCCTCTCAGCGAGGATTCCCCGGCGATGAGGACCAGGGAGGTATGTCGTCGTGGTATGTGTTGAGCGCCCTGGGTATCTATGCCGTATGTCCGGGTACCGACCAATATGTGTTGGGCAGCCCCATTTTCCGCAAGGCTACAATCACTATGGAGGATGGCAAGAAGTTCGTCATTGAAGCCGAGGATAACTCGTTGGATAATGTCTATATCGAGTCAGCGCAACTTAATGGCGAGGCTCTTGACCGAAACTGGATTTCGTACGACGAAATTACACGAGGCGGAAAACTCTCTTTTAAGATGTCGGCAGAGCCTAATAAAAAGCGCGGCACGACAAAGGGTGCAGCCCCATTTTCGCTGTCAAAACAGTTGTAATCGAGCTTTTGAGAGTCAATTTTGTTTACCAAATTGAGTTTTTGCAGAGATGTAAGTGTTTGATTGTTAATGCGATGTTGAATTTTTGATATACTTTAATATACTTTGATTCTAATGTGCGCCCGCGCGCGTAACAAAAAAGTTAATTTTGTGATAGTTGGAAAAGTCCCTCGGCCAAAAGGGGGCAAATTGAAATAGAAGTGCGAAAAAATTATTGACTTAAAACTATAAAAACATGAAAAAACTAACCTTAATCTTAGCATTGGCATTTGCCGCTGCGACATTCAGTTCATGTAAGGAGGAGTCGGATTTCCCGTATATCCCTTACGAAAAAGAGGAGCAGAAGATTCCCTCAGATGGAGAAGATGTCCAATCTCAAACTATCAACTATCGACTCAGTAAGGTGCTTTTGTGTGAGCCTGCAAATCCTGCCGGCATTGACCTTATGCAGAAGTTCGATTTCTTCGGCACTGTGTCGATGGCCATTACTCAGTCGCCTACGGGAATAAAGGCAAAAATCGAGAATGGTAATGTTCCATTCTCTGCTTGGAATTTTGAAATTCCCGCCGAGGAGTTCGAGTGTGATTTTGATATGGATGCTGTACCTAACGAGTTGCGCATTAAGGGCACAAAGACCGTTGTGGCAACCTACGAGAATGACGGCTTTACCGTAACATTCCAACTCGATAGCGACCAGCTGACTTACAAGTATAAGTTCCAGAGCTTCTAAGAGCTGTTTGAATTTTATTTCGCCAAAATCCGCAAATGCGGACCGAAAATAATTTTTACAGCAACGAATTTATAGATTTAATAAAATTCAAAACAGATTCTAATACTATTGAATTATGAAATTTACAAAACAACATAGAGCGCTTAAAGCGATTGTAGCTGCGGTAGTTGTGGCTATCATCTCTTGTACATTTATTGACAATGTGAATCAGCCCGAAGAGGTTTATACCGAAACTCCGATTGATGTTACCGTAGATATTCGAGTTGTGCCCGAGGAGAACGAAAGTGGCTGTATTCTTGTGTTTGGTATGGCTGCACCGAAATCGTTGAACTTGGCTGCTAATGCTACCTTGACCCTCAAGACTCTCAACTATGGCGAGCTGTTGGGTATTACCGACCTTAACGAGAAATTGACTGTGATGCCGGCTGATGAGCTGGCAACTAACCCCGCGGATAAGACTTGGGTGCAGGCATTTACCGACCATTATGGTTTTGGTGCCGAAAATGAGGCCTTGGGCTGGAATACCGATAATATGGAGTGGGTCATATGGCAATCTTCAACAGCGGTAGATATTATTGATGACAAAGATGGTGATAATGAGTTGAATGCACAGGTAACTATCTCATTCCCTTCTGGAGAGGAGGAGTTGGAGTGCTATATTGGCTATGCCATGACAAGTAAGCTGAAGGGCTTTGATGGCGAGCGCCCGACCGAGCAGCTTGTGTTGAAGCCTTTGACTATCGAGAAGTATGTAGCACCTTCGATTCCCGCAATGGTTACCGTTCCTTCGGTATTCCGCTATGGCGATATTTTCGGATTCGAGTTCTCGGGCTTGGCAACCGATTTGGAGGGTGTAGAAGATGTATATCTCTGCGCAAAGGCAGTTTACAATGGCGGTCAGGAGGTCGAGGTTTCGACTTGCACCGAGGCAAATAAGATGACTCCGTTTGTACGCACCTTGTTGGATGGCACATCATACGATATGCGCGAGAAGTTCATCTATCCTAAGCACTTCTTCGGCTTGGAGCAGGATGATGTTATCGAGGCTATCTATGTATGGTTCAGCAATGCTGATGGTACAAAGGTGGTAAAGGATGGTGATGAGCCCTACTTTATCGCACAGGCTGAGGGTACAATCATTGTTCCCGATGAACCGGAGGATGACGACACTACCGGGGATGACGACACTGAGAATGACGGCACCGAGGAGGGTGGCGACGACACTAATACTGAGGAGTAACCCCATCTCAATCAAAATTAATAATAAAGGAGGCATGCTATCGGGAATTTTTCCCGGTAGCATGTTTTTTATGGGGTAATGATGTCGGAGGTCTATTCCGTCATCATCATTCATCGTCTTTCATTGCGGGATTATCGCTTGCCCCATTTGGGTGTTATGCCGAGGAAGAGTTCGAAGTTTATGCCCGGCATGGGGCGCGAGAGTACCGAAATATACTCCTCGTCGAAGAGGTTGTTCACGCTGCCTTTCAGCATAAGGTCGGCCCACGGGAGGGAAAAACCCTTTTCGAGCGATATATTGCTCATGTAGTAGTCGGGGAGCTTGCCCGTGAGCGAAATGTCGTTGCTCGACATGGTGTAGCGCTCACTATAATAGCACCACTTATAGTGGAAGGCCCAGCGTCGCCAATGTAGGCGCGCCGAGAGAGTCGATGACAGCTGCGGGATGTATGGCAACTGCTTACCTACCGATTTGTCGGCCTCGGTCATCGGCTCGCCCTCGTTGATTGAGGGAGTCCACGAAAAGGTGCCCGAAGCGTCGAATTTCCAATGTCGATTAAAAGCTACAGCCAAGTCGGCCTTCGCCTCAACGCCATAGGCGTGTACCTCTTTTACATTGCGAGGCGAGAGGAATCCTTTGGGCGTCGCGAGCCACAAAATCCAATCTTTTATGCGCGAGTCAAACCACGAAGCCGAGCCGGAGAGTGTGTAGACATCAGACTTGCCAACGGCAAACGACACTCCTGCATCGTAGGTCCAGCCACGCTCCTTCCTTAGGTCGGGATTACCGCCCGGCAGGAAGTAGAGGTCGTTAAGTGTCGGAAAACGAAAGTTGCGCGACACAGAGCCCCTCATCACGACATTTCCCCTTCGCGAGAGTTCATATTCGGCAAAGAATGCAGGGATTATGGGCGAAAAATCTCTGCCATACATCTCCTCACGCAACACAACCGATAGGCCTAACCGCTCGTTGGGACGCCACTTTGCCGATACTGCACCCGACAGCTCCACTCGGCTCTGGTCATAGCCGACTATGGCCTTGTTGCCGTCCTGGCGGATGATATTTTTGTCGCGGCTCTCGACAAAGTGCTGATGTGCCGTCACATTAGCCGTAAAGAGCCATTTGTTGCCGATATAATACTCGCCCTCGGCCTGACCGAAGAGGGTGTTGGTGAGGCTGCGAGAGCGCGTCATAACCTCCATTGTGCCGTTGCCCGGGTCGCGCTTGAAGTCGTAGGCCGTCCACGAATAGACATAACCAGCCTTGGCCCCAACCTTCCAATTATGTCGCAGATGACTCCACTCCAAAACACTTCGCAGCGTGTGCTCGCGCTGGCGGTTGTCGAAGTCGCCCTCGTCACCATAATCGGTGGTGAGCATCGCCAACTCTCTGTTCGAATCCATATACCACGCCTT
Source organism: Alistipes sp. (assembly GCA_045125895.1). Taxonomy (GTDB): domain Bacteria; phylum Bacteroidota; class Bacteroidia; order Bacteroidales; family Rikenellaceae; genus Alistipes. The sequence continues at coordinate 69,689 of JBGVNT010000004.1, forward strand.
CAATGCAAAACTATCGCCACGCCCTGCGTTGAACGATACCTCCTGCAGGATGTGCAAGTCTTTGTAGGCACCGCTGCGATTACGCTCGATGGGGTAGTAGCGGCCAATGATGTTCTTATCCTCGTCGTAGATGTTTTCGCGTTTGTCGCGGTTGCGATACTTAAAATCGTTGGGCGACGAAGAATATGCCGCGCGTGTTGAAAATTGCCACTTGCGAGAGCCGTAAGTAAGGCGCAAAAACTCATCGAAGGTACGGAACGAGCCCACACCCTGAATATATTGCATGCCAAAGCCCTCGGCTTGCAGAGGTTTGGTCGCAAGGCGCACCGAGCCACCCAAACCGCCTCCCGTATCATTCACCGACGATGTGCCGTGCAGCAGCGACGCCTCGTCGATAAAGTAGGAGGGAATCATCGAGAAATCGGTCATTCCGAGCATCGGGCTGTTTATCCTGAGGCCGTTCCAGCTAACCTGTGTATGTGAGGGCGAAGTGCCTCGGAACGACACAGTTGAAAGTGTCGCACGACCATAGTTTTTGACAAAAATCGAGGAGTTGAAGGTCAAAATATCGGCCATTGACAGCGCAATGCTCTCCTTCAGGACCGACTCGCTGAAAGTGGTCTTTTGCGAGCCTATATCTTTCATCGGCTTTTCGCCCAGCACAGCAACCTCGGGGATTGAAAGGCCGTCGTCAATCCAATTTTCGGTGGTCTGCGCCTTGGCCGCGCTGGCTGCAAAGGCTGCGAACAGTATGACTAAAAAATGCCTCATAGACCCTACTTCCAACAAAATGCTCCGGGGATAACGCCCGCGTAAAATTCATCTACTTTTTCGCCCGACTGCGTATAGCGATAAATCTTGCCGGGTTGCTGATAATCAATGGCATCGGCTATATAAACATCGCCCGACGAGGGGCAAACCGTAAGACCGTAGTATATTGTGCCGGCCGCAGCCAAGAATGGCCTTACGGGCAGTCGCTCCGCATCGCAATTCATAGCCCAAATGTCGTCGTTTATCCAATAAAGCTTATCGCGCGAGCCGTTTAACTGCACCTCCGAGGGTGCATCGCCGCGATTGAAGCGGAACTCCTTCTCAATCGAAAAAGTCTCGGCGTCGATGCGGTAGAGTGCGGGGGCTTCATAGCCATAGGGGCTACCCTCGTAACCTCCGTCGGTTATGGTCCATAATTTTCCGTTTCTATCCAGCACGATTGAGGTCGGCTGTATGCCCACCTTTAGCTCGGCCACCACCTTGTCGGTGCGAGTATCAATTTTCAAGATACGATTCTGATACGACCAGCAATTGACAAACAGATAGTCGCCGTAGCGCACCATTTGCTCCGTAGAGCCGCTCTCCATAGTCATCTCGGGGCACTCGATATAGCCCGTAATCTCGTATCGCTTGGGATTTACTATGGCTATGCGGTTATCCCAAATTTGTGTCACATAGGCCTTCTCGTCGGAGATGAAATGTATATATCGGGGCGAAGTGAAGCCCTCGATGCGCCCCATCTCCTGGAAGGTGTCGGGATTTATGGCGAAGATTACATGCGAATTATTCACTACGACCCAACCTTTGCCGTCATAAATTGTCATCGACTGCGCCACATCACCCAGACGCATAGCATTGGCACGATAGAAAATTTCGTTTTCGACCTCTTTTGTCGCGGGATTGTAGTACGAGAGTGTTGCATTGCCGTAGTTGAAGTTGCCCTCATTTACGATAAAAAGCCCCTCGCCCGACGCCGAGAACTCCTCCTCCATGCCGTACTCCCACTCCATACAGCCCGTGAATGCCAACATTATCGTCAGCACCCACAATCGCATATATGTCGAAAACACTTTCATTATTTTATCATTAACCTATAATCGTAAAAACCCGTAACCTCGGTTGAAAGTTCGCCCAACCAGCCGCTCTTGGCATTTACGGCGGTCTGCACCTTTACAAAATCTATATATTTCAACTCCTTGGCCTTGCCCTCGCTGTCGATGGCGTTGGCTATGTCGAATAAGTTCATGTTTCCACCCTCCATAGTGTGGTCCTCGTCGCTGAAATTATCGGCATACCCCCAATCATAGGCGGGTTGCACCCACATCGTTCCATTGCCTGAACTATCGTAGTTGCGTGCTTCGAGGCGTGTGCCCGAGAGCGTGTAACTATCCTCCGAAATCCATTGCGGATAGTAGTAATCTTGCGTGTGATAGGCTGCCAAATAGTCAATCTCCCCCTCCTCGCCTTCACTGTCGCTCCACTTGACGGGTTGCCCTGCTGCGGTGGGGCGGAAGTAGGTTACGGAGTAGTTGTGCAGGGTCGTGGCTGCGCCACTTTCGCTACCTCGTAGTTCATACCACACATCGTTAGGCTCTCCGTCGCCATTTTCGTCCTGCATAACCCACACAACGCCCGGCTCTGACGAGCCGTTGAATGAGTTGCCGCCAATAGCCAAATCGTAGCCCACGCGATTGTCTATGCTATGGTCGAAACCAACAATCACATAACCACCAAAGCCGCCCAAAGATACAAATTTTCTGTCAGTTAAACGACCAAAAGCATAGCTTACGGCATCTGCGGATGTAAGTTCCTCGCCAGAAAAACCTCCCGTTTTGGTCTCTCCGATAAACTGCCCCGGAGCAGGCGTATATTCAAAGACCTTTGAGAATTCGGCTTTTGACTCTTCTGTCGCGGCACGGTAGCTATCATTCTCAAATGTGACTGTAATCACATCGTCCTTATTGCAGGACGATGCGACTACTGCCATCAACATACACAAAAATCTAAAAATCTTCATATCTCAAGCCTACTCCTTGTCGAATCGTACTGCCACATCGTCGTAGGCAAAGTAACCCGCAACGCCAAGTCCATACTCGCCATAGAGGTCGTCGCTACCTACGAGATTGAACTCAACGCGCACAACCTTGCCAAGTGATGACAAATCCCACTTTGTCCACTCCTGAACACCCTGACGACCCTCGTTCCAGAGTTTGAACTCCGCCTCGCCGCACTTTTCGTCATTCTCGTCGTAGCCGTACGCCACAATCTTGTACCAGCTCTCCTCGCCGGCACCTGTCGGCACTTGCCAACCGTCGCCATTTTCGAGCAGATTATAGACATAGGTGGTGTTGGTGACAAACATATGGTCGATTACGCGAGCTTCGCCATCGCCAAACTCAAAATAGACCATTTCGTTCATCATACCCGTACCCGAGTCATCAATATAGCCGAAATGAACGCAGAAATTTTCCGAGCCGTTGGCTCCACCCTCGACATTGTAGGCTTGCAGGTCGTGCATATAGTCGCCCTGCGAGAGGTCGCTACCCACATAGTTCGACAACGCGTGACCTCCGTAGCCGGGGTACAACGCAGTCTCGGAGGGTGTGAACGAGAGGAAGGTATTGCCCTCGTCGTACCACGCATAGCGACCGTTACCATTGCCGTACTCGCTGTCGGTGGGGATAAAATCGCTCCAATATGAGGCAGCATTGCTCTCATTTCCGCGATAATCGCCATCCTCAAATGTAAGAATGCGCAGTTCATAAGTTTTGTAGTCGGTCGTCGGAATCTCTATTACGCTGCCGTCGGCCATGGTGATAACGACCAAGCCATCTACCACTTCGACATTTTCAAAGAACGAGTCGCCGTCGTTGCCGTTTGTGCCATTTTTTCCGTTTGTGATTTCGATGCTGCTACCATCGTTAAACACAAGGCGATAGCCGTTTTCGGTCTGCTCGGTTGAGGTGATGATTTTACCATTGTTCAGGGCATCTACCAACGCCGTGAGGGTGGCAATATCCTCGGTGTTGGTGTCGATTTGCTGCTGCATCTCATCGACCTTCTGCCACAAATCACTGTCGTCAAACTCGCAAGAGGCGAGCGCCATAGCACTTACGCAAAGTGCTGCAAAAATGAAAAATCTCTTCATAACGCATCAATATTTTAAGTTAACAAAAAAGTTGCGCCACAAAGCAGAACTCAAAATTAACTCAAAACATTTTTGCCGTCAAAAATCGACTCTTCGGAATGGGCAGCAAATACGACTGCATCTCCTGAAAATCGCGCTTCACCTTCACTACGAGGCAAAACTTAAAATTTTACTGCTAAAAATTAGTTTTGATTCGTCCCGTAGTCCTGCAGGCCAAAAATCCAAAATGCAAAGGCAGGTCTTCTGACTTATCCCCTCTGTCACGCCTTCCCAGGTCTTGAACCCAGTGGCAAAGAGTGCAACAGAATAAAAATTCCCTTAATGAGAATGGGACTTACAGCAACAGGTATTGTTCCGGATTTGCACCGGATTTCCTTTTCACTCCTCGGGTTACAGACCCTTCGGAGAACCGTTTGCAAGTGCAAAAGTAGAGAATAAAATCGAAAATGCAAAAAATAGATGAAATATTCTTGAAAATTATCACTATCTTTGCCCGCAAATAAAAAAAGTTATAAGATTATGGCAGACAATTCAATACTTATGCGCCTTGATGGCTTGAAACTTAAATACGAGGAGACGGGACAGAAACTCACCGACCCCGAGGTAATTGCCGATGTTAAGCAATTTGTGCAGCTCACCAAGGAGTATAAGGAGTTGGAGCCTATTATCGAGACTTCGGAGCGTTATCGTACGGCGCTTGCCAATTTGGCCGAGGCAAAGGATGTTCTGGTGAACGACAAGGACGAGGAGATGCGCGAAATGGCGCGTATGGAGATTGCCGAGTTGGAGCCTGCGTTGGAGAAGATGGAGGAGGATATCAAGCTCCTTCTTATCCCCAAAGACCCTCAGGACGAGAAGAATGCCATCCTTGAGATTCGTGGCGGTACGGGCGGTGACGAGGCTGCAATCTTTGCCGGCGACTTGTTGCGTATGTACACCAAATACATCGAGTCGAAGGGCTGGCGTTACGAGATTACTTCGTTCTCGGATGGTGCTGTGGGTGGCTACAAGGAGGTTGTATTGAAGGTTACAGGCCAGAGCGTATACGGTACGCTGAAGTATGAGTCGGGTGTTCACCGCGTGCAGCGCGTGCCCCAGACCGAGACTCAGGGTCGTGTTCACACCTCGGCAGCGTCGGTAGCTGTATTGCCCGAGGCCGAGGAGTTCGATGTCGAGATTTCGATGAACGATATTCGCAAAGATATTTTCTGTGCTTCGGGTCCCGGTGGTCAGTCGGTGAATACCACCTATTCGGCTATTCGCCTTACGCACATCCCAACGGGCATTGTCGTGCAGTGTCAGGACCAGAAGTCGCAGCTCAAAAACTTCGACAAGGCTTTCGAGGAGTTGCGTACGCGTGTGTTCAACCTCGAATATTCGAAGTATTTGGACGAAATTGCATCGAAACGCAAGACTATGGTATCGACAGGTGACCGCTCAGCAAAGATTCGTACCTACAACTATCCGCAGGGCCGAATCACCGACCATCGTATCAACTACACGATTTACAACCTCTCGGCATTTATGGATGGCGACATTCAGGATTGCATCGACCACCTGATTGTAGCCGAGAACGCCGAGCGTTTGAAGGAGAGCGAGTTGTAGGAGCATTTTTTCGGAATATTACAATATAGGGTATCTTCCCCAATGTGGCAGATACCCTTTTTATATACTATTAGAAACATGAAAATCGGAGATATAGATTTAGGCCCTCAGCCTCTGTTTTTGGCACCTATGGAGGATGTCACAGACCCGTCGTTTCGCTATATGTGCAAGCGTATGGGTGCCGATGTCGTGACTACGGAGTTTATCTCTTCTGACGGTCTTATTCGTGATGCGTGGAAGTCGCGTGCCAAGCTCAATATCGACGAAGAGGAGCGCCCCGTAGGCATTCAGATTTATGGCCACTTAATCGAGCCGATGGTTGAGGCGGCACGCATTGCCGAGACAGCCAACCCCGATTTTATAGATATAAACTTTGGCTGTCCGGTAAAGAAGATTGCGGGCCGCGGTGCCGGCTCGGGCATGATGCGCGATGTGCCACTCATGGTCGAGATGACTCGTCAAATTGTCGAGGCTGTAAACAAACCCGTAACGGTCAAAACCCGCCTGGGCTGGGACGAGGATAACAAAAATATTATGGAGATAGCTCTGCGTTTGCAGGATGTGGGTATTAAGGCCCTGACGATTCACGGCCGCACACGCTCGCAGATGTATCGTGGCGAGGCTGATTGGACCTTGATTGGCGAGGTGAAAAATCACCCTTCAATTGAGATTCCCATCATCGGAAATGGCGATGTCGATTCGGGCCCCAAGGCCAAAGAGATGTTCGACACCTATGGCGTGGATGGCGTGATGATAGGCCGTGCAACATATGGTCGCCCTTGGATTTTCCGCGAGGTGAAGCACTTCCTCGCAACGGGCGAGGTGATGCCGCAACCATCGGTCGCAGAGCGTGTAGCCATAGCCAAAGAGCATTTGGCAAAGTCGCTGGAGATTAAGGGCGAGAAGGTCGGCATTTTGGAGATGCGCCGCCATTTGTCGAATTACTTCAAGGGGCTGCCCGATTTTAAGTCTACGCGCCTGACGCTCGTCACATCTAACGATATAGAGGAGTTATATTCGACGCTCGATATGATTGCCCAAAGGTGGGGTGATATAGATATGAGCGGTGCTGTGCCACCGTCATTGTCGCACGAAATATAGCTTATGCTTTACAACTCCTAACATAATAAGGGCCTGCCAAGCTGTTTGGGCAGGCCCTTATTGTGTTGCCATTGTTATTGAAAATCATGCCCTCGGAACATGCCGTTTACGCCGCTTTCGCCAATCTCCTGACCTTTGCGCGTCTTGCCGTAGTGCCTGAGGTTGTATGTGAAGCGAATACCGAAGTAGCGACCTATGACATTTTGCTTGTTGTTGCTCATTGAGGTAGCACTCCAATGACGGTAGAATCCGTCGGAGTCGTTGAACAGGTCACGCACAATAAACTCCACTTCGCCCAATTTCTTTAGCACTTTGTAACCCAAGCCGATATTGCAGATAACCTCGGTGTTGTTCAGACGGCTGCTTATGTCGTTTAGGCCTACATATTGCATAAGTCGTGCATCGGCCGAGAAGGTGAGTCCAAAGTTGGCCACATAACGAAAATCTGCCACAGCAAATTGTTGCATATATTCGTTGTCGCCACTCGACGACATCGAGTTAATCACGCTATTATAGTTCAAGGCATAGAAGGCATGAAAATCAATGTTTTTACTGAAATTGCTTCCTATGGAGGCATAAAGTCCCAGCGAGCGGTTGCGCGAATAGTTGGCGTTGTTGTTTATCATTGCCAATCGCTGTTCGTAGGTGCCATTTGCCCCTAAGAGGAAGTTGCATCCCAAAAACTTTATCGGGAAGCCGTATCCTATGTTGGCATGATAATGCCATGCGCCGTTCATGTTTATAGGCTTGGTGAAGATGCCGGTCGATGATAATGTTGTCAGCAGTTCTCCGTCCGGAGAGAAAATCTCATACCCCGGAGAGTTGTTTATAATCGAGTGTACAATCTCTCGCTGCGTGATGTTGCCTTGTAGTGTAACAGAGAAATTTGTACCCTTTTCGATACCTGAATAATGGTATTGCAGATACATGCGATGAGTATACGACGGACGCAGTGAGGGGTTACCCGAGAATATGAAGTTTACATTCGAAATATCGACAACATTCTGCAAATCATTTACGCTCGGATTGCGCGTCTGAGAGTTGATGCGAACATTCAGATGGTTTTGTTTGTTGATTTTCACATGTGACGATATGGCATAGGTCACATCGCCGAAATACTTTGTCGGCAGAATATATTTCGAGGGATATACTCGGTCGCTATTCATCGTGACATATTGATACTCGGCTTTTGCCGATATGTTCGAGCCCTCCTTGCCCCAGCGGAATCCGGGACCTATACGCTGAGTAAAGAAGTTGTTTTGGTATATATTGGAATACTCAGGGCTGATGTCGGTGACAAACTCCTCCTTCTCGAAGTCGTAAAGATGCGTAAGACGCTCGGCGTCGGAGTGGTTATATCGCACATTATAGTTGGCCGTGAGCTGTGAGTGTTTGCTCAGCGGCTCGGCATAGGTTATATTGCCATTGATATTATACGATGCCGAGTTATTAACGCCCTTTTGGCGAATGGCAATATCGTTGTCGTATTCCGAGTAGCTGTTGCTCAGGCCATCGCCCGAATTATATCCTCCATTAAACGAGAAATGTAGCGTGCGCCCCTTCTTCTCGCCGAGTTGTATGTGGTAGTTACCGTTGAGCGAGAAACCCATGTTGTCATTGTTGCTATTGCTCCAGTTGGTGCGCGACTGCTCGTTAACTCCACTTACGGGGAAGTAATGACTTAGCGTGTTGTTGCGGTTTTTGCCGTCGGAGATGTTGAACGACGCACGCAACATGAGTCGCTGCTTGGGCGATATGCGATATTCGAATCGAGAAGAGAATTGGTGGTTTAGCGAGGTGCTGTTGGAGCGGGAATTGCTCTCTGTGCGCTTGTAGATGTCATCGGCATTTGACTCAATCTGCTCCTCGGAGAGGAAATAATCCACTTCATTCCAATTGCGAGATACCGAGTTGTTGCCACGGAATGAGTAGCTGCCCTCCAACTTTATCTCGTCCTTCTTGCCCCAGGCGTTGATGTAGTTAAGGGCTCCCATGCCTACGCGAGAGTCTGCATTGCCATTTGTGTTGTTGGCATTGATGCGTATCGAGGTCTTGGACTTCTCGCGGAAGAAGTTTACATTTGCATTGGCGTCAAAGTAGTGCTGCCAATTCTCATGGCGACGCGGCTCGGTGCCATACATGCCATTCATCTTGCCGAATACGGCAGTCTTCATCTTGTTGTGCGTAACGATGTTGATGGCCTTGTAGCTATTTCCGTCGTCGATGCCCGAGAACTCTGCCTCGTCGCTTAACTTGTCGAACACCTCGACCGATTTTATGGCCTCGGCAGGTATGGTCTTCAGTGCCGTGGCAACATCGTTGCCGAAAAATTCGCGCCCGTCAATCAATATCTTTTGCACCGTTTCGCCTTGGGCCTCCACTGTGCCGCCATCAATCTTTATGCCCGGCATTTTCGATAGCAATTTATCGGCATCGGCATCGGGCAAAACTTTGTAGGCTGCGGCGTTATATACCACCGTGTCGCCATTTATCGTGGTGCGCACGGCTTGCGCCTCAATGCTTATGGTTTCAATAAGCAGCGGGTCCTCCTCCAACTTCCAATCTTGGATGTTTAGCTCTCTGCCTCGCTCAACCTTTATGTCGCGCGTGGCGGTTTTGTAGCCCAGGAATTCGGCTTTAAGTCGATATTTACCGGCCTTCACGCCTTTGAATTGCCATGCTCCTCTCACGGCCGTTACGGTGTGCTGCTTTTGCAAAGTGTCGGCGAGCGACATCAGCTCGATAGTTGCACCTACAACTCCCTCCATGCCCTCGTCTTGGAGTTCAGCAACGACTGTACCCATAACGGTCGAGCCGTGGCGCGATTGGGCCATAGCACCTATGCAGCCGAATAAAAGTATGATAAATATAAAAAGACGCTTCATTCCTGGCTAACCTTAACCTTAATTGTTTATACACAATTTACCTATGTATATAGGTAAAAATATAACCCTTACAAAGATACGCAATTTGGATATAAAATAGCGAGAGGCTAATGCGAAATGACAATAAAAGTAGGTGAAGTGACCCCTTGGCGACATTGGATTACAAAAGTCCACATGCCGAAAACAGCCTCTCGTAGTGCTCTGCCTTATTTTGCAGGGATAAAGGATATGCTCGCGATGAGGAGGGCATACGGTAGAAAAGTAGTGTGCGATTATTAAATTTTATGGCCGTATATTCGCCAATTCATGGTTTTGCACAACAAAATTGCTCGGCTATGATTTCTGAGGCTTTATCTCCTGTCGTGACAATGATGTCACATGCCGGTGCCTGATTGAGTAGCGAAGCTATGTCGGTTGGCTCAACGATCTCTAAAAATTTATCGGAGGCGTTGCCTTCCAGACGCCGTACTTTGGTAGCCGTATCATACAACCCGATACCCTTTGTCGTGCAAAAATCTACTATCCTTTGGCGGTCGAATCGTTTCTCGCCGTGTAGCTCAAAATGGTGTGCGTCGCGATGAAATACGATGCCCATAATTCGCCACATGTCGTTTATCCAGTTGGGATAGAAAAACTCCATCGACCATTTGTCGATAGGCGGCGGAAAACTGCCAAACATCATAATGCGACACCCCTCGGGTATGAAGGGAGCTAAGGGATGTTGCTCTATTTGCAGTGGCGCATTCATCGTCGGTTATAACTCCATTTTATAGACATTTGTGCAGCGTTGCTCGAATCCCTCCGAGCGGTAGAGAGCGTTGGCCTCCGTGCGCGCGGGGTTGGAGGTAAGCATCAGGGTTATGGGCGCGAGCTTGCGCGTATAATTAATTGCATGTTGCACCAACAGTCGTCCAAGGCCCTTGCCGCGATGTTTCTGGTCTACGACGACATCCTCAATCCACGCCTTGCGGCCTGTGGGCGAGGAGTAGATGCCAAGCGTAAGCATGCCGGCAATCTCTTGACCGCAGTAGATGATAAACAGACAGCAGGCGTCATTCTCGATAATCTGACGCAACGAACTCTCTGTTAGCGATATGTCGCGCGAAGAGAGCTGACGCAAAAGCGCATTTATAGGAGAAATGAGCGCATTATCCATCTCGACAATGCGCTCAATGTGAATATTTTCCATCAAAAAAGGTTTCTAATATCCCTCTAACGAGTTGCAGACGCTTTGGTTGATTTCGCGAATACGCTCGGCATCTACTTTTACGGCCTTACGGTCGTAAGTCATCAGACCATTTACCTCGGTCTCGACATCGGTCGTCTGGGTATAGACCGCTCCGGCAAATGCGACCCTGATTAGCTCCTTAAGCAGATTTGCATAGTGTTCGTATTGGTCGGTAACCTCCTTTGCCGAGTTCAGACGAATGTATCCCCAATTGCGGTCGGGCTCCCAAAGGTGCTCCTTCACGACATAGCCGATACCTCCATACTCGCCCAAAACGGTTGCTCGAGAAGAGTCCATAAGCATCAATTTCGGGTGGGGGTAGTGGTGAGTATCAATCATGTCGCCCGTCATGTAGTGGTTACCTCCACTTGCAGGATTTACTAATCGTGTGGGATCGTAACTCTTGGTCCACTCCACAATCTCCTTGGTCTTGAACTGTCCCCAAGCCTCGTTGAACGGTACCCATACGCCAATCGAGGGGTGAGAGTAGAGCAGGTCGATAATCTCCTTCCACTCGCGGCGATAATTCGCCTCCGACTCGGCTGAACGCTCGACCTCGGTGCCGGTGAAGTAGTTGTATATCTGCCAATGAGGTGTCGGGCCTCCGCTGGGCATATCCTGCCAAACAATCATTCCGATTTTGTCGCAATGGTAATACCAGCGTGAGGGCTCAACCTTCACATGCTTGCGAATCATATTATAACCCAACTCCTTGGTCTTCAGGATGTCGAAAGCCAACGCTTCGTCGGTCGGAGCGGTGTATAATCCGTCGGGCCACCAGCCCTGGTCGAGCGGACCGAAGTGGAACAACGGCTTGTTGTTGAGCATCATGCGCACCGTGCCCCATCTATCCTTGCCGATTGAGAACTTACGCATTGCGGTGTAGCTCTCTACCGAATCAATGGCCTTTCCGCCGCGTGTCAAGGTGATTTTCACATCGTAGAGGAATGGTGTGTCGGGACTCCAGAGCTTGGGCTCTGCGACCTTGACATTCATAGCCGTGTGAGCCAATCCGCGTACCGATGCCACCAACTGCTTGCCGTCGTAAATCTCGGCCTCTATAATCTCATCGACCTTGCAGCCAGCAATGGCGGTAGTGATGTTGAATAGCTCCTTATCCAAGTCGGGAACGATTCGTACGCTTTCGATATGGCTCTCGGCAACAGGCTCCAACCATACGGTCTGCCAAATACCTGTTACGGGCGTATACCATATGCCGCTTGGGTTGTCGTGCTGCTTACCGCGAGGTTGCTCACCCTTGGTCGTTGGGTCCCAAACCTTTACAGTCAGAGTATTTTCGCCCTTTTTGTTTAATACGGCAGTAATATCCATGCTGAAAGGTGTGTAGCCACCCTTGTGTGAGCCGACGCAGATGCCATTCACCCAAACATCGGCCTGCCAATCCACTGCGCCGAAGTTAAGCATGATATGCTTTTTGCTCCATGCTGCGGGGATTGTGAATGTGCGTTGATACCATAATTCGTTCTGGTCGCCTACGCGCTTGCCCACACCCGAGAGTGCAGATTCAACGGCGAAAGGAACCAAAATCTGACCATCATAGGCCGTAGGTGTTGCGCCAACGGGTACGATGGCGTAGTCCCAAAGGCCATTGAGGTTTTGCCACTCTGAGCGTACCATTTGCGGACGAGGATACTCCGTAAGAACATTCTCGGGTGAAACTTGCTCGGCCCAAGGGGTCATAATACGCCCCTCGACTGGTTTCCACTGCGCAGCTACCGATAGCGTAGATAGGAGTAGAGCGCAGCTCAATAAGATTCTCTTCATGTGATGTTTTTTTGGGGTTGGATTTAGATTATTATACAAATGGATACTTCACGACCTCGGCCTTGAGTAAGCGGTCGCGAATAACCACAGCTACAACGGTGCCAAGTGCGGCATACTCTGCCTTAACATAGCCCAGAGCAATGCCGACCTTCAACATTGGCGACATAGTACCCGAAGTAACATGCCCAATCTCCTCGCCCTCGAGGTTTGCAATATTATATCCATGGCGTGGAATACCACGGTCAATCATCTTCAGACCTACTAACTTGCGCTGTACGCCCTCGGCCTTCTGCTTTGCTAAGAATTCACGGTCGATGAAATCCTTACCCTCGGCAAACTTAGTCACCCAGCCCAAACCTGCCTCCAAAGGAGAGGTTGTATCGTCGATGTCGTTGCCATAGAGTGCAAAACCCTTCTCCAAACGCAATGTGTCACGAGCACCCAAGCCGATGTTCTTCAAACCGAACTCCTCGCCGGCTTTCCACATAGCCTCCCAAATGGTGTCGGCATCCGAGTTGTACATGTAAATCTCGCAACCACCCGAGCCTGTGTAGCCCGTAGCCGAGAGAATAACATCGCAACCCGCCAATTTTGTCTGCTTGAAGGTGTAGTAAACCATATCCTCGACGGGCTCGTCGCACATCTTCTGCACGAGTTTCATAGCCAAAGGACCCTGAATTGCGAGCTGGGCAATGTTGTCCGACGAGTTCTCCAACTCTACGCCCGGTTTCATGCCGAACTTCTCACCCTCGGCGCAGATGTGTGCCCAATCCTTGTCGGTGTTGGCAGCATTTACACAAAGCATATACTTCGTGTCGCTGAACTTGTAAATGAGAATATCATCTACGATGCCACCCTTGCCGTTAGGCATTGTAGCATACTGCACCTTGCCGTCGAAGAGCTTTGAAACATCGTTTGAGGCGATGTGCTGCAACAAATCGAGAGCCTTCTCGCCCTTGACCCAAATCTCGCCCATGTGGCTGACATCGAATACGCCACACTTTTCGCGTACGGTCATATGCTCGTCGTTGATGCCCGAAAATTCGATGGGCATGTTATATCCTGCAAACTCGGCCATCTTGGCACCGGCAGCGATGTGATACTTTGTAAAAGCTGTAGTCTTCATTTTGTTATGTAGTTTTTAGTTTGTATGTTTCTTATTTTTCGTTCTTCTTGATGCCTAAGCGTGGACAACGCGTGAATGGTTTCTCTCTATCGAACAGATAGCGATATGTGGTGTGCATCTTGTGGCGTGTGGCGCACACATATGTCTGAATCATGCGGTTCATTACCGGGTTGAAGTCGCCAATCCATGCAAACTCTACGGTTTTGTATTTGTTGCGAGCGGTACGAATATAACTCTCGTAGATATATTGAATCATGCCCGACTCTACGCCCTTACCCTGAAATTCGGGGGTCACGGCGAAAATCATTCCGAAGATGCGGTCGCACGACTTCTTGACCTTCAAATCCCACATGAAACGCAACTTGTTCCAAAGCCCGAATTTGCCATTGTATTTACCAATCAGGCGATTGATGTCGGGTACCATAATAAAGAATCCCACAGGCTCGTCGTTGAAGTATGTAAAGAAGATAATGTTGCGGTCAACAATCGGCGCAAGCTTCTTCACAATCTCCTGCGCCTCCTCTTTAGGCATTGGCTTAACACCCGTAAAGAGCGACCATGCCTTGTTGTAGATGACGCGGAAATCCTCGGCCACTTCCTCCAAATTACGGCCCTTGATATTGGCAAAACTATATCCCGGAGTGTTCATCAAACGCTTTGCGCGCTCGTGGATTGACTGGTTGATGTCGTCGTCATACACTCGCCACAGATAGGTGTTTTGGTTGAAATAGTTTTGGAATCCGTAGTTCTCGAACAACTCCTTGTAGTAGGGAGGATTGTAGGGGTTGGCATAGAGCGGCTGAAACTCATAACCCTCGACCAAAAGTCCCCACCACGAGTCACGCGGACCAAAGTTTACAGGACCATCCATCGCCTCCATGCCGCGACTTACGAGCCACATGCGCGCAGCGTCGAAGAGCTGGTTTGCCAACTCCTGGTCGTTTATGGCCTCGAAGAATCCGCATCCGCCCGTGGGCTGCTCGTAGGCATAGGCGTGCTCATTATCGTAGAATGCTGCAATGCGACCCACGACCTCACCTTTGGTGTTGCAGGCAACCCAGCGTATAGCCTCGCCATCGGCATAGAGCTGGTTGCGCTGAGGGTCGAATACAGCTTTGATATCATCGTCAAACGGACATACCCAATACTTGTTACCGGCGTAAAGGCGCTTTGGCAGGTCGATAAATTCCTGTTCCAAAGCCGAAGTAGTAACTTCGTGTAGAGTGTATTTAGAATTACTCATAATATGATGATTTTATTTATCCTCCTAAATCAATTTTATAAATCTCTCAAAGTTACGAAAAAAATGGAAAAGATATTTGAAAAACTCTATTTCTTGCGATTTTTTAGCAAAATTCGACTCATGTTTTCCAATAATTCGACTCTCAAGCAACAAAGGAGCAGCTTTCGCCCGCTCCTTTGACTGTGTTGTATGTAGAATTATCCTATTAATACGGGACCATCTTCGACCCTGCTAATTTGGCTCGTAAACATTGAGGTTTATTATTTCACCCGTTATTGGGTCGGCATCATGAATAACGGCATGCTTGTCGAACAATTTGTAGGCATTGTTATAGTCGGTTGTTTGTGACAATTTCACAAGTATTTCCCAAAGTTCTTTGTTACAAATAACATGACCGCGACCATCCGGGTCGGCTATATCAATTCGATAAATACCCTCTTCGTAGTCTGATATACGCTTATCCGTTTTCAGAGTAAATGCAATTACTGATGTCACGCGATGTCGAATTGAACCATCTTTATTGACAATGGATACTACCTCGAAATTTTTATCATTGTCATCGGTGTTGTGCATGTATACACGATAAGGCCCATCCTCTGTGTCTATGTCGCCAGTGCTGTAAATCTTTCCATATTTGGCGGTAAAGCTCCCCTGGGTACTCTCCATCCAACCCAAACGGGTGAGTGAATTTCTCAAATCATTATGATGTGATAGTTGTCCAAAATAATAATGATCCTCTATTTCAATCTTGGTATCATATTTTATCAGTAGTTGTTCTACATAATCGCATACGGGCGAATACAACACACTAAAGAATACCTCTTTACCATCTTTCTCTGTTGCCAATCCTATCTGTTTGTAGTTTAGTTGAGTAGCTACTTTCCCTGTGTCGTCACATATATCGTAATGCACCTTATTGAAGGCGAAGACAACTGCTACATCGACTTTATCATTGATAGCGTCGTCAAACAATATAAGGATGTACGGGTTATCGCTAATAAATATATTCTCCTCTAACCAAACTTCAAATTTACCATATTCTGAGTCAAAAGTCTTTGATTCGATTATCTCAGCCTGTATTACATCTGTAGACATTACTATCAACGATAATAGCAGGAGTAAGGTCCTTATCGGATGAAATGCCAAGAAACTGCTTGTTTGTGATTGTTTGTGTCGGCCCATAACGATTTCGATAAAAGGTTTAAGTAATATTATGAATATAAGCGTATTACAAATATACAAAAAATATTGAAGAAACAAATTCTATATGAAAATAATCACAGACACAAAAGGGCCTGTCCAAGACTTATTGGACAGACCCCGAATAGATATAGCTGCATTGCAGATTATTTTTTGTCAGCCTCCTGAGTGTAGTGGTAAGCATTCTGGTTGCGACGGCGGTCGGCGGGCAGCTGCATGCGCTCACCGCGCTGAGGATTCATCTGGGTGGGTGATTTGAAGCTCACCGCATTCTCCTTTTTGGGGCAACCCTTGCACTCCTTGCACTCCTTGCATGCTTTGCAATCCTCGCATTTGTCGCACTTCTTGGCATTATCTGCCGACTGCTCGGGGCGCGCGGGTGCGCCATTGCGATGAGAGAACTGACCATGATGCGGAGCATGCTGCATCTTCTCATAACGCTCATACTGCGTCTCGTTCAGGATGCCCTTCATTTCGGCTGAAACCTTCTCGCGCTCGGCTTTATACTGCTTCATGCGCTCTATGTCGTTCTCGGCCTGCTCGAGGCAAATCTGGTACACCTTGTCGTACTGTTCCTGGCTCAAAAGCAACTGCTGCTTTAGGCGCTCGGCCTTGCGTTTTGCAATCTGCTCGGCGGTGGGCATCTCGCGACCCTCGGGCTGTGCAGCTGCATTTGGCTGTGCAAAGCATCCTACGCTAAGGAATACTGCAACCAAAGTGATAATGATTGACTTTTTCATAACTCAAAATGTTTTTTAGTGTGATACTTTTATCTGTTGTCCTGTTGCAAAGTTAGCGCCAAATGGCGTACACAGGTGCCGAGCGATGGGTGAAAAGCCCTTTTCGGGGCGTGAACTTTCAAAAAACGAGGGGCGAAATAACCTCTTATCCGCCCCTGAACTCTCGTTGTTGCCATAAAATAGCACCTTATCGCTTTTTATGCCCCAACAGATTCATCACGCCGTCAATGAATGTCATGGGGTGGGTGGGTGCTCCCGGCAACCATAAATCGACATGATGCTGCTTGAGCCACTCGCGATTTACCGCTTTGCTGTCGGCAAACAAACCTCCCGAGCAGGCCTCCGAGCCGCATACCATCAACACTTTGGGGCTGGGTACAGCATCGTAGCATATCTGCAAAGGCTCTGCCATATTTTGCGAAATGGGACCTGTGATAACAACGCCGTCGGCATGACGCGGTGAGGCGGTGAAATCCACTCCATAGCGACCGAAGTCGAAGTTTACATTGCCCGTAGCATTGAGCTCCATCTCCACCGAGTTATCTCCTCCGGCCGATACCTGGCGCAACTTCAATGCCTTGCTGAAGAGCTTCGGGATTTCTGGGCGAATATTTTCGGGGTGAAATTCGACTTTTGTATCACCCGGTTTTACAATCAACGCTTCGCGCGAGGTTGAGGCCATGTGATAATCGTTAGTAAAGCGTATGTTCTTCGGTGCTCGACGCGCGCACTCGCCGCAGAACAGACATTTGCCCAAATCGAGCGTAAAAGGCTCAACAGAGATAGCTTTTGTGGGGCACATCGTCGCTGCGGCCTTCACATCCTCCATGTCGGAGGTCGTGGTGAGCTCGGGGCGACCGCGAAACTCCTCGGTAAGTTCTACTGCGTTTAGGTCGGGTATGTATTGCCAGCCATGGCTGCGCAAAACCTTTATCTTTGGAAATATCATAATCTCAGATTTTTCGTTTTTATAAATCGTAGCCGCAATATGAGAGGTTGAAGCTCTTGTTGCATATCGGGAAGTCCGAAATGCCCTCGCCTCTGACGGCCAAAGCCAAAGCCAACCAGTTATGCAGGCTGGGGTCTTTGATTTTGTAGGTACTGATTGCGCCATTCTCGTCTGTGATGGCGACATGGCAAATCTCGCCTCGCCAGCCCTCGGTAAGCGACACAGCCAACGAAGATGGTGCCAACGCCTTCTCGTAGTCGGGGTGAGGAATACTCTTCGAGGGTTTGTAATTCTCCAACAACTGGCGGATGTACTCAGCCGACTGCAACACCTCGTTGCAGCGGACCATCAATCGCGCCATCACATCGCCCTGACGCTTTACGATGCTTTCGTGCTTGATGGTATCTGTGAATACGCCATAGGGGTGCGAGGTACGAATATCGCGTTTTACGCCACTTGCGCGTGCCGCCATACCTACTCCGCCAATGCGCTGCATCTCTTGCTTGTCGACAATGCCACACTGCTCGAAACGAGCCAAAAGCGACGGTGAACTCTTGATGTCCTCTTTTACCTCGTCGTATCGGCGTGCAATCTCCTTGACATTACTTAAAATCATATCGCGCTTGGCCTCGGTGAGCGGGAAATTACTTCCCGCAGGGCGAATCACACCCTTGCCAAAGCGGTTGCCGCACCATGCCTGCGTGGTGTTAATGGTCATGGTTCGCAGGGCCTCACATGCAACCTGCCCCAACTGATAACCCACATCTGTTGAGAGGGCTGCCGTGTCGGCGATATGCAGAGCCATGCGCTCCAGCTCCAAAGCTACGGCGCGCTCGACCTCCAACTCTCTCGATGGAGCGACGCCAGAAAGTTTCTCGATATTGTGCGCAAATGTCACACCGTGCGATACGGCGCTATCTCCGGCAATGCTCTCGGCGAGAAGCATTTGACGCAGACGATTGTCGGTTGCCGTAAACTCATGCTCCACACCTCGGTGCTGGTAGCCCAAAGCAATCTCCAAGTGAAGGACATTCTCTCCATTGCAGATAAAACGGAAAGCTCCGGGTTCGATGATACCGGCGTGAATAGGACCGACATTTACCTCGTGCAGCGAATCTCCCTCGATAGTATAGAATGGGTAGTTGTCGATAGTTGAGTTGCGGTTACGCCTGTCAAACGAGAATCTTACAGGCTTATTCCATGGCATAGCGTCAAACTCCACATTGTAGAGCTCGGTAATCTCTCTCTCGAAGATGTGCATGGCCGGATGTAGTGCCGTGAGTGACGGCAGAGCCACATCGTCGTAATACTCCATCGTAAAGGATGCCAACATCACTTTATGTTCGCTGTCGTCCAGTAGGATGATATAGAATCGTAGGCGATTGGCGTCGGGTGTGGCGAAGTAGTGTGCAACATGGTAGCGGCTACTCTTTAGGCGCTCCTTCAAATCCTCATACAACTCGGCATACTCCACCTCGGGAATATCCTTCAGTGCAACGGCGGTTGCGGTGTTGTCAATAATATGATAGTTCATAGCTAAAGCGTTGCAATTTTATCTATTAAACCGACTAAAGCCTGAGGTTGCCACAATCCCAAAATTATGGCACCGGCGAGCAGCACAAGTGCGCTGTAAGATAATCGGCGGTTTATGTTTGAAAGATGCAGTTCATCTTGATTGGGGTGATAGCATAGGCGGATAATGCGCTGACAGATAGTGTAAATCACTATGCAGAGCAGGAGCAAAATAATAGCTACCAACCACCAGCCCTGCGAGGTGATGGCCTCCGAGAGAATCATCAACTCCGACACGAAGAGCGGAGAGGGCGGGAATGCCAATATCATAATCATGCCGACGATAAGACCTATGGCGCCGACTTTGTTGATGGTGATATAGTCGCCGATACGATTGATTCGGTAGCCGTTGTAGACCTGTCTTACGACTGCAATCTGCAAAAAGAGGCTGCTCTTGATTAATGTATGGCATACCACATGGAACAGAGCTGCCCAAACACCTATTCCGCCGATACCCAAGCCGATGGCTACGATACCCATATTCTCTACGGTCGAGTAGGAGAGAAAGCGCTTGTAGTTATTCGTACGGCGCAAGAAGAGCGCTCCAACCACAAGGCTCAAGACTCCGATTATTATCATCACATGGCGCACCCAATCAAAGACTGCGGTCTCGGCAAAGAGTTTGTAGACGCGGAAAATTGCCAAAAATCCGGCATTTACCAAGCCCGTAGAGAGCAGCGCCGAAGCGGGTGCCGGAGCGGCAAAGTTGGCATCTACACCAATGGTGTAGAGCGGGAAAATCTCCATCTTGCAGCTATACCCCGTCAGGATAAGCAGGAAGGCAACCTTCAGATAAAGTGGGTTGCCCTGCGCAATGAGGCCCTGCAAGTCTGTGTAGCTCAGCGAGTTGTTTGATGCCGCAGCGCATAAAAGAAGTATTCCCAAATAGGCTATGGCGATACCCGTAGAGCATACAAACAGATATTTCCATGTTGCCTCCAAGGTCTGCTCCGAATGGCGGTGATAGAGGATTCCGGCGCTACACAAGGTTGTGGTTTCGAGCAGAATCCATGTTACGGCGATGTTGTTGGCGAAATAGACTCCCGTAATTGCCGTTATGAGCAGCATCAGCAGAGCGAAATATTTGCGATAGTTGCCGAAATCGTCATCCTTGAGGTACTCCTGCGAGTGGAGAAGGACAAATCCGCCCACCACGACCAGGAGCATATAGAATAGCGTGCCCGCTTGGTCGAAGGTGAAGAATAATCCCGAAGTGGCAAGGTACTCGCCGCCGAATAGCAATCTGCCGGCAAAAATCAGGTGTGCGGCGATATATAGACCGCATAGTAGATGCACCTCGCGGCGTGAGCGCACAAAGAATGTGCATGCGGCGATTGCCAACCATAGTATGAAGTATAGATATATCATAGGGCTAATCTTTTACATGGGTTAAAGAGTCGCTGTCGTCGGTGTGGATTTGGTGGTCCACCTTGGTCATAAACATACCGAGCATCAATACCGAAATCAAGATGTCGAGCATGATAGCCGAGTTGATAAGTATGGGCATCTCAACGCCAATGGCCATAGAGAAGAGGAACACTCCGTTCTCAATAACCAAAAAACCTACCATGTGAGTGAAGATGCGTGAGCGCAACACGATGAGTATAAGACCGCTCAACAGAGCATACAACGCTACGCCGAAGAATATCATATGCGTAGATGAATCTGCCACAAAATAGGTCGTTATGGCGCTTATTGCAAGAGCCAAGAAAGAGAGCATCAGGGAGTTGAACTGCGAACTGCCCGAAGAGCCCACGCGATTGATTTTCGTCTGATTTATTACTCGCATCAGGATTTTGGGAACGATTATCGCCTTGAAAATCAATGTTTCGGTAACGATAAACGACAATTCAATCCAATCCAGGGTATGTAGACGCAAAAGAGCTATGCCAAGCAATAACCAGCCTTGAATGGCGATAAGTGAGGCATAGTTGCGGAATCGCTCAACGATTGACAGATAAATGAGCGATATGATGTATAATATGATGAGAGATAGCAACATAGCTTAAATATTGATATTGAGTTGAAGTAAATAGCCAATGAAGAATATCAACGCGGCGAGTGCCGACACCGTAACGATGAAAGTGGTGTTGCGCTGGAGTTTGTTGCGGGCCTGAGTAGACTCGACAACGCCGATCGACACTCCGGTAAGCAGGATTGCCAAAGGTACGGCGAACCACCAATGGAAGCAGCATGTTGCAGCGATAGCATTTGCGGCAATCATCGAGAAACATGCCGTTTTGAGCCAGCCGGCAATTTGAATCATGGCCAAATCAACACCCGAATAATCCAAACACATGACCTCGTGAATCATCGTAAGCTCGAGGTGAGTGCGAGGGTCATCCACCGGCACGCGACCTGCCTCGACGAAGGTTACCTTAACGAAGAGGTATGCCGTCAGGAACATAACCAGGGTGTGGTGCAGATTGAAGGCTTGCTCGTGTTCGAAAATGTCGGCCAGCGAGGTGTAGCCGCAGAACATTGCAAGTGTGGCAAAGCCAATCATCAGCGCAGGCTCGATTAATGCTCCGTACAAAGCCTCGCGCGCAGCACCCATGCCTTCGAACGAGCTACCTGTATCCATCGCTGCAAGGATTATCATAACGCGAGATAGGGCGAGTGTATAAGCTAAACAGATGACATCACCCTCGAATGAAATGAGAGGGTAGAGGTCTGCCACGGGAATCATCAGCATGGCAACAATAGCCGCAGCGAGATAGATTGTGGGGGCGATGCGGAACAATGCCGAGGTTGTCGATGAGTAGACCGAGCCTTTTCGAAGCAATAGACGCACATTGTAGATGTGCTGAAGGAAGGGCAAACCCTTGCGACCTGCCAATAGCGCGCGCGTGCGGTTAATGACGCCCGTAATCGAGAGCGCCACAACAATCATGAGTAATGTATTGAGTAGTATTGCCATGACTAAATGATGTTAAAGAGTGAAAGGAGGAAGATAACCACAAGGAACACCAATGCAAATAGTATGTAGTGGTTGATTTTTCCTGTGCGCAAGCGCATGATTCGCTTGTTTATGATGCGCAGCATCTCCATCCACCATGCCGCAAATAGTCGGTCCACCTTATCCTTGTGCTTTACATTGTAGTTGTGAGCCGAGGGGAATATCTCGCTTTTATCGACGGTGCGACCCTCGACGGTGTTCTGTGTCAGAGATGTGGCAATCGACTCAAATCCTTCGGCGAATGACTCTCCGGTATATTGCATGCGGATATTGGGTGATGTGAATCCGCATCCCCAAGTCGGACCCTGCTCAATTTGGCGTGAGGCTTGTGCGCGACGCTTAAGCAGATACAAGAGTGATGCTATAATGACCAAAGCCAACGCTACAAGCGAAATATTTATAAGTGCCGAGTTGGCATAACTGTCGATGATAGGAGCAGCAAAATGGGTGAATTGCGCAGCTACGCGCTCGGTGATTTTAACGGCATATTGCGGTAAAAAGCCTATCAGCAAGATGCCCGCCATGGGTATGCCCATAGCCGCGATGCGGAAACTATCTACTTCGGTAGCCTCTGCTACATGGTGGTCGCGTGGCGAGCCGAGGAATACTGTGCTGTAAAGTTTTGTGAATGCCAAGACCACAATACCGCCAATCAGCGCCAACGAGAACAATCCTCCGGCAGCGGCGAGTGTATTTACTCCGTCGCGCACGCTGCTAAACATGCCGAGGTAGATTAAAAACTCACCGACAAAACCATTCAGCGGCGGTAGGGCACAAATTGCAATCGTAGCTATAAGGAAGAGGATAGCCGTCATAGGCATACTCTTGCACACGCCACCAAAGCGGTCGAGCTGCGTGGTGTGCATCTGCGAGTAGAGGTTTCCGGCACCAAAGAATAGCAGACTCTTGAAGAGTGAGTGGTTGAACATGTGCATCAATGCGCCACATAATGCGAGTGTAGCCACTATGCTGTTGCCTGCTGCCTGACCGAGGGCTGCAATACCCAAGCCGATGAATATAACTCCGATATTTTCGATACTCGAATATGCCAAGATGCGCTTGACATCGTTTTGTACGGCTGCGAGAATTACGCCCCACAGGCCCGTAACGATGCCGACTACGAGGATTATGGCTCCGGCAATTTGTAGCTCGGTAGGCGATGTGATATTCATCGCAACGCGCATCACTCCGTAGACTCCCGTTTTAATCATCACGCCCGACATTATTGCCGACACATGTGACGGTGCTGCGGGGTGTGCCTCCGGAAGCCACACATGCATAGGGAAGAGTCCCGCCTTCATGCCGAATCCCAAAAGGAAAAGGATAAATATGGGGAGGGTCTTGCCCGCCAAGAAGCATTGTGGCAGGAGCGAGAAGTTTGCCGAGCCGCAAGTAGCGTGCATTACGGCAAATCCTGCAACCAGGAAGATAAATCCGATGTGCATCATCACCAAATAGGCCAATGCGGCGCGCATAACCTCGGCGCGCTGGGCATCGAACAAGATAAGGATGAACGACGCAATGGTCATCATCTCCCAAGAGAGCAGGAATGAGAATCCTCCGCTCGACATGACGACCAACATCATCGAGATAATCATCACCACCAAGGCTAAATAGTGTAGCGATATGTGCGCCGATGATTTCTCTTTAAGATAATGCTCCAAATATCCACGCGAATATAGGATGGTAGCGATTCCCGAAATGCCGATAATCAGAAGCATGAACGCCGACAGAGAGTCAATCGAAAGGCTCTCGATGCCAAATATTGGCGATTGCATCTGCATTATCACCAGCTCGGAAGCACCCATCAACACCCCTATCGAGGGAGCTATCGTCGCTATGGTTGCTACGCCCACAGCTACGAGTGCAGTCCACACCTTTGCGCGCAGTGGTGCCGAGAAGAGCGCCACAATCAAAAGTGCCAATGCAAGTAAAAAATAGAGATAGAACATTTTACGGTAAATGTTTGTTTTGTTTTTCTGTTTGTTTAATTCATCAACCTAACCGAACGACGCTGCGCTATAATGTGTTACAAACGGCACACATTACCGTGGCGACCACTGCGGCAGTCTCGGTGCGCAGTCGCTGCTCGCCCAGCGTGATAGGTTGAAATCCGTTTTCGAGCGCAAAATTAATCTCTTCGGGCGAAAAATCACCCTCCGGACCGATTAAAATTAAAATATTTTCATTTTTTTTAATAATTGAGGGCAGATACTCCCTCTTGAAACCCTTTTCGTCGAACGACGAGTCGCAGTGAGCGATAAATTTCTGCCCCTCGAAATCCGCCGCTATAAGTTTGCGCAACGGAGTGAGCTCATCCAATGTGGGATGATAAGCCTTGAGCGATTGTTTTACGGCTGATGTTATTACGCGCTCTTCGCGTTCGGGTTTGATAATGCGGCGCTCGCTATGGTCGCATACGATTGGCACAAAGCGTGTTACGCCCACTTCGGTGGCTTTCTCCAAAAACCATTCGAAGCGCTCGATGTTCTTTGTCGGAGCAACGGCCATGGTCAGTTGGTAGGGCATTTTTTCGAACTCTTCGTGAGTCTCGACCACCTCAATCGAGCAGCGTCGCGCATCGGCTATGGTTATGCGACATAGGTATAAATTACCCTTGCCGTCGGTTACATGCAGCGTGTCGCCTACCGCTAAACGCAAAACTTTGATGCAGTGCTTTGACTCCTCCTCGCAAAGCGTATAGACGGGAGGTGTAATATCAGGTGCGTAAAATAGTTGCATAACTTTAGACTAAATATTATCTTTGCAAAGATATTAATTAAATATAAGTATTGAAATACGACGGATAATAATTTTAATGCAAAAGCTATGAAATATATGTTTCGATTGCTAATTTTTGCACTGCTCACCTTTGGCTTGAGCGGCTGCAGCGATAAGGTAAAGACGGGTGAAAATCCATTTTTCGAGCAGGGTTGGGATACTCCATATGGAGCTCCGCCGTTTGATCGTATTGATATTTCGCACTTCAAACCTGCTCTGGAGGAGGGTATGGTGCGCCATAAAGCCGACATCGACGCGATTGTAAACTCCGCCGAGGAGCCTACATTCGAGAATGTTATCTTGGCTTACAACAATTCGGGAAATATGCTTTGGCGCGTGGGCAGAGTCTTCAGCCTGTTGAATGCAGCCCATACTTCCGATGAGTTGCAGGCTTTGTCGGCCGAAATGATGCCCCTGCTTGCAGCACATGGCGATGCCATAACGATGAACGATGCCCTGTTTGCTAAGATTCAGACGGTTTACAACCTGCGCTTCAGCCTTAATCTTAATGCCGTGCAGATGCGCCTTACCGAGCAGATTTACGATGATTTTGTTCGCTCGGGCGCGTTGCTGTCGCCTGCGGATAAGAGCTGCTTGAAGCAGATAAACGAGCGCCTTTCGATGTTGAGCGTTAGCTTTGCGAATAACCTGCTCGCTGAGACCAATGCCTTCGCGCTGGAGGTACCTCGCGCTCGCCTGAATGGCGTTCCGCAGTCGGTGCGTGATGCTGCCGAGGCGCAGGCAAAGGAGATGGATAAGAAGGGCTTTGTATTTACGCTGCATGCGCCGAGTATGATACCTCTGCTCACCTATGCCGACGATAGGTCGCTGCGTGAGGAGGTGTATAAGGCATATATTTCGCGTGGCGATAATGGTAACGAGTACGATAACAATGCCATTATCACCGAGATAGTGAGCTTGCGTGCAGAGAAGGCTAAGCTGTTGGGCTTTAAGTCGTTTGCGCATTATGTTACGGCTCGTCAAATGGCAGGCTCGCCCGATGCGGTGTATGACCTGCTGGAGGGTATTTGGACTCCGGCATTGGCTACGGCGAAGGATGAATTGGAGCGCATGACGCAACTCTTTAAGAAGGATAATGGCTCTGATGCCGAGTTTGCTTCGTGGGATTGGTGGTATTATGCCGAGAAGGTGCGCCAGCGTGATTATCAGTTAGAGGAGTCGAGTGTCAGGGAGTATTTGTCGTTGGACAATGTCAAGGGCGGGGTGTTCTTCCTTGCCAATCGCCTGTATGGAATCACCTTCCGACCTATTTCGGCGCCTCTGTATCACGAGGAGTGCGAGGTTTACGAAGTAAAGGACAGCAATGACGAGGTGTTGGGCTTGATATATTTCGATTTCCACCCCCGAGCAAGCAAACAAGGCGGTGCTTGGTGCGGAACCTACACTCCGCAGCGTTACGATAATGGCAAGCGTATCGCGCCCGTTGTTACTGTCGTTTGCAACTTCACACGCCCCACCGAGTCGCGTCCTGCATTGCTGTCGTTGGATGAGGTTGAGACTCTTTTCCATGAGTTTGGTCACGCCCTGCATGTTTTGTTTGCCGAGGTGCCCTATCGTGGTTTGTCGGAGGTTGAGGGCGATTTTGTCGAGCTCCCGTCGCAGATTATGGAGAATTGGGCATTCTCGAAGGAGATGCTCAAGAAATATGCTATCCATTATCGTCGCAGCGAGGTTATGCCCGACTCTATGATTGAGAAGATTCATCGCGCAGCGAAGTTCAATGAGGGCTTTGCTACAACGGAGTTGGTTGCTGCGGCATTGTCGGATTTGGATATCCACTCGTTGGAGAGCGTAGATGAGTCGTTCAACCTCGCGGAGTTCCAGGATAAGGTGCTCAGGGAGAAGCGTGGACTTATTCCGCAAATCGAGCCTCGTTATCGTTATACCTATTTCAACCATATTTTCAATGGCAGTTATTCTGCGGGATATTATTTCTACATCTGGGCAGAGGTGCTGGATAAGGATGCCTTTGAGGCTTTTGTCGAGAGTGGCGATTTGTTTAATACCGACATTGCGCAGCGTTTCCGCAAGGAGATACTCTCGAAGGGCGGTACTCGCCCGGGTATGGAGATGTATCGTGCATTCCGCGGTGCAGATCCCGATAAGGATGCCTTGCTGCGTGCTCGTGG
Organism: Alistipes sp.; assembly: GCA_045125895.1. Taxonomy (GTDB): domain Bacteria; phylum Bacteroidota; class Bacteroidia; order Bacteroidales; family Rikenellaceae; genus Alistipes. The sequence continues at coordinate 96,932 of JBGVNT010000004.1, forward strand.
CTTTATCGAGGAGGAGGTTCAGCCTATGGACTCTTTGCCTGCGTCGGAGGAGGCTGTGCAGCGCATAGATACGCGCGAAATGGCGCGTCAGCGTGCCGAGAAGTCGCGCCGTGAGCGAGAGGCGGCTGAGGCTGAGGCTGAGGCTGAGGTTATTCAGGCCAATGAAACCGAGGAGTAAAGAAGTAAGAGAAGAAACCGAATTAAAGAGTTAGAAAATATGAAAAAACTATTATTTGTTATGACATTTAGTGCTTTGGTTGCCTCATGTGGCAACGATATGCCTCAGGTTGTATTGCCGGAGATTGATACAACGAATCCTTTGTTGGCCGAGTGGGATACTCCGCATGCCACACCTCCGTTTGACAAGATTAAGATTTCGGATTATGAGCCCGCCATCGAAACGGCTATCGCTGTGTCGCGTGCCGAGGTAGATGCTATCATCAATAACCCCGCAAAGCCCTCATTCGCCAACACCATCGAGGCTTTGGAGCGTCAGGGCGAGTTGCTCGGTCGCATTTTGGGTATCTTCTTCAATCTGCGTGAGGCTGACACTTCTGACGAGATGGATGCCATTGCCTTGCGTATTCAGCCCAAGCTCACCGAACTGAGCAACGATGTGTCGCTCAATCCGCAACTCTTCGAGCGCGTGAAGGCGGTATACGAAGGCTCACAGTTGTTGCTCTCAAAAGCCGAGAAGAAACTTTTGGAGGATACCTATAAGAGTTTTGCCCGCTCCGGAGCGGCTCTCTCGGATGAGGATAAGGAGTTGTATCGTAAATATACAGCCGAGCTCTCGGAGGCAACATTGCTCTTTGCGCAGAACTCACTCTCGGCAACAAATGCCTTCTCGATTAATATTACCGATGAGAAGAAGGTAGCCGAGTTGCCCGACTTCGTAAAGGAGGGTATGGCTGCCGAGGCAAAGGCTCGTGGCGAGAAGGGCTGGACCGTTACATTACAGGCTCCGAGCTATGTGCCTTTTGTTACATACTCTTCCGAGCGTGACCTTAAGGAAAAACTTTATCGTGCCTATAATACACGCGCTTATGGCGGCGAATTCGACAATGTGGAGCTGGTAAAGCGTATTGCTACACTGCGAATGAACATTGCCAAATTGTTGGGCTACGACACCTATGCCGACTATGTCTTGGAGGAGGCTATGGCGCAGACTTCGACCACGGTAAACTCTTTCCTTGCCGAATTGCGCGATAAGACCATAGAGTATGGCCGTAAGGATTATGCCATGATTAACGACTATGCCAAGTCGCTGGGTCATGCGGGCGATGTTATGCCTTGGGATTGGGCCTATTATTCAGAGAAGTACAAGAATGAGAAATATGCCATTAACGACGAGCAGGTGAAGCCTTACCTGAAGCTCGACAATGTTATCAACGGCGTATTCCTGCTTGCCGAGAAACTCTATGGCTTGCAGTTTGAGGCAAACAGTGAAATTCAGGTCTATCATCCCGATGTTACGGCCTATGATGTGAAGGATGCCGATGGCGAATTCTTGGCGGTGCTTTACCTCGACTTCTTCCCCCGCGCATCGAAGCGTTCGGGCGCATGGATGACCGAGTTCCGTGGTGCTAAGGTTGTCGATGGTGTTGAAACGCGTCCTTTGGTGTCGCTTGTGATGAACTTCACCAAGCCCACCGAAACAACTCCTTCGTTGCTCACTTTTGATGAGTTCAATACCTTCCTGCATGAGTTTGGCCATGCTCTGCACGGCATGTTGGCAAAGGGTAAGTATGAGTCGTTGAACGGTACAAGTGTATATCGCGACTTTGTGGAGTTGCCTTCTCAGATTTTGGAGAATTGGGCTACCGAGAAGGAGTACCTTGATATGTGGGCAGTGCATTACCAGACCGGAGAGGCTATTCCTGAGGAGTTGGTCGAGAAGATTGTGGCTGCGAAGAACTATTTGGCAGCTTATGGCAATCTGCGTCAGCTGTCGTTCGGTATGAGCGACATGGCATGGCACACCTTGACCGAGCCCTTTGAGGGTGATGTCGAGTCATTTGAGCGCGAGGCTATGTCGTCGGTGCAGATTACTCCCATAGTTGAGGGTACATCGCTCTCGACATCGTTTAACCATATCTTCGCCGGAGGTTATGCTGCGGGATATTACGGTTATAAGTGGGCAGAGGTTTTGGCGGCAGATGCCTTCTCGTTGTTTGACCAGACGGGCATCTTCAATGCCAAGACTGCCGCTTCGTTCCGCCATTTGCTTGAGCAGGGTGGTCAGCGTCACCCGATGGATATCTATGTCGAGTTCCGTGGCCATGAGCCCCAGGTTGATGCTCTGATTGAGTCTATGAACTTGAAATAATCATAAATATGAGTAGCGTATTTCGTGCGGTTATAGGAGTTTTTCTGTTAAGTCTTTTTGCTGCATGTTCGAATAAGGGTGAGCGAGCAGGTAATCCCCTGTTTGAAGGTTGGTATGCCGACCCCGAAGGAGTAGTGTTTGACGATAAATATTGGATTTATCCCACTTTTTCGGCAAAGTATGAGGAGCAGCTACACTTTGACGCCTTTTCGTCGGAGGATTTGGTGCATTGGACCAAGCATGAGCGCATCCTCGATGCGGAGCGCGTAAAGTGGGCGCGACGAGCCATGTGGGCGCCTGCGGCGATAGAGAAGGATGGGAAATATTATCTGTTCTTTGCTGCCAATGATGTGCATGAAGGCGAGGTCGGAGGTATAGGTGTCGCTGTGGCCGATGCTCCCGAGGGTCCTTTTGAGGATTTTTTGGGACAACCCCTTATTGGCGATATTGTGAATGGTGCGCAACCTATCGACCAATTTGTATTCTGTGATACCGATGGTACCTACTATATGTATTATGGTGGCTGGGGCCATTGTAATGTCTGTAAGTTGAGCGAGGATTTCAAAAGCGTTGTTCCCATGGCTGACGGCTCCATGTTCCGAGAGGTGACACCCGAAGGCTATGTCGAGGGTCCATTTATGTTTATCCGTGAAGGCCGCTATTACTTCATGTGGTCGGAAGGTGGCTGGGGTGGCCCTGACTATCGTGTGGCATATGCTATTGCCGACAATCCGTTTGGTCCGTTTGTTCGCCGTGATGTTATCTTAAGTGCCGATGAGCGCATAGCTACGGGTGCAGGTCATCACTCTGTTGTCTACAATCCTCGCAGCAATCGTTATTACATGGTATACCATCGTCATCCACTCGGCTATACCGATGGAAATGACCGTGTCACATGTATCGACGAGATGTTCTTCGATGAGCAGGGTAATATTCTGCCCATCAAGATGACTTTTGAGGGTGTGGCTGCCGATAAATTGTAGCGATATGTTTATCGATATGTATCTGTATGCTCTGATTGAGTCTATGAACTTGAAATAGAAGAACTTAATTTGCTAATCGAAAAATACCGACATTCATCGTTGAATGTCGGTATTTTTTTTATTAACTTTGCTGTGAACAACACTCTAATCATCATATTATGAAACGATTTTTTCATATTTTAGTGCTGCTTTTTGCAGTGAGTTTTTCACCGGCCCTCGCGCAGAACAAGACCTCTTATAAGGTTGGCGACTATTATGATGATGGCCAAAAGCGAGGCTTCGTATTTTATGTGGATGAAACAGGCCGCTCGGGTAAAATCATCAGCCTGCAACAGACCGAGTTGCCCTGGTTTCAAGGCGCAAAGAGGGATAAACCTCAGAAAATGGGGCTTGAAAACGAGCGGTTTGGCCTGCTCAATTTTGTCAAATTACGCCATAACGAAGGGTGGCGTGAGAAATTCCCGGCCTTTGCGTGGTGCGCCGATTTGGGCGAGGGTTGGTATCTGCCTTCGGTGGGAGAGTGGCAAGAGATTGTGAAGCATAACAAGGTGTTGGATAAAGCAATGGCTACATTCCCCGGAGCGCATTGTATTACCGGCATATATTGGTCGTCTAATGAGGATGCCACCCATGAACAAAGGGCTTGGACTGTAATGCATTATGGTGGTAGCGCGAGTATTCAGAAAACGGATGTGAACAAGGTGCGTGCCGTGGCAAATTTTAAGTTGGATGTCAATGCCGCAACAAATACTTCTGTGCAAAAAGTAAGTCAGACCCCGAAAACGACAACCGCAACGCAGACTGCAACAACCAAGACTTATAAAGTCGGCGATTACTACAACGACGGCACAAAGGAGGGTGTAGTTTTCTGGGTTGATGCAACAGGTAAGCATGGAAAGATTGTGAGCCTCGAGCAAGAAAACTTAATGTGGTGTACAACATCGCAATATTATAAGAAAATAAAAGTCGGCTCAACGAGCGAAACCGATGGCAAGGCCAATACAGATAAGGCTATGGCGCGTGCCGATAGTGCAGAATATCCGGCATTTGTATGGTGCCGAAATAAGGGTAGGGATTGGTATTTGCCGGCAATAGACGAATTAAAATTGTTACTTCTCAATGACTCGGTGCATGATGCGGTAAACAAAACCCTTGAGAGTCGAGGTGTAACAAAATTGACTGAGAGGAACGAGATTGGGTTTTATTGGTCTTCAACGGAAGTTAATGGTGATGAGTTTTGCGCGTGGTATGTCGGTATGGACGATGACGGCGCCGGCCTCGACGATAAGTACTACTACGGCTATGTGCGCGCCGTGTCCGCTTTTTAGAATTTAGGCTTAAGGCTTTGATTTTATGCGGCTGCTTTCGGGCAACCGCATTTTTATTGTATCCGTCATTCTGAGCAAAACGCAGTTTTGCGTGAGAATCTAATGATAGAGAAGTTAAGGGAGTTTAAGTAAGATAATGTAGGCGTAAGCGCTAAGTTCCCAAATTTCCTTTATCTCCTTAAAACTCAATTTTGAATTTTGAATTTTGCATTTTGCATTTTGCATTTTGCATTTTGCATTTTGCATTTTGCATTTTGCATTTTGAATTTTGAATTTTGAATTTTGAATTTTGAATTTTGAATTTTGAATTTTGAATTTTGAATTCCCTCTCCCTATTTCACCTCTCTCTCGGGATTCTGGCGGATGAAGGCCTCCCACGACGAGGAGCCTTTGGCGGCTTTCTTGCCTCCACCCAAGCCTTTGACGCGCTCGTTGCCCATGGCTAAATTTATGGGTGTGCGGGCTGTGAAGTAGTGGCACATAGCAACAGCCATGCCGTCGGTGGCATCCAATCGGCGCGGCGTGTAGTCCAATTTCAACATGCGCTTTATAATCGCTGCGACCTGCTCTTTTGAGGCTGCTCCCGAGCCGGCTATGGCCTGCTTGATACGCGTAGGGGCATACTCAAAGACCTCCTTGTCGTGTTGCAAGGCAGCGGCCATCGCCACACCCTGTGCGCGACCAAGTTTAAGCATACTCTGCACATTGGTGCCGAAGAATGGCGACTCAAGGGCCACTTCGCGCGGGTTGTAATCTTCGATAAGGCGGCTTACGCGGTCGAAGATATAGCGTAACTTACGATATGGGTCGCTCATCGTATGAAGGTCGATGTCGCCCATTACGACCGAGCGCAAAGTGCGCCCCTCGACCTCGATGATGCCGTAGCCCATATAGTTTGTGCCGGGGTCGATGCCCATAATGCGGTATGTGGTCTGCTCGTCTGCCATTTTACATGAAACGCTTTTGGTCTATAAGATTCTGCACCTATCCGGTCGGATAAGTGCAGATGTAGGGTTCTAAAAAATCTATTCGCTATCCTTTGTGCTTCGTTTTCTGCTTCGCTTGGTTGCAGATGCGCCCTTTGTGGTCTGCTCGGCCATGCGGGCGTGAGCTCGGATTTTCAGAGGTGTCTTCCCCCAGAACTTTTTACAAAAAGCACTGAGGTGCCCGGGATTCGAGAAGTTGAAATTGGCAGCAACCTCATGAATGGGCATGTCGGTCTTCTCCAAGCACCTGAGAATACTGATGCTGCGTTGCTGCTGCATCCAGGCATAGGGCGTGATGCCCTTGAAATGGCGACGGAAAACGACATTGAATGTCGAGATGTCGTAGCCGCAAATTGCTGCAAGGTCGTTGAGCGTATGCACCTTCTCGACATTGTTTTCGATGAGGGCCGTAAACGACGAATCGAAGTCAATAAGATTGTAGAAGAACTTAAGCAACGCCTTGGGCGGATAATAGAATCGAAGCAAGACAAACAATACCTGAATCGAGGGATAGTGCAAATGCTTGCACTCGATGCCATCGCGCAGATAACGGGTTATTGTGCTTAGAAAATCGCGTATCGGTTCGTTGAAGGGCATCGACTTGAATTCGTAGTGCATATTTTTGTTTGCACGGAAAAGCTGCGAAAGCATGCTGGTGTCACAAGCTCCGCCCAACGAGGTGAAATATGCAACGATATACTCCGTATTGCTCTTAGCAGTTATATGATAATCGTACTCCTTATAACACAGTATCATATTCTTCTCCTCCACTTCGTAATTCTCGCGCTCTTTCGAGTTTACGACAATAGAGCCATAAGTCAAGAAAATGATTCGATTTGTGGAACTCGCTTCGATGACGGTGGTTTCACCTTCCATGCAACGGCCCATGTAAAATCCGGCTTCCGGGTGTTGTAAAGCCATGCAAGAGGGGGGACATGATAGTTTCATAAAAGGAAGTTTCAAATAAAGGTTAAAATGGTTCTTAGCTCAATGTAGTAATGCAAAAATATAAATTTATAATTATAAAAACAAGTTTTATGTTGATTTTTTGTAGATTCGAGGGTCTAATAACAACAAAGCCCTATGCACACGCATAGGGCTTTGTTTTGTTGTGACTTATAACCTTTTACTTCAACAGCTCCTCGATTTTAGCCTTAACCTCCTCGCCACGCAAGCCTGTGGCGATAATCTCGCCTGTCGAGCAGTCGATAAGGAAGTTTGCAGGAATAGAGTTTACTGCATAGTCTGTGCGAGCCTGATTTTCCCAAGCCTTCAATGCGCTCACATGCAACCAGTTAAGCTCCTTCTCCTTGATGGCATTCAACCAAGCATCCTCCGAGCGGTCGAACGATACGCCGTAAATCTCAAAACCCTTCTTGTGGAAGGCCTTGTAGGTCTCGATAAGATATGGAACCTCGCGCATGCAAGGACCACACCATGATGCCCAGAAATCGAGCAAGACATACTTGTTCTTGCCATTCTCAACGACGCTCTTCAATGAAAGTTCCTTGCCCTCGGGAGTCTTCTCCACAACATCAATATAGGGATTACCGGGCTGCACCTTCAAAGCCTGCTCTGCGCTCTGCTTCATCTTGGCAAACTCCTCGGCGTTCTCGGCGGGGACAAGAGCAATGAAGTCCAAAACCTCCTGAGGCTGAAGCTGATAGTATGACTCCTTCAACATCTGACGACCCAATGGATTTGTGATGTTATCCTTGATGAAAGTATTGGTATACTCCTGCATCTGGTTGTAAACAATCTCTGCCGTAGCATCATCGCCAACATTTGTCAGCTCGTTATGCTCCTTGCTAAGCTTCTGTATATGCTCGGTGAACTCGTTGAGTTTGTTGTTCAAAGGAGTACCAGTTACGGTGAATTTGCCTGTTACGGGGTCTACATCTGCAACCGAAATCTTACCGGCCTCCCAGCATACGGGAATATACATATAGTCGTTAATGGTGATATAACGATACAACTGCTCGTTGTCGGCAGCAATCTCGCCCTCGAACTTGAATGCGCCGCTTACAACGGTTGTAGAGTCGACAACCTCCAAATTGCGGCCATCTACAAGAGTCTGAAGATAAACTACCGTGCCATCCTCGAAGCCGATGTTAGTACCGGTGATGGTGTACTTTGTACCGCCTGTACATGCAGCCATTGCCGCAGCTACAAGCATAATCGAAAAAATCTTTTTCATAATCCTATTTTAGTTAAATACCTTTATTTCTTAATCTCCTTCTCCAAGGCTGCTACGCGCTTCTGCAACTCGGGCAGGGTCTTAAACACTGCAAATGAGCGGTGGAAGCCCATGCCGGGGAGTGCAGGCGTACCAAGGCGAATCTCGCCATCGGCAACATCCTTGTCGATGCCCGACTGAGAGCCAATCTTTACATAGTTGCCAATCGTAACATGGTCGGCAATACCTACCTGACCCGCGAGGAAGCAGTTGCGACCCACCTTCGATGTGCCGGCAATACCCATTTGGGCCGATGATACCGTATTTTCGCCAATCTCGACATTGTGTCCCACCTGAATGAGGTTGTCGAGCTTTACACCCTTGCGGATGATTGTCGAGTCGGTCTTTGCGCGGTCGATGCAGGTGTTGGCACCAATCTCCACATTATCTTCGATAATAACATTTCCGAGCTGAGGAATCTTGTCGAAAGTGCCATCGGGCTTGGGCAGGAAACCGAATCCGTCGGCTCCGATAACGGCACCTGCGTGGATAATGCAGTTTGCACCTACACGGCAACCCTCGTAAATCTTTACTCCGGGGTGAAGCGTTGTGCCGGCTCCAACCTTTACGCCATCGCCCACATACACCTGAGGGTAAATCTTCGCTCCGTCGCCAATTACTGCACCGGCTTCGATAACGGCAAAGTCGCCAATGTAGCAATTCTCACCTACTGAAGCCTTCTCCGAGATAGATGCCAACTTGCTAATACCCTTCTTCTGGGGTTTCATGGCGTTGTACATCTCAAGGAGCTTCAATACGGCAGTTCCCACATCGGGCAGCTTGATGAGTGTAGCCTCGACGGGAGCCGAGGGCTCGAAACCCTCGTTCACCAAGACAATTGAGGCCTCGGTTGTGTATATGTACTGCTCGTATTTGGGGTTGGTGAGGTATGCCAAAGCACCCTTTTTGCCTCCGTCAATCGACGATACGGTATGCACGGCAGTGTTTTTATCACCTACCACTGTGCCTCCCAAAAGACCGGCAATCATTTCTGCTGTAAATTCCATAAAATATTCTGTTTAATGAGTTATCGTGCAAATATAATTATCTTTCCTATTTTCTGCAAGTTATATCTCCTGTTTTGATTATTCGATGTAAGACTCAATCCTAATGCCTGCGGGTAACATCTCCTCGACGCTATGGCCAAATGCGAGTAGCTCACGCACCGCCGAAGAGGATATATCCGATAGCTGTGGCGGCGTTAAGAGCATTACGGTTGCAATCTCGGGTGATATGCGGCGATTAATATCGGCCAAAGTGCGCTCATACTCGAAATCTATGGTGTTGCGTACACCGCGAATTATGGCCGTAGCACCGACTTTTGCCGCGACATCTACGGTCAAGGATGAGTATGCAATGCACTCTACGCGTGAGTTCCCGCTATAAACCGCCTCGATTAAGCGGCGACGATTCTCGGCCGTTAAGAGTGATTTTTTCTGAATATTCTCGCCTATGGCTATAACCACTCGGTCGAAGAGTTTCAATGCCTCCTCGACTATCGCTTCGTGTCCTCGCGTAAAGGGGTCAAACGAACCCGGAAATAGAGCTATCTTCATATATCCCTTACTATTTGGGGCAAAGATACTCATAAAAGATGAAAGATAAAAGAGCAAAGATAAAAGAGCAGAGATAGGAAGATTAAAGAATTTAGGGAGTTTAAGGAATTTAAGGATGCGTTGCGCTAAACTCCCTAAATTCCCTAAACTCCCTAAACTCCCTAATTTCCTTAAACTTTAACTGCTAAAACTTCACTGTCACATTTGCCAAGGCGTGCAGTGGAGCCTGTGGGAAGTAGAACGCCTCGTCGTAGCGCACGCCGTCCCACATATAAGAGTATCCGTAGCCGTGGCTGCAATACTCCTGGTTGAAGAGGTTATAAATCGTAACGCCAAAGCGCACGCGATTTTTCGTACGGCTTGGCATGGTGTAGCTCAGGTCGAGTGTGGTGAAGTTGTAAGCTTCGAGCGAGAGTGCCTCCACCTCGTTGTTCGTAAAGTATTGCTTGCCGACGAAGGTCGTAGAGAACATCGCCTCGAAGCCTCCGGCCTTGAAATTGATAAATGTGCGACCCATAGCCTCGGGCGAGTACGATATATCCTTGTCGCCGAGATTCTGCCCATATGTGGGGCTCTCGGCGAGCATGTCGACATAGTCGCGAATCTTATTGCGGCTGAGCGTAAGGTTTCCACCCAACGAAAGCCAGCGTGCAACCTGCCATGAGGCCAACAACTCCACACCGCAGCGATAGCTGTCGGGGACATTTACATTCAGCGCATCGGAGCCGTCGTTTACCAAACCTGTATGTACCAATTGGTCACGGTAGAGCATATAATAGAGGTTTGCCCCCAATGTCAGGCGTGGCGAAGAGTAGCTATATCCCAATTCAAAGTCGTAGAGCCTCTCCGGCTTGGGTTGGCTATTGTCGACCGAGAACATGTAACGGTCGGTGAAGTCCGAACGCGTAGGCTCCTTGTTGGCTATCGAGGCCGAGAGGAAGAGGTTGTTGTAGCGTCCGAAATCGTAGCTCAGGCCGATGCGGGGATTGAAGAAGTGGTAATCTTCGCCGATGTCGATGGGCTGCATCTGCATGGTGTTCCAATCGAAATTATCGTTCACGCCCCACGCTTTGTAATGCACATGGCGATACTGCAAGTCGGCTATAAGGTTAAGTCCCTCGGCTACGCTCCAATCTACCTTGGCAAAGAGGTTGCCATCCTGCTTGCGTACATCGTTGTCGTACCAGCGACCTGCGTAGTCGCGTTTTTCGAGTCCGTCAACCCAGTCGAGTTCGCCCCAGTGTGGGCAGGCATAGGTGCTCCACGAACCTCCTACGATGAACGAGAGGTGCTCGGCGTGGTAGGCTGCGGCGATGTTGGCTCCACCCGTATGGTTTTTCATTATTTTACTGCGAATCATATCGGCCTCCACATCATAATCGCTGATGCCGAGGTTGAGATATTCGGCCAATGTGCGGTCGGCCTTATACTGCTTGTAAAATCCGTAGCCGTAGGTGTAAAAACCGGTGAAGTTAAGCTGCCAACGCTCCGACAAACGATGATTTATTATGAGCTGATTGTTCAGTTGCAGGTAGTTGTCGGTATGGTCGTCATAGTAATCGACATGCGTGCCATCCTCCAATACATATGGACCCTCGCTTGTTTCGTACTGTCCCTCGGTGTGATAACGACGCCCGTAGAGCTCCATGTCGGCTTTCGATACACCCGTATAGGTCAGGTAGGTCTTGGCTTTTCCGCCGAATGAGAGCAACTTTACCGATGTGCGATTACCGTAATAAGCCCCCTGCAACATGTAGGAGCAGAGGTCGGTTGCTCCACGGTCGATGTAACCGTCCGAGGCAATGTGCGTAAGGCGCGCATCAACGGCCCATCGTCCACCCATCAATCCCGATGAGAACTGCACGCCCTGCTTCTGGGTGTTGTATGAACCATACGAGAGTGTCGCCTCGCCTCCGAGCTCAGTCGGGAGCGACGCCGTTGTCATGCTTACAGCTCCACCGAATGCTGCCGTACCGTTTGTCGATGTGCCGGCACCGCGCTGCACCTGTACATCGCCCACAGCCGAGATAAGGTCTGGTGTGTCGTACCAATACATCGCGTGAGAGTCGGGGTTGTTCATCGCCACGCCGTTAATCGTTACATTGAGGCGCGTGGCGTCGGTGCCTCTGATTTTGAATGATGTACCACCAATGCCGATACCGGTTTCGTTGGTCGCAATGACCGAAGGCGTGAGTGCCAATACCGAAGGAAAGTCCAACCCGTAACGGTTGCGCTCGACCTCCTCTTCCGAGAGGTTGGTGTGTGCTACGGCCGATGATTTCTGGGCACGAACGGCCACTACTTCGATAGGCTCTACGGAGAGAGTGAGTAGAGAATCCTGCGACATTCTGTTTGTCGCATTTGCCACTGTAATGCACTGTGCCACAGTGGCGAGCAAAATAAAAATCCTTTTCATTTAGCTTTTAATTTTTAAGTTAAAAACACTGAAAAGGGGATAATATAAGATTGTAGCATCTTTCCCGGTCTCGGCATTACCCGTATCCGGTACAATGGGTATAATCTCAGCCTGATAGTAAGGCACCCCTTTGAAATGTCGTGGCAAAGATAGGCGTTGGAATTCAAAATTCAAAATTCAAAATTCAAAATTCAAAATTACGAGGAGTAAATCCTCGTTTCCTCCTTCTTGCAAGGCATAGTGCAAATAAATTTGCCCTCTGCTCTCGCTTCGTTCGTCGGTTCAAAATTAAGTTTTTTCGTCATTCTGAGGAGGCTTTTGCCGACGCGAGAATCTGAAAAAATAATTGCTCGGAATGACGGGGTAGTTCAATTAAGGAAATTAGTGAATTTGAGGAATTTAGGGAAATTAGGTATAGTGTTGGCGTCGGCGCTAAACTCCCTAAACTCCTTAAAAAAAACTATTTCGAGAGCTGTTCCAATTCTTTAGCGATATTATGCGCTATAATATCCATGTAGGGGCGGTGGGCTATTTCGGAAATGGCCGTTACTCCTTGCCAATCAACCACGATAACCTCGTCGGCATCGGCCAAATCCTCAACCCTCAGGCGGCGCTGCTCGATTTGTAGACCGGCACGCATGGCTGCGCTCTTGGCGAGTTCTGCCTCGACCGAACAACACCCCTCGGCGGAGAGCATTGTGTACTCCTTTATAATAAATAGGGGGGAGCATGGCTCTACGGCGATACCTCCGTCCCGCTCGACGATGATAGCCATGTGGTAACCCTTTCTCTGGGCAATCGAGTCTGCAAAAAGGCGTGTTGCGATGGCTGCAGAGGTCGGATGTGGTGATAGCGGCATTTCGGCATGAACACAAACGGCTGTGGGGCGTAAACTGCGCATGACATAGCCGGCATATATGGTTCCCTCGCTACATCGAAGCGTGTCGTTGCCATCAATATCCATGCTTAGCTCCACCTTTACGGTGGCGTTGCGTGTGATACGATTTGCGGCCAGCAGGCTCTCGATGTTCTGTTTGATGCGATATGCAGGGACTGTCAACTTAAAATTCCAGAGGTCGTTTGTCGAGGCGTTGAGATAATGCAGATGTTCCTCGCAAAAGTACGCCTTATGCGCCAATGTGTGGAGGTTCTGATATATATATGGCAGGGTGTGGGGCTGCTCGATGGTGAGCTCCCCGTTCTTGACCATATATCTCTCTTTCCTCTGCTCCATTGCGTTACAAAGTGAATATCTTCAGCAATAGTTCTCGTAGCAACTCTCCGTCGCTCATACCTCCCGTGTCGATACCCTTGCTCTTGCCGTCGTATTCGCGCAGAAGCCCTAAAATCTGAAACAGCTTTGGCGTGGGCCAGCGGGTCGATTGCTGCTTAAGCTCCCCGACGGCATATATATTGCTCTTCTTCAGGATGCGCATCAGCTCCATGTCGTTGGGGAACGGAGTGTTCTTCTTTTGCGACTGCCAGCGCAAGTAGTTGATAATAAACATATCGCGGAACAATCCGAATAGCGCCATTATGGTCACAAGCAACGGATTGTCTTTGGGGTTTCGTGCAAAATGGTCGGCGATAGTCATGGCGCGAGCCACATCGCGAAGGGCAATGGCGTTACAAAGCTCGAAGTTGTTGAAATCCTTCGATATGCCGACATTGTTCTCTATATCGCGGTCGGTGATTTCGGTTGTGCCAACGGGTAGGCCGACTAAAAGCTTGTCCACTTCGTTCGATATTTTTGAGATGTCGCAACCCAAGTGGTCGGTGAGCATTTGCAGGGCTTTAGGCCCTATGCGCAAGCCTTTGCCGACAATAAACTGTGTGAGCCAGGGGCCTATCTCATAATCGCGTGGGCGCAACGACTCAAAAACAACTCCCGCGGAGTTGCACTGCTTGTAAAATGCCGAGCGCTTGTCGACCGACTTCTCCTTGTGGCAGACAATCAGGATTGTCGTAGGCTGCGGCTTTGAGGTGTAGTGCGACAGCTTCTCGATTTGGCGCAACTGCTGCGCCTCCTTGACGATTATCACCTCGTAAGAGCCCATCATCGGCATCTGGCGGCAGAGATTCACAATCTGCCCCGCGTCGCTATCCTTGCCATAGACGGTAATCTGGTTGAAAGCCTGTTCGGCGGGGTCGAGGATGCTGCCGGCAAGCAAAGAGCACAGTTCGTCGATGAAGTAACTCTCCTCACCCATCAGCAGATAGATGGGGGCGAACTTGCGACTCTTTATCTGCGTTTTCAGCTCCTCAAACTGAGCTACACAATCCTTGAATTTTATGGTCGATTTTGCCATCTTGCTCTAAAACTTTCACTATTAATAATTGTTCTCGCACACAACGCGAAGTACCTTGTCGGTGTTGTCGGTGAGGCGAAACTCATCGCCCGTGCGGCGTCCTACGACCCATGCAATCTCGTCGCCCGAAAGCAATACAAATTGACGGGATTTTTCGGCCATCGACACCTTGTGGTCGATAAGGTAGTCGCTCACTTTCTTGCGGCCATTCATGCCGAAAGGCTGGAAGCTGTCGCCCTCCTGCCAGCGGCGTAATGTGAGTGGAAATTTCACTTTTGTCAGGTCTAAGAGTGCTACATTGTCGGGCGTGTGGTATGTGTCAAGACTATCGGCGTCGCACTCGTCGAAATAGAGCACCAAGGCTCCGCAATATGCGCGATGCTGGCCTTTGGATACAGTTATCTCGCATAGGTCATCGTCGTCAATCGTTGTAATCGAGATATTCCCGCGGTCGATATACGCCACATGGTTGCGCGAGTAGAAACGCTTGCCGACCTTGCCCGAGTCGAGGGCCTTGCAGAGGTTGTCCACCGTGTCGCCCTTGAATCCGAAGCGGGAATTCAGTATCTCGTATATCACAAAGTTGCGCGATGCCGAGTCGGCTATTTTGTCGAGATGAAGCGTGCAAATATCTCCCTCGATGGCGGCTATATTGCTGAATATGTTGTCTATAGCGCCGTCGATAAATTGTTGTGCGGCGGTCAGACGCTCAATGTTGCGGTGCATGAGAAACGAAAAGCGGGAATTTATCTCCCTCATGCGGGGAATAATGCCGAGGCGGATTTTGTTGCGCAGATATTTCTTCGAGAGATTCGAAGAGTCCTCCCTGAATATTATATGCTTGCTATGAGCATAATCTAAAATCTCCTTGCGTGTGGCGAACATCAACGGGCGCACGATGCGTCCCACCTGCTTGCTTATGCCGGTAAGGCCTCTGAGGCCTGTGCCGCGCAACATGTTGATAAAAAAGGTTTCGATTGAGTCGTCGATGTGGTGGGCTATGGCAATTACCGTATAACCATGCTCATCGCAGAGTTTGTGAAACCACTCATAGCGCAGGCGTCGTGCAGCCATCTCCATCGACTCTCCCGTGCGCTCCATTTCGGCCGGGGTGTCAAAACGGATGTTATAACACTCGATGCCGTAGCGTCGGGCTGTTTCTTGCACCATTATTTCGTCTTCGTCACTCTCGCGTCCGCGCAACGAGAAATTGCAATGCGCAATGCCGATATTGTAGCCGCTATTTACGCATAGCGACATCAGTACCATCGAATCAACACCTCCCGATACCGTAAGCAGAATTTTATCTTGCTTGGTGAAGAGCTGATGCTCTTGGACATACTCTTGAAATCTATCTATTAACATCTCCTTGTTGTCAAAATTCTTACAAAATATTTACCTCGGGCTCTATCGCTATGCCGAACTTGTCGTGTACGGCACTTTGTACCTGCTTGGCCAAAGCGATAACTTCGTTGCCCGTAGCTCCGCCAAAATTGACCAAAACCAACGCCTGGCGCTCGTGTACGCCCACTTTGCCGTCGCGAAAACCCTTCATTCCGGCGCGGTCGATAAGCCAACCTGCGGCCAATTTGCGCTTACCTTCAGGTGCCGGATATGACGGCATATCGGGATATTTCGCTGCCAAAGCGTCAGCTACCGCACCATCTACAATGGGATTCTTGAAAAAACTTCCGGCGTTGCCCAGCACTGCCGTATCGGGTAGTTTGCTGCGACGAATCGCACAGACCGCATCGCGAATATTTTTCAGCGTAGCGCCTCCCAAGGCCTCCACCTCGCGACTTAAATCACCATAACCGAGGTTGGGTCGGGCCTCTTTGCGCAGAGTGAATTCTACGGCAGTGATAATCGTTTTACCGCGCAACTCCTGCTTGAAGATGCTGTCACGATAGGCAAATCGGCACTCCTCGTTGAGTAATGTGCGGAGTGTGAGGGTGTCGGTATCGAAGAAGTGAACTCTCGAGATGATGTCTTTTGCCTCTGAACCATATGCGCCTATGTTTTGTACAGGTGAGGCTCCCACCGAGCCAGGTATAAGGGATAGGTTCTCGGCGCTCCACAATTCGCGCTCGACACACCAGGCGACCATGTCGTCCCACTCCAAGCCTGCCTCGGCGAGGAGCGTCAGTGAGTGCTCGTCCTCGGCAACGACCTTTAGTTGCTTGCCCGTGGGATGAATAAGTGTGCCGTCGTAACGCTGCGTGAATAGAATATTGTTGCCTCCGCCAAGGACAAGCCACTTTTGTGGCGCCTTTTCAGGAGCGAAAATCTCCATCAAATCGTCGGCATGGTCGAACTCGATGATGTCGGCAGCGACCTCCTCGACATGAAAACTATTGAGCTGTGCGAGCGGATGCTCGGTGTAGCGTCTAATCATAACTAATTTTGAATTACACTCTTCTTAACTGAAATAACCTCGTTCGTTTTGCACCAATATTGTAATATTGTCACTCCGTAGCCACAAAGTTAAAAAATATTTTCGTATTTTTGCGGAACTTGTTTCAAGTTCTACATTTATGTAGAGTTCAAATTGAGAAATGACTTATTGTAAAAGCCTTTATTGTTGATTATGTTTAGTAATGAAGATTTGCGGCAGATTGCCGCTCATGGACTCTCGCAGCAGAGCGTAGAGCAGCAAATAGATAATTTTAAGAAGGGTTTTCCATTTCTTAAGGTGGTACGGGCAGCCTCGGTGGGTGATGGCGTGAAGGTGCTGGGTGGCGAAGAGATGTCGCGAGCTACGGCGCGTTACGAAGCCGAGTCGGCAACCAAGAAGGTTGTTAAGTTTGTACCGGCTTCGGGTGCTGCGACCCGCATGTTCAAAGAGTTGTTTGAGTTTGTGAATGAGGGCCGTCGCGGCAAGGGCATAGATACCCTGTTGGAGAATATCGAAAAATTTGCTTTCTGGCCTGAGTTAGAGCATTTTATCAGCGAAAAATCTACCGACGAGGAGATTGTGGCAGCCATCGTAAAACATGGCTTGGCGTATGGTTCAAAGCCAAAGGGTTTGGTTACATTCCACGCCTATGAGGATGGCAATCGTAAGGCTGTGGAGGAGCATATGGTCGAGGGTGCTGCTTATGCTCGCTCAGGCGACGATGTCTTTATCCATTTTACCGTTTCCGAGGAGCATATGGGAGGCTTTTGGGATGTGTTGGGCTCTACTCAGCCTTACTATGAGGAGCAGTTTGGTGTGAAGTACAATGTGTCGTTCTCGGTGCAGAAGCCTTCGACCGATACTATTGCCGTAAATCCCGATAATACGCCGTTCCGTACCGATGACGGCAAGTTGCTTTTCCGCCCTGCGGGACATGGCGCGCTAATCGAAAATCTCAATGATATTGATGCCGACATTATCTTTGTGAAGAATATTGATAATGTCACAACCGACTCGCGTCGTGGCGATACGATTCGCTACAAAAAGGCTCTCGCCGGAGTGCTGCTTGAGCTGCAGGAGCAGGCCTTTGCATATATCAAAGCTATCGACTCGGGAGTTGCCGATGTCGAGGCTATTGCGGCGTTTGTAGAGCAGAAGCTGTGTGTGAAATTGCCTGAGGATTGGGACTTTCATACCCTGCGTGAGTTGCTCGATAGACCTATAAGGGTGTGCGGCGTGGTGCGCAATCAGGGTGAGCCGGGTGGTGGCCCGTTCTGGGTTGAGGCTCAGGGCGGTATGCAGTCGTTGCAGATTGCCGAGTCGAGCCAAATTGCACCCGAGGATTTGCACCTTATGCAGTCGGCAACGCACTTCAATCCTGTGGATTTGGTGTGCGGCGTGAAGCGTTTCGATGGCTCGAAGTTCGATTTGCGCGAATATACCGACCCCTCTACCGGATTTATCTCGTCGAAGTCAAGCGGCGGCAGGGAGTTGCGTGCACAGGAGTTGCCGGGCTTGTGGAATGGCGCTATGGCTAATTGGAATAGTGTTTTGGTCGAGGTGCCGATTACTACATTCTCACCCGTTAAGGTTGTTCTGGACTTGTTGCGCCCGGAGCATCAGCCGGAGTAGAAAATTTATTGGAAATAGAGTTTTTGACAAACAAGAGCATGTCCAAAGATGGAGGTTGGGCATGCTCTTTTTTTGTGTTTGATGGTAAGGTTTTTAGACGATTTGCGGCGAAATATGTTCTGAATGTGCTGAGTGTTAGATGCTTGCAATTCTGTGAGTATATCGGAAATTGAGCCTGTTTTGTGCTAATGTGTGGAATAGGCTTTTTTATGCGAGAAAAAGTGGTGGTGAAATTTTGCTAAAGTCAATAATTTGAGTAACTTTGCGACGCTTTTTTATATATATGTATATAAGCGGGGTTACTCAATCATCAAAAGTGCCAATAAACAATTAACAAACAAATATATAATTATGGAAAATACAAAACTTCAGCAATTGACCGACAAACTCTATCAGCAGGGTTTGGAGAAGGGCCGTGCCGAGGCAGACAATCTTGTGGCTGCGGCAAAGAGCGAAGCTCAAAAAATCGTAGCTGACGCCGAGGCGCGCGCTGCTAAAATCATCGCCGATGCCGAGGCTAAGGCTGCCGATGTTGAGAAGAATGCCATGACCGAGATTTCATTGGCAGGCAAGCAGGCTGTTGCCAAGATTAAGGCCGAGATTGAGAACCTTGTTGTGGCAAAGGCCGCATCTGAGGGTGTTAAGAAGGCAAACCTTGATGTCGCATTTATCAAGGATATGTTGTTGGCTGTTGCCAAGAATTGGAACAATGGTGCAAAGGTAGAGCTTACCGCTTTGTTGCCCGAGGCCAAGAAGGCCGAACTTAACAAGGAGTTCGAGGCCGTTGCTAAGGCTTTGCTCGCCGAGGGCGTAGAGCTCGGCTTCGCGGCTGATGTTAAGAGCGGCTTCAAGGTAGGCGAGAAGAAGGGTGGCTATTACATCTCATTCTCTGACGAGGCTTTCGAGGCTTTGCTCGGTGGTTATTTGCGCGAGAAGGTTGCAAAACTCTTGTTTTAAGCATAGAGAGTTATGTTTGAGAAGAATTACTATTCGTTAGTTGCCGGACTCAAGGAGTATACGCTCGATGCCGATACCAAAGGTTTCGACGCAACCGAGATTGTTGCCGAGATTATGGAGGGTATTTCATCGTCGGATGCCAATGCGGTGCGCCTGATGTACGGTTACTACGATTGTGAGAATATCATTGCGCTGCGTGCAGGCCGCTCGGCTTATAATCCTTTGGGAAATATCGCTCAGGAGGAGTTGGCCGACGAGCTTACCTCGCCTAAGCAGTTGCCCGAGGCTGTGGCTCGCGTCGTTAGAGCCTATGCCGAGCTGGAGGGTGAGGATGCCGAGGGTCTGGATATGACGCGCAGCTTTGAGAAGGCTCTGCTTACTGCCTACTATGAGGAGTGCGCGAAGTCGAAGTGCCGTTTCTTGCGCGAGTGGTCGGAGTTCGACCGCACTTTGCGTAATGTTTCGGCTGCGGCTGTTGCTCGCTCGGCCAATCGCCCTGTGGAGAGTGTAACCATCGGCGGTGGCGATGTTGTGGAGCAGTTGCAGCGTTCGTCGGCAGCCGATTTCGGCTTGCGTGGCGAGGTTGCTTATATCGACGCTGTAATTACGGCTGTCAATGACGAGCAGAACCTTGTGGAGAAGGAGCATAAGATTGACCTTGTGCGCTGGGAGCAGGCGAATGAACTCGCAGGCTTCGACTATTTTAATATCAACGCCATCCTGTCGTATTTGGCAAAAATCAATATCGTGGCTCGCTGGGCATTGCTTGATGCAAAGCGCGGTCGCGAGATGTTTGAGCGCATTATGGCTGAACTCGACGGCAAAGATTTGGTAAATAAACAATAAAAACAAGATAAATGAAAACTTTAGGACGAGTAAACGGTATCATCTCAAACATCGTGATTGTCAAGGCTGACGGTGCGGTGGGACAGAACGAGATATGTTATGTCTATTGCGGTGAGACCCGTATGATGGCGGAGGTCATCAAGGTCATAGGCGATGACGCCTATGTTCAGGTGTACGATAGTACCCGAGGCTTGAAGATTGGCGACAAGGTTGAGTTTATGGGCCATATGTTGGAGGCAACATTGGCACCGGGCCTTTTGTCGCGCAACTACGATGGTTTGCAGAACGACTTGGAGAAGATGGACGGCCTGTTCATCAATCGTGGTTCTATCACCGAGCCCATTGATTTTGAGAAGAAGTGGGAGTTCTCGCCTTTGGCTAAGGTGGGCGATAAGGTCTCAGCCGGTGATTGGTTGGGCCAGGTGAAGGAACAGTGGGTAGACCACAAGATTATGGTTCCTTTCATTATGCAGGCTACATATACCGTAAAGAGCGTAGCGAAGGCCGGTGAGTACAAGGTTACCGATACTATCGCAGTTGTAGCAGATAAGGACGGCAACGAGTACAACATCACAATGGTGCAGAAGTGGCCCGTTAAGCAGGCTATCCGTTGCTATACCGAGAAACCGCGTCCTTCACGCGTTATGGAGACAGGTGTTCGCGCTATCGATACATTCAATCCCTTGGCTGAGGGTGGTACCGGCTTTATCCCCGGACCCTTCGGCGCAGGTAAGACCGTGCTCCAGCACGCTATCTCAAAGCAGGCAGATGCTGATGTAATCATCATCGTTGCGTGTGGTGAGCGTGCAAACGAGGTTGTGGAGATTTTCGCCGAGTTCCCCGAACTCATCGACTCGCGCACAGGTCACAAGCTTATGGAGCGAACAATTATCATCTGCAACACCTCAAACATGCCCGTTGCGGCTCGTGAGGCATCGGTTTATACCGGTATGACTATCGGTGAATACTATCGCGCTATGGGTTTGAAGGTGTTGGTTATGGCGGACTCTACATCGCGTTGGGCTCAGGCTTTGCGTGAGATGTCAAACCGCTTGGAGGAGCTTCCCGGTCAGGATGCCTTCCCTATGGACTTGTCAGCCGTTATCTCTAACTTCTATGCGCGTGCCGGTTTGGTTAAGTTGAACAACGGCCATACAGGTTCTGTTACATTCCTCGGTACGGTATCGCCTGCGGGTGGTAACCTTAAGGAGCCCGTTACCGAGTCTACAAAGAAGGCTGCGCGTTGTTTCTACGCTTTGTCGCAGGGTCGTGCCGACTCGAAGCGTTATCCTGCTATCGATCCATTGGATTCTTACTCTAAGTATCTGGAGTATCCTGAGGTTGCCGAGTATTTGGATGGCCACATCGGTAAGAATTGGGTGTCGGAGGTGTATGAGGGTAAGACTATCGTACAGCGCGGTAAGGAGGCTAACGACCAGATTAACATCTTGGGTGATGACGGTGTACCCGTAGCATACCACGAGCGTTTCTGGAAGTCGGAGCTTATCGACTTCGTGATTTTGCAGCAGGACGCATTTGATGATATTGATGCAAACTGTCCTATCGAGCGTCAGAAGATGATGTATGAGATGGTTCTTGATGTGTGCCACAAGTCGTTTGATTTCAGCGATTTCGAGGCATGTTCAAAGTTCTTCAAGGGTCTTATCAACCTCTTCCGTCAGATGAACTACGCGGAGTGGCAGAGCGAAAAATTCTTCGATTACAAGCGTCAAATCGAGGAGGCAGTAAATAATCAACTCTCAAAATAGGGCAGCAATGACAACAAGAGCATTTCAGAAAGTATATACAAAGATTGATAACATCACCAAGGCTACCATTACGCTTCGTGCTACGGGCGTAGGTAACGACGAGTTGGCTACCGTAGGCGGTAAGTTGGCACAGGTGGTGAAGATTATGGGCGAGAATGTTACCTTGCAGGTGTTTGCAGGTACCGAGGGCTTGGCTACCGACTCTGAGGTAGTATTCCATGGCGAGGCGCCCAAGTTGCGTGTTTCGGATAATTT
The DNA here is from genome assembly GCA_045125895.1 of Alistipes sp. GTDB lineage: Bacteria > Bacteroidota > Bacteroidia > Bacteroidales > Rikenellaceae > Alistipes. The sequence continues at coordinate 118,929 of JBGVNT010000004.1, forward strand.
GGCAGGTCGTTTCTTCAACGCCTATGGTGAGCCTTTGGAGGGTGGTGAGCCTATCGAGGGTGAGGCACGCGAGATTGGTGGTCCTACCGTAAACCCCTTCCGTCGTATTCAGCCTTCGGAGCTTATTGCTACGGGTATTGCGGGTATCGACCTTAACAACACTATCGTGTCAGGTCAGAAGATTCCCTTCTTTGCCGACCCCGACCAGCCTTACAACGCCGTTATGGCAAATGTGGCGTTGCGTGCCAAGGCCGACAAGATTATCTTGGGCGGTATGGGACTTACCAACGACGACTTCCTCTACTTTAAGCAGGTGTTCGAGAACGCCGGTGCGTTGGACCGTATCGTGTCGTTCGTAAATACAACGGAGAATCCTCCCGTAGAGCGTCTGTTGGTTCCCGATATGGCACTTACAGCTGCCGAGTATTTCGCAGTGGATAAGGGCGAGAAGGTGTTGGTTTTGTTGACCGATATGACCTTGTATGCCGATGCACTCGCTATCGTGTCAAACCGTATGGACCAGATTCCTTCTAAGGACTCTATGCCGGGTTCACTCTATTCGGATTTGGCAAAGATTTACGAGAAGGCCGTTCAGTTGCCTAATGGTGGTTCAATTACCATTATCGCCGTTACAACCTTGTCGGGAGGTGATATTACTCACGCAATTCCCGATAATACGGGTTACATCACCGAGGGTCAGCTCTTCCTTCGTAACGACTCTGACACAGGTAAGGTTATCGTAGACCCCTTCCGTTCATTGTCGCGTTTGAAGCAGCTCGTAATCGGTAAGAAGACTCGTGAGGACCATCCTCAGGTAATGAACGCCTGCGTGCGTTTGTATGCAGATGCTGCCAATGCGAAGACCAAGTTGGAGAACGGTTTCGACCTCTCGGATTACGACGAGCGTGCACTTAAGTTTGCACACGACTATTCGGAGAAGTTGTTGGCTATTGATGTAAATATCGAGATTGAGCAGATGCTTGATACCGCATGGGAGCTCTTCGGCGAGTATTTCTCGAAGGAGGAGGTTGCTATCAAGGCAGAACTTATTGCAAAGTATTGGAAAGCATAATTAAGCTATGGCTATTAAATTTCAGTATAATAAAACTTCGCTCGGCGAACTCGGCAAGCAGCTGAAAATGCGCCAAACGGCACTCCCTACCATCAAGAGTAAGGAGTCGGCGTTGCGTTCCGAGGTTAAGAAGGCGAAGGATACCGCTCGCGACTACCGTCGTAGGTTGGATGCTTTGGCAGCCGAGTACGACTATATGGTGGCTCTGTGGGGAGAGTTCGATGCGACACTCTTGCGAGTTGTCGATGTGCAACTCGCGCAGCAGAAAATCGCGGGTGTGCGCACGCCGCTGTTGGAGGAGGTACGCTTCGAGGAGAAGGAGTACGACCTCTTTTCATCGCCGGTGTGGTATGCTGACGGCATAGATTTGCTTAAGCGCTTGGCAAAGCTGGGCATCGAGTATGAGGTTTACAATCGCAAGATGGAGTTGTTGGATTATGCACGCCGCAAGACCACGCAGAAGGTAAATCTTTACGAGAAGGTTCAAATCCCCGGCTATGAGGATGCCATTCGTAAGATTAAGCGATTTATGGAGGACGAGGAGAATCTCTCGAAGTCGGCACAGAAGATTGTTAAAACCCGTCAACAACAGGCCGCGGAGGGGTCTATGCTATGATAGTTAAGATGTCACGATATGACTTTGTGTTGCTGGCAACACAGAGTGACGATTTTATCGCTCGTTTGCGCGAGCTTGGATTGGTCGATATCACAACTACAGGCTGGGAGCCTAAGGAGCAGGACCGTCAGTTGGTTAGCGACATCGAGCGTTGCACAAAGGCTGTCGAGCAACTCAGGGAGTTTGCCCAGAGCGAGCAGATGCAGTCGGATGCGAAACCATATCCTACGGGTGAGGAGGCATTTGACGCATATGTCGATGTTATGCAGCGTAAGAGTGCGCTTATGGGTGATATTGCACGCTTGGAGAAGATGGCAGAGGAGCTGGAGCCGTGGGGAGAGTTCTCGGCGGAGCTTCGCGATAAGTTGTCGGCTCAAGGCGTTGTTTTGCGCTATTTCATCGCTTCGACAGGCGATTTCGAGGAGAATTCGGCATCGTGGGGCGAGGCTCACACTTTGGTGGAGATTGCCCGCACCTCTACTTCGGTATATTTCGTGGTTGTAGCGACCGGAAATGAGGAGGTTGCACTTGATGCTCAGGAGATTAAGATGCCGGCGATGGACTACCGTGCGGCTGCTGCCGAGGCTGCCGAATTGCAACAGCAGGCCGAGGCCCTGAATTCGGAGTTGTCACGCTGCGCCAAGAGCCTTGCGCTTGTTGAGAAGGAACTCTCGAAGCTCTCTTGCCGCTTGCAGGAGGTTAAGATTCTCGGCTCGGCCGATGTAGCTGCCGATGGCTCACTCGTGATTATGGAGGGTTGGGCCGAGGCTGATCGCTCAAAGGAGGTAGACGCTTTGCTGGAGGAGTATCCGGGTGTAGTATATCTTAAGAGCGAACCTACCGAGGAGGATGATACTCCGGTTAAGTTGAAGAACAATCGTTTTGCGCGCTTGTTTGAGCTTATCGGCGGTATGTACGCCTTGCCGAAGTATGGTACGCTGGATTTGACACCCTTCTTTGCTCCGTTCTATATGTTGTTCTTTGCAATTTGTTTGAACGATGCGGGTTATGGAGCAATCCTCTTTGCTTTGGGTACAGCGCTCTTTGTGAAGGGTGGCAAGTCAATGCGTCAGGCGGCATCGCTTACCATGATTTGCGGAGGTGCTACCACCTTGTTCGGATTGTATACCGGTTCACTCTTCGGCATGAGTATCCCCGATATGCTGGGCTATGAGAGTATTGCCGAGTCACCGTTCCTCGACTTCCAGAACCAGTTCTTCACATTGGCTTTGGCGTTGGGAGTTGTGCAGATTTTGTTCGGTATGTTCTTGAATATCTGCTTTAAGGCTAAGTATTTCGGTATTACTACGGTATTTGCGCAGTTGGGTTGGTTTATCATTCTGCTCTCGGCTTGTCTTGCAGGCGGCTTGCAGATGTTGAACCCTGCGTGGGTTATCCCCGGCTTTACAACTTCATCTACAGCGTTCTATGTCGCATTGGGCATAGGTGCTGTGTTGATGTTGTTCTTGAGCGATATCAAGCGTAATCCGATTATCAACTTCGCCGGAGGATTGTGGGATACCTATAACAATATAACGGGTCTGTTGAGTGATGTGCTTTCATATATCCGACTCTTCGCTATCGGTCTTTCGGGAGGCGTTCTGGCTCAGGTGTTCAACTCTTTGGCACTCGGTCTTACAGGCCTTTCTGAAGGTATTGGCGATTTCGGTGTAGGTACTATTTTCCAGATTTTGGGTGCTACCGTAATTCTGTTGATTGGTCACGGTATCAACCTCTTTATGTCGTCTATCTCGTCGTTCGTACATCCTATGCGACTCACATTTGTGGAGTTCTATAAGAATGCGGGCTTTGAGATGACAACACGCGCTTTCGAACCATTGAAAAATGACGAGAAATAATACAAACAATAAAAACAAAAACTAAAAAAACAAAACAATTATGAATTCAGCTTTGATTTTGGCCTATGTAGGTGTAGCACTTATGGTAGGTTTGGCAGGTATCGCTTCAGCGGTAGGTACTTCTATTTGCGGTCAGGCCGCAGTAGGTGCAATGAAGAAGAATGGTAGCGCATTCGGTAGCTACATGATTCTTTCAGCTCTTCCCGGTTCACAGGGTCTTTACGGTTTCGTATGTTTCTTTATGGTTCAGGGCCTTTTGACTGCCGAGATTACCATGTTCCAGGCTGCTGCTGTATTTGGTGCAGGTGTATTGGTAGGTATCGTTAACTTGGCTGCTGCTATCTTCCAGGGTAAGGTTTGTGCTAACGGTATCGCTGCTATCGGTAATGGTCACGATGTTATGGGTAAGACCCTTATCTTGGGTGCGTTCCCCGAGTTGTACGCTATCTTGACCGTAGCTGCTACATTCCTTATCTCTAACGCCGTAGCATAAGGAAAATAGAGCATACAATTTTTAATAAAAAGAGTTCGTCCGATTTTATTGGATGAACTCTTTTTTTGTGCCGATTTGAGCCGTATATGTATCGCTAAAAAACTCTCGGGCGAAAGATGAATAATGTTTGCAGAATTTTTACTAAATTTGTTTCCAAATATGCTTTTGTTATGAAGAATTTTTTGTTGGCAATAATATTTCTCCTATCGGTTGTGAGCTGTGGCTCTCAGACCAAGAAAAAGAGCTCGGTGCAAGCGCCTGTAGAACCTGTGCGTTACGGCTATAACATCAAGGCGGTTTATCCTCACTTGCGTAGCAGCTATACACAGGGCTTGCAATTTGTCGATGGCGAGTTGTGGGAAGGTACCGGCGAGTGGGGTGAGTCGAAACTTCAAAAGGTCGATTTGCAAAGTGGCAAGGCGGAGGTTTTGGCGCATCTGCCGAAGTCGGAATTTGGCGAGGGTATAACCGTTTTGGGCGATAAGGTATATCAACTCACCTGGACCAATAATACGGTGCATATCTACGACCTTCAGGGTAAGCATTTGCAGGATGTGCGTTATCCGGGCGAGGGCTGGGGTCTGACGAGCGATGGCACGAAGCTCTATATGTCGGATGGTACGGAGCGTATTTTCCGCATCGACCCTGAGACTTTTAAGCGTGAGGCGACGCTCGTTGTGACGATGCGTGGCGAGGCTGTGCAGTACCTCAATGAATTGGAGTGGATTGACGGAAAAATCTGGGCAAATGTCTATACGACGGATTATGTTGTCATTATAAATCCCGCGACAGGCGTTGTTGAGGGCTTGGTGAATTTCCAGGGCCTTTTGCCGCGCGAAGATGAGAATGGCGATACCGATGTATTTAACGGCATAGCCTATGATGAGGCTACGGGGCGCATATTTGTGACGGGTAAGCGCTGGCCAAAATTGTTTGAAGTAGAAATTGTAAAACAGGAGTAAGAATATGGAGTTTTTGAAGGCTCTCGAGCAGCGAATATTGACCCTCGATGGGGCTATGGGTACGGAGCTTATGGCGCGTGGGGTGAAAGGTGCTTTGGAATTGTGTAATGTAGAGAATCCGGAACTTGTCGAGGCTGTGCATGCGGCCTATTTGGATGCGGGTGCCGATATTATTACGACCAATACAACCTGCGCCGATGCGCTGTGCTTGAAAGAGTATGGTTTGCAAGAGCGTTCTTACGAGTTGGCGCGTGCCGGAGCCGAGATAGCCCGCCGCATGGCAGACAAATACTCTACGGCGGAGCGTCGTCGTTATGTAGCAGGTTCAGTGGGGCCTACTTCGCGTAACCTTACGCTGGCAAACGATGTTAAGCGCGAGGATGTCGAGGCGGCATATGCCGATGTTGTGAGGGGCTTGCTTGACGGCGGCGTAGATATGATTTTGATTGAAACGGCTACCGATTCGGCAAATGTTACGGTTGCTGTCGACGGGGTGCGAAAGCAGAATAAGCAGATACCTATCATCGTATCGGCCGTGTTGGCCCGAATGGAGGGGCGTGTGGCGTCGGGCGCTACCATTGCGAAGTTCGTGGAGCAGATACCTTTGGACGAGGTGTCGGTAGTGGGTTTCAACTGCACGAATGGCGTGAAACCACTGGAGAGTGCATTGAAAGCGTTGGCTGCGGCAACAAAAAAGCCTATCATAGCATATCCTTCGGTGGGGCAACCTTCGATGCCGATGACGCGCTATGTGAAGGATATGGAGCAGTTGTGCCGTGCGGGGCTTTTGAACATCGCAGGAGGTTGCTGCGGAACAACACCCGCGCATATTGCAGGTATTGCGAAGGCGGCAGTGCGTTGGCGTGGGCATAAATTTGAGAAGTAGGATAAAAAATATAGACGACTATGACTGTAAAGGAGTTTCGCCGAGAATTGCATCGCTACCCCGAACTATCGTTCGAAGAGCATCGTACTGCCGAGTTTATCTCCGAGCAGCTTGCGGCTTTGGGCATCGAGCACCAACCGATAGCCTCGACGGGCGTCTTGGCTCGTATCGAGGGTCGCAGAGGTAATCTGAAGCGATGTGTGGTGTTGCGTGCCGATATAGATGCACTGCCGGTATGTGAGTTGACGGGTGCGGAGTTTGCTTCGCAGACCAAGGGCGTTATGCACGCTTGTGGTCACGACTGCCATGCCGCCATATTGTTTGGTGTGCTGAAACGCTTGAGCGAAAACCCCGATTTTGAGGGTACGCTCTTCGGTGTGTTTCAACCCGGTGAGGAGTTGAATCCCGGAGGAGCACGAAAGGTGCTGGCCGAGAATCCTTTCCAGGGGTATGATGTTGCTGCCGTTATCGGAGAGCATGTCGATGCCGATTTGGAGGTGGGCGAGATTGGTTTCTGCCCCGGAAAATTTATGGCCTCGGCCGATGAGTTGCATTTCAGGGTCAAGGGCGTTGGAGGCCACGCGGCTATGCGCGAGAGAATTAAAGACCCTGTGGTGGCTATCTCGGATTTGATTTTGCGCCTCAATACCTTCAATAGCGATGTGTGCGTGGTGTCGATAGGCAATGTTGTGGCCGAAGGGGCAACAAATGTTATCCCCGAGTTTACATCGTGTGACGGCACGATGCGTACCTATGACGAGAAACTGCGCCAAAGGGTTAAGGAGATGATTGCAGGTGTCGTGGAGGAGATAGAGTATAAATACGATGTCGAGATAGATATGAACTTAGGTGACGGCTATCCTTGTGTCGAGAATGACAAGCAACTCACCTATGAGGCGATGCTTCTGGCCGGTAGCAATGGGTTTAAGGTTGTAGATTTGGACCGTAGACCCACGGCCGAAGATTTTGGATTTTACACACATATGTATCCTTCGCTGTTTTATCGCCTGGGTGTGGGGCGTGATGCGGGGCGTGCCCATACGGCGACCTTCCTGCCTGATGAAAAGGCGTTGGAGGTTGGCGAAGAGTTTATGACAATGCTTGCATTAAATATTTTGAACCGATGAGAGGAAAAAAGAAGAGTGCTCGCCGCGAGAGAGGTGGCACGCGCGATGCAATGAGTGTGCGTGCGGCATTTGTCGTGAATATGTTCAGGGAGTTTCCCGAGAGGATATTCTCGATAAAGCAGTTGGTTGCGGCTTCGGGCGGAAATGCGCGTGATGCACGCTATATGGTGCGTGATATAGTCGAAGCGTTGGTCGAGGGTGGCGTTGTAGTGCGCCATGGTCACGACAAATACCAACTCTCGATGGAGCAATTGCCTCATTACGAGGGCATAGTTGATATGATAGGCTCGGGTGCGGCTTATGTTAAGGTCGAGGAGTTGGATGGCGATATATATGTTCCGCAGCGCAATATGAAATGCGCCCTGGATGGCGATAAGGTGGAGGTGGTTCTGCACCGCCCCTCGCAGCGTGAGGGTGACAATCCCGAGGGCGCGATTATCAGGGTCTTGGAGCGCAGCCATAAGCAATATGTCGGCGTGGCGGAGGTGAGCCGCTCGGCAATTTTTGTGCAACCCGACTCGCGAAAGCTGCCTATGGATATATTTTTTTCGCGCAAGGAGTATCCGAGGGTGAACGATGGCGACAAGGTGGTGTTCCGCATTACCGAATGGCGCGAAGGCGACAAGAGCCCGCGCGGTGTCATAACCGATGTATTGGGTCCTGTGGGCGATAACGATACCGAGATGCACGCCATATTGGCCGAGTACGACTTGCCTTATAAGTTCGAAAAAGAGGTTGAGGCTGCGGCTAATGCCATAGATAGCACCATTACGGCCGAGGAGTATGCTTCGCGAAGGGATTTTCGTGGCATCACAACCTTTACGGTCGACCCTGCCGATGCTAAGGATTTCGACGATGCACTGTCTATCAGAAAGACCGATGACGGTTTTTGGGAAGTGGGTGTGCATATTGCCGATGTTACGCATTATGTTACGCCGGGGTCGGTGGTCGATTGTGAGGCTCAGGAGCGAGGTACTTCGGTCTATTTGGTTGATAGAACTGTGCCAATGCTTCCGGAAAGACTATGCAACGACCTCTGCTCGTTGCGCCCCGAGGAGGAGAAGTTGGCTTTTTCGGCAGTCTTTAAGCTAAACGATAATGCCGAAGTCTTGGAGGAGTGGTTCGGCCGTACAGTTATCTACTCCAACCGCCGCTTTACCTATGCCGAGGCGCAGGCCCGCATAGAAACGGGTGTGGGAGATTATGCCGAGGAGATTGGCGTGATGAATCGCTTGGCGCAGACGCTGCGCAAGGAGCGTTTCAAGGCGGGTGCCGTGAGTTTCGAGCGAGAGGAGTTTAAGTTTATTCTCGACGAGAAGGGTAAACCGTTGGGTGTCTATACCAAGGAGCAGCAGGAGGCCAACCAGATGATTGAGGAGTTTATGCTCTTGGCGAATCGCCGCGTGGCGGAGTTCTGCTCATCACGCGAGGAGCGTGGCCGCAAGGTGCCGCGCACGATGGTCTATCGTGTGCACGATGAACCCAACGAGGAGAAGTTGGGGCGTTTCCGCGACTTTGTGATGCGTTTTGGTTATCAGTTCCGCGCTACGAAGGGCCGCTCGGTGGCAAAAGCTATAAATAAACTTATCGCAGAAGTGAAGGGTCTGCCCGAGGAGAATGCTATCTCGAATTTGGCGGTGCGCAGTATGGCAAAGGCGTTTTACACAACCGATAATGTGGGCCATTATGGCCTTGCCTTTAAGTATTATACTCATTTCACTTCGCCCATACGCCGTTATCCCGATATGATGGTGCATCGCCTGCTGGCGCGTTACTTAGCCGAGGGTAAGTCGGTCGATAAACGCGAGGTAGAGGCGCAGTGTGTGCATGCCTCGGAGCGCGAAATCGTAGCTTCGGAGGCCGAACGCGCATCTATCAAATATAAGATGGTGGAGTTTATGCAGGACAAGATTGGCCAGATGTTTAAGGGCCATGTGTCGGGCATGAGCGAGTGGGGCATCTATGTCGAACTAAACGACACCCATATCGAGGGTATGGCATACCTAAGAGATATTGAGGGCGATTATTACGCCTATGATGATGCTCGTTTCGAGGTTGTGGGGCGTCGCACAGGTCGCCGCATAGCCTTTGGCGACGAGGTGTGGATTCGTGTTAAGGGAGTTGATTTAAGGCGCCGAACTTTGGATTTTGAACTTATAGTGAGCAATAAATAATGCGAGCAGAGGAGATTTTTGCAAAGGCTCGTGATAGAGCTACGCTTTCGTGCGAGGAGGCCTATTGGCTGTGGGAGGAGGCTCGGTTGGAGCGCTTGGCCTTGACGGCCGACGAGGTGCGACGCGCCGTTGTGCCCGATGAAAATGTTGTGACATGGCAGATAGACCGCAATGTGAATATTACGAATGTCTGCATTTCGGGTTGTAAGTTCTGTAATTTCCATTGTAAACCACATCAGACGGAGCGCGCGTTTATAACTACGATTGAGGAGTATCGCCAGAAGATAGATAGAATGTTGGAGTTGGGTGGTGACCAACTGCTGTTGCAGGGAGGTCTGCACCCGAAGTTGGGCATAGAGTTTTATGAGGAGTTGTTTTCGACCCTGAAAGCGATGTATCCGCAGGTGCGCCTGCATGCTCTTGGAGCGCCAGAAGTGGCTCATATAGCGAAGATTAGCGGCTTATCGTCGCGTGAGGCGCTGGAAAGGTTGGTGGCAGCAGGTCTGGACTCTCTGCCGGGTGCCGGAGCCGAGATTTTGAACGAGCAGGTGCGTCGTGCAATCTCACCCGCAAAGCCCTCGGCAAGGGAGTGGTTGGAGGTGATGCACGAGGCTCATATGATGAATCTGCCGACCTCGGCAACGATGATGTATGGTCATGTTGAAACTCCGCGCCAAAGGGTGGAGCATTTGCTCGCGATTCGCGATTTGCAGGCAGAGTGCCCCGAAGGGAATTGGGGCTTTTTAGCCTTTATTCCGTGGATTTTCCGCTCGACGGGAACGCGCCTGGAAAAGGAGGGTGTGAGGTCGCAATTCTCGCCTCTGGAGTACATTCGAGTCATCGCCGTTAGTCGTTTGATTTTGAATAATATACAAAATATTCAGGCTTCGTGGCTGACGGTGGGTAAGCCTACGGCGCAGCTGGCTCTGCATAGCGGCGCCAACGATATGGGCTCGATAATGATAGAGGAGAATGTCGTGTCGAGTGCCGGAGCGCATAACGAGTTCGATGCCGAGGGTATCCAAAAAGCTATCCGCGAGGCGGGATTTACACCTCAACTTCGTGACCAACTCTACCGCAAAAGAGAGTATCATGCGCGGGTAAACGAATAAATTTCCACCGAAAGCATGTTAATTAATTAAAATTAATTACCTTTGCACTCCGAAAATAGAGAAAAAGAGATTGAAAAAATAATAAATTAACCACAAACTATGAAAATTACAAGAGAACAGCGTGAGGTAGGTACCTCGGTATTGAAGGTTGTTGTTGGCGAGGCTGACTACGCCGAAAGTGTTGATAAGGCTCTGCGTGAGTATAAGCGCAAGGCTAATATTCCCGGTTTCCGTCCTGGTATGGTACCTATGGGCGTAGTTCGCAAGATGTTTGGTAAGGGTGTTGTTGCCGAGCAGGCTTATAAGTTGGCTTCAAACTCTGTATTCGAGTATTTGCAGAAGGAGAATATCGACTATGTAGGTGATGTTATCCCATCGGAGGAGCAGGGTGATTTCGATTTCGAGAACAATACCGAGCATGAGTTTATGTTCGAGATTGGCGAGGCTCCCAAGGTTGAGGTTGAGCTCTCGGCAAAGGATAAGCTCACTTACAACACCATCAAGGTTGATAAGAAGATGCTTGAGGGTTACAAGGAGAACTACTTGCGTCGCTATGGCCGCTTGGCAGAGGTTAAGAAGGTGAAGAAGGATGAGGCTTTGACCGTTATCCTTGACAATGGCGATATGCGTATCGAGGATGCCTATGTAGGTCTTATCTCGATGAGCGACGAGGAGCGTGCTCCATTTATCGGCAAGAAGGTGGGCGACAAGATGGATGTAAATATCAACGAGCTTTACAAGTCGGCAACTCAGCGTGCTTCAATCCTTCAGGTTAAGGAGGATGAGTTGGAGAGTGTAAACCCCGCATTCTCGTTGGAGATTACTCAGATTCGTCAGTTTGCAAATCCCGAGCTTAACGAGGAGTTCTTCAAGATGGCATTCCCCGAAGGTGATGTGAAGAACGAGGAGGAGTTGAACGCATTCCTTTCGGCAGAGATTGAGAAGGAGCTCGCTCGCGAGGCTGATTACCTCTTTACAATCCGTGTTCGCAACTTCTTGATGGAGAAAGCTGCATTGCAGATGCCCGAGGAGTTCTTGAAGCGTTGGTTGTATGTCATCAACGAGGGTAAGTTCACAAAGGAGGAGATTGAGAAGGATTTTGCAGGTTTCGTACAGATGTTCACTTGGAACTACCTCCAGAAGCACTATATCCAGAGTGCAAACCTTACAGTTACAGCCGAGGAGGCCGAGGCTGAGGCTAAGGAGTTTGCAAAGGCTCAGTTTGCACAGTACGGTATGCCTTCAGCACCCGAGGAGATGATTGCAAACTTCTCGAAGCAGATTTTGGAGAACAAGGAGCAGGCTCAGAAGATTTACGAGAAGCTCTACGAGGTAAAGGTTGTAGAGTATGTTAAGTCGCAGGTTAAGGTTACTACCAAGGCTGTGTCGGCTGATGAGTTCGCCAAGCTTGCGCAGGAGAACTAATCCACGAGCTACACTTCCGATTGGAAAATGCCTCTCTGTTGCGGCATATCGTAAGGTCGGAATAGTATAATAATCATGAAAAGTTGGACTCTGGGCGTAATGTTTGCAGAGTCCAATTTTTGGTTAAACAAACAGCAATATTAATATTGACAGAATATGAGCGAATTTGAAAAATATGCACGCGGCTATTGTGGCATCAGCAGTCTGCGCTTGCACGATTTTCAGTCGTTGCAGGCTTCGTATGTGTCGCCAACGATTATCGAGGAGCGCCAGTTGAATGTTGCAACCATGGATGTCTTTTCGCGTTTGATGATGGACCGCATCATCTTCTTGGGTGCTCCGATTTATGACGATGCCGCAAATATCATTCAGGCGCAGTTGCTCTTCTTGGAGTCGGTCGACCCCTCGAGGGATATTCAAATATATATCAACTCTCCGGGTGGCTCGGTGTCGGCAGGTTTGGGTATCTACGATACGATGCAGCTCGTAGCGTGCGATGTGGCGACGATTTGTACGGGTTTGGCTGCGTCGATGGGTGCGGTGTTGCTGACGGCAGGTGCCGAGGGTAAGCGTGCTGCGCTGCCTCATTCGCGAGTGATGATTCATCAGCCTTTGGGTGGCGTGCAGGGTCAGGCTTCGGACATCGAAATTACTGCTCGCGAGATAATGAAAACCAAGCAGGAACTCTATGAGATTCTGTCGAAGCACTCGGGAGTGAAGATTGCTAAGATTGCCAAGGATGCCGACCGCGATTATTGGATGAGCGCATTGGAGGCTAAAAATTATGGTTTGATTGATTCGGTGCTGGAGCGACGAAAAATTAATAAGAAGGAAGATGGCGCAGAAATATAAGGGTCCCGGCGGCAACAACGAAGATAGCTGTGCGTTTTGCGGTGCTAAGCGCCGTGATGTAGCTCTGCTGTTTCAGGGGGCCGGAGGTGTGAATATATGTAATAATTGTGTCGAGCGAGGCTACCAGATGCTGGTGGAAAGCGAACTCGCCGAGGGTAGCAAAAAGAGTGTTAGAGGCAAGCGATTCAAGATGGAAGAGTTGCTTAAGCCTCAGCAGATTAAGGCTATCCTGGATGAATATGTCATAGGTCAGGACGATGCCAAGCGATATATGTCGGTGGCTGTGTATAACCATTATAAGCGACTCATGAGCCGTGCCGAAGGCCCCAAGGATGATGTCGAGATTGATAAGTCGAACATCGTTTTGGTGGGTCCCACGGGTACGGGAAAAACCTTGATGGCTCGCACAATTGCGCGTGTGCTGAATGTGCCGTTCACCATTGTCGATGCTACGGTCTTGACCGAGGCAGGATATGTGGGTGAGGATGTCGAGAGCATCTTGTCGCGATTGTTGCAGGTTGCCGATTACGATGTCGATGCCGCCGAGCGAGGCATCGTCTTTATTGATGAGATAGATAAGATTGCGCGTAAGGGCGATAATCCGAGCATCACGCGAGATGTTTCGGGTGAGGGTGTGCAGCAGGCGCTGTTGAAGATTTTGGAGGGTACAACGGTGAATGTGCCGCCCCAGGGTGGCCGTAAGCACCCCGACCAGAAGTTTATTCAGGTTAATACCAAGGATATACTCTTTATCTGCGGCGGAGCGTTCGATGGCATTGAGAAGAAGATAGCCCAGCGCCTGAATACCCGAGCAATCGGCTATGGCGTGCAACATTCGCAACAGGTGGATAGAGATAATCTGATGAAGTACATCATGCCGCAGGATTTGAAGTCGTTTGGACTCATTCCCGAGCTGGTGGGTCGCTTACCGGTATTGACATATATGCAACCCTTGAACAAGGCGGCTCTTCGCAAGATTCTCACCGAGCCGAAGAACGCAATCGTGAAACAATATGAGCGTTTGTTGGCGATGGATGGCGTTAAACTTCGATTCGAGGACGAGGTGTTGGATTACATAGTGTCGAAAGCCGATGAATATAAACTTGGTGCGCGAGGTCTGCGCTCGATTTGCGAGGCGATAATGATGGATGCCATGTATGAGGTGCCAACAACGGGGGGTACGGAGTTTACCGTGGAGTTGGAATATGCAAAACGGAAACTCGAAGGCTCAAATTTTGTTGCACTTAAGCAGGTGGTATAGAGTTAGTTGCGGTTTGTCGGGAATTATTCTTGCAAACCGCAATTAATTTTATGGTCTAAAATGTGCCCCTTGTCGAAAAAAATACTTATATTTGTATACTTACAACTGCTATAATACAGACAAATCAACAATAATAAGATATGTTTGCTAACTCTAAACTCAACAAAGCGGCCGATAATATTCGTATTTTGGCTGCAGCTATGGTAGAAAAGGCTAAGTCGGGTCACCCCGGAGGTGCTATGGGCGGTGCGGATTTTATAAATCTGCTCTATACCGAGTTTTTGCGCTATGACCCCGAAAATGCGGCGTATCCATTCCGCGACAGATTATTCCTCGACCCGGGTCATATGTCACCCATGCTCTATTCGGTGCTTATGCTGTCGGGTTATTACAAGATGGAGGATTTGCAGCAATTTCGCCAGTGGGGAAGTATCACTCCCGGCCATCCTGAAGCGGATGTTATGCACGGCGTGGAGAACACTTCGGGACCTCTTGGTCAGGGTCACGCCATGGCGTTGGGTGCTGCTATTGCCGAGCGCTTTTTGGTTGCCCGCTTTGGTGAGTGGATGGCCCACAAGACCTATGCTTTCATCTCGGATGGTGCTGTGCAGGAGGAGATTTCTCAGGGTGTAGGCCGTATTGCCGGACACCTCGGATTGTCGAACCTGATTATGTATTACGACGCCAATAATGTTCAGCTCTCTACCAAGGTCGACGAGATTGACTCGGAGGATGTAGCTGCGAAGTATCGCGCGTGGGGCTGGTTTGTTGTAGAGGTTGACGGTAACGATGTTGAGCAGTTGCGCGAGGCTTTGATTCAGGCAAATGCTCAGACCGAGATGCCGTCGCTTATTATCGGTCACTCTATCATGGCGAAGGGAGCCATGGGTGCTGATGGCGAGAGCTTCGAGGGCAAGGTTTCAACTCATGGTCAGCCTTTGTCGGGTGCCGGAGCCGATTTGGCAGCTACGGTGCGTAACTTGGGCGGCGATGCCGAGAATCCATTCCAGCTATTCGCCGAGACCGAGGAGATTTATGCAGCTCGTCGCGAGGAGCTAAAGCAGTGGATGGTTGAGCGCAAGCAGGTTGAGGCCGATTGGCGTGCCGAGAATCGTGAGTTGTCACGCAAACTGAATAATTTCCTTTCGGGCGAGCTTCCCGAAATCGACTATCATAAGGTTGAGATTAAACCCGATACGGCTACCCGTGTTGCATCGGCTACGATGCTCGGTGTGTATGCCGAGAAGGTTGAGAATATGATTGTGTCGTCGGCCGATTTGAGCAATTCGGATAAGACTGACGGCTTTTTGAAGAAGACCAAGGCTTTTGAGAAGGGTGACTTCACGGGTCAATTCTTCCAGGCGGGTGTTGCCGAGCTTACCATGGCATGCGTAATGAATGGTATGGCGTTGCATGGTGGTGTGATTCCGGCATGTGGTACATTCTTCGTATTCTCGGATTATATGAAACCGGCAATTCGTATGTCGGCATTGATGCGCTTGAAGGTTATATATGTATGGTCACACGACTCATTCCGTGTGGGTGAGGATGGCCCGACACACCAGCCTATCGAGCATGAGATGCAGATTCGTCTGATGGAGCATCTGCATAACCATCAGGGAGAGCGTTCGATGGTTGTTTTGCGTCCTGCCGATGCCGAGGAAACAGCTGTTGCATGGCAATATGCTATGGAGGAGAAGCGCCCTGTGGCACTTATCTTCTCGCGCCAGAATGTCAAGAGCCTTCCGGCCTTGAGTTGTAGCCGCCGCGAGGAGGCCAAGCAGGCAGTGAAGGGTGCATATATCGTCATGGACTCTGCTAAGGCTCAGGTTGTAATGGTTGCTTCGGGCTCTGAGGTGTCAACATTGGTTGAGGGCGCCGAGCTCTTGCAGAAGGAGGGTATTCCGGTGCGCGTTGTGAGCGTTCCGAGTGAGGGCTTGTTCCGCGACCAGCCCAAATCATATCAAGATGGCATTTTGTTGCAGGGAGTTCCCCGCTATGGTATGACCTCGGGTTTGTCGATTAACCTGCGAGGTTTGGTCGGCGAGAACGGCGTTATCCACGGCTGTGACCACTTTGGATATTCGGCTCCGTTTAAGGTTTTGGACGAGAAGTTCGGATATAACGGACAAACGGTTTACGAAGAGGTTAAGGCGTTGTTGAATAAATAGAAATTTGGCGAGCGGGTCGTGTGGCCCGCTCGTTTGAAAATAGATATTTTCAAGTATTACACATTAATACCTGAACTGAGTAATGGCAGATAAGATAACTTTGCAGGACAAGACCTTTAAGGTGATGATTCCTGCTCACGAGATTCAGAGCGCAATCGAGCAGGTTGCTTTACAGCTTAATGAGCGTTATCAGGGCAAAACGCCTGTGTTCCTGGGTGTGCTGAGTGGCTCCTTCCTCTTCTTGGCTGATTTAGTGCGTAAGATTAATTTCGACAGCCGTTTGGCCTTCGTGAAACTCTCGTCATACGAGGGTACTCAATCTACGGGCGAGGTGAAGCAGCAATTGGGCGTAGATTTCGACATTGAGGGTCAGGATATTATCATCGTCGAGGATATTGTCGAGACGGGTCATAGCATGAACCACCTGTTGAGCTACCTGAAGGAGAAAAATCCTGCCAGTATCTCAATCTGTACGCTATTTTACAAGCCCGAGAAATTCTTGTATGATTTTCCCATAGATTATAAGGTCTTTACTATCGGTAACGAATTTATTGTGGGCTACGGCTTGGACTATAATCAGCTGGGGCGTAATTTGAGCGATATATATGTTATTGACGAATAGCGAGTTGCTGGATGGAGGGCGCAAGCTCCCGTTGGTAGAGGATTTTTATACTATCCAGGGCGAGGGCTTTCATGCGGGCAAACCGGCCTACTTTATCCGTTTGGGAGGTTGCGATGTGGGCTGCCGTTGGTGTGACGCCAAATATACATGGAACCCCAAGGTTTTTCCGCCCGTGGATGTCGATGTTATCGTGGAGCGTGCTGTTGCTTGTGCTGCGCAGGCTATTGTGATTACGGGCGGCGAGCCGTTGCTGTATCCCTTGGAGGTGCTTACAAGCAAGTTGCGCGAGAAGGGGCTTGAGATATTTCTCGAAACTTCGGGTACGCATCCTTTCAGTGGCGAGTTTGATTGGGTGTGTCTTTCGCCGAAGCGTCAAATGCCACCTCTGGCCGAGGCTTTTGGTCGCGCACATGAGTTGAAGGTTATAATCCAAACGGTAGATGACTTTGCCTGGGCCGAGGAGAATGCCCGTCGTGTGGGTCGCTATTGCCGATTGTATCTGCAACCTGAGTGGAGTGCGTTTGATAAGATTATGCCCGAAATTGTGGAGTATGCCAAGGCAAATCCCCGTTGGAGCATCTCGGTGCAGACACATAAATTCATGAAAATTCCTTAGTGGTTGTTCGAGTCCGGTTGCGATATGTCAAAACAGTGGAGCAAGAAGATATGGCTTGGAGTTACTGCCGTTATATTTATATATACGGCAGTTCTTACTATGCGCAATCTGGTAACCTTTGTCAAGACCGAGCACCGCATCAGTAAATTGGAAGAACAACGCGACCACTTCCTGTATCGTATTCGCGAGGATAGCACTATGTTGGAGCGCCTTAAGTATGATGAGTATCTCGAGCAGTATGCCCGAGAAAGGTATCATATGCAACGCGCTAATGAGTATATCTATATAGTGGAGTAGCGGGCTTTTAGCAAAATGATACTATAAAATAGTCAAACAATAAGGGTCTGTCTAAAAAACTTTAGACAGACCCTTGCTTGTGTGGCCTTGCGAGAGGTGTTGCCCTACAAAATGTTGCTCAACTGAGGGAATATTCGCAGCAAAGCCTCGGTTATCTCCTCGCGGTCGGCCTCCTCTCTGAGTATTATCAGGATGGTGTTGTCGCCGGCTATTGTACCCAAGATGTCGGGATGGTCGAGAATGTCGATAGGCACCGATATTGCACTTGCATAACCCGGTTTTGTACGCATCACCGCTAAATTCCCCGAGAAATTCAATCGTGTGATATTCTCTGATATATTAGCCGAAACATCTAAGTCGTGATTCTCGGCATTGGGTAACACATATATGTAACCTTTGTGTCGATTAGGCACTTTCGCCACATGCATGTATTTCAAATCGCGCGAAAGGGTACTCTGGGTAACATCTAATCCGCACTCGTGCAAACGCTTTATCAGTTCCTCTTGTGAGCCAATTAACTCGCTACGGATAATTTTGCGAATCGTAGCGAATCGAATGGATTTTTGATTCATTGTCATATTTAAGTTGTTTTAAGGTTATGTCTACATATTTATGCGAAAGTAGTGCATATTTGCTTATTTTGCAAATAAAATGTGATAAAATTTTGCTTGCGCATCTCTAATCGACCCCAAGCTACAATCAATAAATTTTATTTTCAATCGCGACGGCTCTTGTATAAATAGTTAGTTTTATGCAATTTTACCTCGATAAAATGGCTTATTTACAATACCCCGACACAGAGTGTTGCATTTTGCAAAACATTTTCTAACTTTGTGGAGTCAAACATTTGACGACATATTTTAGTGAAAGTGTTTCGCTAATCCTTGGCAATAAAATTTGGCGATTTTAAGAGAACAGGGTAAGCAACGACACTCATTGCTTGTATTGGTATGATACATTGGCACTAATTGTGTCCGCCTCATACTATACAAGTGTGGGGTATTGTTTATTTGTTCTCGGGGCTACGCCAAATGCCTATTGCCAGATAAACGAACGGCTCCACACTTTCTTTTTTTTATAAACAGCCCGTCAGGAGCCTGCGAGCAAACCTAAACTTAATAACATGAAAAGGTTTACTAAATGGATGGTGCTCGGCATCGTGCTTGTGATCTCAATTTCAAAAGCTTCGGCGCAAGATGTAATCGTGTTGAATAATGATTATTTTGATGAGTTGCGAGTTAAGGTTGTTGAGGTTTCGGACTCCGAAGTGAAGTACAAGAAATGGAGCTATCAAGATGGTCCTACATTCTTGCTCTCTACCGGCAAGATTCTATATATAAAGTATCAGAATGGTGAAAGACAGCGTTTTGAAGCGCAGCAGGAGTCGGCTAAACCCGCCGAGAAAGAGTCTTTAATCCCCGAAAAATCTAATTCTTCATTTAAGAAACCTGCCACCGAGCAAACGGCATCTTTACCCGAGGCCGCTAAGCCCGAAGAGGTGGAAGAAAGTCCTTTTGCCAAAGGTCATGATTTTATAGGCTTTGATATCACATATTTCCATATAGAACCCGAAGAGGGCTCTGCTTTTACTGTTAAATACGATTTGGATTATGGTAAATATTTAGTGAATAACTTATATGTTAAAGGAGGCATAGGTGTATCCTCTTCCAGTAGTACAAGTCGATATCATAGCTCCTCATTAACGGCTCTTAATCTGGCAGGTGCAGTCGGATATACTTTGCCATTTTCAAATCATGTTGCTTTGGACTTTAATACCGGTCCTCATCTTGGTTATACTATTGCTGGAAAGACCAAATATGATGGAGTAACTACAAAATGGAAGGATATGGAGCATAAAGAACCTTTTGGTGCGATATGGACTGTTGGTGCTTATTTATATCTTTGGGAATTTAGGCTTGGCTTCAAATATGCTTTTGATTTGAGTAATAGCGATATGGGGATTGGAAAAGAAACCATGTGGGGAGTCCATATTGGTTGGGTTATGGAGTGGTAATAGTTAGTTTATTAACGCTTGTATTTATGCAGCCGCCCATTATCGGACAGATGATAAAGCTTGAGTTGGAGCGTCAGGAGAGGAGTGTGAGTTGGTTTGCGCGCAAGCTCTCGTATGACCGCTCAAACATCTATCGCTTATTTCAAAAAGATAATATTGATACGCTTACTTTAATGCGCATCAGCCGAATACTGCAACATAATTTCTTCTTGGATTTGGCTGATTTATTGAATGATACGAGTGAGGAGTGAAAGTGTATGTTGCAAATATCGCATCGCTTGTGTTGCCATTTGCGCAATGGGTGTGTGGCTGAAAATCTGCTGATTGGTGGTAACTTTGTGACAATATTTAATAATCTAAACATTAATAATTATGAAACTTTTTAAGTGGTTTTTAATTTTCGCAACTTTTGTTGCAAGCAGTGTATTTACTTCATGCTCGAAGGATGATGAGGCTGAAGTAACAGGTCTTAATGATTTTTATATTGAAGTGGATTTGAAAGGTGGTGGTTTTGATGATGCGACACTTGCATATAATGAGGCCAATATGAATGCTGAACTTTTAGAGCTTGGACTTTGGAAATTAACCAAGGAACAGGCTTCGAATATATTTAATGAATTTATTGAGGAGATGAAATATGAGTATATTGATGGTATGTCTAATGTTAAAGGTACGCTACGAATGAAGTATACCTTGAAGACCACAAAGGGCGTATCTATAAAATCAAAAACGGTTTGCGTGTCGGATAAAACTGCTTGGATTGAGTAGAGCAACGAATTTATAATTATTCCCGCCATTCGAAAAATGGCGGGATTTTTTTTGTCTGTGGTAGAAAACGGTTTTTGTTGTTAAATTTCAAGAAAATCCACTATTATTGCATATATATGCAAATATTTTGCAAATATGCAGGTATTTTACTTTATATATAAAGATACGATGCAAAAAATTTGCATATTGCGGATTTATATGCAATCTTTGCGGTCGCAAAAAAGATAATAACAACAATAGATAAATTTTTATCGACAATGAAGATTGATGTAATGGTAGCCACCAAGGAGCATTTGCGTTTTGTGACGCAGATTAACGACTCTATCGACGAGGCTGCCAAAAGTCGTGGAACGGGTATTGCACGCCGTACCGACGAATATATCGCCGACAAAATTAATTCAGGAAAAGCTATAATTGCAGTTAATCGTGACGAATTTGTAGGATTCTGCTATATCGAGACTTGGGGCCATGGTGAGTTTGTTGCCAACTCGGGACTTATCGTTCGTCCGCAGTATCGCGGCATGGGCGTAGCCAAGCGCATCAAGAAGGCGGCATTTGAGCTCTCGCGCAAGCGTTTCCCCGAGGCTAAGTTGTTTGGTCTTACCACGGGTGAGGCGGTGATGCGCATCAATACCGAGCTCGGTTACGAGCCTGTGACCTTCGCTAAGCTGACCGACGATGAGCAGTTCTGGGCAGGTTGCCAGTCGTGTGTGAATTACGATGTGTTGCAGCGCACAAATATGACCAAGTGCCTCTGCACGGGTATGATTTACGATCCCGAGAAGATTGCCCGCCGCCGCGAGATGGAGGCAAAGCGTGCCAAGGCGGCGAAGCGTGCATGGTGGAAAAAGTTGTTCGGAATAAAGTAAAAGCAAAAGATATGAAAAAAGTTGTATTGGCATATAGCGGAGGTTTGGATACCTCGTTTTGCGTGAAGTATCTCACCAAGGAGTTGGGTTATGAGGTCTATACCGCATTGGCAAACACAGGCGGTTTTTCGCAGGAGGAGCTAAAGGCCGTCGAGGAGCGTGCTTATGCTTTGGGTGCAAAGAAGCATGTGAACTTGGATGTTACGGGCGACTATTACGAGAAGTGTATCAAGTTTATGGTCTACGGCAATGTGTTGCGTAACAAGACTTATCCCATTTCGGTGAGTTCGGAGCGTACATTCCAGGCTTTGGCCATTGTGAACTATGCCAACGAGATTGGCGCCGATGCCATTGCTCATGGCTCTACGGGTGCGGGTAACGACCAGGTGCGTTTCGACCTTACATTTGAGGTGTTTGCTCCCCAGGTGGAGATTATCACCCCGACACGCGACATGAAGCTCTCGCGCGAATATGAGATAAACTACCTCAAGGAGAACGGTTTTGAGGCCGACTTTACCAAGATGGAATACTCTATCAACAAGGGTGTTTGGGGTACATCGGTTGGCGGTAAGGAGACCCTTTGCTCGGCTACAAACCTGCCCGAGAAGGCCTATCCTTCGCAGCTCAAGAAGGAGGGTACCGAAAAGTTGGAGATTGAGTTCGAGAAGGGCGAGGTTGTCGGCGTAAATGGCGAGAAGGTGTGCGGTATTGCAGCTATCAACAAACTGGAGGCTATCGGTTCGCAGTGGGCTATCGGTCGCGATACTCATGTGGGCGATACGATTGTCGGCATCAAGGGCCGCGTAGGCTTCGAGGCGGCTGCTCCGATGCTTATCATCAAGTCGCACGAGTTGTTGGAGAAGCATACCTTGACAAAGTGGCAGCAGTATTGGAAGGACCAGGTGGGTACTTGGTATGGTATGTTTATGCACGAGGCGATGTATTCCGAGCCCGTTATGCGCGATATCGAGGCTATGCTCTCAAGTTCGCAGCGCAATGTGTCGGGTAAGGTATTCCTGACTTTGCGACCTTATACATTCACTTTGGTGGGCATTGAGTCAAAGCACGATTTGATGAATGCCAAGTTTGCCGAGTATGGCGAGATGAACAACGCCTGGACGGCCGACGATGTTAAGGGCTTTACGAAGATTGCGTCGATGCCGCTTAAGATTTATCACGCAGTAAACGACGAAGAGTAGAGTTTGCCTAAAAAGGTAATTTCGGCGTTATGCTCACCCTCGAAATCCTCATTTACGAAAAGTAAACTGCGGTTTCTCGGGTTTCGCAAGCCTTGAAATTCCTCTTTTTATACAAACTCTGATAAATGATTTTTAATCAAAGTAATAAATAATAATGATTAGAGTAGGCATTGCAGGCGGTGCGGGCTATACCGCCGGCGAACTTATCCGCATCCTGGCAAATCACCCGGCTGTGGAGCTAAGATACATCCAGAGTGAGTCGCACAAGGGCGAGGCTATGGCTTCGGTGCACAGTGATTTGCTCTATTTGCCATTGTCGTTCAGCGATATAGATTTCGGCGATATAGATGTGCTGTTTCTCTGCTTGGGCCATGGTAATTCGGCGAAGTTTTTGGCCGAGAATCCTGTGCCCGAGAGTGTGAAGATTATCGACTTGAGCAACGATTTCCGCCTGAAGGCAGATGCGGGAGAGTTTGTATATGGCGCTCCGGAGCTTAACCGTGAGCAGATTCGCGTGGCACGCTGTGTGGCCAACCCGGGCTGCTTCGCCACCTCGATAAATCTCGCGCTTTTGCCTTTGGCGGCGGCAGGGTTGCTACCCGAGGAGGTGACCATTACGGGCATCACCGGCTCGACGGGTGCGGGTCAGAAACCTACGCAGGATACTCATTTCAGCAATCGTTCGGCCAACCTCTCGAACTACAAGGTCTTCACGCATCAGCACTTAGGCGAGATTGGCGAGACGGTAGTGGCGGCAGGTGGCTCTGCGATGACGGATATTGCATTTGTACCCGTTCGTGGTTGCCATACGCGCGGCATTATGAGCGATGTGGTGGTGCGTTTGGATGAGAGTTGGGAGCAGATTGCTGAGATTTTCAAGAATTATTACGCTGCCCACCCGTTTGTTTGCGTGAGCGATAAACCTGTATATATGAAGCAGGTCGTGAATACCAATTATTGCTTCCTCTCGCTTCAGAAGGAGGGTCGAAAACTGCTAATTACTTCGGTTGTCGATAACCTCTTGAAGGGCGCGTCGGGTCAGGCAGTGCAGAATATGAACTTGATGTTCGGCCTCGACGAGATGGAGGGACTTCGCCTTAAGGCGTCATATTTTTAGTACAAAACAACGGAATTATATAGTTTAGTGTTGTATCTCCAAGGGTGTTGGGATTCTCACGCATTTGTTTTTTGTCACTCTGAGGAGCAAGGCGACGCGAGAGTCTGAAAAACAAACGCTCAGAATGACATTTAGCAATACTAAACTATATAATTCTGTAAAACTATACGCAAGATGAAACTCTTTGATGTATACTCGTTGCTCGATATGGAGCCTGTAAAGGCTGAGGGAGCTTATCTGTGGGATAAAAATGGTGTGGAGTACCTCGATTTCTATGGCGGTCACGCTGTGATTTCGATTGGACACTCGCACCCTCACTATGTGGGGCGCATTACCGAGCAACTTTCAAATATAGGATTTTATTCAAATGCCGTTATAAACTCGTTGCAGGCGGAGTTGGCCGAGAAGATTGGCTCACTTGCCGAGGGCTACGAGGATTATTCGCTGTTCCTCTGCAATAGCGGTGCCGAGGCTAACGAAAATGCTTTGAAACTGGCATCATTCACCACAGGCCGCGAGCGTGTGCTGGCGATGAAGGGCGCTTTCCACGGCCGTACAAGTATGGCTGTGGCGGTGACGGACAACCCTGCAATTCAGGCTCCCGTAAACAAGACCGACAAGGTGTCGTTCATCGCACTTAACGATTGCGAGGCACTTAAAGAGGAGTTGCAGAAGGGAGAATATGCTGCCGTAATTATCGAGCCTATTCAGGGCGTGGGCGGAATACAGATGGCAACGGATGAATTTTTGCTTACGGCGCGCGAGGTGTGCGACGCTACGGGAACGCTGCTCATAATGGACGAGGTGCAGTCGGGCTATGGTCGTAGCGGCCGCTTCTTTGCACATCAGTGGTCGGGCGTCAAGGCCGATATTGTTTCGATGGCAAAGGGTATTGCCAACGGTTTTCCGGTTGGTGCAATCGTCATTTCGCCCGAAATACCCGCCAAGAAGGGTATGCTCGGCACAACCTTTGGAGGTAGCCATCTGGCGTGCGCTGCGGCAATTGCAGTTGCCGAGGTTGTAAAGAGTGAGGGCTTGATTGAAAATGCTCGCAAGATGGGCGAGAAGATTATCGAGGGCATCAAGGGCGTGAGTGGCGTAGAGGATGTGCGAGGTCGCGGTTTGATGATTGGCATAGATTTGAGTGTTCCGCAGGCCGATTTCCGAAAGGTGTTGCGCGAGAAACATCATATAATGACAGGCCTGAGTGGAAAATATACCCTTCGATTGTTGCCGCCACTTATGATTGGCGAAAAGGAGGTAGCGCGCTTTGTCGAAGCATTTAAGGCAACGGCGCAGGAGCTTGGAATGTAGTGTTATGAAGATAAAAGTTATAAAAATAGGCGGCAAACTTATCGAGAATGGCGAGGTGCTCTCGGCACTTTGCGATAACCTCTCGGCACTTTCGGAACCATTTGTTTTGGTGCATGGTGGAGGCGTTATGGGTTCTCATCTGGCCGAGCAGTTGGGTGTCGAGGTCAAGATGCACGAGGGTCGCCGCATAACCGATGCTGCTACACTCGACATTGCCGTTATGGCTTATGCGGGCTTGGCGAATAAACGAGTTGTGGCGGCGTTGCAGGCGCGTGGAGTCGATGCGTGTGGTCTGTCGGGCTGCGATATGGCAGTGGTGAGGTCTGTTCGTCGCGAAGTAAAGAATATTGATTGGGGTTTTGTGGGCGATGTCGATAAAGCCAATGGCGAGGTGCTGGCGATGCTTATCGAAAAGGGTATTACTCCCGTAGTGTCGCCCATAACCTTCTCGAAGGAGGGCGAATTGCTCAACACCAATGCTGATAGCGTGGCCTCGGCTGTGGCTGTGGGTTTGGCCGATTATATGGATGTGGAGTTGGTCTTTACGCTCGATAAGGCAGGTGTGCTGATGGATGTCGATGACCCGCAGTCGCTTATTCCGACTATTACCCCTAAGCTCTACGCTGAGCTGAAGGCTGAAAATAAGATTCATTCGGGAATGATTCCCAAGATAGATAACGCCTATAAAACCATCAATGCCGGTGTCGGTGCGGTGCGTATCACCTCGCCCGAGGACCTGTCGGGAGGCACTGTTGTCGTTAGAGAATAAGTATGAAAGTCGATAGAGCCATATCGTTATTGAAGCAGATGATTGTTACCCCTTCGCCGTCGCGCGAGGAGGGCCGCGTCGCCGATATTATCGAAGCTGAGTTGCGCGCGTTAGGTTTTGAGCCGCAGCGTAAGGGTAATAATGTCTGGGCCGAGGCGTGGCCGCACGATACGGCAAAACCGACAATTCTGCTCGATGCTCATATCGATACGGTAAAGCCTAACCCGGCGTGGGTGCGTAATCCGTTTGAGGCTGTGGTTGAGAATGGTCGCTTGTACGGCTTGGGCAGCAATGACGATGGCGGCAGTGTGGTGGCGTTGTTGGCCACATTTGTTCGTTTGGCTACTACCGAACAGCCTTATAACCTTATTTTCTTAGCTTCAGCCGAGGAGGAGGTTACGGGCGCAGGTGGCGTAAGAGCCGTTTTGCCCGCGTTGGGTGAGATAGATTTTGCTATCGTTGGAGAGCCTACATCTCTGCAACCTGCAGTGGCCGAGCGTGGTCTTTTGGTGCTGGATTGTGTGGCACATGGCAAAGCGGGCCACGCAGCACGCGAGGAGGGCGAAAATGCCATTTATAAGGCCCTGCGCGATATCGAGTGGTTTAGGAATTATCATTTCGAGCGAGTGTCGCCTCTGCTTGGTGAGGTGAAGATGTCGGTAACGGGCATTGAGGCCGGTACGCAGCATAATGTAGTGCCTGCGGAGTGTCGCTTTATGGTCGATGTCAGGGTGAATGAGTGTTATACGAATCATGAGGTTTTGGAGGAGATTGCGCGCCATGTGGAGTGTGATGTTACGCCTCGCTCGACTCATTTGAACTCTTCGGCTTTGTCGGTCGAACATCCTGCTGTTCAGCGCCTTATGGCTATGGGCTGCAAGCCTTTTGGCTCGCCTACGCTATCGAATCAGGCGGTTATGCCGTTCCCGACGCTGAAAATAGGCCCGGGCGATAGTGCCCGCTCGCATACTGCCGATGAATATATCTTGCTGTCGGAGATTGAGGAGGCTGTGGCGCTCTATTTCGCCTTGCTCGATGGACTGAAATTGGAATAAATTAGGTATTCACTCACTTCTTGGTCTTTTATGATATGACTTTTTTAAGTATATTTGTAGGCGTAGATTTAATGTTTATACTTGACCTTAACTTTTCACTATGAAATCGACAAAATTTCTCCTTCCGTTTTTACTATGTGTTGGTATATTGGTTGTCAGTTCTTGTAATCCTGTCGAGTATCGACCAACGGGTAATGGCAATTATTTTTTGATCAAAAAAGTTGATGGTAAACGCCAATGGGGAATGGGTTCGATGGTACGCAATCAACCTGAGACTTGGGGTGAGGAAATTCCTTGTCAGTACGATAGTATTTTTTCAATCTGTAATGCGCCATACCATCTACAATATTTGTATGTTGCCATTAAGGATGGACAGAGATATCTTTGGAATGACGAGGATCTGCTTTTAGGAGGTCGTAGTTTTACTCGTTTATATTCAAGCTATTGGGCAGGAGAGGAGTTGGTTCCTATATCTTACAGAGCCAGACATAGTGAGAGCACCTATGCGGGTTATGGGTCACTTTATGCTGAGGCCCACACAGAGGATGGCATCATTTTCCTACAAAGAAACCACACCTCGTATTTTGAGATAGGTCCGGCGGAAGCAATATTTGATTGTGAAACTGCAATTCTGTATAAAAAAGGAGGTAAGTGGGGTGTGTATAATAGTGAAATAGGTGGTATAATAAAGGAAAAACTGATTGATTGTGTTTACGATGAGATCATATGCGTAGGCTTATCTTATTATTGGGGTAAAAAAGATGGTAAGTGGTCTGCATTTGATGAGAATGGCAAAACGATTAACAAATCTCGAACATTGCTTAATAAATATCTTCAAATGCCCTCAATGTCTGATGACGAATATTTAGAAACGGAAGAATCTGCATTATTTAGAAAAAAAACGATAGAAAAAGCTTCTTATATCGCCATAGACCCTTGGAATCAAGCATATATTGAGTATTAGTTAAGATTTATTTTGGGATATGAAACTTTGGGATAAAGGTTTTGCGACCGATGCGTTTGTTGAGGAGTTTACCATAGGCCGCGACCGCGAACTCGACTTGTATCTCGCCGAGGCCGATGTGCTTGGCAATATGGCCCATATGAAGATGTTGCACTCTATTGGCCTGCTCTCGGCCGAAGATGCCGAGGCTTTGTCGAAGGGCCTGAAAGAGATATATGCCGAGGTGCAGCGTGGCGAGTTCGTAATCGAGGAGGGTGTCGAAGATGTTCATTCGCAGGTGGAGTTTATGCTCACCGAGCGTTGTGGTGATGCCGGCAAACGCATCCATACGGGTCGCTCGCGCAACGACCAGGTGATGGTCGATTTGAAACTCTTCTCGCGCAGTGCGCTTGTTGCTCTGCAAGAGGGTGTGGAGGCGTTGTTTAAGGCTTTGATGGCGAAGGCCGAGGAGAATAAGGATGTTTTGATGCCGGGCTATACCCATCAGCAGGTGGCTATGCCTTCGTCGTTTGGTATGTGGCTAAGTGCCTATGCCGAGGCTTTGGCTGACGATTTGCTGATGCTGCGTGCGGCGTATGAGTTGGTGAATACCAATCCGCTTGGTTCGGGTGCAGGTTATGGCTCGTCAGTACCGCTCAATCGTACTATGACAACCCGTCTGCTGGGCTTCGAGGATTTGGCCTATAACTCGATGTATGCCCAGATGCAACGCGGAAAGACCGAGCGTACAGTCTTGACTGCAATTGCTGCCGTAGCGGCTACCGTTGGCCGTTTGGCGCAGGATGTTTGCCTCTATTCGTGTGCGAACTTCGGCTTTGTGAAGTTGCCCGATGCCTTTACTACGGGCTCAAGCATCATGCCCCACAAGAAGAATCCCGACATCTTCGAGTTGATTCGTGCCAAGTGTAACCGCTTGCAGGCGCAACCTATGGAGGTGACGCTCATTATGACCAACCTGCCGTCGGGATATTTCCGCGACATGCAGCTCACAAAGGAGATTTATGTGCCGGCATTTAAGGAGATTGCCGATGTGTTGCGTATGGCAGAGGCGGGTATTTCGCAGATGTGGATAAACCGCGATATTCTCGCGGATGAGAAGTATAAATACCTCTTTACGGTCGAGGATGTGAATGATGCCGTAGCGCAGGGTGTGCCGTTCCGTGATGCCTATCGAGAGGTGGGTATGCGTGTGCAGAATGGCACCTACGAGCACGACGGCCGCGAGCTGAAGCACACCCACGAGGGCAGTATCGGCAATTTGTGTTTGGATAAGATTGCGGCAAAGTTCGAGCGCCATAAGTTCGATTATGCCGAGGCTTTGGAGGCAGAACACCGCTTGATGGAATAGATAGCCGGTGAGATAAAAAAACAGCCAAGTACCGAACGATACTTGGCTGTTTTTTTTATTGCATAATTCTCCCTATCCCAACAGCGCCTCGATGCCCAGACGATAAGAGTCCAGTCCGAAGCCCATAATCGAACCTTTGGCAACGGGGGCAATCATCGAGATATGGCGGAACTCCTCGCGCGCCAAAATCGACGAGATATGTACCTCGACAACGGGTGTCGCAACAGCCGAAATGGCGTCGCGCAATGCAACCGAAGTGTGAGTGTAACCGCCCGCATTAAAGACTATGCCGTCGTAGCGGCCAACGCTCTGATGTATGGCGTTGATGAGTTCACCCTCGATATTCGACTGGAAGTAGTCGAACTCGGCGCGGCCGGCAAATCGCTCAGCGAGCGTTACGATATACTCCTCGAAAGTCGTCGAGCCGTAGATATTTACATCGCGTTTGCCCTGCAAATTGAGGTTGGGCCCGTTGAGAATAAGAATTTTTTTCATCATTAATAGTTTTTAGCACTCATTTCGCCACGCAATACTCTGAGAGCATTCATCGCCAATGCCTGCAACTCGTTCTCGCCGGGGTAAACCTCGATAGGAGCTAAGAAACGACAATAGTCGCTGATAGCTCCGGTGATGACTTTGCTGTGGGCAATACCTCCCGTCAGAAGAATGGCATCCACCTCACCCTTGAGCGTTACGGCCATCTGGCCAATCTGCTTGGAAACGGTGTAGACCATGAGGTCGATGGCAAGTTTTGCCTCGGCGTCACCCTCTTCTGCGCGCTGAACAAGGTCCTTTACAGAGTTTGTCCCCATCAGCGACATAAGGCCGCCTTTACCCACCAATAATGCGCGAGCCTCCTTTTTGCTGTACTCTCCCGAGTAGCAGAGGTCTATCAAGTCACCTGCGGGGATTGTGCCCGCGCGCTCGGGAGTGATTGGGCCTTCGCCGTCGAGGGCGTTGTTGCAATCTATGACACGACCTTGCTGGTGTGCTGCGACCGAAATTCCGCCACCCAAGTGTGCAACAACGAGATTTAGCTCCTCGTAGGGAGTGCCAATCTGCTCGGCATACAATCGTGCTGTAGCTTTTTGGTTCAAGGCGTGGAAGATTGAGCGTCGTGGAATCTGCTTGATGCCGCTATGGCGTGCCAACTCCATAAACTCATCGACAACAACCGGGTCGGCGATATAAGCTTTAACGCCACATATGCGTGCAATCTGCAATGCAATGGGAGCGCTCAAATTTGAGGCGTGCTGTTGAGGTGTTGTGCGCAACTCCTCGACCATAGCGTCGGTGACGATATATACTCCACTCTCGATAGGATGCAACAGACCTCCTCGGCCAATTACGGCCGAGAATGAGTCCAATGCTATGTTTTTATCTTCGAGAGCTCTGAGAATCAACTCTTTGCGCCACTCTGCCTGCTCGGGGATAGAGTCAAAGCGAGCAATCTCCTCGGCCGAATGTGACAGCGAGAGCTCCAAGATGGGATTCTCGTCGCGATATACGGCTGCCTTGGTTGAGGTCGAGCCTGTATTTATTGCCAAAATGGTGAAGTTGTTCATAATTGTAGTGTCAAATATCAACGCATTCTCCTCCTTGCCGGGTTTTGTCGTCAGTGTAAAATTTATTCCCATAACATCCTGTGGCTAAGCCCTATGTTGGAATTAGCGTGCTGCCAAGCAAGCCAACGCAATAGAGTATTTCTTGCTCAAAGCCGAGTCTCCGCGCGATGTGAGCACGCAGGGAACCTTTGCACCCTTAACGATAGCGGCCAACTCGCCACCTCCGATGTGGGTTGCTGCTTTGAAGAATACATTTCCTGACTCGATGTTGGGGAAGAGCAAGCAATCGGCATCTCCGGCAACTGAAGAACCCTTAACCTTCTTGTGCTCGGCAACCTCCTTATAAAGAGCAACATCCAACGACAGAGGTCCGTCTACGGTAACATTGCCCAACTGGCCGCGGTCGCCCATCTTTGCCAAGATAGCGCTCTCGAGGTTAGAAGGAACGGTAGGCAACACCTGCTCTGAAGCCGAGATGCAGGCAATCTTGGGATTGTCGATACCCAGCAACTTGGCTGTTTCTGCCAAGAACTTGATTTGCTGCTGCTTCTGCTTGAAGTCGGGAGCGGGAATAATGGCAACATCCGAAATTGTGAGCAACTTGTGGTAGCTGGGCAACTCGATGATAGATACATGGGTCAAGATGCCCTTAGGAGGTACCAAGCCGGCCTCTTTGTTCAAAATGCCACGCATGTATTTGTCGGTCGAAACCAAGCCCTTCATCAAAACATCGGCATCGCCTGCAACCACTGAAGCCACAGCCATACGAACGCAATTTACATCAACCTTCTCGTCGATGATGCGGAAGGCGTTGATGTCGATATTGCACTCGGCACAAACCTTTTCGATAATATCCTTGTCACCATAGATAGTGGGCTCAACCAAACCCTCCTTGTATGCGTCATATACTGCCTCAAGGGTGTGAGAATCCTGACCATATGCTACTGCAAGGCGTTTCTTGCCGCGAGCTACGGCAGCAGAAACTATCTCTGTCAAATGAGTAATCATAATCTTATTTCTGTTTAACTTAAATTATAAATTCTTTGTCAAGTTGTAAGTGTCGGTAGCGATTACCAACTCCTCGTTTGTTGCAATTACAGCAACCTTAACCTTTGAATCCTCGGTTGAGAGGATGGTGTTTGTGCCGCGTGTAACCTTGTTAATCGCGTCATCAACCTTGATACCCATAAACTCCATGTTGCGGCATACATACTCACGCAAGTCGTAAGAGTTCTCGCCAACGCCTCCGGTGAAGATTATGAGGTCTACACCGCCCATCTCGGCAGCATACTCGCCGACAAACTTCTTAACGCGGTTGTAGTACATGTCGCGAGCTACGATAGCCTTCTCGTTGCCGGCCTCGTATGCGTCGTCAATGTCGCGCATGTCGCTCGAAAGGCCTGTCATGCCCAATACACCCGACTTCTTGTTCATCATAGAGTTGAGCTCTGCATAGCTCATGCCCTCATGCTCGCCGATGAAGGTGATTGCGCTGGCATCTACCTGACCGCAACGAGTACCCATTACCAAGCCATCCAGCGGAGAGAAGCCCATAGATGTGTCGAATGACTTACCATTCAAAATCGCGGTTACAGAGCCTCCGTTACCGATGTGGCAAGTGACAATCTTTGAGTTGTTGATGTCAAGACCAACCAACTCGGCACCCACTTTGGCTACATACTTGTGGCTTGTGCCGTGGAAGCCGTACTTACGCACGCGATACTTCTCGTAATACTCCTCGGGCAATGCGTAGAGGTAGTTGATTGCGGGGATTGTCTGGTGGAACGATGTATCGAAAACTGCAACCTGTGGAACGCCCGGCAAAACCTTCTCGATAGAGAGGATACCCTCCAAGTTCGCGGGGTTGTGAAGTGGTGCAATCTCGAACAATGAGCGAATGTTTGCCTTTGCCTCCTGGTCAACAACAACGCTCTGCTTGAAAAATTCGCCACCGTGAGCCACACGATGACCTACGGCCTTAACCTCCGAGAGGTCGGCGATAACGCCATGTTCGGCATCGGTCAAAGCCTCCAATACCATGCTGATACCTGTGGTGTGGTCGGCGATAGGTTTTACAACCTCGAATTTATCCTTGCCCACAGGTTTGTGGGTAAGGCTTCCCTCGGGAAGACCGATTCTGTCTACCAAACCCTTAGCCAACAAAGAGTTGCTGCTCTCGTTGATATCAATTACCTGATACTTGATTGACGATGAGCCACAATTTAGAACCAATACAATCATAATGTCTGTGTTTTATATTTTGTAATTTATAGTTTTTTGCTCGTTTATCGCTTTTATTCTTCGCCCCCCCCCAAAAAAAGGTTGCATAAATTTATTTGTGCATATGCCAACTTGCATGCCACAACAAACCGGACTTGCTTTTGTAGGGCATGTCGGGCTTGATCGTGTAGTTTTCGTTTGCACCAAACAAAGGTACAAAATAAAGTTGAAACTTATACTTGAAATTTGAAAAATAGTAACAAAATATCCGCAAAACAACAGTTTTGCGGATATTTTATCCTTTTGTGGGTGGAAACGGGCGTAAAATAGCGTGCAACCTACTTCTGTTGCTCGGTATTGAAGCGTATGATGCGCTCAATGGCGCGTTGGCAGACAGGGCAGAATTGTGTGGCTTCGTTGTCGCGCATGCGGCATATTACCGCCGGGCGATACATGCCTTTTGTGATGTAGCCGCCACCTTCGTATACACCTACGGTGTAAGCCTCTTTGCGCTCGGCGGTGGGCTTGGTCGGAATCGCAGACCCCTCGGGGAGCATATCCTCCCACTTTGATTTGAAATCCACCAGCGAGGTGATATTCTGCTCCCAAGGCTCGTAACCGAGGTCGTAAGTTCCCTCGGTGTGGTCGATTTGCTCGTAGAAATACTCGTCACCCAGGCCGGCAAAAGAGTGGCCGAATTCGTGTACGACGACTGGCTTAAACATGGGGTTGTGGGCCGTTGTTAGGGTGTATGAATTGTAGATACCTCCGCCGCCATAAGTGGTTGTGTTGGCGAGGATTATGATGTGCTCGCATGGGATGCCCGCAATCAAATCATGTATCCGATGAACGCGGTTGGTTGTCAGGTAGCGCGGCGAGTAGAAGGTCATAAAATGAGAGCCAAGTGCCGTGTTGCTCCAGACATTATCTTGAGGCACGCTTACGCCGCTGTCCTGCGAGGGTAGCATGACGGCAATGAAGTTGAAGCGGTTCTTCAATGTGTTAAATGGCTCGTAGCTCAAAATCTCATCGCATGCGGTGCGTGCATCGCCCAAGAATAGGCTCATCTCCTGCTCGGTGTAGCCCTCTGCGAGAATTACCACATCTATACACTCCTCGTCGGTGCCGCTTTTGTGCAGATACTCATGTCGTGGGGCGGTGGTGTTGGCGTGGTTTACGCGTCGGATAAGCTTGTCGTCGGGATTTACGCTGTGTCTTAATGAGGCTGTGATGGCTCCTCGGTTGTCGAATAGCGAAACCTCGATGTCGATATTTCGTTGCGGATAGGGTATTAATAGTGTGGCTTCGAAACTCTTTGTAACCTGCTCGGCTTCGTCGGTTATGACCCACTCCTGGAAGAGGGTCGAAAAAGAGTTTCGATAGAGCGTTTCGCCACTCTGTGAATCTAAAACCTTAATCTCGCCATTGCCTCGGACCGGTACTTTGTCGAGATTTACGCGACGGCCGGCCCAGCCTTCGACGGCGATGACTTCATTCAGGGCGATTGTCTGCTGCCTGGCATTGCCTATAAGATTGTAATCTAAGCGCATGGTGTTGTCGGTGAAGTGTTTCGAAAACTCTTGCGCCGAGGTGCTAAGTCCGATAAGTGAGAGTGCGAGAAGTAAAATAATCCGTTTCATGTCGTTACTTTAATGAAAATATTATTCGTTATTGCCTGATGAGCCATTTTCGAATTTATAGCCCATGCCTTTTACTGTGACAATATGGTCATCTCCGATTTTTTGGCGTAATTTGCGAATGTGTACATCTATGGTGCGGTCGCCTACGATAACCTTGTCGCCCCAGACTTCGCGATAGATTTCTTCGCGCGAGAAGAGCTTCCCGGGGTGAGAATGTAATAGGCTCAACAGCTTAAATTCCTTGCGAGGAAGGGTGAGGATTTCGTCGCCTCGGCGTACTTGATGATGCTCGGTGTCGATGACGAGTTCGTTGCTGGTTGCGGGGATGGTGATGCGCTTGAGTATGGCTTTTACGCGGCTGCGTAAAATATTCATCCTTATGGGTTTGTTTATGTAATCATCTGCGCCGGCATTGTAGCCTTGCAGCTGCGAATCCTCGCTACCTACGGCCGATAGGAACACCACCATGACATTGTTCAATTCGGGCGATTGACGAATGGCTTGGCAGGTCTCGATTCCGTCCATGATAGGCATCATCATGTCGAGCAGAATCAGGTGTGGCTTCACTTCATAGGCTTTTGTTAGTCCGGCAGCACCATCGGGGGCGGTGAATACTTCGTAGCCGTCACGCTCGAGGTTGTATTTTACAAACTCCAGAATGTCGGCCTCGTCATCAATGAGTAATATGCGATATCCCATAGCTCAAAAGGAGATTATGATGTTGAATTTATGCAAAAGTAATTAAAACTTAGCTACGGCACGCGCACGATTTCTTTCATATTTGCGACTATGATAGCATTTCATCAGATAAAAGTTGTTTTGCCAAGCGCGTGCTTCTCCCTCAGAGTCGAGTGACTCCTCCTCGGTTGATGACCAGTAATAACGCTCGTCGCCCTTGTTGGGAAGGGGCTGGCCCGTGTTAGCCAAAGTCCTATTTACGGCATCGTGTACAAAGGTGTCAAAACAAAATAATTTCAACTCTTCGATGGCCGGCAGATACCAATCCTCGCCCAAACTCGCGCACCAAGCAAAGGGCGTGTACAGCTCTTGCCAATCCGAAATTTGCTTGATTTTTATCATGTTTTTTGCCCCATCATGCTTGTCATGGGCTCCAATTATGCGTTGTTGAGCTGTTCTGTGAAATACCCACGAAGAAGACTTTGATTCCTGCAAACTTACTATTTTGCCGTGTTTGCCATCGGCTGACACTTCGAATACTACGCCTTGCTTTATGCCATCATCATAGTAGTCGCCCACCCTGTATTTTTTGGTCGGTAATGGTTGTTGCTGATAGGCGAATGATGATTGTGTTGCCTCTTTCTCCAGCAACTTCAAAATGTCTGCAACGAGGGTTGTTTCAATAGGGTGTTCGGTGATGTTTCGCCAATTGACTCCGGCAAATATAAACTCTAAACTCAAAGGAAGGTTGGAGTCATCAATTATGTAAGGAATGACGCTGTTTTTGGCCTTTTTGTTAAAGGCGAAAACAATCTCGCTTGTTGTAAATTTTGATTCGTAGGCGTTTTTGCTTGCCAGTAGCAGGAAGAGTTTTGAATTTACAATATTTTTGGCCAGTATTTCCGGAAATTCAAATCCGCCACTAATGCCGACGCGGTCGATGAAATAGGATATGCCTGCCTTGTCAAAGGCACTGCAAATGCGGTCGGCGATAGCCATATCCTTGCGAGAATAGCTTATAAAAACATCGTATGCCATAAACAATCGTTAGTTTTCTAATTCAATTGTGGCCGTACGGCGACGGTCAAACATTTCACTCCAAAGTTATGAAATGTTCTTAAAATCTCAAAATGTAGAGTTGCTTTTGTTTATTTGCAGCAAGACAAAGTGTCATTTTGTTGATGATTGATGTCGATTTGTGGCATTTTGGTTGTTTTTGAGGCTTGCCCGATAGATTGACTTGTGATAAGTTGGGCTTTTTTTCTTGTGCGAGAGTGGTATATTAACGATAATTTTTGTATATTTGCACATCTGTATACATTAGTATACGACAACCGTAAAAACAAACAATGATGACTACTGAAAATTCTAACCTTACGACTCCCGTGGAGTCAGTCGGCAATGCCGAGGATGTGCAAAATGTAACTTCCGTAGAATCTGCAAATGTGAATGTTGTTGCAGAGGATGAATCTCAAACTGAAAATGTCAATCCCGCAGAGGTTGTAGACTTCGCCGAGGAGGATGCTGCGCTGGATGCCCAGCAGGCCGGACTGTCGCTCGACGACGAAACGGCCGAGGAGCAGGCTGCCGAGGATGTGAACATGCAGGATTTGAACTCCTTGAACAAGGAGCAATTGGTGGAACTGTTTGCCACTCAACTTGAAAATGAGCCTATACATACGCTGCGTAAGAGTGTAGAGGCTATTAAGATTGCGTTTTATAAACTGCATCGTGCCGAGGTGGATGCTGCGCGCAAGGCCTTTGAGGCCGAGGCGGGCGAGGGTGCGGAGTTTGTTCCGAGTGTAGATGCCGCCGAGGTGCGTTTGAAGGATTTATTCAAGGAGTATCGCCGTCGTCGTGACGAGTATATTGCCGATTTGGATAAGCATAAGGAGGAGAACCTGAAGGTTAAGTTGGAGATTATCGAGGAGTTGAAGGAGTTGGTAAACTCTGACGAGACTTTGAATAATACTTTTGCCAAGTTCCGTGAGTTGCAGCAGCGCTGGAAGGATACCGGTGTTGTACCGCAGACCAAGGTGAAGGATTTGTGGGAGACCTACAACCTCCATGTCGAGAATTTTTACAATTTCATCAAGATAAACAAGGAGCTCCGCGATTTGGACCTCAAGAAGAATTATGAGCAGAAGGTCGCTTTGTGTGAGCAGGCCGAGGCTTTGGTTATGGAGCCCTCTATCGTGGATGCGTTCCATAAGTTGCAGAAGCTGCATGACGAGTGGCGTGAAACGGGCCCTGTGGCAAACGAGCACAAAGAGGTTTTGTGGGAGCGCTTCAAGGCCGCATCGAGCCGTATCAACAAGCAGCATCAGGACCACTTTGAGGGTATTAAGCAGGAGCAGATGAAGAATTTGCAGCTTAAGACCGAGCTTTGCGCAAAGACCGAGGCACTCATCGAGCAGCCATATACTTCACACAAGGAGTGGAACAAGGCCAGCGAGAGTCTGCTGGAGATTCAGAAGGTTTGGCGTACAATCGGCTTTGCTCCCAAGAAGGATAATACTCAGATTTATGAGCGTTTCCGTTCGGCGTGTGACCGATTCTTCGAGGCTAAGCGCGATTTCTATGCAGGTGTGAAGAGCGAGATGGAGCACAACCTGCAACTCAAGCAGGAGATTTGTCAGGCGGCTGAGGCTTTGCAGACGAGCGAGGATTGGAAGCATGCTACCGACGAACTTATAGCCTTGCAGGCAAAGTGGAAGAGCGTGGGTGCTGTTCCGCGTCGTTATTCCGACCAGGTATGGAAGCGTTTCCGCGCGGCATGTGATAAGTTCTTCGAGCGCAAGGTGCAGCACTTTGCGGGTGTGGAGAATGAGCATGCTGTGAATTTGGAGCGTAAACTCGCCTTGATTGAGGAGATGAAGGCTGCCGACATCAAGACCGGCGGCTACGATATGATTAAGGAGTTCCAGCGTCGTTGGAGCGAGATAGGCTATGTGCCCATCAAGCAGAAGGACGCCGTGCAGAAGAAATATAAGGAGGCTGTGGATGTAATGTTTGCAACCTTGCGTGGCTCGGAGCGTGACCGCTCGATGAATCGCTTTAAGGAGCGTTTGCAGAACATGAAGGGTAGTGGCGACAAGCGTTTGCGTTCGGAGCGTGAGCGTTTGTACAACAAAGTGCGCCAGATGGAGCAGGATATTGCACTCCTGGAGAATAATATCGGATTTTTCTCGAAGTCGAAGAATGCCGATGCCATGATTGCCGATATTCGCGAGAAGATTGCCAAGGCTAAGCGCGAGTTGCAGGATACTATCGAGAAGGTGCGCCTTATCGACAGCCAGAGCGCCGAGTAGAGTGCTCATGAGATATTAGGTTAGGAAGAAGGTTAATGAGATAAGTTTTAACAGTAATAATTTGAAACTATGAAATTGGATAAGCCAAAATACATCTTCGTTACAGGAGGTGTGGCATCATCGTTAGGTAAGGGTATTATTTCGGCAACAGTAGCACGCTTGCTTCAGGCGCGTGGTTATGCCGTTACAGTTCAGAAGTTCGACCCATACATCAATGCGGATCCGGGCCGTTTGAATCCTTATGAGCATGGTGAGAGCTATGTTACCGAGGATGGTACGGAGTGTGACCTCGATTTGGGCCACTACGAGCGATTTACATCAATCACCACCACAAAGAACAATACCGTAACTACGGGTAAGATATATAAGGAGATTCTCGAGAAGGAGAGCCGTGGCGAGTATCTGGGTAAGACCGTCCAGGTAATTCCTCACATTACAGATGAGATTAAGCGCCGTATACAGTTGCTGGGTGCTACCAAGAAGTACGATGTGATTATCTCGGAGATTGGCGGTACGGTGGGCGATATCGAGTCTTTGCCTTATATCGAGTCGGTGCGTCAGTTGCGCAATGAGCTTGGTTACCAGAACTCGCTTTTGATTCACTTGGCATGGGTGCCTTATATGGCGGCAGCGTGCGAGATGAAGACCAAGCCTACGCAGCACTCTGTAAAGGAGCTTCAGTCGGAGGGTGTGCAGCCCGATGTTTTGGTGTTGCGTGCCGAGCATAGCTTGGCCGAGGATGTACGCCGCAAGGTGGCATTGTTCTGCAATGTTACGCCCGATGCGGTTGTCGAGTCGATAGATGTACCTACTATTTATGAGGTGCCTTTGCGTATGCACGACCAGCATTTGGATGATGTTATTTTGCGCAAGCTGGGTATTGCGGAGAGCGCAGAGCCCGATTTGAAGGCTTGGAGCGAGTTTGTTGAGAAGATTAAGAACCCCAAGCACAAGGTAGAGGTCGCTTTGGTGGGTAAATATACCGAGTTGCCTGACGCTTATAAGTCTATCAATGAGTCGTTTATTCATGCCGGAGCAATGAATCACTGCAAGGTGAAGGTTACATATGTCGCAGCCGAGGAGGTTACTTCGGCGAGTGTTCAGGAGAAGCTGGGCGGCGTTTCGGGTATCTTTATCGCTCCGGGTGCCGGCACTCGCGGCTTCGAGGGTAAGATGATTGCGGCGCAGTTTGCTCGCGAGCACAACATTCCGATGTTTGGCGTGGGCTTGGGCTTGCAGGCCGCAGTTGTGGAGTTTGCCCGCAATGTCTTGGGTATGAAGGATGCTCACTCTAAGGATTTGGATGCCAAGGCTAAGAATCCCGTTATAGATTTGATGGACGAGCAGAAGAAGGTCTCGGAGAAGGGCGGCTCGATGCGTTTGGGTGGTTATGCCTGCACATTGAGCAAGGGCTCAAAGGCTTACGAGGCATATGGTAAGGAGAGTGTTGTGGAGCGTCATCGCCATCGTTATGAGTTTAACTCTGCATATCAGGCGCAGTATGAGGCTGCGGGTATGGTAGTGACGGGTGTGAACCCCGAAACGGGCCTTGCTGAGGTTTTGGAGCTCAAGAGTCATCCTTGGTATGTATGTGTGCAGTATAATCCGGAGTATAAGAGTACGGTTTCGACACCAGCTCCGTTGTTTGTAGCCTTTGTTGGTGCGGCACTGAAGTATCAGCAGGAGAAGAAGGCCGAGAAGAAAAGCGAGTAAGAATTTTTAACAATAAGTAATGGATAAGAAAACGATTATCGGAGTTGTGCTCATGGCGGCCATCTTTATTGGCTATGTGATGTACAGCTCGAAACAACAAGCAGAATATCAGGCATATTTAGAACAGGCACAGACCAAGCAGGCTCTCGTAGAGGCAGCCGAGGCTGAGGCCGCAGCAGCCGAAGCCGAGCAGAAGGCTCAAATGTCGGAGGCTGAGTTGGTGCAGATGGAGTTACAGCGCCAGACCGAGTTGTTTGGTGAGTGTTTGGTGGCGGCACGCCAAGCTGAGGTCAAGGAGTTTACGATGAGCAACGATTACCTTACGGTAGATTTTACTACGCGTGGAGGTATGATGTCGAAGGTCACTTTGGAGGAGTATACCAAGTATGCTCCGAAGGGTGAGCGCAACGAGAAGGTTGTGCTGTATGAGCCCGAATCGGCAATGTTCGATATGGAGTTCTATGTAAAGAAGGAACTTAAGAATGTGCCGGTAAATACAGCGGAGTATGTCTTCACATCGAATGGCGTTGAGCGCGGTGAGGGCTTCCAGCGTTTGGTTATGAGCCTTGAGGTGAGTGCCGGAGCATATCTTCACTATGAGTATGTGTTGTATGATGAGAAGAGCCCTGCGCGCGATTATATGCTCGACTTCAATGTTAAGTTGGAGAATCTTTCTCCCATTATGGCTTCGCAATCGACTCTGGGTATGGAGTGGGTTACCAAGACCTACCAAAACGAGCGCGGATTCAAGAACGAGAACACTTATACCACTCTGTCGTATCGTTTCCCCAATGAGAGTGATGTCGAGGATTTGGGTATGAGCGAGGAGAATAAGTCGAAGGATGTGCAGAGCGAGGTTAATTGGATTGCCTTCAAGCAGCAGTTCTTCTCGGAGGTGTTTATTGCGCACAACAACTTCACTTATGCCGATATGGGCTTTGTGACAGCACCTGCCGGCTCGGGCTTTATTAAGACCTATACGGCGCGTGTTGGTGTGGCGTATAATCCTCAGGTTACGGATTATGCCTTCTCGATTTATTGCGGTCCTAATAAGTATGCCGTGCTGTCGAAGGTGCGTGGCAAGGATGATAAGAAGATTGCCATGGAGCGCCTTATCCCGTTGGGCGGATGGCTTGTCGGCTGGTTTAACCGCTACATCGTAATTCCGGTTATGGACTTCTTGCATAAGTATATTGCGAGCTTCGGTCTTATTATCCTTATTCTGACTATTCTGGTTAAGCTGCTCATCTTGCCGCTTACATATAAGAGCTACCTCTCTACGGCCAAGATGCGCGTTATTAAGCCCGAAATGGATGCTTTGAATGCCAAGTATCCCCGTCAGGAGGATGCCATGAAGAAGCAGCAGGAGATGATGAACCTCTATAAGAAGGCGGGAATTAACCCTATGGGCGGGTGCTTGCCTATGCT
The DNA here is from genome assembly GCA_045125895.1 of Alistipes sp. GTDB lineage: Bacteria > Bacteroidota > Bacteroidia > Bacteroidales > Rikenellaceae > Alistipes. The sequence goes on from JBGVNT010000004.1 coordinate 160,446, forward strand.
CATTCAGTTGCCGCTGTTGTGGGCCTTGTTCCGCTTCTTCCCCTCGAGCATCGAGTTGCGAGGCCAGTCATTCTTGTGGGTAGATGACTTGTCGTCGTATGACAGCATCTTGAATTTGCCGTTCTCGATACCTTGGTATGGCGACCATGTGAGCTTGTTCTGTCTGTTAATGTGCTTTGCGATGATGGGCTTCTCATATTTCACATATCAGCAGCAGGGTGCATCGAATCAGCCCGGTATGGCGGGAATGAAGTTTATGATGGTGTATATGATGCCGATAATGATGCTCTTCTGGTTTAACGATTTCGCATCAGGCTTGTGCTACTACTATCTGTTGTCGCAGATTCTCACGATGATTATCATGTTCTCGATGCGTCGTTTTGTCGATGATAAGAAGATTCGTGCCATCATGGATCGTGCAGCATCAAAGCAGAAGAATAAGAAGAAGTCGAAGTTCCAGCTTCGCTACGAGGAGTTGATGCGTCAGCAGGAGGAGCTGCAGCGTCAGCAAGCCAAGGCGAAGAAGAGATAAATCTTTTGCATGTTATACGAAAAATCCCGAACCTTAATGCAAGGTTCGGGATTTTTGGTTTATCTTAACTGTTGTGCTACTTTTGGGCGAATGAATTTAGAGAGATTAGGGAATTTAGAGAGATTAGGGAATTTAGTGAGGTTAGGGAATTTAGTGAGGTTAGGGAAAATCCCTATTGCATTGTCGCTAAATTTTATAAATACTATATTCTGGAATTGTGAGTTTTGAATTATCCCTCTCCTATCGGCACTCCTCGGCGTCGCGTTCCAGCTGTTGGCGCAGTTCGTCGATTGATGCAAAACGCCTCTCATCGCGGATTTTGCGTAGGAGGTGTACTTCGATTTCCCGGCCATAAAGGTCGCCCTCGAAGCCGAAAAGATGCGTCTCCAAGAGGCGTGTAGTGCCATCTACCGAAGGACGCATGCCGATATTCGACATGGCATTGTATTCGTGACCCGAAAAACGGACTTTTGAAGCATATACGCCGTTTTCTATATCGGTAAGATGTTGTGCCGCTATGTTGGCTGTGGGAAAACCCATTTTACGCCCCAGTTGCGCTCCTCGAATAACCTCGCCCCTGATAATCATTATACCTTATATATTATATATGAAATGCTGACTTAAATGTTTTGAGTAAGTTTCTTTACGAGCGTGAACTCCGAGAAAAACTCCTTGGCCAATACTCGCAGTACGGTGTAGGAAGGGATTGCCAAAAGCATGCCCACGATTCCGGCCATATATCCCGCAACGAGGATAACCAAGAAAATCTCCAGCGGATGCGCCTTCACTCGCTCGGAGTAAATCGTCGGTTGCAAGACGAAGTCGTCGAAACCCTTTATGCAGAAGAGTGTGCAGATTATCGTTATCGTAGTGTGCATAACGCTCATGCCGTCGATGGGCGTAACGATGCCGATAAATATCGAGATAATACCTCCCATAAGTGGGCCGGCGTAGGGGATGACATTCATCACACCCATCACAAGTCCTATGAGTAGCGCATTGTCGGTCTTCATGCCGAAGAGTATCATTGCCGTAGATATAACCACCATAAGTATGAGGCTCTCGGTCAACAGGCCGGTAAAATATCGCGAAAGCAATAGTGTAATGGAGTCCAGAGCGTGTGTTACATTCTTTTGCAGGCGGTCGGGGAACATGGCTGTTACCATCGAGTAGAACAAGCCGTCCTCCTTGAGGAAGAAGAATGTGATAAACGAAATGGAGAAAACGGCAATCAGTGAAGACAACGCCAAGTTTACAATAGAAGTAAAGGTGTTGTTTATCGTGCCGTAATTGACAAACTCTTTGAGGAAGCTACCTATGGTTTCGCGCAGCGAGAACTCGGTTTCGGGAAGTGCAAACATGCGCTGCAGATAGGCCTGAGCATGGGCCAAAGGCTCTTCGATGGATGCCAATACGGTGGTGAAGTCCAATTGTGCAAATTCGTTTATCTTGTTGAAGATAAGCGGAATAAACAACGAGAAAATGGCCGAAACTGTGACTAAAATAATAACCAGAGTAATGGCTGCTGCGGCCCAACGCGGTAGGTGATGGTCCTTGATGTGGATATGCAGTAGCCAACCTACCAAGGGCCGTCCGATGATGGCCAGTACGGCCGCGACAAGTATATATATAACCACAGAGCTGAAGTACCATACCAAAAATAGCACTAACGCTGTAATGGCCATGCCTACTAAAAAACGGAGTATGCTCTGAGGTGTAATAGTCATTGTGTGTTAGGTTTAAGTTTATCTGCGTAATCTTACAAGAGGAGTCTGCGAACCTATAACGGGGTCGCCAATCTCTACCAATAGCTCGCTATCCTTGGGAACGAGAACATCAATTCGTGAGCCAAATTTGATGAATCCGAATACATCGTTTTGGCCAACCTTGTCACCAATTTTGATGTATGACACTATGCGGCGAGCAATGAGGCCTGCCACCTGGCGGAAGAGCACATGATTGCCGTCGTTCATCTTTACAACGGTTGTGGTGCGCTCGTTCTCGGTAGATGATTTGGGATGCCAAGCGATGAGGAAACGCCCCGGGTGATACTTGTAATACTCGACCTCGCCCGATACCGGCATCCAGTTCATGTGGATGTTGGTAACCGACATGAAAATCGAGATTTGAAGCATATCCTGCTTCATATATTCGTCTTCGTAGACCACCTCGGTGACAACCACTCGACCATCGCAGGGTGAGAAAACGAGGTCATTGTCGTGAATCTTTACTCGACGAGGCTCGCGGAAAAAGGCCACGATAAAGAACCAGAATGCAACGAGGATTATGGTGCTCATGATGAATAGAGCGCTGTTGATGTGCAGCTTGATGAAGTGGTACATCAAAGCCCACAATACCAAACATATGAGGCCCGAAACGGCAATTATTCTGTATCCTTCTTTGTTGATTTTCATATTGTTAAAGGTTTAGGTTTGTCGGGTTATTTTGCAATTGCAAAGAATATTAGATAAAGAAATACAAATGGCACCGAGAGTATAAGAGCGTCGAAGCGGTCGAGCCAACCTCCATGTCCGGGCAATATATGCCCCGAATCCTTGACATCTACCGAGCGCTTGAACAGCGACTCGACCAAGTCGCCAAAGACGCCTGCAATGGCAGCTATAAGGGCCAAGCCTATCCACTCGATAGGGTTGCCGTGCATGACCACCGATGCGAGGTATCCCATAGCCATGGCGCCCAAAAGACCTCCGATGAAGCCCTCCCATGACTTCTTGGGTGAGATGCGCTCGAAGAGGCGGTGCTTGCCCAAGGTTATGCCGAACATATATGCAAAGACATCATTTGCCCAAATGATAAAGATGTAGAACAACACAGTCAATGGATTCCACTCGCCTTGACCCAATAAAACGGGGATGAAGAGCAGCAACGACATCGGCATGGCGACATAGACAATACCCATAAGCGTTGTACCGATATTTGCAATCGGAGTGGGGCTCTTGCGATAGAGCTCGCATACGAACATCATGGGCAAAAGCAACATGATGTAGAGCAGAAGTATTACGGCAAGCAGCAACATCGTGTCGCTGACTGCGCTATCGTTAACAAGGAACAGCATGCAGGCAAATGCGATAACGAATATCACTGCTCCGGCCGTGTAACCTACTATTTTCTGAGGCTGATAACCGGCCTTTGTTGCCAAACGATAGAACTCGCGCTGGCCACCTAAGATTATGGCGAGCAGGAGCACTCCAAAGCTCCATTTTGACCATAATATGGCGCCAAGTACCACGGCCAATAGGACTATGCCGCTTGCGGTTCGTACCAGAAAGTTCTTCATTTTATCACTCATACTCGTGTCTTGGTTTGGTGAGTTAATTTTATTTTTGTGAGGCTTTGGGCTCCGCTACTGCTGTTACGACATCGGACCCTCCGTCGGTTGAGGGTGCAATTGTAGCCCCCTCGTTCTCTGCCGCAGTAAGCGTCTCCTGCTCCTCCTTTTGAGCCTGAGCCGATTTGCCCAATATAGCCTCAATATCCTCGGCATAGATTGTCTCCTTATCCAAAAGAAGGTCAGCCATAGCATTTATTTTATCGTTGTTAGCCTCGATGATTGTGCGGGCACGACTATACGCCTCGTCTAAGATGCGGCGTACTTCGGTGTCAATTTCGTGAGCAGTTTGCTCGCTAAAGGGTTTGGTGAAGGTGTCGCGCGTACCCGTCGAGTCATAATAGCTTATAGGGCCAATCTTCTTGCTCATGCCATAATATGTTACCATGGCATAGGTCATCTTGGTTGCGCGCTCCAAATCGCTCAACGCTCCGGCGCCGAGAGTGCCATAGTTCACCTCCTCGGCAATGCGACCGCCAAGTAGACCCGAAAGTTGCTCCGAGAGGGTGTTGTTCGTAACATGCACGCGCTCTTCGTCGGGCACCGACCATGTGGCACCTAAACTCTTGCCGCGAGGGATGATTGTGACCTTCAAAACGGGGTCACACTCCTTGAGCATCCACATCACCGTAGCGTGTCCCGCTTCGTGAATCGCCGTAGCACGACGCTCGGCGGGCGAAATGCTCTTGTTGCGCTTCTCCAAGCCTCCGATTATACGGTCGATGGCCGCCATGAAATCCTCGCGAGTGACCATCGTCTTGTTGTGACGAGCTGCGATAAGTGCCGCTTCGTTGCAGACATTGGCAATGTCGGCACCCGAAAATCCGGGGGTCTGTTTTGCCAAGAATGCACGGTCGATATTGCCATCCATCTTTATGTGGCGCAGATGTACATTGAAAATTGCTTCTCGCTCCTTGGCATCGGGCAATCCGACATCAATTTGACGGTCGAAGCGTCCGGCACGCATAAGCGCCTTGTCCAAAATATCTACACGGTTGGTTGCGGCCAGTACAATGACTCCGGTATTGGTCTGGAAACCATCCATCTCGGTAAGGAGTTGATTTAGCGTGTTTTCGCGCTCATCATTACCCGAAAATCCCGCATTCTTGCCTCGGGCACGGCCTATGGCATCAATCTCGTCGATAAAGACGATACATGGAGCTTTCTCCTTTGCCTGCTCGAAGAGGTCACGCACGCGCGAAGCACCCACACCGACAAACATCTCGACAAAGTCGGAACCCGAAATCGAGAGGAATGGTACATTTGCCTCACCGGCTACTGCCTTGGCCAAGAGTGTCTTACCCGTTCCCGGAGGGCCTACAAGCAGTGCGCCCTTGGGGATTTTTGCCCCCAGTTCGCGATATTTATCGGCATTACGCAGGAAATCCACAATTTCCATAATCTCGACCTTGGCCTCCTCCAAGCCTGCGACATCCTTGAATGTGACACGCTTATTGGGGTTGTCTTTGTCGAAAACCTGGGCGCGGGCTTTGCCTACATTCATGATGTTGCCGCCACCGCCACCTCCGCGGGCCATTCCGCGCATGATGAAGAACCAGAAGCCGACAATCAATATCCACGGAAGGATATTGAGCATAAAGTTGCTCCAGCCGTTACGCTCCTCAAGATACTCAATGCTGACGGGGTTATTCTCCACCTCGGAAGCCTCTTTGGCAGCTTTGATGTCTTGGTCCAAAAGCTCCACCGAGCCAATCGTGAAGAACATCTGCTCGCCATCCTTGGGGATATTCTTCATTATGGAGTTCTCCTCGCTATTGCGATATTGTTCGATAGCCGCATCTGTAAGGTAGACTTTGGCATTGCTCTTATTGGTGATGACGATGCGCTCAACCTCGCCCTTGCGTACCATTTCAACTACCGCATTGGTGTTGGTTTTGATGGGCTCGGTCACACCGCCACCAAATAGCGAATAACCAATGATTGCGATGATTATGGCTGCCCAAAACCACATGAAATTAAACTTCACGATAAGGGTCTTGGGAGTCTGTTTGTTACTCTTTTTCTTGTTGTTTTTATTTGTCATATCGTATGCAGAGCAGTAGAGCCTCTGCCACTCAAAAGTGTTGTAAATGTTGTTAAACCCTCGCCCGCCACATGGTGTGCAGCAAGATGAGGGTGGACTATGCGACGCCGAATGATATTATAGTTCGTAGTCGTACTTCTTCATCGGAGCATCGGCCCACAACTCCTCCAGGCGGTAGAATTCGCGGAGCTCGGTCTGGAAGATGTGTACCACCACATCGAGGTAGTCCATGGCAATCCAAAATGCGTTCTGCTGACCCTCGATACGCCACAACTTCTCGCCCAACTTCTCCAATACCTCCTGCTCGATGCCGTCGGCAATGGCAGCAACCTGCGCCGTAGAGTCGGCATTGCAGACTATGAAGTGCGAACATATCGCGCCGTCGAAGCCCGAAAGATCCAATGATACAATATCCTTACCCTTTTTGTCCTGAATTGCGTTTACTATAGTTTCAATCAATTTTTCCATACTCTTTGTCTATATACATATAACTTTGCAAATATATGATTTTTTTGTCATATTATGAAATAAAATGGGCGTAGTTGTGTGGGTTTGCGAGTGTTTTTGCATAAAACGCAAAATTACGAGCCGCTATTTTGCATGACTCGTAATTTTGTGTGGTCTTTTTGTGGTATGAAATGGTCTGTCAATCGCAACTAATTCATGAATTTTTGCAGGTTGCCGGCCTTGTCGAGAATGGTGCGCTCCAAGGCGTTTATGATAGAGTTTTTTACATATGTACGCCTAATGGCGATGGCTATGCGGCGAGAAGTGGCGCCTTTGGCCAACATCTTGATTTGCGACTTGCGCTCCTTGGGTATGTATTCAAGCGCCATTTCGGGTATGATGGTCATGCTCGATGTGCAGTTTACGATACGCATCAGGGTATCGAGCGAGCCCGACTCGAAGTAGTAGTGTGTAGGCATATCGCGGCGAGCCTGACAGAGCTCCAAAATTTGGTCACGCATACAGTTTCCGCGACTCAGCAGGATTAAATCCTTGAGGTCAATATCCTCGATGCGGATGTTCGAACGCTCGTAAAGCGGATTCGAAGGCGAAACATAGGCGTAGAAGTGGTCGCTGAAGAGGTCACGCTCCAGGATTCCCTCGCCGCAGGTGCCACTTGCTACCAGTGCGGCGTCGATTTTATCGCGCTTTAAGGCGTCGACAATGTCGGCCGTAACCATTTCGCGGATTTCAAGCTCCACATTGGGGTAGCTCTTTACGAAGTCGGGTATAAACTTATGCAACAAATATGGGGCAATGGTCGGAATTACACCTAAACGCAGTTTTCCGGCAGTTTCACCCTTTAGCTCGGCAACCGACTCGCGAATGGTGTTGTAGGCCTTCAGGGTCTCCTGGGCTTGGGCTATGACTACGGCTCCGGCCTCGGTCGGAATGACAGGTTTCTTCGAGCGGTCCAAAAGAATTACACCGAGCTCATCTTCCAGTGCTTTGATTTGCATCGAAAGCGAAGGTTGCGTGACGAAGCAGTGCTCCGAAGCGGCTGAGAAACTGCCGCAGTTGGCTACCTCGATGAGGTATTGTAATTGAATGATTGTCATGGCGTTTTTTTTTGATGGTTTCTTTCTGTTTGTCAATAGCCTATGGCTTAATCGCCACACAAAATTATAAAAAATAATTATAATGACAAACTAAACAATGCAAATATCTTCGCTGAATCATCCTTTGGGTTCTCGTGGTCGTTTTGAGGGGGGGGTAGGGAGTTGAAGGGGTGGGTGCGGCGATGCAAAAATTATCTGTTACATCCTTGGCCTCCCTTGTTATGCCACCGAACGCAGTGAGGATTGGTATCCATAACGGCAGAATCTTTGTGTAGAGATGCCAATCATTTTTTCGCTGACGCTCCAAAATGTGGCATGACGCTCTCTATTCTGAATTCTCTAAACTCCCTAAATTCCCTTAAACTCCTTACACACCTTAATCCCCCTCTCTTTGCTCTTTCATCTTTGCTCTTTCATCTTTCATCTTTTTTATCTATCTTTGACCCAAAATATCACAAAAGTAAAACCCTACAAATATGAGGAAAACATTATCAACTTTAATCTTAATGATTATGAGCGTTAGTTTTTTGACCCTTGCATCATGTGATTCTTGCAACTCAAAAGAGCAGAGCGACGAGCAGGCGGCGTCTTGGATTGTCGACCGTTTCGACGATATCAAAGTGCTGCGTTATGAGGTCCCAAAGTTTGAGACTTTGCCCCTGCAGCAGAAGATACTCATCTACTATCTTTCGGAGGCTACAAAGTGTGGTCGCGATATACTTTTCGACCAGAATTTCAAATACAACCTCGCAATTCGTCGCACCTTGGAGCAGATTTATACTTCATATGAGGGCGATAAGCAGGCGGCAGATTTTGTGGCGATAGAGAAGTACCTGAAGAAGGTGTGGTTTGCAAACGGCATACACCACCACTACTCGAACGATAAGTTCCGTGCCGAGTTCTCGCGCGAGTGGTTTGAGCAGGCGCTCGACAAATATGTCAAGGAGCTACCCATCGAGAAGGAGTTGATGTGCGAGATTATCTTCAACCCCGAGCTGTATGCTTCACGCCTCAACCAAACCGACGGTGTGGATATGGTCGTGGAGTCGGCTTGCAACTATTATGAGGATGTGACGATGAAGGAGGTCGAGGAGTTCTATGCCGCTATGGTGGATAAGAACGACCCACATCCCATCTCTTATGGTCTTAACTCGAAACTTATAAAGAATGCCGATGGCAAGCTCGAAGAGAAAGTATGGCACTTGGGAGGTATGTATTCGGATGCTATCGAGCAGATTGTCTATTGGTTGGAGAAGGCTCGAACGGTAGCCGAAGAGCCTCAGAAGAGCATCATTGACGCCCTGATAAACTATTACCGCACAGGCGATTTGCGCGAGTTCGACCGCTACAATGTGTTGTGGGTGGGCGACAACTCGTCGAATGTCGATTTTGTAAACGGATTTATCGAGAACTATGGCGACCCCATGGGTTTCAAATCATCGTGGGAGGGTACTGTAAACTTTGTTGATAGCGCAGCATGTCACCGCACGCAGATTATCTCTGAAAATGCACAGTGGTTCGAGGATAATTCACCCATCAACCCTGCATTCCGCAAGAAGGAGGTGAAGGGTGTATCGGCAAAGGTTATCACCGTGGCGATGTTGGGTGGCGACTGCTTCCCCGCAACACCTATCGGTATCAATCTTCCAAATGCCGATTGGATTCGCAAGGAGTATGGCTCAAAGTCGGTTACTATCGACAATATCACCTACGCCTACGACAAGGCGGCTCAGGGCAATGGCTTTGGCGAGGAGTTTATGCTCCGCGAGGAGGATCGCCAGCGAGTAAAGGAGTATGGCAAGTTGGGTGACGACCTGCACACCGACCTGCACGAGTGCTTGGGCCATGGCTCGGGTCAGTTGGCCGAGGGCGTTACGGGCGGAGAGCTGAAATCATACTCTTCAACCTTGGAGGAGGCGCGTGCCGACCTCTTTGCGCTCTACTATTTGGGCGACGAGAAGTTGGTCGAGTTGGGTCTTATCCCCTCGTTGGATGTTGCCAAAGCTCAATACGCAAGCTACATCATGAATGGTATGATGACTCAGCTTTCGCGCATTGAGCCGGGTAAGAATGTCGAGGAGTCACATATGCGTAACCGTAAGCTTATTGCCGAGTGGTGCTACGAGCAGGGCAAGGAGGCAAATGTTATCGAGTGGGTTACAGAGAATGACAAACGCTATATCGTGGTGAACGACTTCGAGGCTCTGCGTCAGTTGTTCGGCAAACTCCTGTACGAGGTGCAGCGCATTAAGTCGGAGGGCGATTATGAGGCAGGTCGCAAGCTTGTGGAGGATTATGCCGTAAAGGTGGATGCAGACCTTCACAAAGAGGTGTTGGAGCGTTATGCCAAGCTCGGCATCGAGCCTTACAGCGGTTTTATCAACCCCAGCTATAAGCTTGTGGAGAAGGGTGGTGAGATTGTGGATGTCGAAATTCACTACAACCACAATTACATCGAGCAGATGCTGCACTACTCGAAGGAGTATTCGTTCTTGCCGACGCTCAACTAACGATACGACACATATAAGCTACGATTTACACAAAAGTTCTCCATAAAGGGGAACTTTTTGTGTTGTGTTGCACTTTTTATTGTTGCATAAAATTCCTAATTCAAATATATTGTATAACTTTGCCTCGACTTTTATAGTAAGCTATAAACAGATGAAGTGTTTTGATAAAGTGAGCGACTTGCAGGCCACATTGGCCGGGGTTGCCAAAGAGAAGATAGGATTCGTTCCCACAATGGGAGCATTGCACGAGGGTCACCGCTCGTTGGTGGAGCGTGCACGCAAGGAGTGTGAGGTGGTCGTGGTGAGTGTGTTTGTAAATCCTACACAGTTCAACGACAAGAATGACCTTCGCAATTATCCCCGTACACCCGAGGCTGACGCCGCGGTATTGGAGGCTGCCGGAGCTGATTATGTGTTGATGCCCTCGGTCGAGGAGATTTATCCCGAGCCCGACACTCGCGAGTTCGATTTTGGACAGATTGATAAGGTTATGGAGGGCGCGACCCGCCCCGGGCATTTCAATGGCGTGGCGCAGGTTGTGAGCCGCCTTTTCGACATCGTAAAGCCCGCAAAAGTATATTTCGGAGAGAAGGATTTTCAGCAGATTGCCGTAATTAAGGCTATGGTTGCACAATTGGGATTGGATGTCGAGATTGTCGAGTGCCCCATTATTCGTGCTGAGGATGGCCTTGCATTATCGTCGCGCAACACCTTGCTCGACGAGGCACATCGCAAAGCTGCGCCCGAGATTTATGCCGCACTTAAGCAGTGTGCCGCAAAGGCTGCGGAGCTCTCTCCCGCACAACTCACCGAGTGGGTTGTGGCGGAGGTTGAGCGCAGTGGACTTCTGAAAGTGATATATTTCCAGGCTGTGGATGCCCTTACGATGCAGCAGGTATCGGCGTGGGATGAGAGCCCCCGTGTTCAAGGTTGTATAGCCGTGCAGGCGGGTGCTATTCGCCTTATCGACAATGTAAAAATCAAATAACCCTACAATAACGCAATAAAATGTACATCGAGGTACTTAAATCGAAGATTCACCGCGTAAGAGTTACGCAGGCAAACCTTAACTATGTGGGCAGTATCACCATCGACGAGGATTTGATGGACGCAGCAGGTATGATTGAGGGCGAGAAGGTACAGATTCTCGACATTAACAATGGCGAGCGCCTTGAGACCTACATCATCAAGGGCGAGCGTGGCTCGGGTTGTATCTGCCTCAACGGCGCAGCAGCGCGCAAAGTTGCGGTCGATGATTTGGTTATCATCGTGTCGTATGCCTATGTGGATTTTGAGGAGGCAAAGAGTTTTCAGCCAAAGGTTATCTTCCCCGATTCGGCGACTAACCGCGTAGTAAAATAGGATAATGGATATCTTTTTGTCCATACTTGCCGTTTTGTGTGGCATTGTTGGCATCATAGGCTCGGTAATCCCCATTCTTCCCGGCCCGATGCTCTCATTCTTCGGAATGCTGTGCTGCTCATGGACCGACTTTTCGACCCTCTCGTCAAACCGCCTTTGGACTTGGGGCGTTATAGCTGTCGTAGTTGCCATTTTGGACTACTTTCTGCCGGGATATTTCAGCAAGGTTTTGGGTGGAACGCGCGCAGGTATTATTGGCGCTACGATAGGTGTCTTTGCCGGACTTTTCTTGGGTCCTTGGGGATTTATTCTCGGGCCATTTGCCGGCGCCGTAATTGGCGAATTGATAAAGAATAATGAAAACCTCGATAAAGCCGTAACGGTGGGATTTGGTTCGTTGGTATCGTTCATAGCCGGCTCGGGCATCAAAATCTTTGTTTCGGGATTTATGATGTATTACATCAGCAGAGATATATGGCATGCCATAATGGCGTAAGTGAAACAAAGAAGAATGTCGCAATATTTGCGACATTCTTCTTTTCGTATAGTCATTAATTTTACTGCGAAATCTTAACCAACGCCTCACGATAGGCATTCAGGATGCGGGACTTGGCGATAAAACCGAGGTAGTGATTCTCCTTATCAACAACGGGCAGCATCCAGGTGTGATTCTCCTCGAAACGCGGTAGGAGGCTCTGTATCATCTCGTTTTGCAGCACCTTATAGGGCGGTTGAATCATGTAGTGCATAATCGAACGACTCCAATTCTCGGAGTTAAACATATCCTCGCGCAGGTCGTCTAACTGCACCACGCCCAACAGGTGCTCCTCGTCGTCGATTACGGGGAAGATGTTGCGTCGTGCCGTGGAGATAATCTTAACTATATCACCCAGCGTAACGCCATTTTTTATGGGTATAAAGTCGGTCTCCATCAAATCCGCAAGGCGCAGAAAGACAAATGCCGACTGGTCCTTGTCGTGGGTCAGAAGTGCGCCCTGCTGGCGCAACTGCTTGGTGTAGATGGAGTCGCTATCTAACACATAATCAACGGCAAACGATATGGCCGCAACAATCATCAACGGGATAAACAGCCCATAGCCGTTCGAGAGTTCGGCGATAAGGAATATCGAGGTTAGCGGAGCTTTCATAACGCCTGCCATAACGCCCGCCATACCAACCAAAGTGAACGACACGACCGACACATTCCAGTCGAAACAGATGTTGCAAGTGAGGGCCACGATAGCACCCATAAATGCTCCGACAAACAGTGAAGGGGCGAATGTTCCTCCCACACCACCTGCGGCATTTGTCGTTGCCATGGCTATGACCTTGAAGAACATAATAGCCGTAACATAGAGCAGTGCCAGCCACTCTATATTGCTGAATTTGAAGAATAACGAGTTGTTAAACAGCTCCGATACCTTACCGTGCATCAAGGCCGTCATACCCTCGTAACCCTCGCCATATAGCGGTGGAAAAATAAATATCAGCACACCCAATATCACGCCGGCCACAGCCCAGCGCTTATATTGTGAACCTATGTTTTTGATGCTTGCGCCGACCTTCGAATTTATCGAAGTGAAGTAATATGACATCAAACCACAGCATACACCGAGCAATACATAAAGCGGTATCTGCTTGATAATAAAGGCATCTGCCTCGCTCAACGACACGGCAATAATGGGGTCGAAACCGCGGAATATCAGTGCCGTAGTAGTTGCCGACACCGAAGCCAGCAACAGCGGGAAGATTGAGCCTGCCGTGATGTCGAGCATCAAAATCTCCAACACAAAGACCACTCCCGTAATTGGAGCCTTGAAAATTGCCGCCACGGCAGCACCCGCACCACAGCAGAGCAGCAGTGTGAGCTCCTTGTAGTTGAGTTTAGCCAATTTACCCACATTCGAGCCTATGGCAGCACCTGTCAGTACGATAGGTGCCTCGGGTCCCACCGAACCACCAAATCCGATGGTGGTGGCTCCTCCGACGATTGACGACCAGCAATTGTGGGGCTTGATGCGCGAATCACCTCGCGACATGGCGTACAGCACACGCGTCACGCCCTCCGAGATTTGGTCCTTGACGATATACTTCACAAAGAGCGTCGCCAGAACGATACCTATGGCGGGATATATCAAAAAGAGGAATTGTGCCCTATCTACAGGGAACCAGGTCACCAAAGCCGAGCGAATACCATATAGCAGCATCTCAAACAGGCATGTGCCTGCGCCTGCCAGCAGTCCTACGGCCACCGCCAGTACAGCCATCATCTGCTGGTTGCTCAAACCATGCAGCCTATCAAGCAACCATTGCGATATGCGCTCCTTGGTAATCTTTATCATCCTCTCAAAAGGGTCTTAATACTATTTGTACCTAACAAAAATTATTTTGCTTTATACATTTCCGACTGCTGGCGGATAAGCTCGGCATCGTCGAAGTAGTTGATTTTCATGGCACGGCGTACCATGTCGAGTGTCTCGGCAGCCTCGGCGCGTGCAACCTCGCAACCCTTCTTCAAAATCTCGTATACGCCCTCGATGTCCTGCTCATACTCCTTGCGACGAGCGCGGATAGGCTCCAGCATCTCCTGCAACACTGCATAGAGGAACTTCTTGACCTTCACATCGCCCAAGCCACCACGCTGATAGTGAGCCTTCAACTCGTCGAGCGACGCATAATCGGGCAAGTAGGCCGCAAAATGCTCGGGCTTAGAGAAGGCGTCGAGGTAGGTGAACACGCAGTTGCCTTCAATCTGTCCGGGGTCCTCGATGCGGATATGATTCGGGTCGGTGTACATGCTCATCACCTTCTTACGCAAATCCTCTGCCGTATCCGACAAATAGATGCAGTTGCCGAGCGATTTCGACATCTTCGCCTTGCCATCGGTACCCGGCAGACGCATACATGCACTGTTTGTCGGGAGCATAATCTCGGGCTCAACCAAAGTCGGGCCATATATAGAGTTGAACTTATGAACAATCTCGCGAGTCTGCTCAATCATAGGCTCCTGGTCGGCACCTGCCGGCACAGTCGTAGCGCGGAAGGCTGTTATATCAGAAGCCTGCGAGATAGGATAGGTGTAGAATCCTACTGGAATAGATTTTCCGAACTCGCGCATAACAATCTCGGTCTTCACCGTCGGATTGCGCTCCAGACGAGCCACCGTTACGAGGTTCATATAGTAAAATGCCAACTCGGTAAGTTCGGGCACCATGCTCTGGATAAAGATTGTCGATTTCGTAGGGTCTATGCCGCACGAGAGGTAATCCAACGCCACCTCGATAATGTTCTGACGCACCTTCTCGGGATTGTCGGCATTGTCGGTCAGGGCTTGCGCATCGGCAACCATGATAAAAATTTTCTCGAACAAGCCCGAGTTTTGCAGCTCCACGCGCTGACGCAACGAGCCTACAAAATGGCCTAAATGGAGTTTACCTGTAGGACGGTCACCCGTCAAAATTACTTTTCCCATATCTCGAATTTCGTTATTATTTTCGTTGTTGTCTGTTTGCTGTTGTTTGCTTTTTGCTGAAAATTACCGCCATGCCATTCGGTTAATTACCTAAACAGCCATGCCCCTCATCTAAAGGGTGGATGGTGTGTAATCATCGCAAAATAAGTACAAAAGTAATACATTTAAGTTGCACCACCAAAAAAAGAGCAAAGAGAAAAGATGAAAGATGAAAAATATCTAACTCTTTTGCTCTTTGCTCTCTTTTGTCATTCCACCGAGCCGAAGGCGAGGAATGGAATCTCTACCGAACTAATTTTCCGAAAGAGATGCTACTCGACGCTGCGGAGCGATAAAGAAGTGTAAGATTGTCGAGATTCTCACGCTTCGCTCAGAATGATGGCGAAAATCTTGCACTTTTACTCTTTTATCTTTAATCCTGCTACGCAGGCTTTTCCTCCTTCGCAGCTCGGCAATTCAAATAAATTTGATTACGCTCGGTTTGGCGTCGGTTGCTCTTTTCTCGCGCCTATGGCCTCAAACCATGGGTTGCGCAAATCTTCCTTATTGTAAGCCAATGGTTTGCCCTCGGGATAGGAGCGTGTTGCACCTCCCGCCTCGGCTAAGATGAGCTCACCTGCGGCGGTATCCCACTCATAGGTGTTGGTGGTACGGATGTAGTGGTCTACAGTGCCCTCGGCCAGCAGACAGAATTTATAGGAACTTCCTTGCTCGATAACCTCCAAGTCGGGATGCGTGTGGCGCAGCTCCTCGATGCGGCTATGAGTCTCGGGGGTCTGATGCGAACGCGATACGGCTACGCGGAAGCCTTCGTGATGGCTCGATGCCAAGGGTAGACGCTCGATGCGATTGTCGATTTGCGACTTGTCGAATGAGGGATTCTCGGAAGGTTCGACATCGCGAATAAGATACGCCCCATGACCCTTTTGTGCCACATACAACTTGTGGTGATAGGGGACATAAAGCACCGCAGCAACACACTCGTTATTCGAGAGCAGGGCGATGTTTACCGTAAATTCGTTGTTACCCTTGATAAACTCCACAGTGCCATCCAAGGGGTCGACAAGCAAAAATAAATCCCAATTGCGGCGCTCCTCATAAAGCATTTCGCGCCCCTCCTCGCTAAGTACGGGTATGCGACTCGGGCCCAAGTGCTCCTTAATGGTGGTGTGGGCCACCCTATCGGCGATAGTTATGGGTGTTTTGTCGCTCTTAAGACTTATGTCATAGTCGTCCTGATGCTTGTAAATCTTCATTATGGCAGCACCTGCCTTGACCGCGGCATTCACACACTGCGGCAGTAGATGTTCTTTGATTTGAGATTCTATTTGGTTATCACTCATCATGATTTGCAGTAGTTTTTAGATTCTTTTCAAAGATACAAAAAGTTTTTCAAAGAACGAATTTTCGAGCGTAAAAAAAGGGCCTTATGTGACTAATTTGATAGATTATTGCCCTAAGGGAACATTTGTTGTCGAAAAGCTCGGTCAGATAGTGTGCCGAGCAACCTGCCGCGAGGAGTGTGGCTGTGGGCGCAAGTGCTGTGGTCGGGCCGGCTATAAGGAGGGTAACCAATATCGCGAAGCATGTGTTTGATGCTAAGGTTAAGAGGTCCTGAGGTCGGTTGTGGGCGGTGTGGCGCAGTAGCGGGATGTGTACTTCGAGGATGTTTTTGCGAGGTATTTTCCGTATGACCTGAGGCGAGAATCCGCCTGCCTCGATGATGGCTATATGGCGAAATATCAGACTGTTGTCGGCTGTGGAGCGAATCAGGTCGATGCGGGGCTCTGCGTCGTTGTGGCTTGCCAATATCATGGCTATATGCTCCATTGTCTGGTGGCGTAAGGTGAAGTTGGTGTTGAGTGGCAACAGATAGTCAAATGAGGCTATTGTGGCGGCGGCATTAAGGTCGTCGTAGGGCGTGGTTGCTCCCTTGTCGAGCAGTATCAATCGTTGATAACAACGCTGGCGCGAGCGATAGAGCAGCCGTATCGGGGAGTGTGCGAGGTCGGAGCTGTCGGGTGGGGTGACGCGTAGCATTTTGAACTGCTTGACTATATTGTAAAACAGTTCGGGCTGAAGATTTGCGTCCATGATAAGGATTATTTCGTAGCGGTCGTATTCCGAGCTCAGCAGAGCCTTGATGTCGTCGAGGTGTCTAATATGTCGACATATGACGGAGCACCCGACAAAGCCCAAAGAAAAACAACACCCGGCCTTTTCGTGGGAGAGCGTTTGCAATAGGCCAATGGCGTGAGATATACGCAGCGTGCGCACAATGGTGTAAAATAGCGACACAGCGCAGATGAGTAATACCAAATATTTGAAATATAACATAATGTAGATGTGTGTTGTGACCGGAGGATTGAGTTTATACAGCCTCTAAATTGCGTTTGTAGGAGTTTATGAGGGCTTCGGCGTGAGGTATTTCGTGGGGCCCGAAGATGGTGCGTAGTGCAGCTATCGAGTACCCTTCATGAGTGAGGTGTCGGCATAGCTCCTTGCGGCAATAGTGCGGCATTGAAGCTATTTTGTTGCGTATTTTCACCCGACCCAAAGGTCGCCCGAGCGACGATAGCGTGTAGAGCGCTTCGCGTGTTACGCCGCAATCATTCGAAGAGGCGATGATTCGTTGTAGCTGCTTGTCGGCTATCTCTATGCCGAAATTGCGCACTATGGCCAATCCCAACATCTGTAGGTTGCGATTCTCGCTCGCCAATAGAGGCTCATATGCTATTGGCAGGATGCCTCGCCTAAGGAGCATGATGATGCGCGCGATGTCGAATGTGGTAAGGAGAAATGGTGCTGACGATAGCGTCGATATGGCCGTGGAGGGTGATACGGCCAAAATTGCAAGTAACGCCGCGATGCGCTTATGACTATGACGCGAGTGTAGGAGGGGTTGTAACTGCGTGGCGACGAGCTTATGCGGGGGTAGGGCGCTTAGCAGTATGAGCGAATGGGTGCTCTCTATGTCGGAGCCATGCTTAGCCTTGTGTAGCAGAAATTTGTCGAGCTGCGACTTTTCGACCAACTCCCTGAGGGGAGCGGTACGGATCCCGTAAGTATGACTTGAAACGATGTATAGTGCTTCGGCGAGCGCTTTGCGGTGGCGGGTGGTGGTGACTGCGGGGTATATCTCGCAATACTCCTCGGCAAAGAGCATTTTTACGATTTGCCGTATGTAGCCGTGGCAGAGCAGCGTTTGTTGTGAGCGATAGCGCGATTTTAACTTCACCGAGAGAAGTGTGAGTTCGAATACCAAAGCTATGCCTATGGCTGATATAATATATATGTATGTGATAATGTCTGTCATAGGGCTCTTACGAAAGTTTATGTTGCAAGGAGTCAAGGTGTTCTATGGCCTTATATCTTAGCCGGCTCATGCCTATCGGAAAGGTCATGTATTGGTCGATGCCGCACTCCAGCAGGCTCAGGACTATATGTTCGGATTGTTGCCACGAAATGACATATATCGGCAGCCGGTATCGAAGTGAGGCGCGTAGGTTGGTGATAAGTTCCGACCCCTCGAAGAGGGGCGTTATGGCTAAAATTATCAGCAGCGAGGGTTGCTCGTGCCGGCAGAGAGGTATAATCTGATGGGGTTGCGTGCAACAGATTATTTGCGTGCGACTATCTTCGATAATCTCGGCTATAAGTGTCGCAAGGTGCGATGTTGGCGAGTAAATGACAATTTTATTGTTGTTCATATCAGGGCGTTTAAGCGCCGTGGAATGCAGGCGAAAAATATGCCAAACCGGAAATAGTGAAAAAAATATTGCGCAAATAGTTGTAACGAGAAAATTTTTTGTATATTTGCAGGCCAAATTATGGCAAAACTTATAATTTACTTACAGAATGTACGTTATAGTAGAAATCGCAGGTCAGCAATTTAAGGCTGAAAAGGGTCGTAAGCTCTATGTTCACCGTCTTCAGGGCGATGTAGAGTCGTCAGTGAGCTTCGACAAGGTCCTGCTTGTAGACAACGACGGTCAGGTTAAGGTAGGCGCACCTGCAGTAGAAGGCGCCTCAGTTAAGTGTAAGATCTTGAAGCACCTCAAGGACGATAAGGTCTTGGTATTCAAGAAGAAGCGTAGAACAGGCTATCAGAAGTGCAACGGTCACCGTCAGTACTTGAGCCAGATTCTCGTGGAGGATATTGTTGCATAACCTTAAAATTTAGTAGAAAATGGCACACAAAAAAGGAGTAGGTAGTTCAAAGAACGGCCGTGAGTCAGAGAGCAAGCGACTCGGTGTAAAGCTTTTCGGTGGTCAGTTCGCTAAGGCTGGCAACATCATCGTTCGTCAGAGAGGTACAGTACACAACCCGGGTAACAATGTGGGTATGGGTAAGGACCACACTCTTTTTGCATTGGTCGACGGTACAGTTGAGTTCTGCAAGAAGTCGTCTGGCAAATCTTATGTAAGTGTAACTCCACTTGCAGAGTAAAGCTTTGAGTTAAACGATTTGGCGGAATCCTTCGGGGTTCCGCTTTTTTTGTTTTGTGGGCATATGTTTGTTATTGTTGCAATGTTTTTGCTAATTTTGTGAAGGAAAAAGTTTTGCTATGAAGGAGATTATTGAGTTTTTGCGCGAGTTGCATGCGAATAACAACCGCGAATGGTTTGAGGCGAATCGTGCGCGATATAAGGCTGTGAAGGCGAAAATGGACGAGGTGGCAACGCGATTTATCGAGGCTATGGCGTCGTTTGACCCTTCGGTTGAGGGGTTGAGGGTGCAGGACTGTACCTATCGCATCTATCGCGATACGCGCTTTTCGAAGGATAAGTCGCCTTATAAAACCTGGTTTGGCGTCTATGTCTGCCCGCGCGGTAAGAAGTCGGGCTATTCGGGGTATTATATGCACATCGAGCCGGCCGAGAATCACTATATGATTTGCACCGGAGCCTATTGCCCCTCGCCGGGTGAGCAGAAGAGTGTTCGCGAGGAGTTTATGACCGAGGGTGAGGCCTTCGTCGAGGCTATTCGTGCGGCGGAGGGCTTTGAGTTGGATTGGTCGGAGGCTTATAAACGCGTGCCGCGCGGCTGGTCGGCAGAGGATGAGTTCGCGGAGTACTATCGTTTGCGCAACTATCTGGTTGTTAAAATGGTGGATGAGGAGTATTTCACTGCTGACGGATATTTCGACAGGGCGGCTGCCGATTTTCGCCTTACAAAACCCTTTAACGACACACTCAACCGCGCCATCGAATACGCCCGCGAAATGGGATGGTAGGCAATGAATTCAAAATTAAGAATTCAAAATTCATTTCCCTATTAAAACTTAAAAATATTTTCCTATCTTTGTGATTTAGAAAACAACTTCCCCTATGAAATACGATGTATTTATAAGTTACTCGCGAGAAGATTTACAACAAATCGAATCTTTTGTCAAGGATATAGAGCAGAAGGCTGACATAAAGTGTTGGATAGATTGGACCGGCATTGAATCAGGCTCGCAGTTTGAGGATGTAATTGTAAAGGCTATTGATTCTGTTGATATAGTACTCTTCTTTATCTCGGAAAATTCAATTAATTCGAATTATGCCAAGAAGGAGATAAGCTATGCTTATAACACCAACAAAAGAGTTGTACCTATTGTGTTGGATGGTGGAAATCTGCGAGGCTGGTTTTTGTTCAAGTTTGGAGATATAGATTATATTGACATCCACCAACCGCGACAATGTGAAAAATTGGTGCGCAATTTACGAGCTTGGTGCGGAGTAAAGCCTCAAGAAAGCAAGCCTATAATCCCGCAATCACAACCAGCCGCTGCCAAAACATATAAGGTTGGCGACTACTATAACGAAAACGGCATGGAGGGTGTTGTGTTCGATGTTTGGGATGGGGGTAAGCATGGTAAGATTGTAAGCCTCGACCAAACAAAATTGCAGTGGTGTACATATGAACAAGATGATAAGGGAATAGTTGTCGGTGCAACGAGCGAAACCGATGGTAAGGCCAATACCGACAGGGTTATGGCGCTTGCCGATAGCGCAGAATATCCGGCATTTGTATGGTGCCGAAATAAGGGTAAGGATTGGTATTTGCCGGCAATAGAGGAATTAAGACTGCTATTATGTAATAAATCAGTGTATGGTACCGTAAATAAAACTCTTGAAAGCCGAGGTGCAGCAGAATTGTTTAATCGAAGTGGTTTTGGATGGTATTGGGCATCAACGGAAGCTCCAAATTGTTTCGTTGGGCCTTGCGCGTGGTATGTCTCTATGGACGATGGCAACACCTACTGCGTCCTTAAGTCCAGCTACTACTATGTGCGCGCGGTGGCGCAATTTTAATCTTTAGGCTTAAGGCTTTTGAACTTTATGCGGCTGCTTTCGGGCGGCCGCACTTTTTTTTATAAAATCGACATACTGCATAAAGGAATTTAGTGAAATTAAGGAGTTTAGTGAGGCGCCCGAACTTTTTTGTTGCGCTTGCGCTAAATTCTCTAAACTCCCTAACTTCCCTATCCGATAATCTTGAATTATCTTTACTCTTTCATCTCTCCACTTTGCTCTTTCGAGTGGTCGATATCGCACGACGAGCAGTTGCCGTGG
Source organism: Alistipes sp. (assembly GCA_045125895.1). Classification (GTDB taxonomy): domain Bacteria; phylum Bacteroidota; class Bacteroidia; order Bacteroidales; family Rikenellaceae; genus Alistipes. The sequence goes on from JBGVNT010000004.1 coordinate 181,841, forward strand.
CAGCCGATGTCGGCGCAGTCGGTGCCGGTGTCCTCGCGTGACTCCTGCACGGCGCACTTTATGCCCAAACGCTGCATATTTTTGTTGGTGGCAATCTCCGAGTCGATGTCGTGGCCCTTGAAAATCTGGGTGAGCGACATGCCCAAAAAGAACAATCCGACGAATCCGATTGATATAAGTATCACTATCAATATGGTAGAAAATCCTGCTGACATAATCTGTAAAATATTAAATTTTCACTTTTTGTTGAAAATACGGCTACAAATTTATATATTTGTGTGCTATTTTGCAAGATTGTACACTCTTCGTGCCTAAAGTGGGGTCAATAGCCCACGCAACGGGGCGTAGAGATTCAATTGAATAATGCCATTGATGAGATGAAGATTGTTATTTCGGGTGTAGGTGAAATGGGTAGCCACTTGGCGCGAATGCTGAGCGGTAATGGTCATGATATAACTATCATAGATAGCGACTCCAAGGCATTGGAGGATGTAGATAATGGTGCCGACCTTATTACCGTTGAAGGCGACACTACCTCTTTTGCCGTGTTGCGTAAGGCGGGAGTGCGCCGCTGCGATTTGTTTATTGCGGTGAATCACGACGAGAATCAGAATATTCTGGCTGCGATTATGGCAAAGCAGTTGGGTGCGAAGAAATCTATCGCCCGTGTGGATAATAGCGAGTATCTGGAACCGAATAACAAGGAGATGTTTATAGATATGGGCATCGACTACCTTTTCTATCCCGAAAAGGATGCTGCGCGTGAGGTTATCAATCTGTTGGGTTATACATCGACTTCGGACTATGTCGATTTCTCGGGTGGGTTGCTTTCGTTGGTGGTGTTCCGCTTGGAGCCGACATCGCCGTTGTTGGGCCGTAAGCTTATAGAATTGGCAGCGGATGGCTCACTCGATGAGTTTCGCGCCGTGGCCATTACGCGCGGCAGTCAGACCATTATTCCGCGTGGTCAGGATGAGTTTTTTGAGGGAGATGTGGTCTACATCATTGCGCGTCAGGATGTGGCACGCAGCGTTACTGAGCTCTCGGGTCAAAAGAGCGTCGAGGTTAAGAATCTGATGATTCTCGGAGGTTCGCGCATTGGTATGCGTGTGGCGTTGGAGTTGCAGGACAATATGAACATCAAGATGGTGGACTATAATGCCGAGAAGGCATATCGTTTGGCCGAGATGCTCGATAAAACGCTTATAATCCACGAAGATGGCCGAAATCTGGATGCCATGTTGGAGGAGGGTTTGACCAGCATGGATGCTTTCCTTGCCGTTACGGGCCGCAGCGAAACCAATATCTTGGCAGCCATGCAGGCAAAGCGCATGGGCGTAAAGAAGGTTATTGCCGAGGTCGAGAATCTCAACTATATCCGCCTGGCGGAGAGTGTGGGTATTGATACGATTATCAACAAAAAGCGCGTTACGGCATCGAATATCTTCCGCTTTACGATGTCGACCGATGTGCAGGCCATCAGGTGCCTGACGGGTAGCGAGGCCGAGGTGTTAGAGTTTATCGTCAAGCCAAACTCCCCTGCTACAAAGTCGATGATTAAGGATATGCACCTGCCTCAGGATATGATTATCGGAGGTATAGTGCGTGGCGACAGGGTGTTTATTGCCGAGGGCGATACTCAAATGCAGGCGTATGACCGCGTGGTGGTGTTTGCCATGCCGTCATCTATAGCCAAAGCCGGTGAGTTCTTTAATTAGGAGAGCGGGGATAAACAATAGGATTGAAGAAACAATAAAAAACGATATAAAATGTATATAGCAATTGCGGGTAATATAGGTAGCGGAAAGACTACTTTGACGGAGATTCTAACCCGACGATATGGTGCAAAGGCCTATTATGAGGAGACCGACAACCCATATTTGGGTGATTTTTATCACGAGATGAGTCGTTGGGCATTCCAGTTGCAGATATCCTTCTTGGGTAGCCGTATTCAGCAGACTATGGATATGTTGGCCAGCGGCGAGAAGAATATCTTCCAGGATAGAACAATCTATGAGGATGCTCATATCTTCGCCGATAACTTGTATTGCATGGGGCTGATGTCGTCGCGCGATTTTGGTACTTATATGAAGATTTTCGAACTTACGACAAATCTTATTCCTCAGCCCGATGTGTTGATATATCTGCGTGCAAGCATACCTACGCTTATAGCGCAAATTAAGCGTCGTGGTCGCGATTACGAGATGAATATCGACGAGGAGTATTTGCTGCGCCTGAACGAGAAGTACGAAAATTGGATTAACAATATCTATCGTGGCAAGTTGCTCGTCATTGATAAGGATGTGGATGATTTTGTGGAGAATCCCGAGATTATCGACCGCATTTGCGAGCAGTTGGATGCTATGGTTAAAGAAAAATAGTTGTTGCGATGTCGTTGCCTGTGGCGTTTGTCGAGCGCATGAAGCGTGAGTTGGGTGAGGCCGAGGCCGAGCAGTTGTGCTCGGCGCTGAGCAGCGAACCTTCGACCTCGGTAAGGCTGAATCCGCTGAAGATGCAGGCGTCGAAATGGCAGGCCGAGCCTATCGAGTGGAGTGAGGAGGGCTATCGACTCAAGGAGCGACCAAGTTTTACCTTGGATACCGATTTCCATGCCGGAGCATATTATGTGCAGGAGGCAAGTTCGCAGTTCGCCGGATATATTTTCGAGCGTGCCGTAGGCGGCAAGCAGGCATGTCGGGGCTTGCGAGTGTTGGATATGTGTGCTGCACCCGGAGGCAAGAGTACCCATTACGCCTCGTTGGTGGGTGAGTCGGGTTTGGTCGTTGCAAATGAGATAAATCGCCAGCGTGCGATGGTCTTGGCCGACAATGCCCGAAAGTGGGGCATCGGCAATATGGTGGTGTCGTGCAATGATTCGTCGCGCGTGGCGCAACTTTCGGAGTGGTTCGATGTGGTTGCTGTGGATGCGCCGTGCTCGGGTGAGGGCATGTTCCGAAAGTCGGACGATGCCGTCGAGCAGTGGAGCGAAGGCAATGTTGCGATGTGCGCCGAGCGACAGTGGGAGATTCTGGAAAATGCTTTTCAGGCTTTGCGCCCCGGCGGAGTGCTGATTTATAGCACTTGTACATTCAATCGTACGGAGGATGAACAGGTGCTGGCGCGCATGATGGCGGAGTATGGCGATGAACTGCAAGAGGCCTCCGCTATTGCGGTTGATGACTCGTGGGGCGTCGTTACAGGGCGTGAAGGAGTATTCCAGACTTTCCGATTCTTCCCGCATCGGGTTACGGGTGAGGGCATGTTCATGGCCGTGGCGATAAAGTGTGGCGAAGGCGTGTCGCGTCGAGCTCTTAAGGGGCGTGGCAAGGCGATAACAAAGGTTGAACGCCGCGATTCGGAGGAGTTGGGGCGCTGGGTAAAGAATCCTGAGCAGATAGCGTTCTTTCAGGCGGGCGATATGCTGTATGGATGCCGCAAAGAGCATTTTGACGATATAACGGCGCTGTCGGGTGTGTTGTCGGTGATATACTCGGGAGTTGCCATGGGGCAAATTTTCAAGGGTAAATTGAAACCCGATGCCGCATTGGCTTTGTATGTGGGTTTGAATCGCAATGCAGTTGCTTGTCGCGAGGTTGAGGAGGAGGTCGCACTGCAATTTCTGCGTCGCAATGATATTGCCGCGGAGGAGTTCGTGGAGGGCGTGAATTTAGTGATATGCAATGCGTTGCCATTGGGATTTGTCAAGCGTATAGGCCAGAGGGTTAATAATATGTACCCCAATGCGTTAAGAATATTAAAGTAAAACGAAATAAAAACGGTTATGGCTGTAAAGAAACTCTATTACTCTATGGGCGAAGTGGCGGAGATGTTCGATGTGAATCACTCGCTTATTCGTTATTGGGAGTCCAAGTTCGATTGTCTGCGTCCGCATAAAAATCAAAAGGGTAATCGCATGTTTACACCCTCGGATGTCGAGAAACTTAAGCAGATATACCACTTGGTGAAGGAGCAGGGGATGACCTTGGAGGGCGCTCGCAAGGCTATGAAGCACCCGACGCGAGGCATACCTCGCGATGCGGAGCTTCTGGAGCGTTTGCAGCGCATACGCGCGGCACTTGTGGAGGTACGCGAGGAACTTAAAGCCGGTGATAGCGAGCAGGTTGTGGCGTCGGAAAATGCAGCTTGGGAGGAGGCGGAATCTTCCGGCGAAACACGCCCGAAACGCCAGGGTAAGGCTGTGGTTGTGCTTGAAGGCGAGGGTGATGCAGACACTCAGGAGCAGAAGCCTAAGCGCCGTGCGCCGCGTAGGAAAAAGGCCGAAGAGGAGAAGGAGTTGTTCCCGTTCTATGAGCAGTCACTTTTTTAGGTCGTAGCAGAGATGAAAGTTCGAGATATAACATCGCTGATTGAGGCATTTGCGCCGCTTTCGTTACAGGAGTCGTATGATAATTCGGGCCTGATAGTTGGTCGCCCCGACGATGAGGTGCATAAGGTGTTGTTGGCTGTGGATGTCACTGAGGAGGTGCTTGCGGAGGCTGTGGCTGAGGGGTGCGACATGGTCGTTACGCATCACCCCATTGTCTTTCATGCCATGAAGCGCTTTAACTCGGCAAGTGTGACCGAGCGTTGCGTCGAGAAGGCTATTCGCCGTGGCATTGCGCTCTATGCGGCACATACCAACCTGGATAGCACTCCACGGGGTATGAGTTGGCGCGTGGCGGAGATTTTGGGTCTAAAGAGTGTTCGGGTGTTGCAACCGACAAACGATGCCGGCGCGGGCTTTGGTGTTGTGGGTGAGATGACGCAGCCGATGAAGAGTGAGGATTTTATGCGTGCCGTTATGTCGAAATTCGGCGTAAAGGCTATGCGACATAGCGATATGGTGAAGTCGGAAGTTAATAAGGTGGCAATCTGCACCGGCTCGGGAGGCTCGCTCATTGATGAGGCTCGAGCTTCGGGTGCCGACATCTATCTTACGGCAGATTTGAAGTATAATGACTTTATGCGCCATGAAAACCAGATAATTTTGGCAGATATTGGCCATTTTGAGAGCGAATATTGCGCAATTGAAATTTTATTTGATATTTTATCAAAAAATTTACTTACCTTTGCAGTTCGCAAGAGTGTGTGCTCGCGTAACCCGGTGAATTATATGTTTTGCGAGTGTTGTGACAAACAATGATGCTTATAATAAGTTGTCTAAAACAAATTTGAGATATATGGCACAAAAGAAGACATCTGAAGTCGATTATTCGATGCAGGAGAAGATTATGGCTCTCTATGAGTTGCAGAAAATTGATTCTCAGATTGATGAAATCAACAAGGTAAAGGGCGAGCTTCCTTTGGAGGTTCAGGATTTGGAGGATGAAATCGCCGGTTTGAATACCCGTATTGAGAACATCAATGCCGAGATTGAGGAGTTGAATTCACTCACCAAGCAGCGTAAGCGCGAGGTAGACCAGGCGAAGATTCAAATTTCGCACTACAAAGAGCAGCAGAATAATGTCCGCAACAACCGCGAGTATGATGCTATCACTAAGGAGATTGAGTATCAGGAGTTGGAAATTGAGTTGGCGGAGAAGCGCTTGAAGGAGTATGCCGGCGCCATAAAGGTTAAGAAAAATCAACTTGAGGAGGCTGAGGCAGCGGCTGCCGAGCGCGGTATCGACCTTGCGGCAAAGAAGGCTGAGTTGGAGAGCATTGAGGCCGAGACTGCCGACCAGGTTGCATCGTTGGAGGCTCAGGCCGAGAAGGCTAAGGTGAAGATTGACGAGCGCTTGTTGGCGGCGTATGGCCGTATTCGCAGTAGCGTGCGTAATGGCTTGGCTGTGGTGACTGTAAAGCGCGACGCATGTGGCGGTTGTTTTAATCGCATTCCTCCCCAGCGTCAGGCTGATGTTCGCCAGGGCAAGAAACTTATCGTATGCGAGTATTGCGGTCGCATTTTGGTAGCCGAGAACGAGTAGCGATATAGCGTAGTTTTGCACCTTGTTATAGGTGCGGTTTTAGGAGCAGGTTGTTGAAATCTGCTCCTTTTTTGTTGAACTTTATACCTATATAATAAGAAAAACGACGGAAGGGTGCATAATTTAATAAATTATGACTACCTTTGCGGCGTATTGAATATAGACTAAAATCGAGAATACAATATGAAAATAGCTCTTGCTCAATTAAACTATACAATCGGAGATATTGAGGGTAACGCGTCGCGTATTATTGATGCGATTCATAGGGCAGAGGGTGAGGGTGCCGACTTGGTACTTTTTGCCGAGTATGCGCTTAGCGGTACACCGTGCTATGACCTTTTGCGTAAGACTACATTCCTCACCATGTGTGAGGAGGCCTTGGAGCATATTGCAGCAGAGTGTCATAAGGTTACTGCAATTGTAGGCTCTCCATATCTCACCGAGCGAGGACCGGTCAGCGCCGCAGTTGTTCTTCGTAATGGAAAGATTGCCGATGTTGTCGAAAAGCAGTATGTTACAGCTCGTCGCGAGATGGGTTTTATTATCGGTGGCGAGGGATATAAGGTTGTCGAGGTGTGCGGTCGCAATATCGCCATTATGGTGGGTGATGACCTCTCGCAACTCTGTGAATTGGACAAAGAGGCCGATTTTGTGGTGAGCATCAATGCTCGCCGTTATGGCAAGGGCCTCATGTCGGAGCGTTATGAGATGATGCGCCGCTTGACTTATACCGAGAATCGCAATATTATTATCATGAATCAGGTTGGCGGTTCGGGCGACTTGGTCTATGATGGTACTTCGGGCATCATGAATAAAGAGGGTAAAATAGAACTCTTTATGAAGAGCTTTGAAGAGGATTTCCAGCTTTTTGATACTCTGGCAAAGCACGAAGGCTTGGAGGGTGCGCCATATACATCCTACAACGATAGAAACCGCATGGTCTATAAGGCTGCATGCTTGGGATTGAGGGATTATTTTCATAAGAACGGCTATACGAAGGCTTGCGTCGGTTTGTCGGGAGGAATCGACTCCTCGGTGGTGGTCTGCTTGGCTGTAGGAGCTTTGGGTAAGGAGAATGTCCGCGGCTTGATGATGCCTTCGCAGTTCTCGTCGGATTCGTCGGTCGAAGATGCCAAGGAGTTGGCCGAGCGCTTGGGTATTGAGTATAGCGTATTGCCAATCAATGCGGCATATACCGCAATTATGGATACCTTGAAGCCCGTAACGGGAGGTACCGAGTTCGATGCCACAGAGGAGAATATCCAGTCGCGTATTCGTACCGTGTTGCTCATGGCATTGCAGAACAAGGATGGCTACATCCTGCTGAACTCGTCGAATAAGAGTGAGAACTCGTTGGGTTGGTGTACTTTGTATGGCGATACCGCGGGAGCATTCAGTCCTACGGGCGATTTGTATAAGAGTGAGATGTATGATTTGGCGCGCTATATCAATCTTACATTCGACAATGTCATTCCGGAGGCTATCCTGAAGAAGGAGCCTTCGTCGGAGTTGCGCCCCAACCATAAGGATAGTGATATTTTGCCTCCCTACGAGGTTGTGGATGCCATTCTGTATCGCATGATAGAGAAGGGAGAGCATCGTGAGGAGATTATCAACGCAGGCTTTGATTCCGAGGTGGTTGAGAAGATTCACACCATGGTTATGCAGAATGTGAAGAAGCGTTATCAATATCCACCCGTATTGCGTCTGTCGGCATGTTCGTTCCGCCACGAGATATTGTTCCCGTTGGTCAACAAATACGGATATTAATCTCTTAGATACTTAGTTCGGATATGACTTCGGCAGGAGCTATAAAACATTCCGGAGAGGTGATTCGCATCGAGGGCTCAACGATTCTGGTGAAGATGACGGTGAGCAGCGCATGCGGTTCGTGTCAGGCCCGTATGGTGTGTGGTGCGTCGGAGAGCGCCGATAAGGTCGTCGAGGTCGAAAGCTCCGATGCTGCAATGTTTCAGGTCGGAGATAGGGTCGAAGTGGCGCTTCAGAAGCGTTCGATGGGTGTTAGGTCGGTAGTGTTTGCTTACCTGATGCCCTTAATCGTGTTAAGTGTGGTGCTCTTTGGTGGCGTTATGGCAGGCGTCGAGGAGGGCCTTGCGGCTTTGATTGCAATTTTGGGTGTGGGGTGCTATTATATTGCGCTCTACATGTTGCGCAATAAAATTGGAAAAACTGTAAAATTCATAATAACAAAACAAACAAAATGACGGTATTATTATTTACAATTGTGACACTCAGTGTGCTGGGTATCTTGGCGGCTGTCATCTTGTACTTCGTTGCACAGAAGTTCAAGGTTGAGGAGGATCCTCGTATCGACGAAGTTGAGAAGATGTTGCCCGGAGCGAACTGTGGTGGTTGTGGATTTGCCGGATGTCGCGCTATGGCCGAAGCTATGGTGCGCGAGGATGACATTTCATCTATTTTCTGTCCGGTAGGTGGAGGCGATTGCATGAAGCAAATCGCAACATATCTTGGTAAGGTGGCGCCCGAGAAGGAGCCTACGGTTGCTACGGTGCGTTGCGGTGGTGTATGTGCAAAGCGTCCTCGCACAAATGATTACAATGGCGCCAAGAATTGTGCTGTGGCTGCATCGTTGTATGTGGGCGAGACAGCATGTGCTTATGGTTGCTTGGGTTATGGCGATTGCGTCGAGGCGTGTGCTTTTGATGCCATTAAGGTCAATCCCGAAACCGGTATTGCCGAGGTAGATGCCGATAAGTGTACGGCTTGTGGCGCATGTGTTAAGGCTTGTCCCAAGGGTATCATCGAGCTTAGAAAGAAGTGGCCTAAGAATCGTGCCGTGTTCGTAAGTTGCGTATCGAAGGATAAGGGCGCCGTGACGATGAAGGCTTGCAAGGCGGGTTGTATCGCTTGCGGTAAGTGTGTGAAGGTTTGTGCTTTCGATGCTATTACTGTGGAAAATGGCGTTGCCTACATTGATTCACAGAAGTGTAAGTTGTGCCGCAAGTGCGTGAACGAGTGTCCTACGGGAGCTATCGTATTGCGCGGCATGGAGCCACTGCCAAAGGAGCCTAAGACTCCGGCTGCAAAGCCTGCTGAGAAGGCGGCTGCACCTGCTGCAAAGCCTGCGGAGAAGCCGGCCGAGAAACCTGTGGTGAAGGAGCAGAAAAAAGAGAGTGATAACGAGCAGAAATAAGATATAGTATGAAGACATTTCCTATTGGCGGAGTACATCCGTCGGATAATAAACATTGGAGCAACACCAAAGCAGTAGAGGTGTTGGAACTTCCCGATGTGGTCAATATTCCGCTCGGACAGCATATCGGAGCACCCGCTACGGCAAAGGTAGCCAAGGGCGATAAGGTGCTTACGGGTCAGCTCATAGCCGAGGCTACGGGCTTTATGTCGGCAAATATCCATTCACCCATTTCGGGTACCGTTACGGCTGTGGATATGCAGCCTAATGGTCAGGGCTTGCGCCAGATGATGATTACCATCAAGCGCGAGGGTGATGAGTGGATGCCCGAGATTGACCGTTCGGCCGAGATTAAGCGCGAGTGCAAGTTGGAGAGCGCCGAGATTATCGCAAAGATTAAGGATGCGGGTATCGTTGGTATGGGTGGTGCTACATTCCCCACACATGTCAAGCTCTCGATTCCTAATGGATGCAAGGCCGAGTACCTCATTATCAATGGTGTAGAGTGCGAGCCTTACCTTACTTCCGACCACCGAACAATGTTGGAGCGCGGCGAGGAGTTGCTCATCGGCGTAGAGATTCTGAAAAAGGCGTTGAATGTCGAGAAGGCAGTCATCGGTATCGAGAATAATAAGCCCGATGCTATCGAGCATTTGCAGCGCTTGGCTAAGGAGAAGAAGTTTGCCGTGAAGATTGAGCCTTTGAAGGTGCAGTATCCTCAGGGAGGTGAGAAGCAGTTGATTGCTGCCATCACGGGTCGTCAGGTACCGCCTCCTCCGGGCTTGCCTATACATGTCGGCGCTGTGGTTTGCAATGCCTCTACTACGGTTGCAATTTATGAGGCAGTGCAGAAGAATAAGCCTCTTATCGAGCGCGTCGTAACTATCACAGGTCAGCAGATGGCGCAGCCTCGCAACCTCTTGATCCGTATGGGTACTCCCATCTCGACTTTGGTCGAGATGGCAGGAGGTCTTCCCGAAGGCGATGTGAAGGTTGTGAATGGTGGACCGATGATGGGTCGTGCGATGGTGAATTTGGACTCTCCCGTTACGAAGGGTTGCTCGGGAGTTACGGTATTTGCCGGTGCGGCAGCTCGTCGTGTTGAGGCCGATAGCTGTATCAAGTGCGCGAAGTGTGTTTCGGCTTGTCCTATGGGCTTGGAGCCTTACCTTATCTTCCGCCTTGCGCATAAGAAGATGTGGGATAGAGTAGAGGAGGAGCAGATTACCAACTGTATCGAGTGTGGTTGCTGCCAGTTCTCATGTCCTGCGGGCCTGCCGTTGTTGGATTTTGTCCGCTTGAGCAAGCAGACAGTTATGGGTATCATTCGTGCGCGCGCTGCGGCTAATGCTCCTAAAAAGTAAAAATTAAAGACGCAATAAATTATGGCAAATAAATTTTTAGTTGCTCCAGCACCCCATGTGCATAGCCCTCAGTCGACTCAGTCGTTGATGCGCGATGTGTTGGTGGCGTTGATACCTGCTCTGGCGGTATCGACCATGGTGTATGGTTTGGATGTGCTGAAGGTTATGGCTATTGCCGTTATCAGCTGTATCCTCGTTGAGTACCTTATTCAAAAATTCCTGCTCGGAGGTAAGAATACACTTTGGAATCTCTCGGCAGTTGTTACGGGTGTTTTGTTGGCATTCAACCTGCCTTCAAATATTCCTTGGTGGATTATCGTCATCGGTGCCGTGGTTGCAATCGGTGTAGGTAAGATGACTTTCGGCGGTTTGGGTCACAACCCATTCAACCCCGCATTGGTTGGTCGTGTATTCTTGTTGATTGCCTATCCTGTGCAGATGACATCGTTCCCCCAGCCTACAATGACGGGCTATGTGGATGCTTTGTCGGGTGCTACCCCTTTGGCGGCAGTGAAGGCAGCTGCAGATAAGGCCGATGGCGCTATTTCGTTGGCAAATGTTGATTTGCTCAATATGTTCAGCGGTGCTATGCCCGGTTCTATGGGTGAGATTGCCGCTATGGCGCTGTTGGTAGGTGGTATCTTCCTCTTGTGGCGTAAGGTTATCACCTGGCATATCCCTGTTTCTATTCTCGCAACAATGGCGGTATTTGCTTTTGTTGTAGCGTTGGCGCAGGGTGGCGATAAGACTCTGTTGTATGAGTTGCCGGCATTCCATTTGGTAGCCGGAGGTGCTATGTTGGGTGCTATCTTTATGGCGACCGACTATGTAACCTCGCCTATGACCGGCAAGGGTATGATTATCTATGGTATCGGTATTGGTGCTATCACGATGATTATCCGTCTGTGGGGCGCTTATCCCGAGGGTATGTCGTTTGCAATCCTGCTTATGAATTCGGTTACACCGCTCATTGATAAGTATGTGAAGCCCAAGCGTTTTGGTATAACATCTAAAAAATAGGAGGCCGTCGGATATGAAGAGTACACTTTTTAATATGGTGGCAGTGCTGTTTACCGTCACACTCATCGCTTCGGCGGGTGTAGGTGCAGTGAATATGCTTACAGCCGATGCCATTGCCGAGGCTAAGGCTTTGGCCACGACTCAGGCAGTGAAGAATGTCTTGCCGGAGTTTGATAAGACCGAGGATTGGGAGCAGACCGTGGGCGATATTCCCGTAAAGGTCTATAAGGCTTTGGCTGCGGACGCCGTTGTGGGCTATGCTGTTGAGTCTATGACAAAGAATGGCTTTGGTGGCGCAATTCGCCTTATGGTGGGATTCTCGCCCGAGGGTAAGATTCTCAATGTGAATGTTCTGGAGCAGAAGGAGACCCCGGGTTTGGGTACGAAGATGTGTGACGAGGGTAATGTCCTGTTTGCAAGCATCAAGGATAAAAATCCCGCCGAGATGCGCTTCTCGGTGAAGAAGGATGGTGGCGAGTTGGATGCTTTGACTGCAGCTACTATTTCGTCACGCGCATATTATGATGCCGTAAGATGCGCTCATGAGGCGTTCTTGGAGGCAATCGGCGCAAAGGCTGTGGCTGATGGCGTTTCGGGTGCTACGGCTACTAACGCCGAGGCTACTGAGGCGGATGTAAATGTTGAGAGTGCCGAGGCACAGAAAGGAGGCGAAAATGAATAAGTTGAAGATTATTACCGACGGTATTCTTAAGAATAACCCTACATTCGTATTGGTGTTGGGTATGTGTCCCACGCTGGGAACGACCACTTCGGCGATGAATGGTATGGGTATGGGTGTAGCGACAATGGCGGTTTTGATTATGTCGAACCTCGTTATCTCGCTTATCAAGAACTTTATCCCCGATAAGGTGCGTATTCCGGCATTTATTGTCGTTATTGCATCGTTTGTGACTATTGTCGAGATGCTTATGCAGGCATATCTTCCTTCGCTCTACGCATCGCTCGGCGTGTTTATTCCGCTTATCGTGGTGAACTGTATCATCCTGGGTCGTGCCGAGGCATTTGCATCGAAGAATGGTGCTTTCGACTCTGTATTGGATGGTGTGGGTATCGGCTTGGGCTTTACCATTGCCTTAACGATTATCGGTGCTGTGCGCGAGTTGCTGGGTAGCGGTGCTATCTTCGGTTACTCGTTCGGTGTTGCCGATTATATGCCTTTGGTTTTTGTCTTGGCACCGGGAGCCTTCCTCGTGTTGGGATATTTGATGGTGTTGTTTAACAAAATTGCTAAGAGATAGTTATGGAACTTTCATATTTTGCGATAATCATTGGCGCAATCTTCGTTAATAATGTCGTTTTTGCGCAGTTCTTGGGTATCTGTCCCTTCTTGGGTGTTTCGTCGAAGGTCGATACCTCGTTGGGTATGGGTGCAGCCGTAACTTTCGTCATGGCATTGTCGTCTGTTGTTGCGTGGCTCATTCAGGAGTATATCCTGGTGCCTTTTGGTATCGAGTATATGCAGACCATTGTCTTCATCCTCGTTATAGCCGCTCTGGTGCAGATGGTTGAGATTATCCTGAAGAAGGTGTCGCCCTCGCTCTATCAGGCGTTGGGTATCTTCCTTCCGCTTATTACGACAAACTGTGCCGTGTTGGGTGTTGCGATTTTGATGATTCAGAAGGAGTTTGACCTCTTGCAGAGCTTCGTCTATTCGGTGTCTACCGCTGTGGGCTTCGCTATTGCTTTGGTGCTGTTTGCCGGCATCCGCGAGCGTCTGGAGCTGGACGGAGTGCCTGCTGCAATGAAGGGTGTCCCCGTGGCACTTATCGTGGCAGCAATCCTCGCTATGGCCTTTATGGGCTTCTCGGGCTTGGTATAACGCGAGCAGTCTGAAATGAATATAGTGATTGGGTGGCTGAAATTCGGCTACCCATTTTTTTTGTGATATAAGCGGTGCTTATAGCCGGTTAAAATCTTTTTATGGTTTTTATGGTTGCAGGGCAAAATATTGTACTATTTTTGCAATAGAAAAGATAAACAATTATTAACAAACAAAAAACTTTAAGATTATGGACAAGTATGCATGTATTCCTTGCGGTTGGGTATATGACCCCGCAAAAGGTGACCCTGATAATGGTATAGCTCCCGGCACATCGTTTGAGGACCTCCCCGAAGATTGGGTTTGCCCCTTGTGTGGCGCCGGCAAAGAGGATTTCGAGAAGGCGTAGCCACTCGATTTTTCGACATAACTTCAACGCAAAGAGGCTGTCGCAACGCTATGTTGGACAGCCTCTGTTTTATGGTAATGATGCAAAAAGCGCCACTCTTTGCCTTATTACCTGTTTTATTGGAAACAGCATTTCGCTACTCTCTACCAAACTCCAACGAGTAGGTGAAACTATCGGCGCGATAGTATCCTATGTTCCACTCGATGGGGTGTTCTCCCTGGTCGTAAACGAAGCGTTTGCGCACCAAGATTGGCTCGCCAACCTTCATGTCCAACTTCTCGGCGATAAGTTTATCGGCAACGGCGGCTGTAATCTCCTCTTTCGATATGCGGACTACGGTATTGTATCGCTTTTCCAATATATCGTATAGCGGTTGAGAGAAGTCTTCATTGCCCTGCAAACCAATTGATGGGTTGAAATAGGAAATGAAATATACAAATGGATGTGCCTTATCGCCGCGTAAACGCTTGAGATATAATAACTTCTCGGTATTTTCCGCATTGAAGAAGTTGTAAATTTCATCGGAGGGCGTACTCCAGCCAATTTGAAGCTCATAGTTCATAGGTTCGATGCCCATTGCGCGCATCTCTTGGGTAAAACTTTTCCAATTGCGCGCCTTTGAACATATTGTGGTGTTGGCAACAATCGTTCCGATGCCCTTTTTGCGGGTTAATAAGCCATCACTTACCAAGTTGTTGATTGCTTGGCGCAGAGTATTGCGCGACACGCCCAACTGTCGCGATAAATCAACCTCATTGGGCAACATCTTGCCCTTCTTGTAATCTTCGTGCTGGATTATCTTACGCAACTGCTCCTCTATCTGGATGTAGAGGGGAACATGGCTGTTGTGATTTATGGATATTTTCATATTTGAATTTTTGCAAAGTTACAAATAAATATTAAAAAGACGCTATAATCTTTAGGAAAAATAGACTCTGCTTAGGATAAATGTCTATACATTATATATAATATATAGCAAATGATGAGATAAGTGGAGTGTTATGGTATATATGCGTTATAATGAAATTTATAGTATAATTTGGCAAGAATGAGGAGGTCGATGAAAAAAAAATAACAATTTTATTTGTAATAAAAAAAACTTTATTGTAAGTTTGCATGTCTATACATAAGTATTAATGTATGAACAAATATAAAATTTCAGCTAACTTATTGAACCACATAATACTAACTAAACAAAACCTAAGCTATGAGACAAATCTACACTTTGTGCCGCTTGTTGTTTTGCGCAATCTTCCTATTTGGCGGATTGGTAGAAGTACAAGCGCAAGATGTATCCCGACTGACTATCTCGGGTAAAGTCGTGGATGAAAAGCAACAACCTATGGGTGGTGTGAGCATTATTGTTGAGGGCTCTATGCGTGGTGTAATCTCTGATGTGGATGGAAACTTCTCTATCGGAGCTTTTGCCCGCGACATTCTCAGTTTCTCGTTTCTGGGATATGAGACCTTGCAAATTAAGGCGTCGGATTGCCCAACTTTGGTGAAGATGCAGGTGAAAGCCAACGAAATGGATGAACTTACCGTTGTCGGCTTTGCTAAACAACGCAAGGAGAGCGTTATCGGTTCTATCGTGACCGTTACGCCCGAAGATTTGCGTATTCCATCAAGTAACCTTACACAGGCATTCGCCGGAAATATTGCGGGTATGATTACCCAACAGCTGTCGGGTGAGCCGGGTAAGGATAATGCCGCGTTCTTTATTCGTGGTGTTACAACATTCGGATATTCACAGAATCCACTTATTTTGATTGATAACATTGAGTCTTCGGCTGACGATTTGGCACGCTTGACACCCGATGATATCGAGGCTTTTTCGGTGATGAAGGATGCTACGGCTACGGCGATTTATGGTGCGCGTGGTGCGAATGGTGTTTTACTCATCACTACCAAGTCGGGTAGAGAGGGCTCAATGCGTGTAAATGCTCGTGTGGAGTTCTCGTTGTCGCGTCCGACCGAGTTTATAGATATGGTAGACCCCATCAGCTACATGAAGTATCATAATGAGGCTGTCTTGACGCGTAATCCGTTGGCTTTGCGTCCCAACTCTGATGAGAAGATTGCTGCGACCGAAGCTGGTCTGAATCCTTATGTATATCCGGCCGTAGATTGGTATGAGAATCTGTTTAACGACTTTGTATTTAACTCGCGTGCCAATGCCAGCGTAAGCGGTGGTGGTAAAACTGCTCGTTACTATGTGTCGTTGGGATTCTCGGATGATAACGGTATAATGAAGGTCGATAAGCGCAATAATTATAATACCAATATTAATTATAAGAAGTTGAACTTGCGCTCGAATATCAATATCAACCTTACCAAAACCACCGAGTTTGCAATTAAGGTTACGGGTAACTTTGATGACTATACTGGTCCTATTTCAGGCGGTAATGAGTTGTATCGTGCAACAATGGCCACCAGTCCTGTGATGTTCCCGATGTATTATGAGCCGGATGCTGCGCATATTCATACTACACACATCCTGTTCGGTAATGGTTCAGGTGGTAGCTATATCAACCCCTATGCCGAGATGATTAAGGGCTATCGTCAGTGGGATCAGTCGCTTATCTCGATGCAGGCAGAGTTGTCGCAGAACTTTGATTTTATCACAAAGGGTTTGTCGGCACGATTCTTTGCAAATACTACACGCAAGGGCTATAAGACCATTACTCGTAAGGTTGAGCCGTTCTATTATAGCGTGGGTAGCTACGATGTTGCAACAGATACCTATGTACTTGAGGCTTTGAACAAGGAGACCGGTCGCGAAAATCTCGATTATGCAAATGCTTATCAGGATGTAACCACAACATATTATTTGGAGGCAGCAATCAACTATGCACGCACTTTTGGCGAGAAGCACGATGTGGGTGGCTTGTTGGTTTGGACAATGCGTAATTATAAGGGTACCGATATGTCGTCGGTGCAGACATCGTTGCCACAGCGAAATCTTGGTTTGTCGGGCCGTTTTACATATGGTTACGATAACCGTTACTTCGTAGAGGCAAACTTCGGCTATAATGGCTCGGAGCGATTCTCTGAAAATGAGCGTTTCGGATTCTTCCCATCAGTTGGTGTGGCTTGGATTCTGTCGAATGAAAAGTTCTGGAGCGATAAACTCAAAAATACGCTCGACAGAGTGAAACTAAAGGCGACATATGGTCTTGTGGGTAATGATGCTATCGGTAGTTCGTACGACCGTTTCTACTATTTGTCGGATATCAACCTGAATGCCGGAGGTGCAAATTATGGTTGGGGTGAGAATTTCGGCTATCGTCCCGGAACAATTGCCATTAACCGCTATGCAAACCCATATATCACTTGGGAGATTGCCCGAAAGTTGAATGTCGGTGCCGAGTTTACCTTGTTTAACATTTTCGATTTCCAGGTAGACTATTTTACCGAGAAGCGCGAGAGCATCTTTGGTGCGCGCTCGACAATTCCTGCCGAGATGGGCTTTAGCCAGAATTTGCAGGCAAATAACGGTAAAGCATCCTCTAAGGGCTTTGAGGTGCAGCTCGATGCAAACCACTCGTTCAACGAGGATTGGTGGTTGGGTGTAAGAGGTAACTTTACTTACGCTACGGGCAAGTACGACTACTTAGAGGAGCCATTTACTCCTTATCCGTGGTTGAGCCGCGTCGGTACAAATATCAATCAACCTTATGGTTTCATTGCCGAGCGTTTGTTCATAGACGAGGAGGATATATTGAACTCTCCGACGCAGCAGTTTGGCGAGTATATGCCGGGTGATATTAAGTATCGCGATATTAACGAGGATGGCGTTATCAATAATCAGGATTTTGTGCCTATCGGTATTTCGTCTACGCCTGAAATCGTTTACGGCTTCGGTATCTCGGTAGGTTGGAAGGGCCTCGATTTGTCATGCTTCTTCCAGGGTGCAACCCGAGTATCATTCTTTGTGAACTCGAAGGCTACAAATCCATTTATGCCTATGGATTTTGGTGGCACATTTGATGGTCGCACCAATATTAACGGCATGATGCAGGCTGTGGCAGATAGCTATTGGTCAGAGACAAATCGCAATATTTACGCTACTTTCCCACGCTTGTCTACAACCGATATCTGGAATAATAATCAGGCCAGCACATGGTGGTTGCGTGATGGTTCTTATTTGCGTCTTAAGACTCTTGAGGTGGGATATACCTTGCCCGAGAAGTGGACAAGTAAAATTCATATCTCGAAGTTGCGTGTCTATGCAAGCGGTATCAACCTCTTCTCATGGAGCCGCTTCAAGATGTGGGATGTCGAGATGGGTAATGATGGTATGCAGTATCCTATTCAAGCGGTATATAACCTTGGACTTAATATAAACTTCTAATAACGATACGCCATGAAATTAAAGAATATATTTATCGGTTTGGTTGCTCTGTTGGGTTTTAGCTGCGACTATCTGGATGTCGTGCCCGACAATATTGCAACTCTTGAGATGGCGTTCAATACACGCACTAATGCCGAACGCTATTTGGCAACCTGCTACAACTATGTTCCCTGCATGTCGGATTTGAATACCAATTCGGGTTTGATTAGTGGAGGTGAAATGTGGTATTTGATGCAGTCGAGCCACTACTATAACAATACCACATCATTCAGCGTTGCTCGTGGTATGCAGAATACCAACGACCCGTTGCTGAACTTCTGGAGCGGTGGTAATGGAGGCTATAACCTGTTCCGAGGAATCCATGAGTGTAATACTTTCCTTGCCAACATTGACCGCGTGCCCGACATGTCGCAGATTGAGAAGAATAAGTGGCGTGCCGAGGTGCAGACCTTGAAGGCTTATTACCTCTATTTCCTGATGTTGCATTATGGCCCTATCCCTATTTTGGATAAGAATGTGGCTGTGGATGCAGAGCTCAGCAGCATGCACCTTGAGCGTCAGCCTATTGATGTTGTGGTAGACTATATCGTGAATCTGCTTGACGAGGCCATCAAGAGCCGTGCACTTCCATTGAATGTTGTATCTACGCAGTCTGATTTGGGCCGTATTACAATCCCTATTGCAAAGGCTATTAAGGCAAAGACTTTGGTTTTGGCGGCAAGTCCTCTGTTTAACGGAAATGAGATGTATAAGGGCTTTGTGAATGCAGAAGGCAAGCATTTCATCAATCAAACATATAGTCAGAAAAAGTGGGAAGATGCCGCTGCGGCATGTCTGGAGGCTATCGAGTCTGCACATGAGGCAGGATTTAAGCTTTATACCTTCCAGGAGCGTTTGAACTATGACCCCAAACCTGAAACTTTGCAGGAGTTGTCGTTGCGTAATGTTATTACAAGCCGCTTCAACGAGGAGACTATCTGGGCTTTGGGTGATAATGGTACAACAAGTATTCAGGATTTGGCTCATCCTCATTTGGATGGCTATTCTCAGGGTTTCTATATGTATCGCAGCCAGTCGCAGCTCAATCCTCCATTGAATATCGTGGAGCAGTTCTACTCTGAAAATGGTGTGCCCATTGACGAGGATAAGAACTATGACTATGCGAATCGTTATGAACTTACAACCACTCCAAACGACCCTTCACGCTTCTGTAACAATTACACAACCGTGAAGTTGCATTTGAATCGCGAGCCTCGCTTCTATGCTTATATCGGTTTTGATGGCGGTCGTTGGTTCTCGATGCAGAGTTGCTCGGCAGATGATAGCAATCCTATCGAGTTCAAGACCAAGAAGGGCGATTACGCCGGAGCTATGGATGTTATCTACTCTTCTACGGGATATTTTACCAAGAAGTTGATTTCGTATCAGAATGTAAATACCGAGCAGACACAGGTTAATTACAGCTATTCATTCCCTATCATTCGCTTGGCTGATTTGTACTTGCTTTATGCCGAGGCTTTGAATCAGGTGAAGGATGTGCCTGATGCCGAGGTTTACGAGTATATTCAGCTGGTAAGAAATCGTGCCGGATTGGATAATGGAGGTTCGCTGGTTGATACTTGGGCAACCTACTCTACGAATCCCGAGAAGCCTACCACAAAGAGCGGTATGGCGGAGATTATCCGCCAGGAGCGTATGAATGAGTTGGCATTTGAGGGTCATCGCTACCATGACATCCGTCGTTGGAAGCTGGGTGCAGAGTTGCTTGGAACACCAATCGAGGGCTGGTCTGTATTGGAGAGCGAAGCGGAGTATTACTATCAGGACCGTACAATCTTCAAGCGTACATTTATGCCTCGCGATTATTTGTGGCCAATCAAGATTGATGACCTCAATCGTAATCCGAAACTGATTCAGAATCCACAGTGGTAAAATAAAAATATGAAAGCAATGAAAACTTTATTTAGAAATATACTCCCCATATTGGCCGCTGCCTTCGTGCTGAGTGCCTGTGGTGACGACTTCAAGCCTTCGGCTTATGGCGAAGATGATGGTGTAGCTCCTGCACAGGTTAAGGATGTCGTTGTGGAGAACATAAATGGAGGAGCAATTTTGCGCTACACCGTTCCTTCAGATCCGGATTTGCTCTATGTTAAGGCTGTATTGCAAAATTCGCGTAATGAACGACAGGAGGTGCGCGCTTCGATGTATGTCGATTCGCTTCTTATCGAGGGTTTGGGAAATACTCAATCTCGAAAGGTTGAAATCTATTCGGTAGACCGTCATGAGAATGCTTCAAAGCCCGTTACGGTTACTATCAATCCATTAACGCCTGCCGTTGAAGCGGTCTATTCTACAATCTCTACGATTGCGGACTTTGGAGGCTTTGTCCTTAGCTTTGCTAACGAAACACGAGCTGCTTTGTCGTTCTATATCTACAAATTCGATGAGGCGGAGAATGATTATCTGTTGCACGATGTTGTAACTTCGGAGCAGGAGAGCGCTTCGCTACGCATCAAGGGCTTTGGTGCTTCGTTGCAGAGACTTGCAATTACGGTTCGTGATAAGTACGATAATAAGTCGGAGACCTATTACACCGAGCTTACTCCTTATCATCAGGAGTTGCTCGATAAGACAAAGTTCGCTTCTCTGAATCTTTTGGGCGATACGAGCTGGAATGCGCATGGTGGAAATATCGCTATGCTTTGGGATGGCGTATCTCGCGATGCTTGGGGTTGGAATTATGGCCATGTGCAGTTGCCGACCGATTTCCCGCACCTATTCTCTATCGATATGGGCGTTACTGCCAAGTTGAGCGAGTTTACATTCTATCAGCGTCAGGGAGGTGAT
Source organism: Alistipes sp. (assembly GCA_045125895.1). Lineage (GTDB taxonomy): Bacteria > Bacteroidota > Bacteroidia > Bacteroidales > Rikenellaceae > Alistipes. Next base: position 202,720 of record JBGVNT010000004.1, read on the forward strand.
TGGACGCAATATTATGACCATGGTTGTCCGAAGTATATCTCGGTATATGGCTGCGAGGAGGATGCAGATTATCGCGATGATGCAAATTGGATTCTCCTTTATGAGGGTGAAGTTGTGCGTCCTTCGGGATTGAAGCCCGGTGATGCTTTGACCGAGGAGGATAGCGAGGCCGTGCAGAATGGACATACCTACACTTTGGACATTACGGCTCCTTCTGTGCGCTACTTCCGCTTTGTGACACACGCATCATTCTCAGGTATGCTCTGTTCTGTGATGTCGGAGATTTCGGTTTGGGGTGCACCCGAGGCTGAGGAGGTTCCTGAGGCTCCCGAGGTAGATGATGAAACTCCCGAAGATGCCGAATAATGCAAAATTTTGAAGTAAAAGAGATTGCCTTATGAAAAAATTACAATATTTTATATTAATTTTAGGAGTGCTTTTCGTTGCCTCTTGTAATGATTTGCGCGATACCTATTCAGACTATTTGGGCGATGGTGAGCGTGCATATGTCGGCAAACTATCGGAGGTTGAGCTCTTGCCCGGTCTTAACCGAATGGTTGTAAAAGGCTCTATGCAGTACATGAAGACCGCAGTTAAGTGTCGTATTGCGTTGGAAGGAACCGAAATTGTGCAGGATGTAGATGTGGATTTAAGTGCCGAGATGTTCGAGTGCGAGATTACCAATATCCCTGCCGGAAACTACTATGTTACGATTACCAACTTCGATAAGGATAAGAATGCTTCGGTGCCTGAAACATACAACATTGATGTATATGATGCATCGCGTGCCGAGGATTTTTATCCCAAACGAATTACCGGCGCTTCGTTTACACCTATGGTGGGAACGATGAAGGTTACGATGAATACGGTTGAGGATGCCTCGTCGGTACTTGTTAAGTATAAGAACGAGCAGGGCGAAGATTGCGAGATGGTAATTGATGCCGCTGCCACAGAGTTCTCGCTGACAAATTGGGCTGATGAGTCAGAGATTCAGGTTATCACTCGCGTTTTGCCTTCGGAGGATGCGTTGGATGAGATTGCTTTGGAGCCTGCGAAATATACTCTGCCGGCAGTACCTGAAACTATGGAGGTGCCACGCAACTATTTCGCAATGACCAACACTCCTTCGGATGTGATTCAGGGTCAGTATGGAGGCCCGACATACCGTATGTGGGATGGCGCTACATGGTGGGGTAACGAGGGCTATCACTCAAATGATGGTCAGGGTATTCCTCATCACATCACCTTCGATATGGGCCTTACGGCTGCTCTTTCGCAGTGCCGAGTACATTTCCGCGGAGATGGCGGTTGGACCGATTGGCCACCTCGCCGTTTGCAGATTTGGGGCTTCAAGCACATCACCGAAGAGGGTAAGGGTATCAACGATTACGATGTTATCGACACTCCAACTACGGTTAATGAGGATTATGTACAGGAGGCAACCGAAAAGGGTTGGATATTGTTGGCAGATGTCGAGTTTACCGAGGAGGATTTGAGAGTGAACTGCTCAAAGACATTTGATTTGGAGCGTATCGAGGGTATCCGCTACATCCGCTACCGAATAGTTGAGGGCTGGAAAGCTCCTCATACAGGTCCGGGTATGTATGGTAGTGCTACCGAGATTTATTTCTGGGGCTTATCTAAAAAGATTATAGCCTTGCCGGAATAAATATGTTTTGACAAACCCCATAGGGGCTAATAAATTCATTTATGAAGAGATATTGTATATATCTATTTGCGGGACTGTTCAGCCTTTGGGCTGAGCAGTCTGCTGCAAAAATAGTTTGGCAAATCGGTGCTTCGGATGACTCTGCCAGGGAGTTTGCTTTGGCTCCGGCAGGTTATGAGAGGTTCTCATCCGGAGATTTCGGGTGGGAGGATAAGTTCTATCTTGTTGGTCACTCCGATTTTGCAACCGATATGCCATATATAATGCCCGGGCCTGCCGATTTTTGGGCAGGAACGAGCTGGACGGCGGGCATTAGAACGCATACATTCAATATCTTCTTCAATCTGGCAAAGAAGGGTGCTTGTGACAAGTGGCGCTTGTTGATTGATTTTGTTGATGCACATGCCGAGAGAGCACCATTGCTAAAGATTATTGTTAATGGCAAATCGCATCTCTGTCGTGTGGCGAATGGAGGTGGCGATAGCGCGTTAGCAGGCGACTACACGAAGGCTCGACATCCTCAAATCGAGTTGTGGATAGATGATTCCCTTATCGCGAAGGGACATAATAGTATTACGATAACTCCAATCGAGGGCTCTTGGGCAGTGCTGGATTGCATAGCTTTATATGGACCGGATTCGGCAACAGTAAAACTTGAACATGGCAATGCCTATCTGCGAGGGGTTAAGGCGGCGGATTATTTGATAGACGAGGGGCGTGTGCAGCCGCTTTTGGTCGATGTCGAGCATCTCGCTGGCACTCCGCAGTTGGAGGTACGGCTGGACGATAATACGATTTTTACAAAGCGCTTGGAGCGAGGCTCATATTCGCTTGAAGTGCCTATGCCGCGTGTGAAGACGCAGCGTAAAAGTCATTATGCAATATACGCCGATGGCGAGTTGTTGCAAGAGGGAAAGGTGGTTCGTTCGCCATTGTCGATGACGGCAACACCTGCCGACTATGTAGATACACATATGGGAAGTGCTCACTCGCGATGGATGCTTGCTCCGGGGCCATGGATGCCGTTTAGCATGGTAAAACTCTCGCCCGATAATCAAAATAGCGGCTGGCAAGCGGGTTATGAGCCTTCGATCGAGAGTGTTGCTACATTCAGCCATATTCACGAGTGGACAATGGCGGGATTGGGTACAATGCCCGTATGTGGCGATTTGCATATTCGGGAGGGCGACCAATCGAATCTTCTTTCAGGCAGTGGTTATCGCTCAACGATAGATAAATCGTCGGAAGTGAGCAAGGTCGGCTATTATAGGGTCAATCTGACCGATTATGATATAATTGCCGAGCTTACATCTACCACGAGATGTGGTTTTCAGCGCTACACCTATCCTTCGGGTGTGCAGGGTAGAGTGATGATAGATTTGAAAATCCCGTGCGAATATGATTATCGCATCGAGGAGTGTCAAATAACCAAAGTAGGTGCGCGACGCATCGAGGGGTATTGCCGCCAGGAGATTCCCCGCGTGTGGTCGGATGATGCCGACCAGCACTATACCTTGTGGTTTGTCTTGGAGTTCGACCGAGATATTGCCTCGTTTGGAGGGTGGAGCGGTAGCGAGATATGGCACGCTGATAGTCGAAAAAGTAAAAATCCCGATGATTTCGGTTGCTGGGTGGAGTTTGCCGCTGTGCAAAAGAATGTCGTGCAGCTACGCTCGGCAATATCGTATGTCGATATGGAGGGCGCTCGTCGCAACTTGCAGGAGGAGGTTGTAAAACCCCATGGGTGGAACTTTGATTCGGTGCGTGAGGCAAATGTGCAGGCATGGAACGATTTGCTTGCGCGTGTAGTTGTTACATCGGATGATAGGGCGGAAAAGCGGCGCTTTTATACAAACCTTTATCGCTCATTCTGTCGCAATACATTTAGTGATGTAGATGGCCGTTGGCGCGATGCAACCGACGATATTCAGCAATTCTGCGAATGGGATGGCGTTGCTTTGGGGTGCGATGCTCTTTGGAATACCTTCTGGAATCTCAACCAATTATGGAATTTGCTAACTCCGGAGTGGAGTTCTCGCTGGGTGCGCTCGCAACTCGCAATGTATGATGCCGACGGTTATTTGGCAAAGGGCCCTGCCGGCATGAAGTATATCCCTGTCATGGTTGCCGAGCATGAAATTGCATTGATGACGGGTGCTTGGCAGATGGGTATTCGTGACTTTGATGTAGAAAAGGTTTTGCAGGCGGCATGCAAGATGCAGACCTCGGCACCAAGCCGAGTCGGGCGAGGTTTTGCCGGCAATAGAGATATAAAACCATATATGGATTACGGCTATGTGCCTGCCGACAAGGGGCGTTTCTCGAACAGCCTGGAGTATGCCTACGATGATTGGTGCGTGTCGGAGTTGGCGGCAGCTGTGGGGCAGGATTCTGTAGCTCAATACTTCGCTAATCGTGCTGAGGGTTGGCGCAAGGTTATAGACAAGGAGAGCGGTTATGCCCGCTTACGATATAGCGATGACAGCTGGGAGGAGAATTTTGACCCGTTTAGGTCGGGAGCGAATCACCATTATGTCGAGGGTAATGCTTGGCAATTGACCTATTTTGTGCCTCAGAATATCCCTGCACTTGTCGAGCTAATAGGTCGGGAACGCTTCGTGGAACGGTTGAATTGGGGCTTTGAGGTGAGCGAAAAATATCGTTACAATGCTCCGGGTGATAAATATTGGGATTTTCCGGTAGTGCAGGGTAATCAGCAATCCATGCACTTTGCCTTTTTGTTTAATTGGGCCGGGAAGCCTTGGCTTACGCAGAAGTGGAGTCGTTCTATCCTGGAGCGCTATTACGGCAGTGGAGCCTCGAATGCCTGGTTGGGAGATGAGGATCAGGGGCAGATGAGTGCTTGGATGGTTATGGCATCGATAGGTCTGTTTCAAACCGATGGAGGATGTTCGCGTGCGCCTATCTACGAAATCGGAAGCCCGAATTTTGAGCGTGTAGAGATAAACCTCGCAAAAAGGTATGGGCGAGGAGAGCGATTGATAATTGAGGCGAAGGGCGCATCTAAAAATAATAAATATGTGAAAGCTGCGACCTGGAACGGTAGGCCGTTGAATTCATTTAGTATTTCGGCGGCGGAGCTGCTTAAGGGTGGAGAACTTAAGTTGGAGATGTCGTCGGAACCGAATTATAAGTGGGGTATTGAGGAGTTAAACGATTAAAGAGTAGAAGATATGAAAAAAGTGGGAACATTACTATGTTTGATAGTCGTAGCTGTGGCAGGTTTAACCGTTATGGCTCAATCTCAAAGACCGAATGCCCGATTAATTGTTTCGGGAGTAGAGTGGCATGATACCGATGGCAATCGCATCAATGCCCATGGCGGAGGCGTGATGTTTCACAAAGGTCGTTACTATTGGTATGGCGAATGTAAGAGCGACTCGACATATTGGAATCCAAATGTCCCCGGGTGGGAGTGCTACCGCACAGAAGCGGGAGGCGTGAACTGCTACTCGTCGAAGGATTTGGTGCATTGGCGATATGAGGGTGTTGTGCTGAAGCCCGAAATGGAGAATCGTAGCTCGGATTTGCATTGGTCGAAGGTTTTGGAGCGCCCGAAGGTTATCTATAACGAAAAGACCCGGAAATTTGTCATGTGGCTGCATGTCGATAGCGACGATTATAATTATGCCTGCGCCGGTGTGGCTGTGAGCGATAGCCCTACCGGAGAGTTTAAGTATTTGGGCGCAATGCACCCGAATGGGCAGATAAGTCGCGATATGACTCTATTTAAGGATGATGACGGCAAAGCCTATTTGCTATATTCTTCGGAGGGTAATGCAACCTTGTATATCAGTCTATTGACAGATGATTATTTGGCGCATAGCGGTATATTTACCCGCAACTTCGTCGGTAAGAGCCGCGAGGCTCCGGCAATATGCAAGCGCGGCGGCAAGTACTATATCATATCGTCGGGATGTACAGGTTGGAGTCCTAATAAAGCGGAATATGCCGTAGCTGACAATGTATTGGGTCCTTGGACGCGAATCGGGAATCCATGCGTCGGCGAGGATGCCGATAAGACTTTCTATGGCCAAAGTACATTTATTCTCCCTATTCAGGGGTATAAGGATGCTTATATGGCGATGTTCGATAAGTGGAATAAAACAGACTTAATTAACTCTACATATATCTGGCTACCTATCGAGTTTGACGATAAGGGTGGAATGATTATTCGCTGGCGTGATAGCTGGGATATTAAAAACGAGTGGAAGTAGCCACTCTGGCGCGTATGATTGGGTGGCGACGATGGGTGTTATGCGTGATGATGCTGTTCATGTTCCCGTGTTGGGTGCATGCCGATGTCGTTTTGTCCCGAACTCCCCGTTGGAGTGTTAAACTTGATAGCAAAAAGGGCTATGTGAATTGTCTGTTTGATGATAGTGTAGCTATTCGGGATGTCTATTGTCGGGTAAAGGTTGATGATAGGTGGATTTTATCGTCAGATTATGCAAAGACCTCTATGCGTAAGAGGGCTTTTAGTGATGAGTTGGGTCGAGGCGTAAGCTACGATATACGCTATACCGATAAAGGCGATAGGCCCGTTATGCGCCAAGTCATCAGGTGCTATGATTCGTTGCCGGTGTTTACGGTGAGTGTTACACTCGAAGCCAAAGACTCGCTGCGGAGTAATTATATGTCGCCTTTGTGTAGCGATGAGGTAAATAAGTTCCTGCCGACCGATAATAGCAATCGTGCTTTGCGCATACCCTTCGATAACGATAATTTCGTACATTACCTCTCCTCGCCTGCTCCCGTAGAAGATTTATCATTCGAGGCTACGGCAATATTCAACGGAGCGTCACGACGCGGAATGGTGATTGGCTCAATTGAACATCATACATGGAAAACAGGCATAGCTTATAGCCTTACGGCAGATGGCTCGATAGACTCGTTGGCTTGCTTCGGTGGCGTTACGCATCCTCTTACGCGCGATGTGTGGCGTAAGGGTAGCCGTAGGGTAATACCTCACGGCTCGATTGAGGGTATGCAAATATCTTCGCCGAGAGTGCTTGTGGGTATGTTCGATGATTGGCGCGAGGGTATGGAGTGCTATGGCTGGGCTAATGCGGTTATTTCGCCACCTCGCAAATGGAACGGAGGCACGCCGTTTGGCTGGAATAGTTGGGCTGCATTGGAGAAGCGATTGAATTATGAGGGTGCGGTAAGTGTTGCAGAGTTTATTCATGAGGAACTGCAAACGCGTGGTTTTTCGAATGACGATACTCTGTATATAGGTCTTGACTCTTATTGGGCAAATCTCTCGGAGGAGCAATTATCTGATTTTGTGCTCTGCTGCCATGCCATGGGGCTTAAAGCGGGTATCTATTGGTGCCCGTTCTCGGATTGGGTGGGAAATCATAATGCCGAGGTCGAAGGAAGTGGTGGCAAATGGCATTATCGCGATATATATCTGCGCTCACGAGGCGTGCCGCGTCGTATCGAGTCGTTAGCGGTGGACCCTACGCACGAGGGAACAAAAATGCGAATGAACTATTTTGTTGAGAAATTCCGCAGGCTCGGCTTCTCGTATATAAAGCTTGATTTTATCAATAATGGTGCGTTAGAGGCGGATTCTTTCTTTGAGAAGGGTATTACAACAGGCATACAGGCATATAATCATGGAATGAATTATCTCAGTGAGTTATGTGGCGATGACTTCTTTCTGGCCCTCTCGATAGCTCCCGTTTTCCCTGCTCAATATGGCAATTCGCGCCGCATAAGTTGTGATACTTGGGGTGCGATGTCGGAACGCGAGTGGGGCTCAACGGGTTATATGCTTAACAGCCTTTCGTTTGGCTGGTGGTTGGATAGGGTTTATAACTATAACGATGCCGACCATATTCTGCTCTATAAACCCGAGGAGGCGGAACTTTTTGAGGTGGGGGCCAATCGCGCCCGCGTAACATCGGCCGTTATTACGGGCATGTATATGTTGGGCGATAACTTCAGCGATAGAGGATGGTTGCCGGCTGATGGAGAGGCACGCCGCCGAGCTTTGGAGGTTGTTACCAACTCCGAAGTGAATGACATTGCGCGTATCGGGCGCTCGTTCCGCCCACTTGAGGGGTATACAGCATATGATGCCTCTAAGGCAGAGAGAGCCTTTATCCTGAATTATGAAGGCACGACTTATCTCGCGCTATTTAATTTCGAATCCCGGTCGCAGTCAGGCTCTATTGAGGTGGCTCGTATGGGGTTACCTTCGGGGGCATATAAGGCGGTGGAATTATGGCGTGGTGTGACACATGATTTTGAAGATGTATTGCATTACGAAATTCCACAACGCGATGTGCTGTTGTATCGTATTGAAAAACAATAAATTTAAGTGATATGAAGACGATTAAACTCCTTTGCACACTTGTGTGTGCGTTATTTTCGGTAGAGGTTGTAATGGGGCAGACCCCTAATCTTATAACCGTAGAAACCGATAATCAAATGATGGTTTTTGTGGCTCGTCAGGGTGGAAAAATCGCATTTTGTTATTGGGGCGAGAAGATGAGCGGCGTGGAGTCATTCCTCGCGACGCCTGTGGAGGATGGTTCGGAGAAGAGCGATATGGTTGCTCCGCAGCTTTATCCGGCATATGGAGGCAGGGAGTATTTGGAACCGGCATTGAAGTTGGTGCATGGCGATGGTGTGCATACCACCGAATTGGTCTTTCGTGCAGTAAATAGCGAAGCGATAGATTCCAATACTACAAAGACGACGATATCTCTCAGCGATAAAATTTATCCCGTAAATGTGGATATATGCTTTTTGGCATACAGAGCCGAGAATGTGATATGCCAGTGGGTGGAGATTTCTCATAATGAGAAGAAGGGCATTGCCGTCGAGAGCATTGCATCAACATATATCCCTCTGCTGGCAGAGAAATATTATTTAACGCACTTTAATGGAACTTGGTCGCATGAGTTGCAGCGCGAGGAGGAGTGCCTAACACATGGAATCAAAGTTGTGGAGTCGAAAAAGGGTGTGCGTACTACGCAGTCGGAGAGCCCGATGTTCCTGCTTTCGCTCGATACTCCGATGCAGGAGCGTGCCGGCGAGGTTTATGCCGGAGCTTTGGCATGGTCGGGAAACTATCGTTTGGCATTCGAGGTTGATGAGTGTAACCGCCTGCATATTATCGGCGGCATGAATCCATTTGCCTCGACGATAAACCTGCCTGTCGGGAAGCGGCTCTCCTCTCCGAAAATGGTGCTGTCGTATAACTCTTCGGGTGTAGGGCAGTTAAGTCGTAATTTGCATGATTGGAGTCGAAAATACTCTTTGGCGCATGGCTCGGTGGAGCGCCCTGTGGTGTTGAATAGTTGGGAGGGGGCATACTTCTCGTTCGACGAAAAGACGCTTACCGATATGATGGATAAGGGCGCGGAGACGGGTATCGAAATGTTTGTTTTGGATGACGGTTGGTTCGGGAATGCCTTTCCGCGCAATGGCGACAATGCCGGCTTGGGCGATTGGCAGGTGAATGAGCAGAAACTACCGCGCGGAATAGGCTATCTTGCCGATTATGCTGTGTCGAAGGGTATGAAATTCGGTATTTGGATAGAGCCGGAGATGGTGAACCCCGATAGTGAATTGGTACATAAGCATCCGGAGTGGATTGTGTGTAGTGGTGAGCGAGAAAAAACACCCATCCGTAATCAGTGGCTACTTGATTTGTCAAATCCCGAGGTGCAGGATTTTGTCGTAAAGACCTTTGATGATGTAATGGCGATGTCGCCAAATATCTCATATGTTAAATGGGATGCTAATCGCCATGTCGAGAACTTTGGCTCGACATATCTTGATGGCAAGAGTCAAAGCCACTTCTGGTATGAGTATGTTCAGGGGTTATACTCTACATATGAGCGTATTCGTGCCAAATATCCCGATGTGCAGTTGCAACTCTGTTCGTCGGGTAGTGGTCGCCTGGATTTTGGAGCGTTGAAGTATCATGACGAGTTCTGGACAAGTGATAATACTAATGCTCTGGATAGAGTCTTTATCCAGTATGGCGCAAGCCTGTTTTATCCGGCAATGGCAATGGCGGCACATATCTCAACAAGCCCAAATCATCAGACAGGTCAGCAGATACCTCTTAAGTTCAGGGTAGATGTGGCAATGACAGGCCGTTTGGGTATGGAGTTGCAACCTAAAGATTTGCAGGGAGAGGATTATGAGTTTGTAAAACATGCAATTGCCACATATAAGGATATTCGTCCGATTGTCCATTTGGGGGATTTATATCGTTTGATTTCGCCTTACGATGCCGATGGCTGGGCTTCGCAGATGTATGTTACGAAGGATAAAAAACAGGCTGTGTGCTTCGCTTATAGCCTGAAATATCATGGCCGAACGGTGCATTTTAAGTCTAAACTTGACGGCTTAGACCCTAAGTGTAAATATCGTGTCGAGGAGATTAATCGTGGTCGTTGGTGGTATTATCATCGTAGCGGAGAGGTGTTTACGGGCGATTATTTAATGAAGGAGGGAGTGGATTTATCCATTACAAACCCATTTGATAGTGCAGTATTATTAATTACAGCCGTAGATTAATATGAGAAGAAGAATTTTGTGTCGCGCGTTTCTAACCCTATTCTGTGGCCTGTATTTTTGTAATGCTTGGGCGATAGGCGATAGCGCGAAGGTTGAGATTATATCGGTGTTGCCCCGTCAGGTGTTGTGCCATGCGGAGAATGAGGGGCTTGTGCAACCCGTTGTGGTAAAGTTGAGCAGCGCAACCGATATCGTGGTAGAGATGATGGTTGATGATAAGAAAATTTGTAACGCTAATTTATCGCAAGGGGAGCACTCAGTTGAGATAATGCTTCCGGAGGTGAGCGAAGCAACTTTGAGAAAACTGTCACTGCGGCATGGCGAAGTGGATTTAGCGAGTAAAACTTTCACGCAGAGCCCCGTGAAGCATTGGACTATCTATTTGGTGCAGCATACGCATACCGATATCGGCTATACCAAGCCGCAGACTGAAATTCTGACCGAGCATTTGCGATATATAGATTACGCCTTGGCGTATTGTGATGCTACGGCGGATTACCCTGCGGATGCGCGCTTTAAGTGGACTTGCGAAACAGCATGGGCGGTCGATGAGTACTTAAAGACTCGCCCCAAGGAGCAGATTGCGCGCCTGAAGCACCATATCGAAGCGGGGAATATCGAGGTTACGGGGTTGTATTTTCATTTTTCGGAGATTGTTGATGAACGCTCTTTGCAGTCGTCGTTAGCACCTCTGCGTAGCTTCCGCGAGCATGGCATTCCGGTCTATACCGCTATGCAGAATGATGTGAATGGCGTGGCATGGTCGTTTGCTGACTATCTGCCCGATTTGGGAGTGAAGTACCTTTGGATGGGGCACCATAAACATAAGGCGTTGCTACCTTTCGATAAGCCTACAATCTTCCGTTGGGAATCTCCTTCGGGGCGCACGCTGACGGCTTATCGTGGCGAGCATTATATGACCGCGAATTATTGGGGTATTGAGAAGGGAAACCTTGTGGAGTTGGAGCATAATATGCTCAATTATCTGCGTAGCCTGGAGGAACGGGCCTACCCATATGATGCAATCGGCATCCAATATTCGGGCTACTACACCGATAACTCACCCCCTTCGGCAGAGGTCTGCCGCATAATTAAGCAGTGGAACGAGAAGTATGCTTATCCGCGCCTGAGAAGTTCGTTGGCACATGAATTTATGGATTATATAACGGCTCAAACTGCGGTTGAGATGCCCGTGCGACGCGTGGCATACCCCGATTGGTGGAGTGATGGTTTCGGCTCGGCAGCGCGTGAAACGGCAATGGCACGCCAGACCCATTCGGATGCGATTGTGGCTGAGGGTCTGCTCGCTATAGCCTCGTCGCTGAATCATACGCTACCTCCGCACTCTAATGCTACCGTTGAACGAATACATCGAGATTTGCTCTTTTATGATGAGCATACCTTTGGGGCCTCCGAGAGCTTGACCGACCCTTCGTGCTGGAATAGCGTTGTTCAGTGGGCGCAGAAATCGGCATATGTGTGGTCGGCATTGAAGGATACCAAGATGTTGTATGAGCATGCTGCGGGATTATTGCAGGAGGATTTGCCGTGTTGTGAGTATCCTACATTGACACTTTATAATACGATGGGCTATGCGCGTACGGCATTGGCGAAGGTATATATCGACTATGAAATCATACCTAAAGATAGGGCGTTTAAGATTGTTGATAACGACGGAAATGCTTTGACCGTTCAGGTACAAGAGTCGCGCAATGAGGGGCGCTATTATCGTATTGAGGCTCCGAATCTTCCGGCTATGGGCTACCGCACTTATAAAATTATAGTGTCGCAGGACGAAGCAAAGCCTGCCCCTGTGGAGCAGTGTTCGTCTGATGTGCTTGAGAATGAGTTTTATCGTTTGACGCTCTCGGCGAGTGGTGCGATATCGTCTATCGTTGATAAAACCACGGGTGCGGAACTTGTGGACCAAAATGCGGAGTGGGACTTGGGTGCCGTGATTTATGAGAGGTTGGCAGATAGGTGGCCATTGGCATGGTTTAGCCATTGCGACTTCTCGCGTACGGGCTTGCGTGATGTGAGGGTAGAGCGACGAGTGTCGGGTGAGATGTATCAAAGTGTTCTGCTGCGCGGTGCTTTGCCGAGCGCGGAGCCGTCGTTTGGCGTGCAGCTCGAAATAAAGCTCTTTAACAACATTAAACGCATCGAGTTGGATTATGCTATGCGTCGCGAGCCGGAGATTGAGCCTTCGAGTATATATGTAGCATTCCCATTTTTGCAAGCAAATGGTAAATTGGCTTTCGATGTGCATGGCGGTACGGTTTGGGCCGGAGAGAACCAGTTGGAGGGAAGCTCAAGTGCGTGGAATACGGTCCAGAGTTTTGTGGCAGTACAGGGCGGCGGGCAACAGATAGTTTTAAGTTGTGCCGATACTCCTTTGGTGCAACTTGGTAATTTGCTGAATGATGATTTTCAGTATGTGAAGCGATATGAACACCCTCATATCTACTCTTGGGTGATGAATAATTATTGGACCACAAATTTCAAGGCAACACAGGAGGGTGAGTTCCGTTGGCGTTATGCTATTACCTCGACTGACGAAGAGCGTACATCCGAGGCTGTGAAATTTGGATATGATAATCGCTTGCCGATCTATGCGCGCGTAATGCCTGCGGGTGAGCAGAAACGAGCGGCATGTGAGTACTCGGCGTTTGAAATCGGTAGTGATAATATCGTAATGATTAGTTGCGCTCCCGCAGAAAAGCGAGGTTACTTGCTGTGTAATGTGAGAGAGGCGGCAGGTGAGGCTTCTACGCTGCAATTTAGAGGTCAGGATGGAAGGTTGTTGCCGTTTGAGGTGGTGGATGTACTTGGCGAGCCACTTTCAGGGAAATATCGCGAACGATTGTTGCAGCCCTACGAGCAGGTGTTTGTGAAGTTGCGAGTGAAGTAGCTGTTAAAGTATATAAAACATAAATGGCATCCGTAAAAATGCGGATGCCATTTATGTTTTATGATAATATGTCCTTTACGAGCGAATCTGTGCGGCGGCGCGCTGCTCGAATTGGCGGGTGAGGTTAGCCATAACCTTCTCGATAGCCTTATCGTTCAAGGTCTGGGTCTTATCCTCCAAAGTGAAGCCCAAAGCATAAGACTTCTTGCCCTCGGGGAGTTTGTCGCCCTCGTAAACATCGAACAGGGTAACTCGCTTCAAGAGTTTCTTCTCGGTAGCGAAAGCAATTTCGCGCAACTGAGCGAACGATACGCTCTTATCTACAAGCAGAGCCAAATCGCGCTTTACCTCGGGGAACTTCGAGAGCTCCTCAACGGCAATGCGCTGCTTCTTGGCGGCACGCACGATAAGTTCGAAATCTATCTCGGCGAAATAAACGGGCTGCTTGATGTCGAATTTACGCAAAACTGCGGGAGCTACAACACCCATTTCAACCATGCGCTTGTTACCCTGCATCAAACCGACTGCGTCGGCGTAGAGGTCGCTTGCGAGTGCATCGCTACGCAACGAATAGATGTCGATGCCAAAGCGGCGCAACAACTTCTCGACCGTAGCACGCAGGGTGTAGAACGATGCCGACTGCGCCTTAACATTCCACGAGGGAGCTGCGTCCAAGCCCGTAACGGCAATGGCAATGCGGTACTTCTCCGAGTAGCGAGCCAAAGGATTCTCCTCGTTCTCGACCGTGGGGTCGTAGAAGTAGCAGTTACCCAACTCAAAGAGTTTAAGGTCGGCGTTGCGGTGGTTGATATTAAGTTCGACAGCCTCCAATGCGTTGAACAGCAAGGTCTGACGCATAACATTGAGGTCGGCGCTCAGCGGATTCATAATCTTCACGCAGTTCTCCGCTTTGTAAGCCTCCAGGCCGTCGTAATATGCCGCCTTTGTAAGCGAGTTCGACATAATCTCGGTGTAACCACACGCAGCCAAGTGGTCAGCAGCGATGTTGATTAACTTATTCTTATCGGGGCGTGGAGCATACGACAGGGTAGAGTGTACCGCTGCGGGAATCTCCACATTGTTATATCCATAGATACGCAAAATATCCTCCACGAGGTCTGCCTCGCGCTGCACATCTACGCGGTATGGCGGAACGGCAACGGTCAGGGTGCGACCCTCCTCCTTCAAAATCTTTACCTCCAAAGCATCGAGAATGGTGCGAACAGTAGCCTCTTCAATCTCCTTGCCGATAAGCATATTTACACGGTCGAGCGAAAGCTCAAATACGAAGTCCTCTGCCGGAGTGGGGTTGATATCGGTAATCTGGCTCGAAATCTTGCCACCAGCCAACTCTTTGAACAGAAGTGCGGCACGCTTCAAGGCGTATACCTGCATATTGGGGTCGATGCCACGCTCGAAACGGAACGAAGCGTCGGTATTAAGGCCGTGACGCTTTGCCGAGCGACGAATTGATACGGGGTTGAAATATGCACTCTCGAGGAAGATGTTTGTCGTGGTGTCGCTGACGCCCGAATCCTGACCGCCATAAACACCACCAATGCACATAGGCCTCTCGGCCGAGCAAATCATCAAATCCTCGGCTGAAAGCTTGCGCTCTACGCCGTCCAAAGTGACGAATGGCGTACCCTCGGCGCAGTTCTTGACTACCACCTTGCGACCCTCAACCTTGTCGGCATCGAAGGCATGAAGGGGCTGACCCAACTCAAAAAGTACATAGTTTGTAATATCGACAAGATTGTTCTTAGGGTTGATACCTGCTGCGCGCAACTCGTTCTGCATCCACTCGGGTGAGGGGGCAATCTTGCAGTCGGTGATGGTAAGACCTGCATAGCGGGGTGCGGCCTCGCCATTCTCTACAACAACCTCAAAAGGCATATCCTCGTTGTCGATAGCGAACTCCTCTACCGAAGGCAAATTCAACTTTGCATCCTTGCCCTGTGAACGCAAATAGGCAACCAAATCGCGTGCTACGCCGATATGTGAGGCTGCATCTACACGGTTGGGAGTAAGACCGATACCGATAAGGTAATCGTCCTGAACATTGAGATAATCGCGTGCTGCCATACCTACGGGAGCATCTTCCGGAAGCTCCATAATGCCGTCGTGCGACTCGCCAATACCCAGCTCATCCTCGGCACACAACATACCGAGTGACTCCACGCCACGAATCTTGCTGCGCTTAATCTTGAACTCCTCGTCGCCACCGTTAGGGTAGAGCACTGCACCTACCGTAGCGCACAAAACCTTCAAGCCTTGGCGGCAGTTGGGCGCACCACAAACGATGTTGAGCGGAGCCTCGCCACCCACATCTACCGTAGTGATGTGGAGGTGGTCAGAATCGGGATGGTCCTCGCAAGTGAGCACCTCGCCAACGACAACGCCCTGCAAACCGCCACGAATAGTTTCGATTTTACGAAAATCCTCCACCTCAAGACCTATGTCTGTGAGGATTGTCGCAACCTGCTCGGCCGAGAGGTCGGTGTCGATATACTTCTTTAACCAATTAAATGAAATGTTCATAGTTATATGTTTTTACGATTATTCTCTTTTCTAACCCACAAAGGTAATGAAAAATCGTAATATTGCACCATTTTGGTCGCTGAAAGTTTTTGATTTTGTAGTATCTTTGCCGCGTTAAAACTTTTGGAATATGAATAAAATATCGAAATATGGCCGTTTGGTGAAGTTTTCTCACACGATTTTTGCGATGCCTTTCGCTCTGTTGGCGTTTACCTATGCAGTTAAAACCATGCCCGAAGATGTCGGCTTGAATGTGTGGGTATTGCTCGCGCAAGTTGTTATGTGTATGGTCTTTGCGCGCAATGTTGCTATGGGCTTCAATCGTTGGGCTGATAGGGATATCGACGCTAAAAATCCCCGTACTGCGCAGCGTGAGATTCCTGCGGGTGAGATTTCGCCTCGTGCCGCCATTACATTTGTGGTGATAAATGCCGTGGCGTTTATTGTCGTTGCCGCAACTATCAATTCGCTTACTGCATGGCTGTCGCCCGTAGCGTTGGCGGTTGTTATGTTTTACAGCTATTGCAAGCGTTTTACCTCGCTGGCGCACCTTGTTTTGGGTCTTTCGCTTGCGATTGCTCCTGTGGGCGCTTATATCGCTGTTCGCGGAGAGTTCGCCTTGGAGCCTTGCATCTTGGCATTGGTTGTTTTGACTTGGTGCGGAGGCTTCGATATTATCTACGCTTTGCAGGATTGTGCATTTGATAGAGAGCAGGGCTTGCATTCTATTCCGGCGCGTTTCTCGGCCCGCACATCGCTCTATATCAGTATCGCACTGCATGTTGTAAGTGTGGCGGCTTTGGCGTGGTTTATGGTGGAGGTCGGAGCCAATTGGCTGATGTGGTGCGGAGCTGCGATTTTTGCCTCGATTTTGACGCTTGAACATATCCTCGTAACACCCACCCGTCAGCGTAATATCGGCATCGCTTTTGGTACGCTGAACGGCCTTGCGAGTATGCTTTTGGCGGTGTTTGCGATGGTTGGATTGTTGCTGAAGTAAAAGTCTGATTATGTGGATATTGTTGGCTTTTGTGTCGGCTGCGTTGCTGGGTTTTTATGATGTGGCGAAGAAGCAGGCTTTGCGTGGTAATGCAGTGCCTGTTGTCTTGTTGCTGAATACCCTTTTTTCGACCATTCTTTTCTCGCCGTTTATTATCTCGTCGGTGTGCGGTGCGGGGTGGTTTGACGGTACACTTTTCGAGGTTGCGCAAGGTTCGTGGCACGACCATATGTTGGTCGTGATAAAGTCGGCGATTGTCCTTTCGTCGTGGATTTTCGGATATATCGGAATAAAACATCTGCCCATTACGATTGTCGGCCCGATTAACGCCACTCGCCCGGTGCTGGTGCTGTTGGGAGCGTTGTTGATTTTCGGCGAGCGATTGAACTACATGCAATGGATAGGTGTCACATCGGCCATTGTGTCGGTCTTTCTGCTTTCGCGCGCAGGGCGTAAGGAGGGTATCGACTTTAAGCATAACAAATGGATATATTCGATTGCTGCTGCGGCAGTTATGGGTGCTGTGAGCGGACTTTACGACCGCTATATTATGCGCGAATTGGAGCCCGTATTTGTGCAGAGCTGGTATAACCTTTATCAATTTCTGATGATGTCTGCGGCGGTTGTTACTTTGCGCTTGGTGCAGGGCCGAGGTGTTGCTTTTCATTGGTCTTGGGCTATTCCGATGATATCTATTTTGCTCTCGGCTGCCGACTTGGCATATTTGATTGCACTCTCCGACAAAGAGGCGATGATTTCGGTTGTGTCGATGGTACGCCGTTCGTCGGTTGTGGTGTCGTTTGTGTGCGGTGCGTTGCTCTTCAAGGAGAGTAATTTGCGCGCGAAAGCGTGGGATTTGGTGCTTATCCTTGTGGGTATGATATTCCTCTATTTGGGAACCAAATAGGTGAAATATATTTTGTTGCTACATTTCTTCGCAAATAAATAAAGGTATATAATGCAGAATTGAGAATAATTTCGTATTTTTGCACGATTATATATTTTGGATAATAGTGTAAATTTATATACGGAATGAAAAATATCCGCAATTTTTGTATTATAGCACATATCGACCACGGCAAATCTACACTTGCCGACCGCTTGTTGGAGTTTACCAATACGCTGAATCAGCGCGAGATGCAGTCGCAAGTGTTGGACGATATGGACTTGGAGCGCGA
This sequence comes from Alistipes sp., assembly GCA_045125895.1. Taxonomy (GTDB): domain Bacteria; phylum Bacteroidota; class Bacteroidia; order Bacteroidales; family Rikenellaceae; genus Alistipes. The sequence goes on from JBGVNT010000004.1 coordinate 220,584, forward strand.
AAAGGGCATCACCATCAAGAGCCACGCCATTCAGATGGAGTATAAGGCTAAAAATGGCGAAACCTATGTGCTGAATCTGATTGATACCCCGGGACATGTCGATTTCTCGTACGAGGTGTCGCGCGCCATTGCGTCGTGTGAGGGTGCATTGCTGGTCGTAGATGCCACCCAGGGTATTCAGGCGCAGACTATTTCAAACCTATATCTTGCTATCGGTAATGACTTGGAGATTGTGCCCGTGCTCAATAAGATTGATGTTGAGTCGGCTATGGTCGATGAGGTCAAGGACCAGATTATCGACCTTATCGGTTGCAAGGATGAAGATATTCTGCTCGCCTCGGGTAAGACAGGTCAGGGCGTTGAGGATGTCTTGGAGGCTATTGTGGAGCGAATTCCTGCGCCGAAGGGCGACGATGATGCTCCGTTGCAGGCACTTATCTTCGACTCGGTGTTTAATCCTTTCCGTGGTATTATCGCATATTTCCGTGTCTTTAACGGCACAATTCGTAAGGGCGACCATGTGAAGTTCTTCAATACGGGTAGCGACTACGATGCCGACGAGGTGGGTGTGTTGAAGCTCAAAATGTGTCCTCGTCAGGAGATTAAGGCGGGCGATGTGGGCTATATCTGCTCGGGTATCAAGACCTCGACCGATGTGAAGGTCGGAGATACCATTACCTCGATGGCGAAGCCCTGCAAGGAGGCTATTGCCGGCTTTGAGGATGTGAAACCCATGGTCTTTGCTGGTGTCTATCCCGTCGAGGCCGACCAATACGAGGATTTGCGTGCTTCGCTCGAGAAGTTGCAGCTCAACGATGCGTCGCTGACATTCGAGCCTGAATCGTCGCTTGCGTTGGGCTTCGGATTCCGTTGCGGTTTCTTGGGTTTGCTGCATATGGAGATTATTCAGGAGCGTCTGTATCGTGAGTTCGATATGGATGTGATTACGACCGTGCCGAATGTATCGTACCGCATTACAACCACTTCGGGCGAGGTGCTGGAGGTACATAACCCGTCGGGTTTGCCCGAAATTACGAAAGTGTCGTCTATCGAGGAGCCATATATCAATGCGCAGATTATCACCAAGGCCGATTTCTTGGGCGCTGTGATAAAGTTGTGTATCGACAAGCGTGGCGTGATGAAGAATCAGAACTTTATTACGCAGGACCGCGTGGAGGTTAATTTTGAAATGCCGTTGTCGGAGATCGTCTTCGATTTTTACGATAAGTTGAAGAGTATTTCGAAGGGCTATGCTTCGTTCGACTATCATCGTACGGGCTATCAGCCGTCGAAGTTGGCGAAGTTGGATATTCTCTTGAATGGCGAGCCTGTCGATGCTCTGTCGTCGCTTATCTACGCCGACCACGCCTACGATTTCGGTCGCAAGATGTGTGAGAAACTTAAGGAACTTATTCCGCGTCAGCAGTTCGATATTGCCATTCAGGCAGCTATCGGAGCGAAGATTATCGCGCGCGAAACGGTTAAGGCTGTGCGTAAGGATGTGACGGCAAAGTGTTACGGCGGAGATATTTCGCGTAAGCGTAAGTTGCTCGAAAAGCAGAAGGCCGGAAAGAAGCGCATGCGCCAGGTAGGTCAGGTGCAGGTACCGCAGTCGGCATTCTTGGCGGTACTTAAGATGGATTAAAGGGCCGCTTGTCGGGTAAAAATCAGAAAAGTTAGAGAAGAAGATAAATAAAAACTTAAATAAAGTATGAAAAAGACAATTATTGACCTTTTTGAGTCGTCGGTTGAGAAGTTCGGCGAAAAGACCTTCTTGTTGGAGAAGCACGACGGTGAGTTCCAGCCTACGACATATAAGGAGTGTAAGATTCTTGCGTTGCAGATTGGTGCAGGTTTGGTAGCTATGGGTGTTAAGCCCAAGCAGACTGTGTCTATCTTGGCCGAGGGTTGTAACAACTGGATTCTCTCGGAACTTGGTTTGCTCTATGCCGGAGCTATCAGCGTGCCTTTGTCTATCAAGTTGGAGGAGGCAAACGATTTGCTGTTCCGTTTGCGTCATGCAGATGTTGAGACGATTATCGTATCGCAATATCAGTTGCCGAAGATTCGCAAGATTCGCGAGCAGTTGCCTTTGGTGAAGAATGTTATCATCTTCGATGGCGATATGGAGTTGCAGGAGGGCGAAATTATGCTCCGCGATGTTATGGCCAAGGGTGAGGAGTACCTCAAGGAGCATGAGGCGGAGTTCTTGAAGATTGGTCAGGCTATCCAGAACGATGACTACGCTACGATTACCTATACTTCGGGTACTACGGCAGACCCCAAGGGTGTGATTCTTACACATCGTAACTATACAGCCAATGTCGAGCAGGCTTTGACCCGTATTTCGATTCCTTCGGACTATACGATGTTCATTATCCTGCCTTTGGATCACTGCTTTGCCCATGTTGCAGGATTCTATATCATGGTGGCTTGCGGTGCTTCGGTAGCTACTACTCAGGTGGGTCGCACCCCAATGGAGACGCTGAAGAATGTGCCGGTGAATATCAAGGAGGTGAAGCCTCATGTGCTTCTCTCGGTGCCGGCTTTGGCAAAGAATTTCCGCAAGTCAATCGAAACCTCTATCCGTAAGCAGGGCCCGAAGGTCGAGAAGTTGTTTAAGTTCGCCTTGAAGGTGGCTTACGAGTATAATCAGGATGGCTATACAAAGGGTAAGGGCTGGCGTTTTATCCTAAAGCCCCTTGTTGCTCTGTTCGATAAGATTCTCTTTGAGAAGGTGCGCGCAGGCTTTGGTGGCAATATCAAGTTCTTCGTGGGTGGTGGAGCTTTGCTCGACTCGGAGTTGCAGCGTTTCTTCTATGCTGTGGGTATGCCTATGTTGCAGGGCTATGGCCTTTCGGAGGCTACTCCTATCATCTCGGCAAACTCACTCGGCAAGGGTCGTCACCGCTTTGGCTCGTCGGGTAAGGTTATCCAGCCTTTGGAGATTAAGATTCTGGACGACGAGGGCCGCGAGATGCCCACAGGTGTGAAGGGCGAAATCGTCATCAAGGGCGAGAATGTCATGGCGGGCTATTGGAAGAATCCTTCAGCTACGGCTGAAACGGTTAAGGACGGCTGGCTCTATACGGGCGATATGGGTTATATGGGCGCCGATGGATTCCTCTATGTCTTGGGCCGCTTCAAGAGCCTTTTGATTGCAGCCGATGGCGAGAAGTATAGCCCCGAGGGTATGGAGGAGGCTATCGTTGATAAGTCGCCGCTGATTGACCAGATTATTATCCACAACAACCAGAGTCCTTTCACTTCGGCTATCGTAGTGCCTAACCGCGATGCTATCCGCAAGATGGTGACCGATGCCGACGACGAGGCGCAGTTGAAGGCTGCCGCTAAGGCTTTGATGGGCGAGATTGATAAGTATCGCAAGGGTGGCCAGTACGCCGACGAGTTCCCCGATCGCTGGTTGCCGGGCGCAATTGCTATCGTCGATGAGGCCTTCACCGAGCAGAACGGCTTGGTAAACAGTACGATGAAGGTTGTGCGCGCCAAGGTTGAGGAGCATTTTGCCGACCGCATCGAGGACCTTTACACTGGCGAGGGTAAACACCCGACAAGTGCAAAGAACTTGGCTTCGATTAAGAAGTTGGTGAAATAAGTTCTGCATTAAATAAATAGTTTGGGGTGCTCCGAAAAAGAGCACCCCAAAATGTTTTATACGGTTGCTATCTTTTGGCTCTTGGTACTGAGCAAACCTCCTCTAATGTAATTGGAAATCCATATTCTATATTATGCAGCGTGACGGTCTCTATCCACTCATTGTCTTTTAGTTCATACCATTTTCCTTCGGTAAGTTTTCCACTTCGCTTTGAGAATGTACCTTCCAAGCGTACACGGTTAATGGCAAAATCCGGATTCTGGGCAGTTATAAGTATGTTGTCACTATTGGGCACATCGTAAATCTTTATGTACTCTTTATCTTTTGCCGATTTGATTTGTTCTAAATCAAAGAGAGATAAAAATTTATTTATTATGATGCGACATTGCATCCGACCTGTTTCTGTTGTGCCTTCCCATTCGTGGTAAAATGAGCCATCGTAGAGCTGCGTAACGCCACTCTTCCATTCTATACGCATTGCCTCAGAAGTTTCATCCATTGCAATTGTCAGAACGCCTTTTGTCGGTTTACCATCGGGAGTTATACGATAGTAATCGTTGTCATCCTCGGGAGCAGGTTTTACTCTGGCCGTGAAAGTTACCCTGAAAGAGTTGGATTTTTGTAAATCTTCGATAGCAGAAAAAACTATATCTTCAGGTGTCTTGGCTTCGATTTTATTAGTCGGAATGATTAAATACACGCCTATTATTATAGCTGCTGCCATACCTGTCAAGCGTATAGTGTTTAGCCAAATCGAGCTTTTGGGTTTGCGTAGCTTAATCTCTTCGGCCGAGGGTGCGAATCGTGGAGTTAATATCTGCTCAACACGACGATCTAACTCCTGAAAATTGTTATTTTGCTCATTTGTTTTCATTGTGATTACATTTTTGGGATTAAATAAGTTCTTGTTTTATAAGCTCTTTACGCAGATGCTCAATGCCGTAACGATAGCGAGATTTTACCGTAGGCAAAGGGGTCTCCATCATCTCGGCTACCTCTGCAAAGGTATAACCTCCGTGCAGATGCAGACGAATAACTTCGCTCTGCTCGTCAGGAATGGTTGCCAGCAGTTTTGCTATCAGGGCTTGCTCCTGCTCGAAATTCGAGGGCTCAAGTTCCTCGGCTTGCAGCTTTTGTAGAGATGTCACATCTACGAATTCTACTCTTTTACGCTCGCGTAATAACTGCGTACAACTATTCGACAGAGCTCGATAGAGATAATATCGCATATTTCTCACCTCGCTCAAATTTTGCCTATGGAGTTTGAGGTATAGCTCTTGAATCATATCTTGGGCCGCCTCCCTTTCGCCTAAACGGTAACAGGCATACCGATAGAGCGATGGCAGCTCTGCCGTTATTATCGCTTCGGCTTGTTCGAACGACCCCTCTTTAACAGCTTTTTTAAGGTTCATACAGTTTGAATTAATATTATGCTTTCTGTTTATAAAACGCGTTTCAAATATAAGACGAAAAATATTAAGAAAGGATTTAATATAACCCTAAATAAATCCGTCTAACAAGGCTCTTTCGGCATCTGCCTTGCTCTCTAAATTCCCTGCCCCACCCGCCGTCACTCTGAGGGAGCTTTAGCGACCGTGAGAGTCTAAAGTCAAAAGAGATTCTTACACAAAACAAGTTTTGCCCGGAATGATATTATATGAGTAAAGGGTGTCGGCCAAAGACCGACACCCTTTGCTGCAAATCATTTGCAGAGTATTTATTCGCAATACTCTTTCACCAAGGCCTCAATCTCCTCGGTTGAGGGGCCTATGGCGAGAATCTTCTTTGTCGCGGGGTCGATGATGAATATTCCGCCGGCGGCATTGCCGATATTGTATTTGATCCACAGATTCAGGCGGTCGTTTAGCTCTACCAATACGGGCCAGGTGTAGCCATCCTGCTCGACAGCCTTTTTAAGTGCGTTGGTGTTCTTTGATTCGCGGGCGATGCTTACAACGCACATTCCCTTATTCTTGTACTTCTCGTAAATGGGGATGTTCTTCATCGCGGCTCTGCGGCATGGTCCGCACCACGATGCCCACATATCGAGAATGACGATGCGGCTGCCCTCAGTCATCTCCGAGAAGCGGAACATCTGTCCCTGCATATCGGGAGCCTCGAAGTCGATATACTCCGAGCCGACCTTAATTTTTGCCGACTCAATTTTCTCGGCCAGCTCTCGGCCTTTGTTATTAGTCGCAAATTTCTCGGCATAAAGCTCGGCTGCCTGCATAATCTCGTTGTATAGTCCATATTGGTCGCCATATTGCAAAGAGTAGTATAGTTGATATACGAAGTTGATATATACAAGCGAGGGTGCTGCTACGGCCTCCTCCAAAATTGTGCGTGCCATTTCGGTGTCGGCTTTAAGTTGCTGCGATGCCACAGCCCAATACTCTTTGCAATATTTTACAGAGTCGGGAAGGTTGCGAAGCTCTGCATATAAAGCAAGTGCTTTATCGCGGTCCGATTCCGCCTCGGCACGCGCGAGAATATCGTTGGCCACATCGCTGAAATAGAATCCCTGCTCTTCGAGTTCCTCCAATTGCTTGTCGTATGGGGCGGCCACCGCTTGAGCACGCTGCTTAAGGGCCTTTATGGCGTGATTTATCTCGCCCGAAACCACGCTGTTGCTCATCTCCTCGAAGTCGCAGACAATATCTACCTCCTTCTCGGCTACGATAAATTCGCAGGTCAACATCGATCCGCGGATATGCTGCTCCCAAGCTATAAGTGTGTAGAAATCATCACCTTCGGTCGGAATGTCAATCTGGAATTTGCCGTCGATAAGAGGAATTACCGTTCCGAAAGATTCTATGCTTTGAGCCGTCTGGAACAAATCATCGCGAATCAGAATGACAGCCTTTGTCTTGTCGCCTACGACCTCGCCTTTGATGCGTCGTGGGCGTGTTATTTCGGGTTGTTGCAGACTTAGGCCGCGGATGTTGAGTGTTTCGCTACCATCCAAAACCATATCGACAGCCTTGTCCTCCTTTGCTACAGGCTCGAAACGCAGCGTGAAGAGCAGTACGCCCGAAGCATCAATGGTGTATTTCTTGTTTAGTTCAATGCCCTCTATGCCGAGTAGTTGGTAGCGATTGCCCGTAGTGCGACCTGCGAGGTAATACTCGCCTTTGTCGCCCTGCAATCTAAACCAATATTCCTCGAAAGCATAAGCTCCGGCGTGGATGATTGTTGCGCTGTCGGTCAGTTCGATTTTGTGAACACGGAAAGAGTCGTAGCTCTCCATTGCGGGATACTCGATTGTGTGCGTTTTGCCACACGACGCAAGATAGAGTGCCGCCCAAAGAAGTGGTAGAAGTTTTTTCATCGTTTTTTGAGTTTTAATTTTTGCAAATGTAGTAAGAATTTTATCTATTTTGCAACTGTTTTGTGTGTAATTTTCGGGGGGGGTAATTTGTTGATTATCAACAATATAAATAGCTGTAAATTTCTTAATTTTTTCTGTGTGTTTTAGCTTTTTGGTTTCTTTCTTCTATAATACGAATAAGTCGGCGTTTTGTAACATCACGGCGCATAGTATTTTTTTTCTACGGAATTATATCATTTAGGCTTGTTGCTAAAATAGACTCACGCATTTGGTTTTTCGTCACTCTGAGGGAGCTTTGGCGACCGTGAGAGTCTAAAGTCAAAAGAGATTCTCACGCAAAACAAGTTTTGCCCGGAATGACATTACAAGCCTAAAACAGATAATCCCGTTTATATATTGTTAGACGCTGAAATGCGAAAAAGGTTACAAATGACGGGCGGTTTCTCGTTAGAAAAGTTATGTCGGGAGGATTTTTTGCCGATGATTGCGACTTTTTGGACTTGCGAAATAGGAATGTTTTTCTTAAATTTGCACATCATTTCGCGGTAGTAGCTCAGTTGGTAGAGCATTGGCTTCCCAAGCCAAGGGTCACGGGTTCGAGTCCCGCTTACCGCTCAAAAGGCAGCAAAGGGAGTCCCCGCAGACTCCCCTTGCTGCCTTTTGGGATGTTGATGGCCGAACCCGTGACCCTTCCAAGCCCCTCCTTCTCAAAGGAGGGGTTGGGGAGGATTGTCAATATAAACACACTCGTGCTTGCACGAGTTTCGAGTCCCGTTTACCAAATTTCACAAGCGACCTATTCGGGTCGCTTGTGAAATTTGATAAAGGAACTCGTTCAGCTTGTTGCGCCTCGGCAGACTTGTCTATGGTCGGTTGTTGTTTGCTTCGCAAATCCTCGGGATTGCTGTGTGATTGTGTCTGAAAATGAATTTTCACCACATCGCCCACCAATCCCGATAATCTTCGATTACAACAACCTCCCATAGGTCTGCTCTCGGCTTCTGCCGCCGTTCAAGTCCCGCTTATCGTTTTGGTGTGAGTAGTTTGGATTGCCGGTGGTCTTCAAAATGTTGTTGGGTAGATAAACTATTGTTTGTTGGTCTTAGTGTGCGGCTATATGAAATGTTTTGGAGACTATATTTTTTGATTGAAAAGGTGTAAATCTGCAATTGCTGTTGCTGTTTTGCGAAATTATTTTCATAACTTTGTAAGGATAGTAAATTGCTGGACTGGTCTTTATCAGTTGTGAAGTAGAATTTAGAATCCAAAAGATATGAAGAATTTCTTGCGCTTTTTTGTCGGAGGTTTGATGCTGGGTGCGGTGGCGTGTTCGGCGCCCAAGAGTGACTCTGCGCCCGAGCAGAATCGTATAATCGTATTGGACCCCGGTCATTTCCATGCCGGATTGTTGCAGATGCACCGCATCGAGGGCATGTGCGACACGGTGAGCGTCTATGCACCCGAGGGCCCCGAGTTGGGTGGTTATCTCTACAATATCAACTACTACAACAACCGCAAGCACAATCCTACGCAGTGGGTTGTTGAGCAATATGTCGGCGACGGCTACCTGGAGAAGATGCTCGCCGAAGCGGAGGGTAACACGGTGGTGATTTCGGGCAATAACAAGAGGAAAACCCGCTATATCTACGAGTCGATTAAGGCCGGCTACAATGTTCTGGCCGACAAGCCTATGGCAATCTCGAAGGAGGATTTTGCGCTGTTGGAGCAGTCGTACAAACTGGCCGAGAAGAAGGGCTTGGTGCTCTACGAACTTATGACCGAGCGATACGATATATATAATATTGTCGAGAAGGCGTTGCTGCATAACAAGGAGGTGTTTGGCAAGTTGCAGAAGGGTTCAAAGGAGCAGCCTGCGGTTGAGATGGAGAGCGTGCATTACTTCTGTCGCCTCTCGTCGAGTGGTAAGGCCTCGTCGCGTCCCGCGTGGTATTACGATGTCGAGCAGCAGGGTGAGGGTCTTGCCGATGTTACGACGCACCTTATCGACCTTGTGCAGTGGAGTTGCTTCTCCGAAAAGGGCATCCGATATGATAAAGATGTGGTTTTGACAGATGCCGAGCATTGGCCTACGCTCGTTACGCTCGACGATTACAAGCGCTCGACAAGGGCTGAGTCTCTGCCCGAGTATATGCAGAAATATCTCAATTCGGAGGGTGTGTTGGAGATTATGGCAAATGGAAAACTATCGTTCGAGATGAATGGCGTGAATGTGGCCATTACGGTACATTGGCCATTCCTTGCGCCTCAGGGCGTGGGAGGCTCGTCGCAGTCGATAAAGCGAGGCACGCGTTCGGCGATAGAGATTTTGCAGAACGAGCAAACCGGTTATAAGAAGAATTTTTATGTCGTTCGTGCCGAGGGCGTCTGCGCCGAGGAGTTTGATGCTGCTTTGCAGAAGGCTGTTGCCGAGTTGAATGGCGAAAATCCATATATTTCCGTTACAGCCGAGGATGAAGGTCGCTATTTGTTGGAGTTCTCGAAAGAGAGCCTGGGTAGCCATGAAAACCACTTCGGGCAGGTGGCGCAGAGCTATTTCCGCTATATAAAGGAGCACAAAGCACCTCGCTGGGAGCGCGAAAATGCTTTGTCGAAGTATTGGCTTACGACCGAAGGTGTAGAGTTGGCGAAGAGCAAAGATGAAAGATAAAAGAGCAAAGATAGTTTTCTAAATATTACCCACTTTTCCAATTCTCTAATAATTTTGAATTAGAATTACTGCTCCTATGCAAAAGCCTCTATCAGAATACTACCCCGAGCAGCGGGCATTTTATGCTCAGCATCCCGATATTATGGGTACGCGGTTCGAGATGATTCTCTATGATGAGCGTCGCGAGGAGTTGGAGCTATTGTGGCAGCAGATTGTCGAGCGATTAGAGGCGTGGCATGCGATATTTAACCGCTTTGATGCGGGGAGCGAGGTGGCGCTCGTGAATAACTATCAGGATACTCTGTGGCACGCGGTGAGTGAGGAGTTGAGGCGCGTGTTGTGCATGTGTCGGGAGTATTGGCTAAAGACGGAGCGATTATTCGACATTACGCGCCGGGATATGAGCTTTGTGGAGATAGACGAGGGGCAGATGCGGAAGTATAAGCCGGATGTGACGCTCGATTTTGGCGGTTTTGCCAAGGGATATGCGCTGTTGCAGGTGGAGGAGATGCTGGAGCAGCAGGGCATAAAGAGTGCGATTGTCGATTTTGGCCATAGCACGATAATGACCATAGGCTGCAGGCCCGATGGTGAGGAATGGATGATTGGTTTGCCGTCGCCGTATGATGGTCGCGAGGTGGCGCGATTTGCATTGCACGACCAAACCCTCTCAATATCGGGGAATACTCCCTCGTATGCGGGGCATATCGTAAATCCGCAGAGTGGAGAGCAAATTTGCGATAGGGTGCTGAGTTGTGTGGTGGCCAAGAATCCGCTTGATGCCGAGGTGCTGAGTACGGCGCAGATGATTGCCACAGAGAAGCAGATGGAGCGCATAGTGAAAAATTTTGATGTTGTAAGGACGAAAAAATACGAATTATAATATATGGAGGAGAATAAAAAGGTCGAAAAGGAGTTGAGTCGTCGCCAATTCTTCAAGGAGTTGGGTTATATGGCCGGCGGAGCGATGTTGCTCTCGATGCCGTGGCTCAGGTCGCAGACGCCCGAAAAATTGGAGGAGATTAAAGGTGATAAGGCTCGCGTGGCGCTTATCGGTTGCGGCTCGCGAGGTCAGTATCATCTTCATAACTTAAAGTTTATACCTCATGCCGAGGTTGTTGCCTTGTGTGATGACTACGAGCCCAACTTGAAGGCTGCTGCCGAGTTATGCCCCAATGCTCGCACATATAGCGACTATCGGCAGTTGCTCGAGGCTAAGGATGTCGACGGCGTGATTATCGCCACGCCGCTCAATTGGCACGCCCCGATGGTGTTGGATGCTCTGGCGGCAGGCAAGCACACCTTCTGCGAGAAGGCTATGGCGCGTACGATGAGCGAGTGTAGGGCAATTTATGAGGCTTACAAGCGCACGGATAAGGCTCTCTATTTCTGCATGCAGCGAATGTACGACGAAAAGTATATCAAGGGCATGGAGCGCGTCCATTCGGGCCTTATCGGCGACATTGTCGGTATGCGTTGCCATTGGTTCCGTAATGCCGACTGGCGCAGGCCTGTTCCCTCGCCCGAGTTGGAGCGCAGGATAAATTGGCGACTGTATCGCGAATCGTCGGGCGGTTTGATGACCGAACTCGCGTGCCACCAATTGGAGGTCTGCAATTGGGCTATGGAGCGCATGCCCGAAACAATCGTGGGCATGGGAGATATAGTCTTTTGGAAGGATGGTCGCGAAGTCTATGATAATGTGAATGTCATCTATCGCTATTCGGACGGCGTGAAGATAAACTACGAGTCACTTATCTCGAACAAATATAACGGCATGGAGGACCAAATCCTCGGACATAAGGGTACGGTTGATATGACCAAGGGTATCTATTATTTAGAGGATGACAATCAATATTCGGGTATTCGTCAGCTGCTGCGCGAAACGCAGGAGAAGACCTTGGGTGCAATTCCCACAGCCGGCCCGAGCTGGCGTTCGGAAACGCGCAAGACATATGCTCCCCATTCGCTTGTTGAGGGTGCGGTGTCGGTCAATAGCGGCCAGAGTACTGTGGGTGCCGATAATGATGGCTCGGATGTTATCCTGTCGGCATTCTGCCAGTCGTGCCTTACGGGCGAGAAGGCCGAAAATGTTGTTGAGGAGGCTTACTGCTCGACGCTGCTCTGTCTGCTGGGTAATCAAGCCATGGAGGAGTGCCGCACGATAAAATTCCCCGACGAGTATAAAATACCATACATGAAATTTTAGCTATGAAACTTGATAAGGTTATTTTGGCCATTACACTCCGCGATGTGGTGCGTGAGGCGGTGGTTTTCGGCGTCTGCCTTTTGGTGGCTATTGGTTGTAATGCCTACGCTGTTTGGCACTATCAGACCGAGTGGTCGGAACTCTACACCAATGTGGGCTATACTATCGTTCTGGCTGCAATAATATATGCCGCACGCTGCGTGTTCAAGTGTGTGGTAAAGATGGTTTGTCGCATGGTCTGCAAATTCAGACAGCGCAAATAAAACGGAATTATATAGTTTAGTGGTGTGCCTTAAAAAGGTATAGAGATTCTCACGCATTCGTTTTTCGTCACTCAGAGGGAGGCTTGCCGACCGTGAGAGTCTAAAAACAAATGCTCAGAATGACGCTTAACACCACTAAACTATATAATTCCGAAATAAGATGCAAACAAAAAGCATAAAATAATAGAGATATGGTTTCAAGAAGAGATTTTCTAAAGCAGGCTTTTGCCGGTGCGGCAGCACTCTCGTTGGGAGGTGTAACATCTTCATTTGCAAATTCTTCGTACCAAAATGTTGCGGGAGCGAATGACCGTATCCGCATAGGTATTATAGGTGTAAACTCGCGCGGTCGAGGCATTGCCAAGGGCTTGTGTAAGTTGCCCGAATGTGAGATTACCTATGTCTGCGATGTCGATTCGCGCGCTATCGAGCGTTGCCAAAATAGCGTAAGAAAGATTACGGGCACAGCTCCAAAGGGCGAGAGGGATTTGCGCGTGATGCTCCAAAAGGAGGATGTTGATGCAGTTATCATTGCTATGCCCGACCATTGGCACGCTCCGGCGGCTATTATGGCTATGCAGGCCGGCAAGCATGTATATTTGGAGAAACCTACGAGTCATAATCCCGCCGAGAATGAGTTGCTGATGCGTGCAGCGCTGAAATATGGCAAGGTTGTGCAGGTGGGTAATCAGCGCCGCTCGTGGCCCAATGTGCAGGCCGCGATTGCCGAGATTCACGCCGGAAACATTGGTAAGGTACGCTATGCCAAGTCGTGGTATGTCAATTCGCGCCCCTCGATTGGCGTGGGTAAGGTCGCTCCCGTGCCCGAATGGCTCGATTGGGATTTGTGGCAGGGCCCCGCTCCGCGTCGCGAGTATAAGGACAATATCGTACATTATAATTGGCATTGGTTCTGGCATTGGGGCACAGGTGAGGCGTTGAATAATGGCACTCACTTCGTCGATTTGCTGCGCTGGGGCTTGCAGGTGGGCTATCCTACCAAGGTCGATTCTATCGGTGGCCGCTACCACTATCATGACGATTGGGAAACTCCCGATACGCAGCTCATTACCTATCAGTTTGGCGATGAGGCCTCGTGCTCGTGGGAGGGTCGTAGTTGCAATTCGCAACCCGTTGATAATCAGGGTTTGGGCGTTGCGTTCTATGGCGAGAAAGCTACGCTTTATCTCTCTGGTGGCAACGACTACAAGATTTGCGATATGAAGGGTAAAGTTATAAAGGATGTGCAGAGCCAGCTGCAATTCGAGGAGGGTAATTTGCTCAATCCTTCGGAGGCGCTTGATGCCTTCCACTTCCGCAACTGGTTTGACGCTATCCGTTCGGGCGCGAAGCTCAACTCCGATATTGTCGAGGCGTGTATCAGTACCCAGCTTGTGCAGTATGGCAATATCGCCCAGCGCGTGGGCCATTCTCTCGACATCGACCCCGTCAGCGGCCGCATACTGAATGCCGACCGCGAGGTAAATCAACTCTGGGGTCGCAAATACGAAAAGGGCTGGGAACCAAAGCTGTAGCTGGCTCCCCAACCCCGAGTCTTAGAAAATCGTCTTCTGCCATAGCGGAGGGCGATTTTTTTAATGCAGAAATTTATTGGTCATACTATTCTATTTCTTGGTACGAAATATGCGCTTGGGATTGGAAATCAATATCAAGTGAATTATGACTAAAAAGAGTTTTGTTTTGGGTTTGGCGGCGCTGTGCGGAGGTGCAGTGCCGGCTATGGCATGTACGGGAATTTCGCTGCGCGCAAAGGATGGCAGCTATGTGCAGGCGCGCACTATCGAGGCGGCGGCAATGGTCTTAGAGAGCAATTATGTGGTTATTCCGCGCGGGCATGAGATGCAGTCGTTCACTCCCTCGGGGCGGAACGGCTTGCAGTTCAAGGCGCGCTATGGCGTTGTGGGACTGTCGGTTGTAAAGGAGGAGTTTATTGCCGAGGGAATCAACGAAGAGGGCCTGTCGGCGGGGTTATTCTTCTTTCCGCAATATGGCGGTTATGAGCGATATGAGCCGTCGCAGAATGCTCGAACTTTGGGTGACTTGCAGGTCGTGGCGTGGCTTTTGGCATCGTTTTCGACAATTGACGAAGTGAAGGCAGCGCTGCCCTCGGTGCGCATCGTGGGTTTGGACTCTTCGGCTGTGGTGCATTGGCGCATAGGTGAGCGTTCGGGCCGTCAGGTTGTTATGGAGATCGTGGGCGGCGTGCCTCATTTCTACGAAAACAAGGTGGGCGTTATAACCAATGCTCCGGGTTTTGAGTGGCACTTGACAAACCTCAATAACTATGTGAACCTCTATCCGGGAAGTGCTCCCGAGCATCGCCTGTCGGACGAGGAATTGCGCCCCATAGGCGGAAATTCGGGATTTTTGGGGCTGCCTGGCGACGCGACGCCCCCATCGCGCTTCGTGCGAGCGGCATTTTATCGGGCTACGGCGCCACAACAGGCTACGGGGCATGAAACCGTGTTGCAGAGCTTCCACCTGCTTAATAATTTCGATGTGCCAATCGGTATTGAGCATCCCGCCGGCAAAGCACCCGATATAATAAGTGCTACACAATGGACCTCGGCGATAGATTTAAGCAATAGGCGCGTGTACTACAAAACCATGTACAACAACTCGATTCGCTGCATCGACCTCGCAAAAATCGACTTCGGGAAGGTCGAGTATCAGGTGCATCCGCTGGATAAGGTGCAACAGCAACCGATAGAGGAGATTGAGGTGGAATGATTCCGACAATAAATAGGGCTATATAACAAGGTTCTGCCGAGAGGCAATAGGGTGTTCAAAAAATATTGAGCACTCTTTTTTTTGTGTCGTGTAAATGGATGTCTAATTGTATATACAAATAGTCGTTTTCGGTGTATATGTCGATTTGGATGTGGCTGCTTGTGAAAAATAACCGAGCCGATAATTGTGATTATCTATCGCACAATCAATATATTGTATTTGGATAGGTGTAAATGTGCTTGAGGTTAGAGAGCTATACATATCAAAAAATATTGTAAATTTTTGTACCGTTTGGAAATTAATCATATCTTTGTATTGTTTAATATGTCTAAACATATATTCGAAATGTAAATATATATGAAAAGGTTCAATTACGATAAGTTCCCGTCTACGAAGATTTCAGGTGTCGTGACATGCGGTTGGCAGGATATTATTGCAATGATACAATCGCATATGGGGCATCGCCGAGTATTGGCGATAGATCTCTATCTCGGAGTATATGAAAGTGAGATTTTTGAGGCGTTTTCAAGTGTTGTAAATGCTACAATAATTGATGTGCGTAGCCTTTTGAAATCGGAGAGCGAGATTTTGAATATGACATCGCGTTATATGACGAACGATGTTCTGTTTGGGTATGTGTCGCCTTTGCGCCTGGATGATTACTTTGACGAGGATAAATTGTCGAAGTGCCGTTGTGATATGGCGGCATCGGAGGAGTGCTATATCGTTATAGGAACGGGCGCTGCGAGGGTTGCGGACGATGCGATGATTGTTTATGCCGATATGGCGCGCTGGGAGATTCAGCAGCGCTTCCGTCGTCATGAGGTGAAGGCTTTTGGGGTGGACAATCATGCGGAGGCTCCGTCGTTGCAGTATAAACGCGGATATTTTAATGATTGGCGCATATGTGATAGGCATAAGGACGAATATTTCGGCAAGATAGAGTTTTGGATAGATACACATGAGCCTCATGCTCCAAAAATGATAGACCGCGCAACTTTTATGCGGGGAATAGAACAAACGGCATCGGGCCCATTTAGAGTTGTACCTTTCTTTGACCCTGCGCCGTGGGGTGGTCAGTGGATGAAAGAGGTGTGCGATTTGGATAGGTCGCAAGAGAACTTTGGGTGGTGCTTTGACTGTGTCCCCGAGGAGAATAGCCTCTATTTTGAAATCGAAGATCATCGCTTTGAGATTCCTGCGGTGGATTTGGTGCTGCTAAAGAGTCGGGCATTGTTGGGTGAGGCCGTTGAGGCGAGGTTCGGCAAGGATTTTCCTATTAGATTTGACTTTTTGGATACAATGGGGGGTGGCAACCTCAGCCTTCAGGTGCATCCTACAACGCAATTTATATATGATAATTTCGGCATGAAATATACTCAGGATGAAAGCTATTACCTTTTGGATGCCGAAGATGATGCTACGGTATTTCTCGGAGTAAAGGAGGGTATCAACCGTGATGCGATGATTGCGGATTTGAAGGCTGCACAGCGCGGTGAGATAGTGTTCGATGCCGAGAAATATGTTAATCGTATCTCGGCGCGCAAGCACGACCATTTCTTGATACCAGGAGGTACTATCCACTGCTCCGGAGCGAATAGCCTGGTTTTGGAGATAAGCTCAACGCCCAATATCTTTACATTTAAGTTGTGGGATTGGCAGCGTTTGGGTCTTGATGGCAAGCCGCGTCCGATAAATATCGAGCGAGGTGAGAAGGTGATTAATTGGAGGCGTGATACCGATTATGTATATAATAATTTATACAACCAAGTATCTGTCGTTGATTCCGGCTCGGGCTGGGTTGAGGAGCGAACAGGATTGCATCAGAATGAATTTATCGAAACACGCCGACATCGTTTTACTGCGCCGGTCAAGCATAATACCTATGGCAGTGTGAATGTGCTGAATCTTGTCGAGGGCGATGTGGTGTCGGTGGAGAGTGTGAATGGCGAGTTTGAGCCATTTGAGGTCCATTATGCTGAAACTTTTATAGTCCCGGCCGCTGTCGGAGAGTATATAATCCGCCCATGCGGAGAGTGCGACAAGGAGTATGCAACCATAAAGGCGTATGTTCGTTTTTAGAATCAGAAATAGAGTTTAGTTTATGTATCAGCACGACGAAAGAGTGGTTTTGACACTTGATGCAGGGGGTACAAATTTCGTGTTTTCTGCTATTCAGGGTTGCCGTCAGGTGGTGGAGCCAATATCTATACCTGCCGTAACACACGATATTGAGGCATGTCTAAGGACAATCGCGCAGGGTTTTGAGGAGGTGTGGAGTAAAACGACATCTACTCCGGTTGCTATAAGTTTTGCCTTCCCCGGACCTGCGGATTATGAGCGTGGCATCATCGGGGATGCTCCAAACTTCCCTGCATTCCGAGGTGGTGTGGCTCTGGGACCCTATTTGCAGCAGCGATTTAATATCCCTGTCTTTATAAATAATGATGGCAACTTATTCGCATATGGTGAGGCATTGGCAGGCGTGCTGCCTAAGATAAATAGTGAATTGCAGAGGCGAGGCAGTATGCGTCGCTATCGTAATTTGCTGGGTGTGACCATCGGTACAGGTTTCGGCGGCGGAGTGGTAATAGATGGGCATCTGTTGCGTGGTGATAATGGTGTCGGTGGCGACCTCTATCTGATGCGCGATAGGGCGAATCCTGAAATTATGGTCGAGGAGTGCGTCAGTATTCGCGCCGTAAAGCGTCATTATGCAGAATTGAGCCATGATGAGTCGGCGTTGGAGCCTAAGGATATTTTCGAAATTGCCGAGGGTATCCGTTACGGCAATCGGGAGGCCGCTGTGGAGAGTTTCCGTCGGGTTGGAAGTGCTGCCGGAGATGCTATTGTAAGAGCCTTGAATCTGATTGACGGCTTGGCTGTTATAGGTGGCGGAGTGATGGGTGCATCGAAATATATTATGCCCGCAGTGCTTGCCGAAATGCGAAGAAAGGTGCAGACCCTTGGTGGGGTAGGATTTGATTGTATGCAGAGCGAAGCGTATGATTTGGATGACGAAATGGAATTATCCGAATTCCTTGCCGAACAGGATATGATGGTTAAGGTCCCGTTCTCGGACGAAAAAGTACCTTATATGTCACATCGTAAGGTGGGTGTCGCTGTTTCCGAGCTTGGAACGAGCCGCGCCGTAGCTTTAGGTGCATATACTTATGCTTTGTCGGAGTTGGATAAAAATATTTAGTAGCTATGGGCGCGCAATTTGAAAATCGTAAATATGCCATCGTGCCAATAATGTTTGGCTTTTTTGTGATGGGATTCTGTGATATTGTGGGGTTTACCTCCGATTATGTGCAACATTCATTCGATTGGTCACCTGCCGTTACAGGATTTGTACCGTCGATGGTCTTTATATGGTTTCTCTTTTTGGGAATTCCTGTTGGCGGTTTGATGAATCGCTGGGGGCGTAAGCGTACGGTGTTGCTGAGTATGGCTGTTACGATTGTCGGTATGATGTTGCCGCTTGTGGCGTATAATAGCTTTACCTGCATGGCGGCTTTCGCATTGCTGGGTATCGGAAATGCAATATTGCAAGTGTCGTTAAATCCGCTCTTGAGTAATGTCGTGACAGAAGGACGATTACTTACAAGTACGCTGAATTTAGGGCAGGTTATTAAGGCCCTGTCGTCGCTTTTAGGGCCTGAAATTGTGCTTATAGCGACGCTCTATTTCGGCGATGAGCATTGGTACTATTGCTTCCCGATACTGGGTGCTATTACTCTCCTTTCGGCTTTGTGGCTGGCTGCAACGCCTATCCAGCGCGAAGAGGTGGCTGCAAATAGTGGCATTTCGATGCGCGATAGCTTTGCGCTACTTAAAAATCGAGTGCTGCTGATGCTCTTTCTGGGTATATTTTTCATTGTCGGTGTAGATGTCGCAATCAATTTTATCAGCTCAAAATTGATGATAATGCGTTTCGACTGGACTCTCTCGCAGGCAAAAATTGCTCCTCAAATATACTTTTTGTGCCGCACCATAGGTGCATTGCTGGGTGCTGTTGTGTTGGCTCGCGTTAGTGCAACGAAGTACTTTAGGGTTAATATTATTGCATGCCTGGTTGCGTTGGTTGTGCTGATAGTGACGCAGAATGCTTCCGCCAATTTAGCATGTATCGGAGCTGTCGGATTCTTTGCATCATCCATTTTCTCGATAATCTACTCTTTGGCTTTGCAGAACAGCCCAGATAAGGCGAATCAGATTTCGGGATTGATGATTACGGCAATTGCCGGAGGTGGCGTTGTTACGCCAATAATAGGTGTCGCTATTGCGCAGGCGGGGGTAGTAGGCGGAGTAGGTGTCGTTATTGCATGTACGCTCTACCTTGCGTGGTGTGCTTTTAGGTCGAGGTAGCAAAGATTAGTAAAAGAAAGAATAGAGCGGTTTCTTGCCGCTCTATTCTTTCTTTTACCCTATAATCCATTTGCTGCCGGGGATGAGGGATATGAGTTTTATCGTTAGGTACGAGCAGGCGAATGTCGCTATGGCGATAAGCGGAATATCCAGCGCCGTAGGTAATTCCAAGCCATCCTTTATCAGCGCCACGCAGGGTCCTAACCAGAAGATATGTACAAGGTACATTCCGAAGCTCAGGTTCGAGAGGTTTACAATAGCCTTGGGCTCTGATGTAGCCTCGATGCAGGTGAATAACAGGAAGGCTCCGAATGTCAACACTACGCAGTTGATGGTGCAGAATGCCCAGCCGACCTCGATGACGGGTGTGGAGTGTACCATGCCCGGCACAGCCTGCACATAGAACGAATAGATTGTCGTGGCAGCACCCGCAAGCATCGCTGCGAGGCCCACCCAGAAGCGCTTTGTGCGGCTCCAGTCGATATGAAAGCGGATATAGTGCGCCAAAACCAAATAACCCAAATATCCCGAGAAGTTCCACAGCATATGATACTGATTCCAGAAACATTCGCCCCACACTTCGCCAAACCAGCGATTCAGGTATGGCATCGAGGTCGAAATCAAAAACAAAAGGATGAAGAACTGCTCCTCACGCTTGGTTGCTGTCTTAAGCCATGGCGAGATAACGGGGATAAACAGGTAGATACCCAATAGGGGATATAAGAACCAGAAGTGTCCTGCCATAGTCGGGAAATTCAGTAACAAACGCTCTAAATCCATCGAGGCTGTATCCCAGCCAAAACCACCCCACAATAGTGGCAATGTGCTGTAAAGAATGGCGAAAAATGCCCAGGGCGGTACAATGCGCTTGATGCGGCGTTTATAGAAATCCCATGTTGTTTGCTCTTCGCGCATTGGAACGAGCAAAAATGCCGAAACAATCATGAATAAGGGCACTGCCATGCGCGAAAATCCGTCGTAGAGCGACACCCAAAGGCGGTCGGCCTCGTCTGTAAGGAATGATTGCGGGCCTGCCATTGCCGATTCGCTTACGATGCCGTAGAAGTGTTCGCTGGCGTGTACCAACATTACAAGAAAGCATGCAAAGATGCGGATGTAATCGATATAGACAATACGATTTTTCATTTGAGGTGTTTCGTTTAGAGTTTTAATACTTTGCAAAGATAAAATTTTCCGGGTAAAAAAATCTTTTTTTTGACGGATTTAGTCGTTTAGCTTAAAATTTTTAGTAGTTTTGTACTATATAAATTCACTAACTATGGGAAATAAGATAAATGACCCTATTGCCCGATTGATGGGTTTGCGCTATAAATCTCATCCGTGGCATGGTCTTGAGGTGGGTGAAGATGCCCCCGAGATTGTTACAGCTTTTATCGAAATGGTGCCTACCGATACCATTAAATACGAGTTGGATAAGGTGAGCGGATATATCCGTATCGACCGCCCGCAGAAGTATTCAAATGTTGTTCCGGCCCTCTATGGATTTATCCCTCAGAGCTTTTGCGGTGACTCTATCGCTGCATATTGCATGGAGAAAGCCGGCCGCCAAAATATTAAAGGCGATGGCGACCCCTTGGATATTTGCGTTTTGACCGAGCGCACCATTTCACATGGTGATATTATTGCCAGTGTGAAGCCCATCGGTGGATTCCGCATGCTGGACGGCGACGAGGCCGATGATAAGATTATTGCCGTATTGCGTAACGACGCCACATATCGCGGTTATGGCGATATTGAGGAGTTACCGCATATTGTTGTCGACAGATTGAAGCACTACTTCCTCACCTATAAGGATATGCCGGCCGTGGATCGTGATAGCGAGCAGCGTCAGCGCAAGGTCGAGATTGTGGCTACTTATGGCCGCGAGGAGGCTTACGAGGTTATTCGCCGCTCGTTGGAGGATTATAAGAATCACTTCCAGAGTTTGGAAGAGATTTTGCGACATGTGTAGTTGTCGTATGTAATTTTATGTAAGATTATGGAATCGTTAAAGGTTTTGTACAAAATCGGTCACGGCCCGTCGAGTAGCCATACCATGGGGCCGCGTAAGGCTGCCGAGATTTTCCTTGCTAAGAACGATATAGCCGAGGCGTTTCGTGTTACGCTTTATGGTTCGTTGGCTGCAACAGGCAAGGGTCACCTGACAGATGCTGCTATCCGCGAAGTGCTGGAGCGAAAGGCTCCCACCGAAATTGTATGGCGGGCCGAGATAGTCAAGGAGTATCATACCAACGGAATGTTGTTTGAGGCTCTGCGCGGAGAGGCCGTTATTGATAGCTGGGAGATTTATAGCATCGGAGGTGGTGATATTTCAAGTCCCGAGATGCCCCATTTAGCGGGTGAAAAGATATATCCGCTAACTACGGCGAAGGATATTCTGGCATGGTGCGACCGCGAGGGTAAAACCATATGGGAGTATGTCCAGGATAGCGAATCTGAGGATATTTGGGATTATTTGCAGCAGATATGGGATTCGATGTGCAGCACGATAGAGAATGGCCTTAATAACGACGGCGTGTTGCCCGGAGGCTTGAAGGTTGCGCGCAAAGCGGGTACCTATTGGGTGAAATCCAAGGAGTATGGCCCTACGATAAGCAATCGTTCGCGCCTGTATGCCTATGCTTTGGCAGTGTCGGAGGAGAATGCTTCGGGAGGTGAGGTCGTGACGGCTCCCACTTGTGGCTCATGTGGTGTGTTGCCTGCCGTTATATATCATTTGGCCGATGTGAATGGCTACCGACCAATTAGAATTTTGCGAGCATTGGCTACGGCCGGAGTTTTTGGAAATATTGCCAAAACTAATGCTTCAATTTCGGGCGCCGAGGTGGGTTGCCAGGGCGAGATAGGAGTGGCATGCGCTATGGCTGCGGCGGCTGCGTGTCAGCTAATGGGAGGCACTCCATGGCAAATTGAGTATGCTGCCGAGATGGCTTTGGAGCACTTCTTGGGCCTTACTTGCGACCCGGTATGCGGTTTGGTGCAGATACCTTGCATCGAGCGTAATGCTGTGGCAGCAGCGCGAGCCATTGATGCTGCGACATTTGCCATACTCTCCGACGGAAAACATCGTGTGACTTTTGACCATGTCGTGGCGGTAATGAAGGAGACGGGTCACAATCTGCCGAGCCTCTATCGTGAAACGGCCGAGGGTGGTTTGGCAAAACATTATCATGTGGAGTAACTAACCTGAAAATAATATGATTTATCGTTTTAGAATGTTGACGGACGAAAACGATAATTTTGTCCGCGATTTCGAGATAGAATCGAATGCTACGCTACTTGATTTGCATGAGTTTATATTGCAAATGTTGGGCTATGACCCCTGCATGGCGTCGTTCTTTACTGCCGACGACAGATGGGAGCGTGAGCAGGAGTATACCTTTATGGATATGGGCGAAGGTATGGGCGATGCCGGCTTGGGATTGCCTAAACCGATGAATACGGCGCGCCTGGAGGATGTGCTGACCTGTCTGTATGCTCGCCTGATATATCTCTTTGACCCATTCAACGAGAGGGCTTATTTTATGGAACTGATTGAGGCTAAGGAGCCTCAAAAGGGTATGACTTATCCTCGCTTGCAGTTTGAACATTCGCCCGCTCCGGACCAATACGACCCCGAGGCAAATGAGCAGAGTGGCTCGATATTCGAGGAGATGATGGGCGAGTTCGGCGATTTCGACGGCGACGACAACTACGACGATGAGTATTAAAACGCTCATAGTGATTGTCGGCCCTACGGGCTCCGGTAAAACCGACCTCTCGATTGCCGTGGCCGAGCACTTTGCGGCACCTATAATCTCTACCGACTCGCGCCAATTCTATCGTGGCATACCTATCGGTACGGCGCAGCCCGACGACGAGCAACTGAGGCGCGTGGAGCATCACTTTATAGCCTCGCATGACTTGACGGATGAGTTTAATTGTGGTGCTTACGAGGTGGCGGCGTTGCGGCGTTTGGAGGAGCTGTTCGAGCGGCATGATGTCGTGGTGGCCGTAGGTGGCTCGGGCTTATATGTGAAGGCCCTGTGTGAAGGCATGGATGACATGCCCGAGGCTGATGCCGCGGTGCGACAGCAGTTGGCCGAACGCTTGAAAAATGAGGGTTTGGAGGCTTTGGCCGAGGAGTTGCGCGAGCGCGATAGCGAGTTCTATGAGATTGTGGACAGGAAAAACCCTGCACGCGTGCTGCGAGCCTTGGAGGTGTGCATTACAACGGGTAAGCCCTATTCGTCGTTACGGCGAGGTGAGGTGCGTGAGCGCCCGTTCAACATTGTGAAGATTGGTACCGACATGTCGCGCGAGGTGTTGTATGAGCGTATTGACAGGCGCGTGGATATTATGGTGGAGCAAGGCCTGGAGCAGGAGGCGCGTGCGGTGTATCACATGCGCGAACTCAATTCGTTGCAGACGGTAGGTTATCGCGAGATGTTTGAATACTTTGATGGCACGATAAGTCGCGAGGAGGCGATAGAACTCATAAAACGCAACTCGCGTCGCTATGCTAAGCGCCAGCTCACATGGTTCCGCCGCGATGCAGATATAAGCTGGTTTCATCCCGCGCATAAGGAGCAGGTTGTGGAGTATTTGGAGGCAAATATTTGTACATTAAAATAATTTTCTTACTTTTGTGGCGTCTTAGCGCGAAAGCGAGAGGATGGTGTAGCTCGAATGGTGGAATAGGTAGACACGCCGGACTTAAAATCCTGTGGCCAGTAATGGCCGTGCCGGTTCGACCCCGGCTTCGAGTACATTGGAGGTAGCTGTTTGGTTACCTCCTTTTTTTGTTTGCATGGCAGATGATGGCACGCCAACCGAGTTGGCTTTATGTGGTAATATGTGGTATTGTGCAAACAAGTTTGCCCACTTCCACACATCACCCCATAGGCTTCGCCTTTGCCATCATCCGACAAACGAGTACACCCGCGGTGCTCACCTTAAAATGCGGTTGCGCGGACTTCAGTGATGTTTATTGCTCGACCTACGGTCTGCGCTAAAAGGTGTCCGCGCGAGCTCGCAACTGCGTTGCGACCTTCGACCCCGGCTTCGAGTACATTGGAGGCAACTGTTTGGTTGCCTCTTTTTTGTTTGTATGGCAGATGATGGCACGCCAACCGAGTTGGCTTTATGTGGTAATATGTGGTATTAAGCGGTATTAAATAGTCCATTTGTGGGGTGTAAGCATAATTTTGAATTTTGAATTTTGAATTTTGCATTACAAAATGTATCTTTGTATGTTATATCCGCTGTCGCGACGAATATACAATGTGAAATTATACAATTAAAAGATACGATTATGAAACAATCAACTTTTTGGAGAGAGGCTTCTCGAGGCGGAGCTATCTTAGGTTTGGTAGGTGTTGTATTTTCAATATTGGCTATGGTGTTGCCAAAGGTGAATGGTCTGTGGAGCATTGCTAATGTGGCACTTACAATCTATCTGCTTTTCTGGTTTACCCGTCGTCGTGCTATGCAATTCCAGCAGGAGGGTTACTCTTACGGCCAATCATTGGGATTTATTGTGGCGATGAGCCTCTTTGCCGGCATTATCGCCGGAGCATACCAGATTGTTGCAAGCAATTGGCTCTTCCCCGAGCAGTTCGAGCAGTTGTATGAGCAGATGTTGGCGGCTTTTGCTCAGGCCGGCATCGGCGGTGACGAGGCTGAGGCTATCGCAGCGATGTATCGCTCGATGATGTTCTCACCTCTGCCGGCTCTCTTTTGGAGTATGTTCGGCAGTGTTGTAGGTAACGGTTTCTATGGTTTGTTTGTTGCCATTGCGGCAAAGCGCGAACCTGCGTTGTTTGACGCTGAGGATGAGGAGTAAAAGAGGGTAGATAATGACAAAGAAACTCGATATATCGGTAGTCGTACCTCTCTATAATGAGGAGGAGTCGCTCAGTGAATTGGTGGCTTGGATTGACAGGGTCGCAAAGGCCAATAGCCTTGCATATGAGGTGATTATGGTGGATGACGGCTCGACCGATAACTCATGGAACGAGGTGGAACTCTTGTCAAAGCACTATGCTTCGGTTAAGGGCATACGCTTTGCTCGCAATTATGGTAAATCGGCAGCTCTGTATTGCGGTTTTGAGGCCGCTGAGGGCGAGGTTGTGTTTACGATGGATGCCGACTTGCAGGATTCGCCTGACGAAATCCCCGAAATGCGTCGTATGATTTTGGAGGGGGGCTACGATTTGGTGTCGGGGTGGAAGCGCAAGCGTTATGACCCGATAGGCAAGCGTTGGCCCAGCAAATTCTTCAATTGGACGGCACGCGTGGTGTCGGGCATAAAGTTGCACGATTTCAACTGCGGACTCAAGGCTTATCGCCGCAAGGTTGTGAAGTCTATCGAGGTGTACGGCGAGATGCACCGTTATATCCCGATTTTGGCAAAGCATGCCGGCTTTAAGCGCATCGGTGAGAAGGTCGTGCAGCATCAGGAGCGTAAATATGGAGTATCGAAGTTCGGTATGGAGCGCATGGTGAAGGGTTATCTTGACCTTATCACCGTGTCGTTTATGTCGCATTTCGGTCGCTCGCCGATGTACTTCTTTGGCAGCCTCGGTACTTTGATGTTCTTGGTGGGAGGCGGTACAGCCTTGTGGATTATCTTGGCTAAGATTATCAAGCAGATGAATGGCACCTATTTGCGCGCCGTGACCGACCAACCGCTCTTCTTCATTGCTATTTTGGCAATAATTTTGGGTGTGCAACTCTTCTTGGCGGGCTTTATCGGCGAACTTATCAATCGTCGTGCGGCCGACAGGAACTGTTATAAAATAGATAAGAAAATCTAAATTGTTATGATACAACGAATTCAAACTTTATATCTCTTGGCGGTTGTGGCGATGATGGCAACTGCCGTATTTAGCCCTTTGGCTACATTCTTGGCCGGAGCCGAGGAGTTCAAGCTCTATGCTTTTGCGCTGAAGGGGGCCGAGCAGTCGTTTCCTACGGTCTATATGGGTATTGTTGTTGCTCTTGCGGCATTGATTCCCTTGGTTACAATCTTTATGTATAAGAAGCGCCTGTTGCAGATTCGCCTGTGTGCCGTGGAGATTGTGCTGTTGCTCGGCTCGATTGCATTTATGGCGATATATTATTATCTGAGTGGCAGGATGTTCTCGGATTTGGAGTTCCATGCGCAGAGTTTCCGTATCGCCATAGTATTCCCGTTGGTGTCGCTCATTTTGGTCTATATGGCTGCGCGTGCAATCTTCAAGGATGAGATGTTGGTGCGTTCATTGGATAGAATAAGATAAATATTGCAGAATTAGGCGTTACCATATTTTTGGTATGAAAATTGACTTTTGGTTCTCCAAAGGTCAATTTTTTTTCGTATGTGCAAAAGATTTGTAGTAATATGTTGTGCTGTGATTGCCGTAGCGTGCTCCTCGCGTCGGGTGGAGAATCAGGAACCTCGCTCGGTAAAAGCTACGAATGTGTTATCGACGGATTATATCGAGCGTGATTTTGCCGGCATGGCAACTGCCGATGATGCTGTAAATTTGGCATTTAAGATTTCGGGTCAGGTGGCGAGTGTCGATGTGTCGAAGGGCGACTATATCGAAAAAGGAGCCTTGCTGGCGCGCCTTGAACCTCGCGATGTCGAGCTGCAAGTTGCAGCCGATAGGGCGCAATACGAGAGAGCCCGCTCGCAGTATGAACGCATGAAACGCCTCTTGGAGCATAATGCCGTGTCGCAGCAAGAGTTCGAATCATCCAAGACCGCATTTGTGCAGGCGCGGGCTACATATGACAATTCAAAGGATTTGCTTGCCGATACCAAGTTGCGGGCTCCGTTTGCAGGCGTTATAGAGCGTATATATGTGGATACATATCAGCGTGTGCAGTCGGGTGAGAGCATCCTGCGCTTAGTCAACCCACGCAGCACAACCGTGGAATTTACCATTCCCGAAAAGAGTCTGCCGCTATTGGCCGATTCGACGACGGTTTTTTATGTCAGTTTTGATAATCTGCCGAAACTTAAGTTTGCAGCGCGTCTGCATAAATACGCCAAGACCTCGTCGGATGCCTCGGGCTTCCCTGTGGCGCTGAAAATTGCCGCTGTCGATAGTGACTTCTATGGAATATCTCCGGGTATGACATGCCAAATAACCATGCGTAGCGACGATGCCAAATTGCGAGGTTTGGCGGTGCCGCTCTCTGCGATATATGCCCCGGCCGGGGGTGGAACATATGTGTGGGTTGTGGAGCCAAATGGCCGTGTAGAGCAGCGTGCAGTGGTGCTGGGCGATATATTCGGGCGCGATATGGTGAGCGTAAAGTCGGGTCTGAGCATAGGCGAAAAGGTCGTAACGGCCGGGGTGTATAAGTTGCGTGAGGGTCGTGAAGTGGAGGTGTTGAATAATCCTAAATAAGCCTAAGATATGACTCTTGCGGAGTATTCGCTGCGTAATCGCAGTATAGTGTGGTTTGTGTTGGCGCTGTTTCTCGTGGGCGGTGTGTGGGCATTCGTCAAAATGGGTAAGAAGGAGGATTCGACCTTTGTGCTGAAGAGTGCTGTGGTCAGTTGCGAATACGCCGGAGCTACACCCTTGGAGGTCGAGCAGCTTATCTCGGAGCCCCTTGCGCGCGAACTGCAATCAATGCGGAAGGTCAAAAAAATAACCTCACAATCATACTATGGGCTATCGAAAATTGTGGTGGAACTCGAATCCGGCACGCGGGCAAACGAAATACCCCAATTGTGGGATGAACTAAGGCGAAAGGTGATGAATATGTCGGCGCGATTACCCGCAGAGGCCGGCCCGGTGCGCGTGGACGACGATTTTAGCGATGTCTATGGCTTATATTACGCTCTGGTGGCCGATGAGGGTTTTTCGTGGAGCGAACTGCGCGATTGGGCGCAGCGCATCAAAACCGAGGTTGTGACAATCGACGGAGTGCAGAAAGTCGCCCTGAGGGGTGAGCAAACTCCGGTTGTGAATATCTATATCACTCGCTCGGTGTTGGCTAATTTTGCCATTACCCCCGAGATGATTGTGTCTACTATGACGCAGCAAAACGCTGTGGTCAACAGTGGCGAAGTGGTTGCCGGCGAGATGATGGTAAGGGTGTTGGAGCTGGGCGTTTATTCTACGATTGATGATATTACCAATCAGCTGCTTATCGCCTCGGATGGTAAGCAATTCCGCTTGGGCGATATAGCCCGCATCGAATTGGATTATATGACCCCGCCGACTCAGGTAATGAGGGTGGATGGCAAGCCTGCAATAGGTATTGGCATCTCGACGGAGGCGGAGGCCGATGTGGTGTCGATTGGGCGAAGCGTCAGAGAGCGGTTGCAGCAGTTGGAGAACGAAATGCCCTTGGGACTGGAGATTGCAGAGCTTTATCCCGAGGATAAAATAGCTCATGTGGCCAACCTTTCGTTTATGCTCAATTTGTTGGAGTCGGTGGCTATTGTCATTGTGGTGATTATGCTCGCCATGGGACTTCGGAGTGGTGTGTTAATCGGCATGTCGCTGATTTTTACCATAGGAGGCACGATGCTCGTGATGTATATGTTGGGCGAGGGGGTGAACCGTACCTCGTTGGCCGGATTTATCATCGCTATGGGCATGTTGGTCGACAACGCGATTGTCGTAACGGATAATGCTATGAACTCCATGGCTCGAGGCATGGTGGCGCGTAATGCTTTGATTCGAGGGGCCGATAATCCCAAATGGGGGCTCCTGGGCGCAACGCTTATTGCTGTTGTTTCGTTCTTGCCTCTTTACTTGGCGCCATCGTCGGTTGCCGAGATTGTAAAGCCGCTGTTTGTGGTGGTTTCGTTGTCGTTATTGCTCAGTTGGGTGCTTGCCATGACGCAAGTGCCGATGTTTGGTGAGTGGATGTTGCGACCCACAAAGTCGAGTGCTGTGGCAGAGAGCTTTGGGTGGTTTGATACGATGTTGCGCGGAGCGTTGCGCCACCGCTGGGTGGTTGTTGCAGGCGTGATATGTCTGTTTTGCGCATCAATGTGCGTGATGAGCCTGATGCCTCAAAACTTCTTCCCGCAGCTCGAAAAACCCTATTTCCGTGCTGAAGTGATATTGCCCGAAGGGTATGATATATCGGCCACGGAGCAAAATCTGAAGACGATGACCCGATGGTTGGGCCTTCAGCCTGAGGTGGTGAGAGTGTCGACCACGGCCGGTTCGACGCCCTTGCGATACTATTTGGCGAGCAGCAGTGTCGTGGGTCGCCCGAATTATGGCAATTTATTGATAGAGGTCGATAAGAAAAGCTCTACCGAGCGTGTTAAGGCCCGATTCGATAAATTCGTCGCGGATTCGTGTCCCGATGTGTGGCTGCGCTCGTCGCTCTTCAAGCTCTCGCCGGTGCCTGATGCCACAATCGAGATTGGATTTGTGGGCAGCAGCATAGATACATTGCTCGATTTGACGGCTCAGGTCGAGCGCATCATGTGGCAAGAGCCGGGTGCTACAAATATTCGCAATAGCTGGGGTAATCGTATTCCGGCATGGCAACCCGTCTATTCGCAGATTAAGGGTCAGCGCATAGGCGTGAGTCGCAGCCGTATGGCACAATGGCTCACGCTGGCTACGCAGGGTTATCATATGGCGGATTTCAGGCGTGGGGATGAGTTTATTCCCGTAGTGCTGAAGGATGAGGGTGTCGAAGATTTTAATCTTTCAAACCTGCAATCTCTTCCAATCTTTTCGCAAGGAGGGCGGGTCTATTCCATCGAGCAGGCAAGCAGCCGCTTTGATTTTGATTTTCGGCGAGGCGTTGTCGAGCAATACAATCGACAACGCGTGATGAAAGCGCAATGCGACCCACAGGATGGGGTGAATACAATAGCACTCTTTCGCCGACTCCTTCAGCGCGTAAAATCAGAAGTGCAGATTCCCGAAGGTTATATGCTGAAGATATTTGGCGAGCAGGAGTCGCAGCAGGAGTCGAATCAGGCCTTGGCAAAGAATATGCCTTTGGCATTGGTGTTGATTTTTGTTGTGCTGCTGTTGCTGTTTGGCAATTATCGTGACCCCATCGTGATATTGCTTATGACGCCACTTATATTTATCGGCGTGGTGGCGGGCCTGTTTCTGACGGGCAACAGATTTGACTTTTTCTCACTGCTGGGGCTTTTGGGTCTGGTCGGCATGAATGTGAAAAATGCGGTCATCTTGCTCGCGTCAATCAACGAGAAACGAGCGGCGGGAGAGGACCCATATGTGTCGGTTGTGGATGCCGCGCGAGAGAGATTGTTGCCCGTGTCGGTGGCCTCGATAACGACAATTTTAGCCTTAATACCGTTGCTCTTTGATGCCTTGTTTGCCGGTATGGCAGCAACGATTATGGGAGGGCTTTTTGTGGCCACACTGCTCACAATGATTGTATTGCCTGTGGTCTATGCTATATTTTACAATGTAAAAGAGTTTCGGCGCGGGTAACTATTTTCTAACAAAATAATATCGTAAACAAATGAAAAAAATCATCTTTTTGATGGCTATTATTGTAGTAGCCGTTCCCTCTTGGGCGCAAATGAGCCTTCAGGCCTATCGGGATAGTGTCTATCGTGCAAGTACCGAATTGTTGAATGCTGCCGAGAATATTTCGAAAGCCGAATCGTTGATAGAAAAAGAGAAAACCGGATTTCTGCCATCTCTCTCGGCTGATGCTTCTCTCTCAACAGGATTTAGGCATAGCGGAGATAATGAGTTGTGGGGATTTTCGGTAACTCCTCAACTCTCGCAAAAGATTTATGCCGGAGGCGGAGTGCGTGCAGCATTGAGTCAGGCGAGAAGTAGTCGGGAAGTGGCTATCTATGATGAACTCTACGAGCGACTTACGATGCGCTATGAGGCTGATTATGCTTACTGGCAGGTGTCGGCAACGCAGCTCTATTTGGCGGCCACCGAGAGCTATATTGAGATAATCAAATCGTTGTATGCGATTGTGCAGGAGCGCTATCGCGAGGGGTATGTGGCCAAAGGGGATTTGTTGCAGGTGGAGGCTCGCTTGAGCGATGCCGAATTTGCGCAGATGACCACTCAGAATCATTACGAAAAGGCCCTGCATCAATTTAATAATCTATGCGGGCGACATGAGCCGTCGGATGTGGAGCTGTCGCAATCAATAATTGATTCTATACCCATGCCGCGCCGATGCCTCTACACCGAGATTATTGAGCGTCGCCCCGATGTGCTGGCGGCCATGTGGGCTACAAGGGCTGCGGAGCACGGCGTGAAGAGTGTTGCTGCATCGTATAATCCTAATGTTTATGTCGGCGTGAATGGCTCGTGGCAGACCTATTCGCCCAATAAAACAGGTCACACCTATTTAGACGGAAGCATGATGTTGGGGGTGAATATCCCTATATTCCATTGGGGTGAGCGCAAGCACGCCGTAGCCGAGGCTCAGGCCGAAATGAGAATAAAACGGAATTTGTGGGAGCAAATTCGTGATGATGTCGAGCAGGAAGAGGCTGATGGTTGGAGCGCCTTGACGAGTAGTTATCAGCAGATGCAATCTTCGCTTCGAAATCTGGATATTGCGGGCGAAAACCTCTCCATCTCGACATACTCCTATCAGGAGGGACAGGCTACGGTACTCGATGTATTGCAGGCACAGATTAGCTGGATTCAGATATACACCAACGCCATCACCGCACGATTTAACTATGCGGTGGCGGTGTCGGCATATATGCGCCTTGCGGCGATAGATTAGATTTTCACCGATTCGGTGCTAACGACCGAAATCTCGTGTGATACGGGAGCGATTTTGCGGAGCATGGCTATGACTCCGCATTTTTCGTTGTGTGCCTCCAAAACAGCTTTGCTTACGGCGTTTTGGTCGCCTATGTGGCGACACTCGACCTTGTAGCTGACTTTGAAATTGTCGTACACACTCGAGGGGAGTAACGCTTTGGTGTTGAGGGCTCCTTCGACCGAAATCTCAATACTTTTAGGTGTGATGTCATCCTCGCGCAGAATGCTCATGATGGTGTAGCCGCTGCATTGTGCCGCAGCGCAGAGTATCAATGCCTTAGGATTCAAATCGTCGGCCTTGGCCGCGTCGATAAGGCGAAAGCGTCCGTTTCGCAATTCGACAGTTACTTGTTGAATGTTGCTCATTGTATTAAAGTATAAAAAAGTTATTGCCTAAAAATCATCGCTGTTTCGCTTTTTAGGCAATATGCTGATGTCAATAATCGTTCCTTTATTGTGTTAATTGGTGCAAAATAGTTACCTTTGTCGAAATGTTTGTATTGTCGAAAAAACTTTGTCTATGTTGATGAAATCTATATTCTCGCTCGTTGTGCTATTGAGTGTTACGCTACCTCTGTATGCACAAAAGGGTGAAACCGAGTCAAAAGAGGAACGGGGTCGTTCGCTGTATGAGTTTGGGCATTATGCCGAGGCGCGCGCCGAGTTGTTGGCTGCGCGCGAGGAGCTATCGAAGGTGTCGGATAAGTTCACAATCGAGCGCATAGATTACTATATCACATTGTGTGATGTGGAGCTTAAGCGCGCCGAGGTGGAGAGCCGCCTTAAGAAGTTTATTTCGGATTATCCCGGCTCGGCCTACTCCAACGAGGTGCAGTTTGCGCTGGGCGTTCACTATTGCATCGAGGGCGACGCTGCTCGCGCCGAGGAGGTTATGCAGGGGGTAAATTATGAAAAGTTGGACCCCGAGAGTCGCGACCGCTATGACCTGCGCATGGGATATATGGCATTTATGCGTGGCGATTACCCCAAAGCAAAGGAGCATTTTCAGAATATCCAAGGTAAGGGCGACTATTCCGACCATGCCGTATACTATACCTCGTATATGGCCTATGCCGAGGGTGATATGGCCAAGGCTCGCGAGGGCTTTACCCGTCTGAAGAGCAGCATGCAATATGGCGACCTGATGCCGCATTATCTTCTGCAGCTCGACTTTAAGCAGGGCAACTATCGCTCGGTTGTGGAGCAGGGCGATGCCATTATCTCGCATACTACCGAGGAGCAGGCGCTACAACTCAATCGCATGATGTCGGAGTCGTGGTTTCAGTTGTCGGATTACGAGAAGGCCGTGAAATACATGGAGGCATATAGGGCTTTAGGTGGCAACATGGGGCGTGTCGAGAACTATATAATGGGTTATTCGTTGCATCGTCGCACGCTTTATGCCGAGGCTGCTCCCTATTTGCGTGAGGCGTGTGGTGCGGATGATATGCTTACGCAGAATGCTTCGTATCACCTTGCTGATTGCTATTTGCGTAGCGGCGATAAACAGAATGCGATGTACTCGTTTGCGATGTCGTCAAACAGCTCATTCGATGTGGTTATTGCCGAGGATGCGCTGTTTAATTATGGAAAATTGCAGTATGAATTGGGCGGAGGTCACTTCAACGAAGCGATAAATATTCTTTCGCGTTATGTGGAGCGCTATCCGAAGTCGGAGCGCACCGACGAGGTGCGGGCACTGCTTGTGGCGGCATATTACAATTCGCACAACTATACGGCGGCATATGAGGCTATAAAGCGAATCCCCTCGCCCGATAATGATGTGTTGCTGGCCTTGCAGAAGATTTCATATTTTAATGGCTTGGAGGCTTACAACGAGGGCGAACTTACAAAGGCTCAGGGCGCTTTGCGCGAGTCGTTGGAGGTGGGCCTGAATGCCAAATACAATGCTCTGGCAGCGTTTTGGTTGGGCGAGATAGCATATTCGGAGGGCAATATAGACGAGGCATTGCGCCAATATCGCAGCTATATGGCGCGTGCTCCGCGTACGAGCCGTGAGTATGCCATGGCGCAATACAATGTGGGCTATTGCTATTTCAACGAAGGTGATTACGCGCTGGCGGGCAGGGCATATGATGATTTTCTGGATATTTACACCCTGCGCGACTCGTATCGTGCCGATGCACTGAATCGTCGAGGTGATATATACTACGCGCAGCGAGAGTTTGATAAGGCTTTGGCGCGATATAATGATGCAATCGCGATGGCTGCTTCAGGTCAATATTATGCTGAGTATCAGCGCGCCATGACTTTGGGTGTGAGTGGCAATGTGCAGTCGAAAATAGATGCCCTGAAGGCTATTGTCGAGGGTAATCGTGGCGATTATGTCGATGCGGCAACCTATGAGTTGGGTCGCACCTACATCGCTCAGGAACAGTATGATAAGGGTGTGGCTATGTTGGAGCGATTCGTCAAGGAGTATCCCTCGTCGCAATATTATCTGCAAGCGTTGTCGGATTTGGGCTTGGCATATATGAATTTGGGCGAGAAGACTAAGGCGTTGAAGTATTACGATATGGTAGTAAAGTCGGCTCCGCAGTCGTCGCAGTCGAAGAGCGCATTGCAGGGTATTCGCGAGATATATATCGAGCGTGGCGATGCCGATGCCTATTTCGATTATGCCGAGAAACAGGGCTTGGAGAGCAATGTGAGTGCTGTGGCGAGGGATTCGTTGTCGTATGCCGCAGCGCAGAAACTCTATCTTGGCGATAAGATTCCGGAAGCGACGGTAAGCTTCAAGGGTTATCTTATGAATTACCCGAGCGGATATTATCGCCACGATGCGTTGTTCTTCTTGAGCGATTGTTACATTCGCGAGGGTAAAGAGGCGGAGGCCATCGAGTCACTTTCGGAGTTGGCCGCAGCAGGGCGTACGCAATATTCGGAGCGCGTGTTGGATAAATTGGCCTCGTTGTGCTACAAGAGCGAGCGTTGGGCGCAAGCCGCAAAGGCGTATCGCGAATTATATGATGTTACGCAAGAGGATTCGGCAAAAAAGAGTGCCGCATCGGGCTATATAGCCTCTACGCTGAAGTATGGCTCGGATGGCGAGATTATAGCCATGGCGGAGGATGTGGAGCAACTGAAGCAGGTGACGGCCGTGGCGCGTCGTAAGGCGCGTTATGCCAAGGCGTCGATTCTGCAACGCGAGGGTCGCGAGGCTGAAGCGCTGGAGATGTATAAGGTGCTGAGCGCCGAAACAAAGAGTGCCGAGGGTGCCGAGGCGCGCTATCGTGTGATTGACGCGGAATATAAGGCGGGTAATCTGCAAAAGGCCGAGAATATGGTATACGAATTTTCGGATAGCAAGACGCCGCAAAACTATTGGTTGGCTAAGGCGTTTATATTGTTGGGTGATATTTATATGAGTCGGGACGATGCTTTCCAGGCGCGTGCTACATACCAGAGCGTTGTGGATGGCTACACACCTGCCGATGATGGAATAATTGACGAGGCGAAGGCTCGAATTGCAAAAATGAATTAGACTTAAGTGAAGATGAAGAGATTTTTATATATTACATTGCTGTGCGCAGGTGTGCTGTTTACAACAAGCGCCATGGCGCAGGTGGCGAAGCAGGTGGAAGTATCGAAAGATTATGCTCCTACGGTCGATAAGGCTCAGAAAATAGCTATCGTACCCGATATGACCGATACTGTAAAGATGCAGCCTGAAATAGAGTATACTATTACGCCACGCACTTATGCCACTTCGCTATTGACTGAAAATTTCCGTCCTGCGACAATCGCCTATTGGGATTATAGCCATTCGCGACCTCTGTATCTGAAGGCTGCTGCGGGTGTACCTTTGGCGAGCGAGGTGGATGCCTATCTGTCGACCTATAATAAGGATAGAGGCTACGCCATGGCTTATGTCAATCATTGGGGCGATTATCGTAAGCGCCATACTTTGTCGGGTGAGAAAATCTCGGCCCACACCACCGAAATGTCGAATCGTGTGGGTGCGCGTGCCGGCTTGTTTGTGCGTCGTCGTACGCTCGAGGTCGATCTCTATGGCGATAATCAGCTACGCCATCGTTATCCTACCACGGGCGAGAAGATTGCCTATGGCAAGATGCAGGGCAAGGTGCGCTTTGGAGATGACTTTACCGATATGAGCCGCTGGAACTTTGATGTGGAGATTGGTGGTGGTGTTTTTGGCCATGATGTCCGTAATTTGCAGCCTCATGAGCGCTTTGCGCAATCGGGCGTAGAGGCGAAGGCTGCAATGGGAAAGCTGTTGTCGGACAAGCACTTGCTGATGATACATGCCGAGTATGATGGTCTTTGGGGGCGGAAATCGTTGTCGCTGTACGGCAACAATTCGCTTATGGCGGGTTTTCGATATGGCTTTAGCGGTAAGCGAACGAATATGATTGTGGGTGCCGATTATCGTTACGATAAGCTGTCGGAGGCGACCTCCTCGCCACATCACATATTGCCTTATTTGCACCTCACATGGCAGAGTGCTACCGAACGCTTTGTTCCTTTTGTGGAATTTAATGGCGAGTTGGTGCGTCATGACTTCTCGTCGCTGAAGTATGAAAATCCCTTCTTTGCGGCCACTCCGGCGACGGCTATGGCGTTGGCAATGCTGCCTAACGAGGTGAAATATAACGGCCGCATAGGTATCGGCGGCAACTTGGGCAAGGGGTTGTTCTCATATAACCTTTCGGCGGAGCTGTCGTTTGCCGATGACCACCTGTATTGGTATGTTTCGGGAGCCGATTACTCGTTTGTTACGGCTTACCAGCACTCACTACGATTGGATGGAGGCGTGAAGCTGCATCCTGCACGATGGTTTGAGGCGGAGTTCGAGGCAGCGGTGTACGCGTGGGAGAACTACGATAATTATTATGCCAATCGTCCCAATTTTGAGGCGGATGTTGATTTGCGATTCATGGCTCGCCGATTCCGTGCCGAGCTGAACTTGGGCTATACTTCAGCTATAAAGTGGATGACCCTGAATGTTCCGCAGAGCGAGAATCTGCCGGCGACATATGGATATATCAAGACAGGCGGTACGCTATGCCTGAGTGCGAATGTCGAGTGGCGCATATCGAATCGCATAGCACTCTTTGCCGAGGGCCGTAACCTTGCGGGAAGCAAAGTTTACGAGTGGTTGGGTTACTATTACTCCACACCTCGGGCTATGCTTGGCGTAAAGATGACATTCTAAAGATAATATCTTAGGGTAAATTGGGGGTGGATTATTCTACCTCCAATTGCATTATATAGTCGTTCATTACAAATCCGCAGCCTATGTCGTTGTCCTCCTCGGCTATGATTTCGAAACCTTTGTGGCGGTAAACTTCGTAGGCGTGGTGATTTTCGCGATTGACTGTAAGGTAGATAGCCCTCATTCCTTCTTCGTGGCATAGTTGGCGCATTACATCCAAGCCCATGGAGAACATCCCTGCTCCACGATACTCTTTTAGGATGTAGAACTTGCTCAAGAACAACCTCTCGCCTTGAGGCTGTACTCCGAAATATGCCAAAATATCGCCATCCTGCTCGAAGATAAAGTAGCGATAGCCATTCATGATTTGTCCCATTATGGCCTCGATGCTCTGATATTTCTTGAGCATATACTCAATCTGCTCGGCCGAGCAGAACGATATATTTGCCTCGCGCCACACCTTGCGGGCTGTTTTTGCCAAGCGGGCAACATCGGCTTCGCTAAAAATCTCTCGTAAAATCATATCGCTCTATTTTTTACCACACAATTGGCTCTTTGCCTATGCTTTGCAGATAGGTGTTTGCTTGTGAAAAATGTCGGCAGCCGAAAAATCCTCGATAAGCCGAGAGTGGCGAGGGGTGTACGCTCTTTAGGATAAGGTTTGTTTGCGGATTGGCAATCTGGCCTTTGCGTTGGGCATAACTTCCCCACAGCATATAAACTATGCCCTGTTTGCGCTCGGCGATGGTGCGTACCACAGCGTCGGTGAACTGCTCCCAACCTCGACCTGCGTGCGAGGCCGCCTCATGCGCTTTGACGGTGAG
This sequence comes from Alistipes sp., assembly GCA_045125895.1. GTDB lineage: Bacteria > Bacteroidota > Bacteroidia > Bacteroidales > Rikenellaceae > Alistipes. The sequence continues at coordinate 258,575 of JBGVNT010000004.1, forward strand.
TACCGAGTTGAGCAGCAATACTCCCTGCTCGGCCCAGCGGTCGAGGTTGCCACTTTGGGGTATGGGAGTGCCGATGTCGCTGCTTATCTCCTTGAAGATGTTTTGCAGCGATGGCGGGAATTGTACTCCGTCGTTTACCGAGAAACACAACCCGTTGGCCTGTCCCGGGCCATGATAGGGGTCTTGACCTATGATGACCACCTTCAACGACTCGACGGGGCATTTGTCGAAGGCACGGAAAATGTTCTTTCCGGCAGGGAATATTGTAGCTGCGGAATACTCCTGCTTTACGAATTTTGTGAGTTCCTCGAAGTATGGCTTGTCGAACTCCTCCTGCAATAAAGCCTTCCAATCGGCGGCAATTTTTACATCCATATATGTAATATAAATCGGTTATCGTTGGTAAAATTACAAAAAAATGATAATTTTGTGAGCATAAAGATATAAAACATACAAAATATAATGAAAAAGAGTTTGCTACTTTGGGCTATGATTGCAATGGGTGTTGCGTGCTGCGATACCAATGTTTGCAAAACCTCGGATATGGAGGTTAAAAATGTAATCTATATGATAGGTGACGGCATGGGCTTGGCGCATGTGTCAATGCTGAAAATCGAGGGTCAGTATGCCCCTACGGCATTTGACCGTGCTGAAAATATTGCTTTGATTACCACTCATTCCGCAAATAATCGAGTGACGGATTCAGCCGCTGCGGGTACAGCTTTGGCTACTGGGTATAAGACGAATAACAGTATGATTGGCATGACGCCCGATAGTGTAACCGTTGAGTCGATGATGCTTAAGGCCGAAAGAGAGGGCTATGCTACGGGTTTGGCCTATACATGCTATTTGCAGCATGCCACGCCGGCAGCGTTTTATGCCTCTGCAATACATCGCGATTCGGCCAATATCATCACCGGCTGCTTCGTGAAGAGTGGCGTCGATGTGGCTTTAGGTGGCGGTCGCGCATTTGTCGAGGATTATTACGCAAAGCAGGGCAAGGATTACAACGAGGAGTTGGCGGCGCTTGGTTATCAGGTGTTGCATAATCAGCAAGATATGACTGCGGTAAATGAGGGCCGGGTTATAGGCCTGTTTGCCGACTATAATATGCCAAAGACGTTGGAAGGCCGTGGCGATTATCTGTTGCAGGCGACAAATAAGGCTTTGGAGGTCTTGACAAACAATGTCGAGAAGGAGAAGAAAAACGGCTTCTTGCTTATGGTCGAGGGCTCGAAGATTGATTATCGTTCACACGATAACGATTCGGAGGGTATTTTGGCCGAGTTGCGCGACTTCGAGAAGTGTGTGTCTGCGGCGATGGATTATGCCGACTCGCATCCCGGTACGCTTGTCGTTGTATGTGCCGACCATGAAACAGGCGGAATCACTATCCCGAGTCAGTCGACAGATTTCAAGAAGGCGGATAGCGGCATTAATTATCGTTACGCAACCCGAGGCCATTCGGGTACTATGGTGCCCGTATATCTGTATGGCGCAGGCGCCGAGCACATAAACGGCATAATGGATAATACCCAATTGTCGCAAAGACTTATGCAACTTATGGGTTTGGAGTAGACGCTGCCGCTATTAGGATGATATGTTGAGTATAAAAATGTGAGGGTGACCACTTTAGGTCACCCTCTTTGCGACTAATGCGATGAAAAGTCGCTGAAAAACGAACTGAAAAACCTAATCGTTGCCCTATAACCTCGTTGGGCGGCATATGCGACATTGTAGATTGTGTCGAGTCGGTCACGCAGGTAATCCATTGATTTGCGTGCTGCCGTCATATATATCAGCAGCGATACGACAAGGAATAAACCTCCGACTATAAGTGCCGCTATGGAACCCGATTTTATCATCTCGGCGACCCAGATTACAAGTGATACGACCAGCAGCACAAACGCTATAATGGCGGTTGTTATAAAAAGTATTATCGGCGTAAACACCTTGCGGGGCGACGAATTAAGGCTGCTCATGGTTCGATAGTGTTAGTTTGCCGACTATTTGTCGTGGCAGTGGCAGCGAATCTTCTCGCCCTCCTCCTCGATGTAGTCGCGAATCTTGTCACGCAATTCGGCGCCCGACTGAGGGGTTGTGAGCATAGCGGTTAAAGACCCTACCAAAACGCCTCCAAAGAATGACAGGAGGCTGCAAATACCTGTGCTTTTCATAACTGTATTAGTTTAAGTTCGTAGCAAAGAGTTGCAAAATCCGGGCCATAAGCGTAATTTTGTAGTGTGATGAGTACGAAAAAAAATATCACGGTAGCATTCACCGGTCATCGTAGCTATCAGGGCGAAGCAGATGCTGCGCTGCGCGAAGTCGTGCATGAAATGTACGAAAGGGGCATGCGGCGCTTTTTGGTGGGCATGGCTTGGGGTTTTGACCTTGCAGCCGGCCGGGCAGTCATGGCGCTGAAAACGCAATATGCGGATGTGGAGTTGGTTGCGGTTGTGCCTTATGAGGAGTTCAGGCAGCTTTTTCATGATGAGGCGTTGGCTCTGTATGATGAGGTTGCGGCTGCTGCTGAAGAGATGATTGTAGTAAGCGAAAAGGGTGGAAATATGGCCTTTGTTCGGCGCAACGATTTCCTGGTCGACAACTCCTCGGTGGTTGTTGCATGGTGGATACACGGCGTGAAAGGCGGCACTTCATACACCGTAAAGCGAGCCATAAAGCAGGGGCGCGAGGTGCGAAACTTGTGTCCGCCGCAGGAACTTGAGTTATTTTAATAAATAGGAATCCGTATAACAAGACTCTTTCGGCATCAATATATCCTTGCTGTTTAGATTTTATCGTAGACTTCCAATATCTTGTCACACATAGCCGACCAAGAGAAGCGTCGGCGCTCCTCGGTGAAGCCCTCGCGCAGCTGAGAGAGCGTATCGCCCTCATAGATGCGCTGCAATGCCTCTTTGATTGCTTCGGCGGTAGGCTCACAGACGATGCCGACCTTGCCGTCAGGTACTATTTCCGGAAGGCCACCCACGCGTGTGACAATCATGGGGAGTGAAAAATTGTAGGCAATTTGCGTCACTCCGCTCTGTGTGGCGGTGCGATATGGCAATATGAGGCAATCTGCCGCCGAGAAGTAGTAGCGTACATCGTCGTCGGCGATGAAGTGGTCGTGAAGCACGACATCATCCTTAAGTCCCAGTTCTTCGATTAACGAGATGTATTTCTCGCGTGAAGCATAAAATTCGCCCGCAACGAGTAATTTACGCCCCGCAGGTCGCCACTCCGCCCATGCGTGGAGCAGCAAATCCAGACCTTTGTAGTCGCGGATAAGGCCGAAAAAAAGAGAATAGTTCTCCGTGGTATCAAGTCCGAGTTTTTGGCATGCTTCAGCCTTTGAAACTGCTGTTCCGAAGTTTTCAAACATGGGGTGGGGTGAGAAGAGCATCGGTGCCGATGAGTAGGTTTGCAGTTCGCGATGCACCTGCTCCGACATATAGACAAAACCATCAACCGCTCCGAGGTAGTAGTGATTGCAGGGTTTGTCGATGATGTGGTGCTCGTGTGGCTCGACATTGTCAATCTGACACAACAGCTTCGTGTGACCATTCTTTCGTGCTATGCGCGCTATTGTGCCAAAGCAGGGAGCCATAAACGGAGTCCAATATTTCATCAGGATAATATCGGGACATTCGCGTTTGAGCCTGCGGCCCACCTTAATCCAATTCAGCGGATTTGTGGTGTTTACCACGCGCTCGATATTTAGGTCTGCGGGCTTTGGCGCGTCGGTGTATTGGGTCTTGCCGGGGAAGAGCAGCGACGGATACTGCACCGTGAAGGTGTAGATTTTTACCTCATGACCTCGCGACTGATATTCGCGTGCCATGGTGTGCATAATAGAAGCCAAACCGCCTCTGTAAGGGTGTGCAGGGCCTAAAATCACTATCTTCATAAGGCAAAACAGTAAAAATTATTTCTGGAACTTCATAGTGTAGTTGCGCAACCAACGCATGGGCGCTCCGCCGAGGCATTGGCAGATGGGAATAAAGAGTCTGAACCACCAATCGGGAACTACGCAGCGGCGCCCCTTGAACATGGCCTTCAGGCCGCGTCGAGCGCAACTGTCGGGGCTCATCAACACTCCAATCTTCAGGCCAAAGCGCTGTAATTCGGGCGAGAGGCCGTAGAGGTCGGTGGCGATGCCTGCGGGGCAAACAGCCGTAACTTTTACGCCTCGACTGCTAACCTCCTTCGAAAATGCCACCGAGAAACTCTTTAAGTAGGCCTTGCTGGCGCTGTACAGCGACAGACCGGGGTAGGGCATCCATATCGAATACGACGACATGTTGAGTATATGCCCACCGCCACGCTCAATCATATCTTCGGCATAAAGGCGGCAGAGTTGTGTAGCGGTGATGGCGTGTAGGGTGATAATGCGCTCGATACGCTCTTTGGGAGTGTTCAGGATGTCGCAAAACGAAAACATACCCGCATTATTAACCAATACATCAATCTTTATGCCCTCACCCTCGGTCCAGGCGAACATCTCGTCGGCAGCCGTTGGCGTAGCCAAATCTTTGGTGTGATATGTAACCCGAATGTCGGGATAAGCCTTCGCCACCTCGTCGGCCGTGGCCGATAACTCCTCCTCGGTCGAGGCTACCATCACTACATTATAACCCAAGTCGGCCAGACGCAGGGCATAGCAACGGCCGATACCCTTCGATGCTCCCGTCACAAGAGCCGTCTTTGTGCCTCTTGAAATCTCTCCTCGTCGCATGGCTACTTTATTTTACGCAATTCGCGCCACAAACGCTCGGGGATATGCTCCTGGCAGTTGTGGCAGCACATCATCTTGTCGGAATACATACGCGCAATGCAGTAGTCGCGGTGGTCGCAACCTGCCTTGGTCTTGATGTCGCCCTCGCGTAGCTTATTTACAAAATTGGGGTCGTTAATCAAGGCGCGCGCCATCTGCAACATCTCGAAGCCCTCGTCCAAAGCCTTCTCTATGCCCTCACGCGACACCAAACCGCCGACATATACCAACGGGCCCTTCAGCTCCTTGCGGAACTTCTTGGCATTTTCCAAGAAGAAGCACTCCTCGAAGTCGTAATCCTTAATCATCCACTGGCCAAAGAGCGAAACGACAATCTTCTGCAACCATTCGTTCCAGCCCATGTAATAACCCATGGTCTTTGTAGGGATGCGACCACGCATAACGGCCATAGGCGCACGCGATACGAAGCCCGACGAAAGGACAATGCCGTGAACGCCGAATGACTCTATCTGCTTGGCAATCTCGATAGATTCGGGAATCTGAATTCCGCTTCGGAAGCCGTCCTCCATGTTGTGCTTAACCAATACGGCCATATTGTGGCGCGCAGCCTGCTCCATAACCTCCTCCAAGCACATATTCATAAATCGCATGCGATTCTGCAGTGAGCCTCCAAACTCATCCCTGCGGCGGTTGGTCCAGGGTGATAGGAACTGCGAAATGAGGTAGCCGTGACCGGCGTGTACCTCCACAGAGTCGAATCCCGCCTCATGAGCCGTTACGACAGCTTTGCCGAAATCTTTGGCAAAGGCGGTAATCTCGGAAGGCTTCATGCGACGGTGGAAAGTGGGCGAGTAGAGGTTAAAACCATTCGATGCCGATACGGGGAAACATCCTGCCGTAGACCAGTGCGTCATATTTCCGCAGTGGCCAATCTGCACTCCAACGGCAGCGCCCTCGTTGTGTACGGCGTCGGTAATGTCGCGCAAAGCCGGAATAATCTCGTCGCGCAGCCATAGTTGTGAGTTGAACGAAATGCCGCTTCGGTTGACCGAGGCATAGGCCAATGTAGTCATACCCACACCACCGCGCGCGACGCTCACATGGTAATCTTTGAGGTCTTGGGTGGGGGCAAAATCTTTACCCATAGATTCGAACGCCGCCGAGCGAATAACGCGGTTACGCAGCGTTACGGGGCCCATCTTATAGGGCGTAAAGAGTTTGGAGTCTTTAATCTCTGCCATTATTATGTAATTCAAAATTCAAAATTCAAAATTCAAAATTACGAGGGCATTACCCTCGTTTCCTCCTTCGCACCTCGGCAATTCAAGTAAACTTGATTGCGCTCGGTTTGTCGTCGGTTCAAAATTAACCCGACCTAAAGTCGGCTTTTCCTCCTTCGCACCTCGGCAATGAGTAAGATTTTCGCCGTCATTCTGAGCGAAGCGTGAGAATCTCGAAAATCTTACCATCTGCTCTCGCTCTATTAGTGGTTACGATGAACAAATCATCGTTTCCTCTGCAGTGTCGGTTGTAATCTCTACCGGCGAATTGTTTGAGTAGAGATGCCAACCGACGCACGAAGCGAGCGCAGAGGGCAAATTCATTTGCACTATGCCTTGCAAGAAGGAGGGAAAGTCGACCTTGTGTCGGATTAATCCTCGCCTCTGGCTCGGTGGCATGACAAAAGAGAATTCAAAATTGCGATTAAGCGAAAGCCTTGTACAAATAAACTTCTCTCTAATAGATGAACGGAATAATTCTTTTTCTTCCAAGCGAGGTAAACTCCTCGCCGAACTCCTTTTCGTAGCGCTTATAGAGCGATGCCGAGCGAGGTGCGAGGTTGGCGAAGGTCCACAATACAAAGACAGCGCCTGCCCACGACCACGACGCAATGGCAAAGCCTGTCCACTCGACAAGCTCGCCGAAATAGTTTGCCGACGAGACATAGCGGAACATGCCGCCCTTGGGAATATAATGCTTGGTGTCGCCCGGTTTGCGCAGGTGGCGTATGATATAGTCGGCCTGCCAATTTATAAACATTCCGGCAAAGAATATGGCGATGCCGATGTAGATAAATGGCTTCGTAAACCAGTCGGCATAGTAGCCCTCGGGTGCGAAATAGAATATCCAACCGCCCTGCATGCAGGCATTTAGCGTGTTGAAGGTCATACCCATCAGGACAATGCCGAGCGGCATCTTCGAATTGCCTCGCATAAGCAGCGGGAAGATGAACGAACGCTGGAAATAGTGCAGCTGGAACATCGTAAGCAGCACGAGTGGCACAGTGTCCCACATCCTGTCCGACATGGCCCACAAAATCCACATCATGACAAATACGGGTGACTCCATCAGTACCCAGCCCACTTTGTTGGGCACGGGAGGGCCGTAGCGGCGGTCAAAAAGGTAGCCATAGCCCGCCTCGAAGAATTGCAGGGCCAAGAATACAAATACGGCGATGATGGCCATAGTCACAAGAAATGTGTTGTAAAATTGAAGTGTGAAAACGCTCTCCATCTAATTGCTTGTTTTTTAATCAAACAAAGATAGCTTTTTTTATTGGAAATTCAAAATCGTCATTGAGTAATTCTCTGCTCCCCGCCTATGTGGTAAAATGTGTGTGTAAAGGATTGTTATATGGGACTCTCTCAATGCCTTTTTAGCCTTAAAGAGAAAATTTTGAATTTTGAATTTTGAATTTTGAATTTATTTTGCTTACCTTTGCACCGCTTACGAGCAACGATTGAGCTATGGTGTAATGGTAACACAGCAGATTTTGGTTCTGTTATTCTGAGTTCGAATCTCGGTAGCTCAACCAGAAGGGCAAACAGAGGCAGGCAGAGGTTAATGATGCAGGTCGCGTGTTTGCCTTTTTTTATTGATTTTTAGAGTTTGAAAGATATGATTTTTCGTAAAGCGACATACGATGATGTGGAGCGCATCTCGGAGATTATTTCTCACGCTTCACGCCGTTTGGGCAGTGCCGGCATCGACCAATGGCAACGCGGATACCCCAATCGTCAAAGCGTTGAAACAGATGTGGATAATGGCGTGGGAATGGTGCTTTGCTTGGGCAATGAAATTCTCGCTTATGGAGCGGTGATTTTCTCGGGCGAGCGAGCCTATGACAACATCACAAATGGTCGTTGGCTTACGCCGTGTGACTCCAATTCGCCGACTTATGCCGTGATACATCGCTTATGTGTGTCGGAAATATTCGTAGGTATGGGATTCGCTAAGCAGTTTATGTTAGCGGCGGAGTCGATGGCTCAGGAGAAGGCTGTCAGTATGCGCATTGATACCCATCCCGATAACCGCATTATGCAGGGCTTGATAGCCTCACTCGGATATAACTATTGCGGCGATGTGGTTATTGAGAGCCGCCGTTTAGCCTACGAAAGGCTGTTGTAAAATAAAAGAACACATAGCCTGTTCATTGGGGTAGACTATGTGTTCTTAGTAATACTCGATGTTTTCTTATATTACATTACGATTTCGATTCCTCCAACATCTTGAGTTATGGTTACACGAGTTCCATCTTTTTCGATAATCATAGAACTACTGCCCATATTTTTTACTAAATTTTGCTTAATGGCTTGCTCTGCCAAAAAGTTGAAAAAGTCGTCTTGCTCGTGAGTATCATCAATTTTTATGGTAAAACTATATCCTAAAGGGTAGGTGTGTCTGCTGAAATAGTCATATTTCATGTTTACTATGGCATATCCATAAAAGCACTTGTCGGACTCGGCTATGGTAATCTCTCGGCGACCTACATACCCCTTTTTGAGTGAGTGTGCAATCTTATTCTTTTTAATATATTGCAACACGGGTTTAATCTTTTCACCCACGCCAAAGAAGAATGGATTCTCTACTGCATAGAACAAGTCTATCTCGTTGGCTGAATCGGATTTATTGAACTTGTGATTATGCCAATATGCTATACGCCTGCTTTCGCTCTCTCGTCCGACATATTTATAACTATTTATTACAAACTGCTGGTAATGGCCATCTCCGACCGTACCCACATAATATTGATCTACATTTTGTACCTTTTCGCGAGTACCTTGTTTGCCCTTTTGTGTCCAGTTACCACGAAAATCGAAGCCGTTCATGTCGAACAACTCGTCGGTTTTCTGAGGTTGCCCCGCTCTCTGCTCCAAAAGTGAGATTTTTACATTTGGAAGAGATGAGTAATCGTATGAAAATATCATCTTTGTAGGACCTATGATTGTACGCTTGATGATGCGATGCTTCTCGTCATATTCATATGTTGTTTGATCATATTCGGTTGTAACCGAAATGGGATAGCCCTCGGCATCGCGTTTAATCTCATATTTCGAGAATAGCTCCAAATAAGACGACTCTTTTTTTATGAGGCGACCATCCTCGGTAAAGCATACGCGTCCATTTTCATACTCTATATATTTGACATTGCCGTTAGGCGCATTAAATATTGCAGAGTCATGATACTTTTGCTGAGCTAAGCCCATACTGCATAGCATTGCCAGAGTCAAAATTAAAAATAATCTTTTCATATCAGAAAAAATAGTGGTTAAACAATTATACTAAACAAAGTTATAAATTATTTGCAGAAAAAATAGTATCTTCGCAAGAGAAAATAATTAAAACCTGAAATAATATGAAGAAAATTTTTATTTGTGCCGCTCTTATGTTTGTCGGCACATTCGCAGCCTCGGCACAGACCGAGAATGGTGGTATTGATGCCGAGATGCTTTCACGCATCCGCCAGAGCTATACAGGCTCTGCTGAGCAGCGTGCCGTGAAGAATGCTTTGGCATCGAATTCTATTGCCACATTGGCCGTAAATGCCGACAACTTGGCTATGTGCGACACTCATTTCTCGCATCGCGTAAAGACCAAGGGTATCACCGACCAGAAGTCGTCGGGTAGGTGCTGGTTGTTTACGGGCCTGAATGTCTTGCGTGCCAAGATGATTCAGAAATATGACCTTCCGCAGATGGAGTTCTCGCAGAACTACAACTCATTCTACGACCAGTTGGAGAAGGCCAACCTCTTCTTGCAGGGCATTATCGACACTCGCGACCTCCCACTCTCGGACCGCAAGGTCGATTGGCTGCTGCATAATCCCATAGGCGATGGCGGTCAGTTTACAGGCGTGTCGAACCTCATCATGAAGTATGGCGTAGTACCCAAGGAGGCTATGCCCGAAACCTTCCAGTCGAACAACACCTCGCAGATGGCTACGATTCTCAAGCTCAAATTGCGTGAGTGGGCGTTGGAGTTGCGTGAGTTGAAGCCTGCGAAGGCCGCAGAGCGCAAGGAGCAGATGCTCGCGGAGGTATATCGCATCTTGGTGGAGTGCTTGGGTGTGCCTCCCACCGAGTTTGAGTGGGCTCGCTACAATACAAAGGGTGAATTGGTGAGCAAGAAGGTCTATACACCCAAGAGTTTCTACGAGGAGTATATCGGTGAGGATTTGGAGCAGAATTATGTGATGATTATGAACGACCCATCGCGCGAGTATGGCAAGGTCTACGAGATTGACTACGACCGCCACATGTACGACGGTGAGAACTGGCTCTATGTAAACCTCCCGATTGAGCGCGTCAAGGAGTTGGCTATCGCCTCGATAAAGGATAACACGGCGATGTACTTCTCATGCGATGTGGGTAAGTTCCTCGACCGCAAGAAGGGCACTTTGGATGTGGCTAACTTCGATTATGCGTCGCTCTTCGCTACATCGTTCCCTATGGATAAGAAGCAGCGTATCCAGACCTTTGCAAGTGGCTCGTCACACGCAATGACACTTATCGCCGTAGACCTTGACGAAAATGGTAAGGCAAAGAAATGGATGGTCGAGAATAGCTGGGGTGCAGCTTCGGGCTGGCAGGGCAACCTGATTATGACCGACGAGTGGTTCGAGGAGTATATGTTCCGCGTGGTTGTGGAGCGCAAATATGTTCCCGAGGATGTATTGAAGATTTTGGAGCAGAAGCCTATCATGCTGCCGGCGTGGGATCCGATGTTTGCTCCCGAGGAGTAGGGAGAAAGAGCAACCGACGCCAAACCGAGGGCAATCAAACTTATTTGAATTGCCGAGGTGCGAAGGAGGAAAAGACCGCGCAGCGGGATTAAAGAGGAAAGAGCAAAGAGGAAAGATAATATATATTGTCATGCCACATTATGAGCGTGAGCGAATAATGACTAATCCGACGCAAGGTCGGCTTTTCCTCCTCGCGGCTCGGCATAATCCAAGCAAGACTTGGCTTCTGCTCTCGCTCCGCAGCGTCGGTTGGCATCTCTACCGAAATAATTAGCCGTTAGAGATTCCAATCCTCACTGCGTTCGGTGGAATGACAAAAGAGCAAAGAGTAAAGAGAATTTTGCGTTTCTTGAAGCGTCACTCTGAGGGAGCGCACGCGACCGTGAGAGTCTAAAAAATGTCATTCCACAATTACTGCACGGCGCGAGGGTATAGATACGAAGTAGTATCCATGCAGTAATTGACTGGAATCTACCTTTGGGATTTACTGCCTCTCAAGTACGGACTTGGTAGCAAAGGAAATAAGCGGTAGATGCCAGTCAATTTGCATATATACCGCAATACATACTTACAATGCCCTGCGTATGTAAATTGTGGCATGACGATAATATCTTTCACTGAAAAACCATTAAAAAACCGAATATATGAAACTGAAAAACCAGATTATTATGGCGGCGATAGCTGTTGTGGCTTGCGGATGCGGCTCTGAGGGCTCTAATCCGCTGTTGAGTGAGTTTAATACTCCTTATGGCATTGCTCCTTTCGAGCAGATTACCATCGAGCATTTCCGTGAGGGTATGCTGCGCGGCATGGAGGAGCATAAGGCCGAGATTGAGGCCATTGTGAATAACCCCGAGGCTCCAACCTTCGAGAATACTATCGTGGCGTTGGACGAGTGTGGAAGCTTGTTGCGCAGAGTGCGTGGTACATTCTCTCCGCTGTCGAGCAGTAACTCTACCGAGGAGATTCGTGCCTTGCAGAAGGAGATGTCACCCCTTTCGTCGGCGCACAGCGACGACATCAACCTTAACCCCGAGCTCTTTGCCCGTGTAAAGGCTGTCTACGAGCAGCGTGAGCAGCTCGACCTCACACATGAGCAGCAGGTGTTGCTGGAGAATACCTACAAGCGTTTTGTCCGCAGTGGTGCAGAGCTTACAGACGAGCAGAAGGCCAAATTGCGTGAACTCAACCAGCAACTCTCGATGTTGCAGCTTACATTCTCGCAGAATCTTCGCCACGAAACAAACAATACTTTTGTTGTGGTAAATTCACTTGATGAGCTTAAGGGCTTGCCACAGGCTAATATCGACGCTGCGGCCAAGATGGCAGCCGAGAATGGCCAGGAGGGTAAGTGGATGTTCAACATGCAGCGCCCGAGCTGCAATCCCGTGTTGCAGTATTGCGAGAATCGCGCTCTTCGCGAGAAGGTCTACAAGGCCTACTACAATCGCGGTAATCAGGATAACGAGTACGACAACAAGGCTATTTCGGCACAGATTGTTGCTTTGCGCCTCGAGAAGGCCAAGCTGATGGGCTATAACACTTATGCCGAGATGGCACTCGAGGACCGCATGGCAAAGAATCCCGAGGCGGTCTACGAGTTGCTCGATGCTGTCTGGGCACCTGCTGTCGAGAAGGCCAAGGAGGAGATTGCCGACATCCGTCGTGAGATTCGCAAGGAGGGTAAGTCGTTCGAGCCCGAGGGTTGGGACTTTATGTATTATCAGGATAAGGCAAAGCGTGCGAAGTATGCCGTAGATGAGCAGAAAATTAGTTCTTACCTTGAGATTAACAATGTTATGCAGGGCGTCTTTTATGTTGCCAATAAACTCTATGGCCTTACATTCAAGGAAGTTACATCGGAGGTGCCTTCATACGAGCCCACAGCCAAGGCGTATGAGGTTATCGACAAGGATGGCAAGCTGTTGGCGATATTTTATAGCGACAACTTACCTCGCGACGGTAAGGGTGCCGGTGCATGGTGTACTTCGTTCCGCGCGCAGCGTTACGAAAATGGCGAGCGCCAGATTCCTATCGTCGTTAATTGCTGCAATATGGCTATGCCCAATAGCGACGGTTTGGCATTGCAGAGCATCGACAATGTGCGCACTATCTTCCATGAGTTCGGCCATGCGTTGCACAACTTCATGCGCGATGTGAATTATAGCGGCGTAGGTGGTGTGGAGCGTGATTTCGTGGAGCTTCCTTCGCAGATTAACGAGCATTGGGCATTCGAGCCCGAGGTGTTGGCCGTATATGCCAAGCATTATCAGACGGGCGAGGTTATCCCTATGGAACTTGTCGAGAAGATTGTCGAGAGTTCGAAGTATGGCCAGGGCTTTGCTACCGTTGAGTACATTGCAGCATCGCTCAGCGATATGGATTTGCATGTCTTGACCGAGGCTCCTGCTAATCTTAATGTCATGGATTTCGAGGCCGAGAAACTGGCGGCTCGCGGTATTCCACAGCAGATTTTGCCCCGCTACCGCATGACAAACTTCAGCCATACTATGGGTGGCGGTTACAGCGCAGGCTATTACAGCTATATGTGGGCCGAGGTATTGGATGCCGATGCTTTCGAGGCTTTCTCGGAGACGGGCGACATCTTTAACGAGGAGGTTGCCGGTAAGTTCCGCCGTTATGTCCTCACTCCGGGCGGTATAGACGACGGTATGACCATGTACAAGGCATTCCGTGGTCGTGAGCCACAGATTGACGCTCTGCTCCGCGCAAGAGGCTTGTAATCAATCGTTTTATAGTAAAATAGGCTGGCACCAAGATGTTGTGTCAGCCTATTTGTTTTATGTGCTATGTGCAAAGATTATTTCATTATCATCACCCCTTTATCGAAGTCGAACATAACGGGCGAAGCGAAAAATTGCACGCCGAGAAATCCCAATTGCTCGATAGCGGGCATTTTGTCGGTAACGCCGATTGATATGTCGTTGTACTTACGCCCGAATAGCGCTACGCTGTTGGCATATATGCCCTGCGCGACAAGTTGTCCTTGCTTGTTGTAGGCATTTTTAAGCTCTATCGCCCCCTTGTCTATTGCCTCGGAGATGCTCGCGTGCTGTTTAAGCAGAAATAGGAGCATAGGGTTGCCAAAATCGACTATTAGGTTGCCTTTTAGTGTTGAACTGCCATCGGGTGTCGCTACTTTTATTTTGGCCGCAACAAGCGGAAATCCCAACTCCTTGTCGAACGAAAGATTGAATTTTCTGCTATGCACTCCATCTTCGGCTCTGCCTACCAGCAGATAGTTGTTCTTGAGGTCTACGGTCATCACTCGGCGCTTTGTGGCAGGGTCTTTTAGGTATTGGATAGGAATGCTCACGCCGTCAAAGCCTTCCAGAATAAAGATAGGCCCATCGTATAATGCACCTCCAATCATTATCTCTCCCTCCGCGCGGTAAATGATGTTGTAGAGATTGTTCAGTAGGCGAATCTTCTGTTTTGACGGCTGAAATGCAAGGTCGTGCGATTTCAGGCAGGCATCATAAGCACTCTCTCCGACGAGCAGAGCAGGTATGCCCGATTCCAACATAATATCTACGGGAGTGGCATTTATTTCTGCTGTGAAATAGAAGTGCCCGCCTCGTTTTTCCAGGTCGAAACGCTCTTGAGCCTGAGTGGCGATAGGGCAGAGCACGCCTATTGTAACGATAGCAAAAATTAGTAGTCTGATATTCCTCATGGCAAAAGTGATAAAAACCAATAACTATTCTACAAAAAAAGCGACCCGAAGGCCGCTTCTTATGATTATTTCTTATCTTTCTTTTTGAAAAGATTGGTAACTTTATCGACGCCGCCCTTTATAAGCTCCTTGGGGTCTTTGCGGGCATCACCGCCACCGCCTTTCAAAGGCTTTTTGTCAGAAACGATGTATGTTGGCTTGTAGGTCTGTCCGTTTTCGCCTGGCAGAATTAGGGTCAAAGTCATCTTGCCATCCTCGGCTGTGGTAAACTCCACGCTGCAATACTTGCCGCCGCCTGCTATTGCGGGATAATAGACATCAAATGAGCGTTTGTTGCCATTCTCTCGGTAGTTCTTGATAGGTGCTTTCTGCTCGTCCTCACTGTCAGAATCCATAAAGAAATATTTATTGTCCCAATCAATTCTGAACCAATAGGCAGATGCATCCTCCTGACCTACCTGCTCCACAACATAGTAATCCTTCCATTGTTGTGCCTGTACATACGAAATCGAGCAAAATGCTACAATCGCCAATAAAAGAAGCTTTTTCATAATAGATTAATTTGATGTTAGTTAAATATTCTGCATGCCCTGCGCAGCCAATGATTAATACTCTTCCTCGTTAAAGAAGAAATCATCCTTCGAGGGGTAGTCAGGCCAAATGTCCTCGATTGATTCGTAGATGTCGCCCTCGTCCTCAATCTCCTGCAAATTCTCCAAAACCTCAAGTGGCGCACCCGAGCGAATTGCGTAGTCAATCAACTCCTCTTTGGTTGCAGGCCATGGTGCATCTTCAAGCTTCGATGCCAACTCTAAAGTCCAATACATAACAATATAGTTTTAAGTTAATTTTTTATGTAATCTGATACAAATATATATGTTGTATTTCAAAATTCAAAATGCGAAATCCGAAATTATTTACACTATGTATTGAAACGGCTGTATGAAATATAAAAAAGTGTAATGGTTGTAATATCTTTTGAGCAACAACATCGACTTAAATATATTGGTGTGGAGCCGTACTATTGTAATATTGGTTGCTATGGAATCCACAAAATCTCCTCGGTATGAGTGATTTCGCTCACGCTGCGCCCAAGAAGGTAGAAATAATCGGATAGACGGTTCAAATATTCCAATACCGAGGGCTCGACTTCGCTCTGTTGCTGTGCGCGGAGTGCTGCACGCTCGGCGCGGCGACATATGGTGCGGCATACATGGCATAGCGAAAAGCGCTCGTCGCCTCCGGGAATAGTGAACTTTGTAATCGCAGGCAGGCGCTCCTGCATCTGGTCGATAGCCTCTTCGAGGTAGTGGGTTGTGGCGCTATTCATCTTTGCCACCTTATCCTCGCCACCCTTGCCCACAGCGAGCAGTGCCGCTACGGTCATCAGGTGTGATTCGATGTGACGCAATTGCTCGACATGGTGCTCGAGGTGCTCATTGCCCGCGAGTTTGTCGGCCAGAAGTGCGGTGAAGGCGGTGAGCTCGTCCACCGTGCCATAGGCCTCGACTCTGAGGTCGCATTTTATGACGCGCTCGCCTCCAATCAGCGAGGTCATGCCCTTATCGCCTTGTTTTGTGTATATTTTCATAGGTATATGTGTTGTGTGTTTATAGACGAAATACCTGCTTGGGCAGATGATTGTTAAATAGCAACAAGTAGCCTCTGTTGTCGATGCTGGTGCAACGATGTGCTTCGACTATCGTTTTGCATGCCGTGCGGCGCTCGCGGTCGAGTGCCGGTGCAAGGATGCAAAGCGTAGTACCGCTCGCGGTGGCTGCGGCTGAGAGCGAGTGCAGGGCCTCGGATGCTATATCGGCAGAAATGATTGCCAAATCCACCTCTGAGAGAGCCTCTGCGCTGCAATCTATGGCAAATGAGGTGTATTTGCAGTGGTGCAACAGATTCTGGAGCTGTATGCAGCGCCTGCGAGGTACATCCAACGCCATGAGTGCATCGTAGAGCGAAGAGTCATTGCTGTCGTTTAATTTGCGACACATAAAGACCTGACGCACGATGTTGTAAACAAACGGGGAGTGTACGCCATGTCCTCGCCAATAGCGCGCACGCTTGATGTCGGACGGACGAAAAGTCCAATCGTATAAGCGCCGTTTTATGTTGCGTCCTGTGGTTTTCATTGTCGGTCTATTTCTTTAATTGTCCCGCCAAGCGACCTGTAGAGAATGCTATTTGCAGGTTGTAACCTCCGGTGTTGGCATCGAGGTCGAGTACCTCGCCCGCAAAATACAGCCCCTTGACCTTGAGCGACTCCATGGTGTATTTATTTACCTCATCGCAGCATACGCCACCTGCCGTTACAACGGCATATTCGAATGGTGCGTAGTCGGTAATGGGGAATGTGAAACCCTTCAAAACCTTCGCCAAACGCACAATTTCGGCATCCGTAACCTTGCGGATGTAGTTCTTTGAGTGAACATCCAACTCGTGAGCAATGGGGATAACGAGGTGCTTGGGTACGAGCTTGCGCAGTAGCTCCGAGAAGAACTCCTCGGGTTGCATCTCGGCAATTTCGCGTTTTATGCGCTCAATAAGAACCTCCTCGGTAAGGGCGGGTTTCATATCGATTACCAACTTTACTCTCCGCTCGTCAATCAAGGCATCCACAGCATCGCGACTTACGCGCAGTGCCACCGCTCCCTCGATGCCTCGCTCCGAGAAACTTATCTCACCAAACTCCTCTTGCTTTATTTCGCCATCGACAAAGAGCTTGGCGTTTATATTCTTGAGCAACAAACCATTGAGAAACTTAACCTGCGGATGCGATGTGCGCAATGGAGTGAGCGAGGGGCGCACAGCCTCGACCTTATGCCCGAGGTGGTCGGCGAAGATATATCCGTCGCCCGTAGAGCCCGTTCCGGGGTAGCTGACGCCTCCCGTGGCGATTATGACATTCTCAGCCTCAATCTTGCGCTTAAAACCTCGGCGATTCTCATACTCCACGCCGTAAATCTTGCCGCCAAGCGTAAGAACTTCGCTCACGCGGGCATGAAACATAAACTCTACGCCGTTGTCGTTGCAGTAATCCTCCAGGGCGTTGGCTATATCCCACGCCTTACCGCTATGGGGGAATACGCGCTGACCGCGCTCGATGTCGAGTTTTACGCCCAAGCGCTCGAAGAAACGGATTGTTGCCTTGTTGTTAAATTCGGCAAACGCTATGTCGAAAAAGTCGGCATTGGTGCGAATGGCCTCCTTGAACTCCTCAGGAGGTCGGGCATTCGTAAGGTTGCAACGGCCCTTACCCGAAATGCGGATTTTGCGACCGGCCTTCTCCATCTTCTCCATGAGCAATACCTTTTTGCCCGAGCGTGCTGCTGTAGCTGCGGCCATCAATCCCGCAGCGCCTGCGCCTATAACTATTACATCGTACATCGTGAAGTCAAATTTTCTACAAATGTACAAAATTGTAGTCAGATTATATCTGTTTTAAGCATATAAAGAGAAGTTTTTCGGTAAAAAAATTAACTTTGCAAGAAATTAATGGGCTATTTTTGTGAACGATATGAAAAAGAGTGTTTATCCCACTTGCGGAGTCTGCTCACAAGCGATAGTTGTGGAACTCACGGATGATGATGTGGTGAGCAGCGTGGAGTTTATTGGCGGCTGTCAGGGCAATACGCAGGGCGTGGCAGCATTGGCTGTGGGGATGCCTGCGGATGAGGTTATTGCGCGCCTTGAGGGCATTAATTGCGGTCGCAAGGGAACATCGTGCCCCGACCAGTTGGCAAGGGCGTTGAGAAAGATGAAAGAGCAAAGATGAAAGAGCAAAGAGCAAAGAGCAAAGATGAAAAAGATTCTCACGCAAAACTGCGTTTTGCTCAGAATGACGGATTGCCTACCACATGGCGTCACTGTGAGGGAGCATAAGCGACCGTGAGAGTCTAAAAAAAGATAAAAGAGCAAAGATGAAAGATAAAAAAGATTCTCACGCAATTATTTTTTTCGTCACTCTGAGGGAGGATGTAATCCGACCGTGAGAGTCTAAAAATAATTGCTCAGAATGACGGATTGCCTACCACATGGCGTCACTGTTAGGGAGCATAAGCGACCGTGAGAGTCTAAAAAAGATAAAAGAACAAAGATGAAAAAGATTAAAAATCCCTGGATAGGAGAGCCGACATATCATTGTTATGGCTGTGACCCGAATAATGAGTCGGGGTTGAAGATGGAGTTTTTTGAGGATGGCGACGAGGTGGTATGCCATTGGCATCCGCGCATCGAGTTCGAGAGCTGGCGCAATACTCTGCACGGGGGTGTGCAGGCTGTCTTGGTTGACGAAATTGCGAGCTGGGTTATCTTTCGTAAGTTCCAGACGAGTGGCGTGACCTCGCATCTGGATATGCGCTACAAAAAGCAGGTGGTGATTAATCAGGAGCATATCACACTGCGTGCCCGTGTTGTGCGTCAGCGTCGTCAGGCGATAGATATAGATGTCGATTTGTTTGATGCCGAGGGCGAGTTGTGTACGCAAGGTCACTGCATCTATTTCCTTACACCCAAGCAGCGCGCGTGTGAGGAGTTTGGTTTCAAGGAGTTCGAACTCGAAGAGTAGAGCGAGCCACCTTGATATGCAACTTCTGACGCAACAAGGGCCTGTCTGATAAGTTTTAGACAGGCCCTTGTTGTTGAGCGTGGCTATCAGACCTAATATACTCGGGTTATTGTACCTGTATATTGTACAGGGTTGTACCACACATTTGATATGGTGAGTGTCGCCCCGCCGTAATGGGTGTTTATGTCGAACGAGAAGGTATATTCGTCCGTAGCATACAAATTTGCGCGGAACGATACATTCCAACCCTCGTCGGTCTGTTTTGTCACGATAGTGCCGATGTTCGGCGTTACGGTGTTTAATAACACATAGCGGTATGGCGGTGTATATCCTACCCAATAGGGGAGGCACACATCCAACGAATTGCGCCAGAGCGTGACGGTGTAATTGGGGTTCGAGAGAAACAGCATTGCTCCCGCGGGAAGCTTCTGCACCGATTGGGGGTTAAACTCAAAGTTGTGAGAAAGGACCACGGAATCTATATACTTCTCGAATTCCGCCTGACGCTCGGCACGATGGGCAATGCGCTCTTCGTGCGTCATAGCATGCAATTTCTGATGATAAGCCTGCCTTTCGGGCGAGGGGTATGAGGGGTGTTGAATCTGCTGCGGTGGTTGCGATTGCGCCGCCGGCTGAATCTGCTGCGATTGATTACTCTCTGCTGCGGAAGATGTGTTTTGAGCTTGAAGAGCAACATAAGGGCCACACAATGTACATGCTAAAAGGCATAGGCTGAAATAATATAGTCGTTTCATTGTCAAATAATGTTTTGTTCGACTTGAAGCGATTCAAAATCCCTGCCATTGTTTTAATTGTTATCCGATTGTGGTATGACGATATGTTTTTAGTGAGTTTAAGGAATTTAAGGAAATTAGTGAATATAGTGTTGATGTGAATACCGCAAAAAAACAAGGGCGTTCAATCGTGAACGCCCTCTAAAGCCTATTGGCAACTATTTGTCGGTTTATTTCTGCAACTGTGAGTTGTCGGCAACAACCATATTCTTGTCTACGCGCAAAGTTACATTGCTGTCAACCTCGATAAGGATGGTGGGCTCGCCCTGCTTTACCTCCTTAACTGTGCCATAGATACCGCCGGCAGTGATAATCTTATCGCCCTTCTTTAAGCCCTCGCGGAATTTTGCCATCTCCTTACGGCGCTTTGACTCGGGACGCCACATGAAGAAGTACATTACGGCAATCATTGCCAACATCATAATCCAGAAGCCTCCCATACCGGGCTGCTGTGCTACGGCAGCATCTGCCTGAAGAAAATTAATCATAAATCTCTATTGTTTTAAGTTATTAATCTCTTAATTGTGTGTAATTTGTTCTTGGCAAAGATACAGATAATTCCGCAATAAGCAAGCCTACTCAACCTCTGCGTCGATATATATTTTCAGCGGAGTGTCCATTTCTGCGAAATAAAACTCCAAAAGTTTCATTTGCCAGCCCATCAGCCCTTGAGAATTGAACTCTATGTCGATGTCGCACGAGGCTCCGACGGCTATGGGTTTACGCGAAAAATGGGCTGTTGTGCATCCGCATGATGTCGCCTCGCGCAATATCACATGAGGCTTAGAGTCGATGTTGTTTATGCGGATACTCTTTGCTATAATCTCACCTTGTCGCATACGCCCCAACTCCAGAGTGTCGCAAATGCCTCCCTCTAAGTTCGCAGACGAAAGCTCGATTTCCAGGGCATAAGCGTGTGGAGTCGCAGTAGTCTTGCTCTTTTGTCCACAGCTCGGAAGTAGTGTGACACAGAGTAGCACCAGGCCGATAAATAACCGCATAACTCCAACTTTATGAGCCTATTACAACAAACCTCGTCCGCTCTTTTTGATTCTGCCCTCTGCGTTAAGATGTGCTACAACGCGGTCGAGAATTCCGTTTATAAAGTTGCTACTGCCCGGGGTAGAGTAGTATTTCGAAATTTCGATATACTCGTCGAGCGTAACCTTTACGGGAATCGAGGGGAAGGATGTGAGCTCGGTAACTGCCAAGGCGAGGATTACATTATCCATAAAGGCTATGCGCTCCACATCCCAATTGCTCATAAACTTCTCAATCAAAGTGGTATTCTCGGCGAAGTTTATAGCTGCTTTTGTGAAGAGCTCCTTGGCAAATGTTAGGTCATCTTCGCTCTTGAACTTTTGTACAACCTTTACCTCCTGATGCGTGGGGCGCATATTCGAGAGTGTGCGCTCGACCATAATAAGGGCAAATCCGAGGTCGTCATTCCATAGGATAGACTGCTCGTCGAGAACCTCCTCCAAAGCCTCCGAGTCCTCCAATTCGGTGGTGTAGAAATCGCGTACCAAAGCCAAATCCTCGCGGAAAGAACGCTCCTCAGAGAGCATATAGCGCTTGTAGTAATCGCTCTGCTCGAGCTGCGCAAAAAGCGACTTGATAAGCTCGGGGTATTGAGCCCACGAAAGCTTATGCGCTGCTACATAGTCGTTTACCGAATCGCTGTCGGCGATAAGTGCAATTACGCTATTCTCGACAAATTTACGATTGGGGTTAAGGTCCTCATATGTAGGGAGTTTTTTCTGCTTTGCCATCTCCTGGCGGTTCTCGGCATAGCGGGCAATTTCTACAATGAGTGATAACATATGGAAATAGAGGTCATAGGTCTTGTCGATAGATGTGACAAACGACCTCTCCGATGCTGCTAATGAGTCGGATTCAGATTTTAGGTGAGCATAGAGGGCCTTCATGGCCTTTATCCTAAGTAATCTTCTGCTAATCATACTTTATGAACTTTTACGCCTGCAAAGATACGCTTTGAAATCCAAAAATCAAAATTACAAGGAATAAATCCTCGTTTCCTCCGCAGCGGCCCGGCAAAGTGTGCAAGCGCCCTCTGCTCTCGCTCCGCAGCGGCCCGGCCCGGTGTGCCGGCAGCCTCAAATACTATTTCTCGGGTGATAATATCTTGCGTAAGAACTCGCCTGTGGCACTCTGCTCGCATGCGGCAATATCGCGAGGCGTACCCGTTGCGATAATGCGCCCTCCGCCCGAACCCCCTTCGGGTCCGAGGTCGATGATATGGTCGGCGACCTTTATAACATCCAAATTATGCTCGATAACTATCGCCGTGTTGCCTCTGTCGACCAACTTGTTGATGACGCTCAGCAGCTGGCGTATATCTTCGAAATGGAGTCCCGTTGTGGGCTCATCAAGGATGTAGAGCGTGCGGCCCGTGTCGTTCTTGCAGAGTTCTGCCGCCAACTTTATGCGCTGGCTCTCTCCGCCCGACAGTGTGGTGCAGGGTTGCCCCAGCGTCAGGTAGCCCAAGCCGACATCCTGAATGGCTTTGAGCTTTTGATATATCGAAGGTATCGACTGGAAGAAATCCACGGCAATGTTTACCGTCATATTCAATACCTCGTCGATGTTCTTGCCCTTATATTTAACCTCTAAGGTTTCACGATTGTAGCGATGGCCTCCGCAGCTTTTGCAACGCACATACACATCGGGCAGGAAGTTCATCTCGATGGTCTGTACTCCTGCGCCTCGACACTCCTCACAACGGCCACCCTTGACATTAAACGAGAAGCGGCCCGCCTTGAATCCGCGCACCTGCGCATCGGGAGTCTGCTCAAAGAGTTTTCTAATGTCGCTAAATACATTGGCGTATGTTGCGGGGTTGCTACGGGGTGTACGACCGATGGGCGATTGGTCTACAACCACCAACTTATCCACATTTTCTATCCCCTCGATAGAGTCGTACTCCAAGGCCTTATCAAATGAGCGGTATAATTGTCGGCTTAATATCGGACGCAGGGTTTCGTTTACAAGTGTAGATTTGCCCGAGCCGCTCACTCCGGTAAGACATATAAACTTACCCAAAGGAAACTCTACATCTATGTTTTTCAGGTTGTTGCCCTTCGCGCCGCGGATTACGATGCTTTGCCCCAAGCCTTCGCGTAGTTTTTCGGGTATCTCGATGCGGCGTCTGCCGCAGAGGTAGTCGGCGGTGATGCTCTCCGAGTGCATAATGTCGTCGATTGTGCCGGCTGCCATTATTTGACCTCCGCGACGCCCTGCCTTTGGCCCTACATCGACAATATAATCCGCCGAGCGCATCATATCCTCGTCGTGTTCGACAACAATGACCGAGTTGCCGGCGTCGCGCAACTCCTTTAAGGTGTCGATTAATCGCTGATTATCACGCTGATGTAGTCCGATGCTCGGCTCATCCAATATGTAAAGCACATTTACCAACTTCGAGCCTATCTGCGTGGCGAGTCGAATGCGTTGGCTCTCTCCGCCCGAAAGCGAGCGTGCCGAACGCGATAACGACAAATAACCCAAGCCTACGGCCAACAAAAAGTGTATGCGCTCACGAATCTCCTTGACAATCTCCTGCGCAATGCGTTGCTCCTTAGGGGTGAAATGCTCCTCGATATGTGACATCCACTCCGCGAACTCGGAAATCGACATAGCCTGCACATCTGCAATACTCTTGCCTCCGATGCGGAAATGAAGCGCCTCCTTTTTGAGTCGAGTGCCACCGCAAACGCTGCATGGGCGATACATCATAAACTGCTCGCGCCACTTTTGGCCCTTCTTCGACTCCTCGTCATCCGTAGCTTGCACATATTCGGCTACGCCCTCCCAGGCAATCATTCTGCGACCCGATATGGAACTGAACTCCGATAAATCCACCGTCAGGGGCTTTGCATCACCATAGAGTAGGGCATTCATGCCATCCTCCGAGATGGTGGCAATGGGGTCGTCCAATGTGAAGTCGTAGCGTCGGCCAAGCAACTCGAGCAGAACGAAGATTTTATTGTTTTTATATTTACCCAATGGCTCAATGCCGCCCTCGCGCAACGATAGGTGCTCGTCGGGGATAATCTTCTTGATGTCGAATACAGCCTCGACGCCCAAGCCGCTGCATCGCGGGCAGGCTCCTTGCGGAGAGTTGAACGAGAAGGTGTGAGGTGCCGGGTCCTCGAACGCCACGCCCGTTGATGGGCACATCAAATGGCGCGAATAGTAACGCATGCCATCTGCCTCGTAGTCGTAGATAGCCATGGTGCCCTTACCTTGCCTTAAGGATTCCTTGAGCGAGGTCATAACTCGCTCGGCGGTATCGTCGCGGACAACCATGCGGTCCACAACGAGGTCGATATTGTGTACCTTGTAGCGGTCGAGTTTCATGCCTGCGGAAAACTCTACCATCTGGCCGTCGATGCGGGCATATATGTAGCCGCGCTTCGCCAAAGATTCGAACAACTCGCGGTAATGGCCTTTGCGGCCCTTGATTATGGGGGCCATGAACGCAACTTTGCGACCCGCGAATCCCTTTAGGATAAGTTCGCAAATCTGCTCGTCGGAGTAGTGGACCATCTCTTCGCCCGTAATGGGGGAGTAGGCTCTCGATGCGCGAGCATACAAAAGACGCAGAAAATCGTTTATTTCTGTTACGGTACCTACCGTCGAACGGGGATTTTTATTGGTGGTTTTCTGCTCGATGGCGACCACGGGGCTGAGTCCTGTGATTTTGTCGACATCGGGGCGTTCCATAGTGCCGACAAATTGACGCGCATAGGTCGAGAGGGTCTCCATATAACGGCGCTGCCCCTCGGCGTATATCGTATCGAATGCCAACGACGACTTGCCCGAGCCCGACAAACCGGTAATCACAGCCAAAGAGTATCGAGGAATCTCAACATCAATATTCTTTAGGTTGTGGACTCGTGCGCCCGTAACAATGATTTTATCTTCGCCTTTGACATTCATCTTACAGTCGGTATTAAAAGGTTGTTAATAATGCTTGAATCCAGCCTTGCAATGATATTAATCCCACAATGTCGGCAAAGCAGACAACAAGAATGGCAAGCGTAAAGTATCGTACAAACTTCGCTCCCAGGGCAAGTGCAAAGTGCGATGCAAACCATGCTCCAATGATGTTTCCCAAGCCGTGCCACAGGCCATAGATGTAATCCACCTGCCCGTTAAGCATAAAGATGATTAGCGAGAAAGGTGTGGCAACGAAGATTATAAAGCACTTGACGACATTGGCTGTGATTATATCCAATTTCATCGACCAAATGGCCACAGCCAATACCACATATCCCAAGCCGATGTAGATATAACCGCCATAAAATCCCAACAATAAAAACCATAGATAGTGCCACCAGCGCACATCGAGAGGGCGTCCGCCATGTATATGAACATGCTTATGGCTCTGGTCGGTAATCATGTAAATCAGCACTAACGACATCACAACGGTCATACATATGGTGAATATCGTGTCGCTGATATGCGTTGCGGCGAATGAACCTAAAATATTGCCCACAACGGCCGGAATCGAGAGTTTTATGCCGCTCTTTATGTTGAGCATGCGTTTGCGCAAAAAAGCCAACGAAGAGGTGAAATTCTGCAATACTACGGCTATGCGGTTTGTACCATTGGCAACGCTTATCGGCAGCCCTAAGGCCATGAACAGCGTCATCGAGATTATGGCACCTCCGCCCGCGAGGGTGTTTATCACTCCCACGATAATGCCCGAAAGCACCAAAAGCAGTATGATTGTACTATCGCCCATAATCAAATAACAAAGATACGCTTCGTATTCGAAAAATGCAAAAATCAAAATCCAAAATCTTACATGCGAAGTAGAGATTTTACGCTCGTAGGGGTTGTGTATAGTCGGATAAAGCGTAGGTCGCTCGGGGCTTTTATGCCTCGTAATTTGGCATTTTGAATTACGAAGTGTATCTTTGTCAGCACAATATAATGTAATTATGAAAGTTGGAAGAATTCAGACCTTAAAGGTCAATCGTATATCGGATTTCGGCCTCTATCTTGTGGATGAGGAGGGGCAGGAGGTGTTGCTGCCTAACCGCTATGTGTCGTTGGAGAATGTTGTGGGCGACGAGTTGCAGGTATTTGTATATCACGACTCGGAGGATAGACTGGTGGCAACAACTGAGCAACCCTTGATTATGGAGGGTCAGGTTGCTGCGCTGAAAGTTGTGGATAAGAGCATCCATGGTGCGTTTTTGGATTGGGGATTGGCAGGCAAGGACCTCTTTTTGCCCAATCGTAACCAGCAGGGCGGTGTCCTTGCAGGGCGTAAGGTTGTGGTGTGGATGTATGTCGATAATATTACGGGACGCTGCGTTGCAACTCAGAAACTGAAGGCGTTTATCGACAACGACATCATCACCGTAGAGCCTCGTCAGAAGGTTGAGGCGTTGGTTGCGTCGGAGAGTCCGATAGGTTATCGCGTGATTATCAATTCGCGCCATTGGGGTATGCTCTATAAGAATCAGGTATTCCGCAAGATAACAATCGGTGAAAAGTTAGAGGCGTATGTGCGTCGTATCACCGAAGATAATCGTATCGACCTTGTTTTGCAGCGTCAGGGCTATGGCGGTATCACCGATTCGGCAGAGGATTTGTCGCGTTTGTTGCGCGAAAATGGGGGTGTTTTGGAGGTGGGAGATGACTCAACACCCGAAGATATACATCGCCTTACCGAGATGAGCAAGAAGGGCTTTAAGCGCGCTGTCGGTGTGTTGCTTAAGCGCGGAGAGATAATTGCGGAGCCTACACGAATAAAACTTAAGTAGCTATGGCAAAGATGCACACCGCAGAGCGAGTATCGCAGCATGACGCTTCCGATAATTTTGTGTTTCAGCGCTCGCTGTTGGCATATCATCACGCTGCGCAGATTGTTGCGGGTGATGTCTTGGAGATAGGCACAGGCATGGGCTATGGCGTCGAGGTTATAGCTCCTGCAGTCAAGCGATTTGTGACGATTGATAAGACCGCGCCGCAGGGCGTTGTGATGCCCGAAAATGCCGCTTTTATGCAGATGACTGTTCCCCCTGTTGCTATGCCCGAGGAGGCGTTCGATTGCGTGGTCTCGTTTCAGGTGATTGAGCATATCAAGGACGATAGACGCTTTGTCGAGGAGGTGCATCGAGTTTTGCGCAAGGGGGGTAAATTTATCGTTTCAACACCTAATGCGCCCATGTCGCTCACGCGAAATCCGTGGCATGTCAGGGAGTATCGCGCCGAGGAGTTGAAGGCTCTGTTGAGTGAGTTTTTTGCCGAGGTTGAGTGCTATGGCGTGAAGGGTAATGAGCGCGTGATGTCATATTATGAAGAGAATCGCCGAGGTGTCGAGCGCATTACACGATATGATATTTTGGATTTTCAGCATCGTCTGCCGAGGTGGTGCTTGCAGTTGCCATACGATATACTCAACCGGCTGAATCGCAGGCGCTTGCTCTCGGAAAACAACGACCTTACCCGCTCGATCAAGATGTCAGACTACGAGGTTGTTCCTTATACTGATGAGTGTTTTGATTTGTATTTTGTAGCGAAGAAATAGCTCTTTATTTAATAGACTAAGAGGCAATTCCCACGGGAATTGCCTCTTGGTGTTTTACTTAAGGCGTGTTGCGATATGCGCTTATTATTCCTCGATCAGTTGCTTGACCAATTCGGGCATTCCTTCGGCTGCGCGCGCCTTGATGTGAGTCAAGGGATTGCGAATCATTGAGGTGTCGGGCGTACCCGGGTCCACGACATAAACAGGCACTCCCGGCTTGGCGTATCTCACCAACATAGCAGCAGGGTAGACCGCCAAAGATGTGCCTACGACAATCATAATATCGGCCGTGGCGGCTATCGCGCATGCGCGGTCAAACATCGGTACCGATTCGCCGAAAAAGACAATATGTGGGCGTAACAGAGAGCCATCCGTCGCTTTGTCATCCAACTTCTGCTCCCAACCCTCAATCGGTACAATTAAGTCGGGATTGCGCTCACTGCGTAGTTTCATAAGTTCGCCATGCAGGTGCGTAACCTTTGTTGAGCCGGCACGCTCATGCAGGTTATCGACATTCTGCGTCACAACCTCCACCTCGAAATGTTTTTCCAATTCGGCGATGGCTTGGTGTGCCGCATTTGGCTCTACACCCAATAGTTCCTTGCGGCGTTTGTTGTAAAACTCTATGACCAAAGCTCGGTTGCGCGCCAAAGCCTCGGGTGTACAAACATCCTCAATGCGATACGATGCCCATAATCCGTCGGCATCGCGGAAGGTCGCAAGCCCGCTATCGGCACTCACGCCTGCACCTGTAAAAACGACTATCTTTTTCATCGGTAATTATATTTTGTTCTCTTTCGGCGTGCTGCAATTCGTAGCCATCCTTTTTCGAGATTCTCACGCATCTGTCTTTCGTCACTCTGAGGGCGCATGGGCGACCGTGAGAGTCTAAAGACAGATGCTCAGAATGACGCTACGCGCCGAAGTGATATTGCTATTTTCCTGTTCTCTTTCGGCGTGCTGCAATTCGGCGGAGGATAACTCGCTCGCGTAGGCGACGCATATATAGCCACCAGCGTATACCGCTGAAAATACCTGCCACAAATGCCGTTCCGCCAATGATAAGGTTACCTACTACTCCGCTCGAGGCTTCTCTTCCCGCAGCGATATATTCCACACCTCCGCAGATGAAGAGGATAACGGACAATGTTAGGCAGAAAAGTGTTGCTGCCTGCCACTGATGGCGCGTGAATAGTGGGTTGAGCTTGTACCAAAACAGACCTGTGATGATAGTGCTCGCCAACCTTACATATTTAGTATATAGCTCGGGATTGTCTAAATGTTGCGTAATAAATTTTGATGCAAATAAAAATACAACAAGTATCGCCGCCCAAACTATACCCACATATTTTGCAGGGTATCTCAAACGAGATGTTCCGCTACGAAAGCCGCCAAAACGGTATTTCCATACTTGAGTCATATTCTTAATTCTTTTTCATATTGCGATTTACAATCCATATGATGACTCCCGCGATAGCTGTCAGGATGCAGGTCCAGAGGGTCCAATGGTGCCATACATTTGAATTTGCGGAAAGAAACCCAATCATAAGGCAAAATGCAGTACCTGCAATGCCCAATATTGTCATTGCCATAATTCTCGTTTCCGACAGAGCATCTGCCGGGTTACTTTTATATTTTGCAAATGCGTTAATGGCGGATACTGCCACCGAGCAGATAACGATTACCCACTTGATAATTGTGGTGAGGGGCATCATCTTCTCATTTGGCGAAGGTGAGGTAATAATTATGAGTATTACCATTAGAATAAGAACTAATGCTCCGAACGCACCATTCATCCATTTTGTAAAACTGTTCATCGTCGCGTCTTAATTTTTCTTAAACTTATATCGCGCCAAGCCCCACGCTAAACCTGCGAAGGCAAAAAGCGCGAATATTATATGTCGTTCATTGTCGTTTAGCTCTACCTTGTTATCGCGAAACAGGTTGATTACAAGCAGTAATAATACGAGCGATGCTACGCCTATGGCAAGGCGTCCTGCCCAGCGACACCACTTGCGCCAGAAGAGGCGTCTGCCTTGTTGCCAATAGCGCATGTTGTGCCACACAAATAGAATGATGGTTGTAACCGTAGTGGCCCAAAATAGAACCTGGTTAAGGATATTTAAGCTTTCGCTTTGTGCCCAAGCGCTATGGGAATAGTGCGTTATATGCCCCAAAACCACCGAGCAGAGCAGAAGTATCGCCCATATCGTGGTGAATACTCTTTTGTGATTATCTTCCATATATTACTCCTCTCGATTGTCGGTTTGTTCGTTTGGTTTACTCTCTGTCTTCACCTTTTTTAGACGGCCGCTGCGCCTTAGGGCATCTGCAATTATCCATTGCAGTTGCCCATTGGTGCTGCGGTATTCGTCCTCTGCCCAATGTTCCAAAGCCTCCATTGTGGCAGCGTCTATACGCAAAACAAAACTCTTATTTTCCGCCTTCTTAGCCATTACTCTCTACTAATGGTACATTGTTCCGGCATTTACTACGGGTTGAGCCGACTCATCAGCGCACAATACAACAAGCATATTGGTTACCATAGCGGCCTTGCGCTCGTCGTCCAACTCAACAACACCTTCGTCGTCAAGGCGCTCCAGGGCCATCTTGACCATCGACACAGCGCCCTCGACAATCTTCTCGCGAGCCGAGATAATAGCATCCGCCTGCTGACGGCGCAACATAACGGCTGCAATTTCGGGAGCATACGCCAAGTAGTTGATGCGGGCCTCGACAACCTCAATTCCGGCAATCGCCAAACGCTCCGCGAGGCGAGCCTCCAACAGCTCGTTAATCTCGTCGCTGCTGCTGCGCAGGGTAATCTCTTCGTCGCTTGTCGAATTGTTGTCGTAGGCGTAGCAACCTGCCACCTGACGCAACGCAGCATCGCTCTGCACTGCTACGAAGTTCTCCAACATGCTCATGCGGGCTGACTGCGATACGGCTCCTACCTCGTTTGCGCTAACATCAATATCAAATACCGAGCGATACAACTCGTCGCGCTTTAGACGCCACACCAGCACCAAACCAATCATAATCGGGTTACCCGTCTTGTCGTTCACCTTGATAGGCTCGGCGTTGAGGTTGCGGGCGCGAAGTGAAATCTTCTTTGCCGACATAAGGAAATTCACCCACCAGAAACCTGTGTCGTAGAATGAACCGCAATATTTGCCAAAGAATGTAAGCACGCGCGCCTCGTTGGGCTCTAAAAGAATAAATCCGCCAATGAGGAAGAACGAGAAGACAAACACAGCTATTCCTCCTGCCAACATCCAGCCGTTGGTCATTGTTCCGTTCTCCAAACCGATGATATTCAACACAATCATCGCGATGGCTCCCGCCATTATTGCAAGCAAAAGAAAAAGTGCTACAAAACCGTTGAGTTTCCAGCCTTTGTACTCAAAATTTTTGTTCTCCATAGTAGTATGATTTTATGTTGTTAGATTTTTTTGTCGGTAATATCATTTTGATATCACAAAGATATAACACAATAAACCATATCTCCAAATATTTTTTATGTTTTTTGCGGGGTGGGGTATTGTTTTTTGGAATTATATAGTTTAGTGTTGTACCTAAAAAGGTGTTAAGATTCTCACGCATTTGTTTTTCCGTCAATCTGAGGGAGCTTTGGCGACCGTGAAAGTCTAAAAACAAATGCTCAGAATGACGCTTAACAACACTAAACTATATAATTCCGTTTTTCGAGGCGTTGTTGAGGTTGTCGGTGGGGTGGCTATCGCGAGAATAGCCCATATTGGGGCTTGTTGGAAGAAATTTTGAATAAAAACATAAATTTTGAATTTTGAATTTTGAATTTTGAATTTATTTTATATATCTTTGCACCACGAAATCAGAAGATAAGGTATTTTTATCCGACGATTATGTTTTTCGGGATGTAGCGCAGTCCGGTTAGCGCACCTGCTTTGGGAGCAGGGGGTCCCAGGTTCGAATCCTGGTATCCCGACAGTAAAGGAGTTACGAAAGTAACTCCTTTTTTTGTGCCTTATAACTTGTCAACTTAAGCCTGTTTGGTTACATTACATCCAAAAATCTTTTATATCTTTGCATAAGGTTTAAGCAATAGAGAAATATAAGACAATGAAGGATTTAACTGTGTCAAGACCATTCAACGAAGGTGAATATAACGAGTTACTGCGACAGGCTGTCGCAGTAATCGAGACTTCTCGATTACAAATAGCAAAGCGGCTAAACATTGTTGCTATGTCTTCTTATTGGGAGATAGGCAAATTATTGGATGAAAAGAAGATTGATAGTCAATATGGCGATGGCATTGTTAAGAGATTATCGGTTGATTTGAAGTCTAAATATCCCAATATGGGTTTGTCTCCAAGAAACCTATGGGATATGAAGAAGTTTTATCTCCGTTATAATGAAGAGGATACCAAACTGCGACAGGCTGTCGCAGTTTTGCCGTGGAGCCATAATCTGCTTCTTATGAGCTATGATTTGTCTCCAGAGCATGTGGTATTTTACGCAAATGAGATAGTTGCAAAGGGTTGGTCACGTGATATGTTGCGTCACGCACTTAAATCTGAATACCATCTTTCAATACAAGCGGTAGAGAAGTCCAACAACTTTGATTCTACATTGCCTGCTCAACAAGCCGATTATGCCAATGAAGTGTTCCGTAGCAGTTATAATCTCGGATTCATTGATGCAGTTGAACCATTGAAAGAATTGGAGTTGGAGCGTCGCCTTGTGCAAAAAATAATGACCTTTATAATGGAATTGGGTAGTGGTTTCAGTTTTATCGGCAATCAGCATACACTAGCTTATAACAATAAGGAGTACCGTGTTGATTTACTATTTTTCCATCGTCGACTCCGTTCTATGGTTGCCATTGAATTGAAGATAGGCGAGTTCAAACCCGAATATGTGGGCAAGATGAATTTCTACCTATCCCTATTGGATAAGCAGGAAAAAGCACCCGATGAAAATCCATCAATCGGTATCATCCTTTGTGCCGAAAAAGACCATTTGGAAGTAGAGTTGGCTCTTCAAGATGTAAACAAGCCTATCGGTGTTGCCGAATATCAATATCTACTTCCAAAGAACAAGCTGCAAGAACTTGTAGCGGCTGAAATGAAAAAGACTGAGTAGTAAATTTTACTCAATGGTAATTTACTTATTATCCGAAAGGACATCTATTCAGTTAGGTGTCCTTTTTTGTGCTTTATAGGATAAAAAAAATATGCATCTCCTAGGGGGAGATGCATTCTACTGCAAAGGTATGATTATTAATTGAATAGACAAATTATTCTTTGGAAAATCTTCTCCCCCAATGAATTCCCTGAATTTTTATGTACGAATAAAACTCTGATTGTCAGATGGAAGTCAATCCATGTGCATCTCCCCCTAGGAGATACACAATACCACATCATATTATTTTGATGGAAATGCAAGAAGGAAATAGAGTATCCCAAACACTCCGAACTTTTGCAGAGGTTGGTTGTAACTGCTTGATTTGCAATTTAATAATCGATTGAGCAGGATTCATAAATATGCCTTGACCCTCATGACTTCCTTTTCTTCTGACAAAAATCAAGCCTATTGGTTCGTGTTGCGCGATCTAAAAAGAGCGAATGCCAAATGTCGAGCCTATCAACTGTTTGAAGAGAAGAACATCGAAATGTTCACCCCCATGAAGTGGCGTCTGAGCACGGTCAAAGGCAAGCAAGTCCGCAAGGAAGTCCCTTGTATTTCCGATTTACTCTTTGTACACGATACCCGGGAGAAGTTAGATCCCATTATCGAGGAAAACCTGACGGTTCAGTACCGCTGGGTCCGACACAAATACCGCGAACCCATGGTGGTATCCGATGTCGATATGGAACGCTTCATTCATGCAGTCAGCACCTCCGTTTCCCCGAAATATTATTTGCCGGAAGAAATCACTCCGGAGATGGTCAACCGTTCCATTCGGATTGTGGGCGGTCCGCTCGACGGGTACGAAGGCACCTTGGTGACTACCCGTGGCTCCAAAGTAAAACGATTGATGGTAGCACTTCCCAGCCTACTTTCGGTAGCCGTGGAAGTAAATCCCGAATACATACAGTTTATTTAAAAACCTGCTTTCACCGTGTCACTTGCGGCATACTTCTTGAATTTCAGAAGGTTAAGGTGAAGGTGACGCTTTCACGGTGCTTTCACCGTTTCACCCAAACACCACCGCGTTTTTTTAAAACGCGCTCGCCTTTTTAAAAAACTCGGTCGTGTTTTGAAAAAAGACGGTCATCTTTTTGAAAAAGATGGTGAAGTCTTCGGCACTCCAAATACTTGACAGTCAGTGGAAAGTGACGAAGGTGATAAAGTGAAAGTGCTTATGTGAAAAAGTCCGAAACATTAGGATTTTCGGGAAATAATTTGTTTATTTGCAGAATAGTAAACTAAAAGAGATACGATTATGGAAACGACAGCTTTAAATTCTACTCAAATAATGATTTTGGAATCTTTTGCTTCAGCTAAGAGCCAAGAAGAAATGAATGAGTTGATGGATCTGCT
>JBGVNT010000005.1:0-65740 GCA_045125895.1 Alistipes sp.
TTCAAAAGATTTGTCTACCTTTGTGCTCGTAGTTAGTTGGCTTAATTACGACCTTCATGTAGTCTCCTATGTAGAATTTCGTAATTTTCGTAAAAACCAACACTGAAAATCAGTGAGTTAAAAATAAAGCCTGTCTAACTGTACGGGTCGTATATTCTTTTTGTTTTGAAGCTACCCCACAGGGGGAAAGGGCGTGCGGTACGAGCGACAAGCGAGTATAGCACGGCCAATCCCCACTAAACACCCTACTCACGCCCAATATTCTTTTTCTTTTGAAGCTACCCCACAGGGAGAGGTATACTACACACCCAATATATCGTCAATAAAACTCTCCAACGAATTATCGGCCGCCATACCTATTTTTTGGCGGAATCTATGGCGCAGCATCAGGACACTTCGCGGAGCTATGGCCAACAACTCGGCAATCTCTCGATTATCCTGCTTGAGCACAATGAGCATCGAGAGCAACTCCTCGCGACGAGTAATGGATGGCACCCGCTCACGCAGACGAGGCAGAAAAAGCGGATACAGCAATTCGAAGCGTTGACGGAATTTGGATTCACCGCTCTTCTGAAGTAGCGATGGTGCCAAGGTTTCCAACTCCTGACGATTATCCTTGTCGCTCATTATATCGTCGATTTCCTGCGACATTATCTCCTTTTCGACATTTGTCTGATTTAGCTGCTCGACCAGCAACGCATGCCTATCGTCAGCCCGCTTCATCTGTATAGCATGCTGCCTCCTTTGGCGCCATAGCAGCGCAGCTATCACCGCAATAACCACAACCGACAAGACCACACACACCACAAACCAAAGGCGCTGATTGGCCTGCTCGAGCTGTATAATTTTCAACTCCTGACTCTGCTGTTCGGTCTGCAAATCCGCAATAGCCTCCACGAGATTAAAGTTCAGCCTTTTCTCCTTTAAGGCTTGCTGCTCGCGGAGCATCATTCCGACAAATTGCTCCACCTTGCGCTGATTACCCTTTTGCAGGTAGTGATTCAGAATCGGTTCATAATCCAAACGAAGATAAATGGGCGGCTCATTCTGATTAAGCAGCGAACACATGCTATCCAGCATTATTTCCGCCATATCGCTCTCATCCTCTGTCAAATAGGCCTGCGCCAAGCGGTGAAAAGCCCTGGCGCGATTGGTGGCAGTTCCGAGTCGAGCCACCTGCTGCAACTCTTGAATACCCAAGCGCAATGAATCTCCGCCCTTATTGGTCAAAAAGCCTCCATGCAGAAGGTCAACATCGACCATACCGCTATTGTAGGGCAAAGCACGGCAAAGTTCCCGCGCCTTTTCTGCATAGAACGCAACCGAATCGGCCTCACCTATCTGCTGCAACACTCTCCCCTTATTAATATAAGTCTGCGCCGAAATCATCGGATTCTTTGTCGTCATACACTCTTCCACGCGTAGGGCCTCAGATGCGTATAAATTAGCATATTCGGGTACATCCCAATAAAGGAACAGGTCGATTAAGGCATGCAGGCTGTTCAAGACACCCAAATCGTCATTTCGACCTTGAGCCTCCTCTTTGCTTTGCAGGAAGAGCTCCAAGGCTTTATTTATGTGCCCGCTTCGTTTATATAGAGAGCCCAACATAGCCGTGACCCATTGCGCTCCCGAGGTATTCTTACACTGCTTGGCATATTGCAGTGCCTCCTGACACCAAACCACGACCTCGGACTGATAATGAGGGTTGCTGTAAAATACCGCCGCGGCATAGGCATAATCGCGGAAATAACGCTCCGAAGTAGCATGATGCAGCGGAACGGTAAACACTTTCAACATGACCTCTTCGGCCTCCTTCATATTCTCGGTGCGCGACAAGGCATAGCCCAGCACCGAATAATAATCGCGCAAACACTCCCTTTGCAAGACGGGCGAAGATTTGAAAAGTTCTCGCAAGGTAGCGACACACACCTCGGGTTCGCCTTTGCTTTGGAAAGAGTTCATCAGCTGCACCAGAGCCTCTGCATAGACGACGATGCGCTGTTGCGTAAGGTCACTCTCCTCGAGGGGTTGTTGCAGATAGTTCTTAAAAGCCTCAACTGCTTCATGATAGCGGCCTTCGCGTTGCAATACCCTCGCCTGTCGAAAGAGGTCTTCATTTGCCAAAGCGGCAAAGCATATCATCACCGAAGATAGGAGAGCTACTATTTTTTTGCCCCCGAGAGGTAGAATCATAATCGTATTTTTACTTTTTATTATGTTGCAAAAATAGCTAAATTCTGTAGACAGGCGCAACTCTCGGTGTTTACATTTCGGTTTACATTTGCGATTTTTCGCCCCAATCGTGGTATTATATGAATCAAAATGTAGGATTCCATTCCTTGATGCTTCCATAATATCAAATTAACTTTGTAGTTAAGAATTTCCCATAATATGAATTCACAATCATGAAACGATTTATGAAAAAATTTGTGCTGCTTATCGCAATGTGTGCGATGACAATGATGGCAGGCTACGCGCAGGAGCCATCGCAGGTTGCAACCAAGGTTGACGAACTTGTAAAGAAATACGAAAACACCAAAGGCGTGGAGGCTATGGTCGCGACCAAAGGTAGTGGCTTAGGCCTGCTCAAAATGATGTTCAATCAGCAGTTTGGCAAGAATTTCATGAAGGGTGTAACCAGCATTACCATCATCAATTACAGCGACGCATCACCGGAGGTATGCCTCGCCCTGCACAACGAACTCGAGGTGTTCGAGGCTTTGCTGGAAGAGTTTGATATGAGCAAAGAGCAGGAGTCCACAAATAATGATTATATCAAATGCCTTGCATCAATATCAAAAGAGGACAAGAGCATATCGGATTTCATATTTGCAGCCGAAGATAAGGAGACGAAGATGATAATGTATATGGCCGGCAAGATTCAGGTTGAATAAGCAGATGAGCGTAGGCGAGAATCAGACATATGTTTAGGAGTGAACGAATGAGCACCGAACAAACCGTTTCATTGCAGGATTGTTACTTCATGCAGCCCGACGATATTGGGCGCTTTGCTGCAACACTTGCCGATGGATTCAGCCAATATGCCCTATTCAGGCACATTTGCGGCAAAACATATAACCACGATAAGATGCGCCTGTTTTGGGCCGTGTCGCTCGCTCTTTTGCCCAAGAATGCCATATGTATAGCCGACAGCAAAGAGGCAAATTCGGTATTGATATACATTCGTCCCCGAAGTAAAGAGGCCGGGGTATTCTCGTATATTCAAAAGGGAGGAGTAAATATGCTCTTTAAGCTGGGCCTTAGACGCATCATTAGGTTACTGCGTTTTGAATCCGCAGCACAACGCGTCGCAAAACAACACAAAACCGCCACAAAAAAGGCAAAGCGTGACGCTAAGGGCAAGAAAAAGCAGAGCGTAGATGAGCCAATGTAAGAAATTTGTATATGTGCAGTACTTTATAAAAACAACACTAATATGAAGAAACTTTTTACACTTATTCTCTCGATTATGGCAGTCATGACACTGAGTGCACAGACTACAACATCGAGTATTAATGGTAAGGTTACGGACGCCGAAGGTGAGGCGTTGGCAGGCGCTACCATTATTGCAGTCCACACTCCATCAGGCACCGAGTATGGAACAGTAGCTAACTCAGACGGTCGCTATAACCTTCAGGGTATGCGTACCGGAGGCCCTTACACGATTACCATCTCATTCGTAGGCTATGAGGCCGTAGAGCTTACAAACATCATGCTGAGCCTTGGTGAGCCCCGAACTTTCGATGTGCAGCTCAAAGACACTCAAGAGATTGATGCCGTAGTGGTCATCAGCACAGCAAATGGCCGCTTCAACGCCAACAAGACGGGTGCCGGAGCGAATTTCAACCGTGGCGTTTTGGACAATCTTCCAACCACCGACCGTAACATCGCCGACATCGCTCGCTTGACTCCTATGGCATCGCTTACGAAGGGCTCTAAGGGTGGTGTGTCATTCGCTGGCGCCAACAATCGTTACAACTCTTTCCAGATTGATGGTACTGTATCAAATGATGTTTTTGGTCTTACAGCATCAGGTACAAATGGTGGCCAGACAGAGGCTAACCCAATCTCTATGGAGACTATCGAGGAGGTGCAGGTTGTAATCGCTCCCTACGATGTTCGTCAGAGTGGCTTTACAGGTGGTGGTATTAATGCTGTTACCAAGTCGGGTACCAACACCTACAAAGGTTCTGCTTACACCTACTTCCGCAATCAGGATTTGGTAGGCAGAGATGCCGACGGTCAGGCTATATCGGATCAGACAACCCAGACCTATGGCGTTACATTCGGTGGCCCTATCGTGAAGGATAAGCTTTTCTTCTTCGTAAGCGGTGAGTATTACAACAACAAGACTCCCGAGACAGATTACTCTAAGTCTGTGGATGGTTTCGTTTCGGCCGACCAGATTAAGGAGCTCGCTCAAATCTACAAGCAGCACACGGGTTACTCTCTTGACGATACATTCAAGCCCCACACCCCCGAGCTGTGGTCTGCAAATGTGATGACCCGTATCGACTGGAACATCAACCAGAATCACAAGTTGATGGTTCGTTACAGCTTCTCTGGCGCAGACAAGGATCGTTACACTACATCTTCAAGCTCTTACACCTTGAACAACTCGGCATTCGACCAGGTTAACCGCACTCACTCTTTGGTTGCCGAGTTGCAGTCACGCTTCTCGAGCACCCTCTCTAACGAGTTGCGCGTAGGTTGGACTCGTGTTCGCGACTGGCGTGAGGCTCATGCTCCCAAGGGCGCTCCAAATGTATCTGTAAGCATCTCCAACGCTACAAGCGACGGCAAAAACCGTAACAATACCATCTACATGGGTACCGAGTATTGTTCACACGCCAACCAGCTTAATCAGGATATTTTCACCCTCACAGACAACCTCACCTGGTACAAGGGCAACCACTCTATCACACTGGGTACTCACAACGAGTTCTATAAAATGTATAATGTGTATGCTCAGAATGCAACAGGCAACTGGTCGTTCAATTCGATGGAGGATTTCCGCAACAATTTAGCCAACAGCTTCGCCTACACATACTTCAACACCAAAGACCTGGATGAGAATGGCAACTGGGGCGGTAAGTTTGGTGCTGCGCAGTTTGGTCTATATCTTCAGGAGGAGTGGCGTCCAAACGACGACTTCACCCTCACAGCCGGTATGCGTATTGACATCCCTGTAATGTTCGACAAGCCAACCGCAAACAAAGAGTTCAACACATCTGACTTGGCTAAGGAACATAATGTACGCACAGGTAAAGTGCCTTCTGGCAGAATTCTCTACTCTCCGCGTATAGGTTTCCGTTGGTATGTCGACGACGAGCACAAGGTGTTGGTGCGTGGTGGTGCCGGTTACTTCACAGGTCGCGTGCCATTTGTATGGATTTCAAACAACTTCTCAAACAACGGTATCGAGCAGGTGTCTATCAAATACAACGACAAGGATAAATCAAAAATCCCAACTTTGGGCGAGAAACAGCTCACAGGCGAGGAGGTTAAGAATATGGGCTTCAAGGCTTCATCTTCTACAATCAATGTAGTAGACAAGAAATTCAAGTACCCACAAGTGTTCCGCGTTAACTTGGCAGCCGACATCAACTTCGGAGCAGGCTGGCAGGCCACTTTGGAGGCTCTCTACTCTAAGACTTTCAACGACCTTTATGTCGAGAATATCGCTTACCAGAAGACCGATGACGACTTTATGGCAGTTCCCGGCAAATCGGCTTCAGGCACTCCTATCTACAAAAAGGCGACCTCTTACTCTGATGTGATTTATATGTCTAACACCAACGAAGGTTATTCATACTCACTCACAGCTCAGATTAAGAAGACATTCGAGTGGGGCTTGAGCTTTGATGCTGCTTATACATTCGGTCACTCATACAATGTGTTTGACGGTACCTCTTCGGTTGCTTACTCTAACTGGAAGTACAACTATGCCCGTAACACCAATGCTCCCGAGATGTCGGTTTCGGGCTTCGACATTCCGCACCGCATCATCGCTTCTGTCAACTACAACAAGAGCTATGGAAAGAACAATCGTTGGGCAACCCACGCATCACTCGTCTACGAGGGTCGCTCGGGTCAGCCATACTCGCTCACTTACAACTTCAAAAAGAGTTTGGATTCTTCGGTTGGCGGCGGTTACTCGATTAATGGTGACGGTTACGACGGTAACGACTTGATTTATATCCCAACCAAGGAGGATATGAACAAGATGAGCTGGCAAAGCAACAACGATAAGGACAGCTTCGAGGAGTTTATTATGAGCGACAAGCGTATGCGCGAGAGTCGTGGTAAGTATTCTGAGCGTAACCAGTTCCGTATGCCTTTCGAGAGCCAGTTCGACCTCAGCGTATCACAGGACTTCTGCTACAATGTACAGCGCGGCAGCAAGATTACTCTTATGGTGACTGTAATGAACTTCGCAAACCTCTTGAACAAGGATTGGGGCAAGTATTATGCAAACACATATTCATACTCTCCACTCAGCGTTTCAAGCGTAGAGGTTAGCGATTCAGATTCTGTAACTCCGACATTCTCATACAACTCGACAGGTAAGTATCTTGATGATTACTACTCTCGTTGGAGAATGCAACTCGGCGTTCGTATCACATTCTAATCTTGTGAGGATTTAGATAATTGACAACTATAACAAGGGCCTGTCTAAGTAAGTTAGACAGGCCCTTGCTGCGTCAGGAGTTGACCGAATAGTTATCTGAAAGCCTCTTCATCGACAATGCAACCCTACCGAGGCTTCGTGCGGTTTCCCGACATAGACAATTCGCATATCACACAATTTAGGGCTCGGGATGTTCTTTCCCTTACTCTTGCTTCACCTCTACAACATGGTATTCCGGGCCCGAGTGAAGTTCAATGTGCAATTTGCGAGTTTTTCCCGAAGCATTTGGCTCGGCTATAATCTTAAGCTCCGTAGTATGGCTAACATACTCTATTTTCAGCCATTTGTAGGCCTCGCCCGCTGTATCGCCTGCGTCGGGTAGAACATCTCCATCTTCACCACTTTTGTAGTCGTGAATGTGGGCATCGGTAAAGGGTTCGACGCCTGTAATAATCTTCTCACCGCCATCCTTTGTAAATACCACCACCTTGGGATAACCCAAATCGACCTCTTTTTCGCACGAGGTCATTACACTTGCTGCAACAATTGCTATAAGGCACAAAATAAATCTTTTCATGGCATCTTATTCTTGTTGTATACTTATATTTGTGAAGGCATTTCGATTCTGCATAATGATGGTTGCCGAGCGAGGATTGGAAGTATTGTTTTCGCTGACGGTAATCACCACCCTATTGCTTTCACCCTTGTCGGGCACAACCACATAATACCAGCCACCGTCAAGGATGTCGCAGGTGTGATACTCCTGACCATCGGTAGATGTGGGATATACATAATTCACATACTCCACCACTCCGTCCACATATTTCTTATCCTCATAAGCGCCACTTATCCACCAGCTTTTGTAATTAACAGCCGTGACCGTTTGCTCTCCACCGACTGATGGAAAAGTCAGCTCGGATTTATCCAGCTTTATAGGCGTTTGTTTACCGTCTATCTCCTCACACCCAGTCATAACGCCAACCGCAACGGCTATTGCCATAAGGCACAAAATAAATCTTTTCATAGTGTAATACATTAAATCTTAAATCCTAATCTAAACTGTAAGTGTGGCTCGAAGAAGAAGCGACCATAATTGCCCGAGTAGTATCCAACGCCTGCACCAATGGTAAACTCGCAAAACCAATGCTTCGTGAACTCTCTTTTGATACCATAGACTGGTACTAATGAAGTCTTAAAAGGAGTGTTAGGAATCAATATCGCTCCACTGATTTTCGCCGCGAAGAAGTCATAATTGTTCAGATAGTATCTTGGCTCAATCGTTAGACGGAATCCATTGCTCCATTCATAGTTGTTTTTGTGTGGCGAATATGCTTCGCTACCTGCTCCGATGCGACCAATCAATGACATACCGCTATTCCATACATACTCATAGCTATACTCCAGTCGATAGGGAGTCGATACGGAGAATGTGTGGTGTGAGC
The DNA here is from genome assembly GCA_045125895.1 of Alistipes sp. Lineage (GTDB taxonomy): Bacteria > Bacteroidota > Bacteroidia > Bacteroidales > Rikenellaceae > Alistipes. Next base: position 8,077 of record JBGVNT010000005.1, read on the forward strand.
CAACTTGCTCGTAGCGTGGTTTAGCGGTTGATTTGCTTTCCTGCGCCTCTGCACTATAAGCTCCTGCGAATAGCGCAATAATAAGGATTACTAAACTCTTTTTCATAATCTGTTTTGTTAGTTTATAATTGTTAAAATTTTCTGCCGACAAATTTACCCCCCCACAAATTTTCCAAATTTTCGGACAGGAAAGTTCGTGGAGGGATGATAATTAGTTACTCTTCACCACATCGGCAGGATTCTCGGTTGCAGCCTTCCATGAGCGAATAGTAACAATGCCTACGGTTAGTAATGCCAATATAAGAATTGCCACAACAAAGACCCACCAATCAAGCGAGATGCGATAGGCAAAATTGGACAACCATCTGTTAATAGCGTAATAACCGAGCGGAACGGCTACAACAGCACATACTGCAACAATCTTCAGGAATTGCAGATTGAACATCAGCAGTATCTCCGTAACCGTTGCACCATTCACTCTTCGGATACCAATCTCCTTGCGGCGATATTGTGCATCGAAAAGTACCAAGCCAAAGACTCCCATTAGTGAAATGACGATAGAGATAAGGGCAAATAGCGTGATGAGGGTTGTGAGTTTTTGCTCACTCTGATAGAGTCGCTCAATATCCTCATCCATTGTGCGTATAGTGTATGTATCTGCGGAGATGGCAGGATTAAACTCAGCCAATGTTGTACGAATGTAGTTACGCGCTTCGGAAGATGGAGTTCCCTTTGCCATCCGAATATAGAGGTACGAAGGAGTAACTTCATCATCAATGACAAAGCACATAGTAGGCGTGGTAAATTGTAGCGAACGAGAGTGCCAATCTTTGCAAAAGCCGACCAGTGATGTCAAACTTCCTGCATAGCTACTTGCCCGATCGAGTTGCAAGTCAATAGCCTTTCGCCCCGTTTCATTCATAATCATCGCATCGGTATCCGATGATGATAAGTTGCGACCTTCAGTTAGCTTAATGCCCATAAAATCAAGAAAATTCCAATAGACATAGAGGGCTGAAATGGTTACAAAGCGACCATCAGGCATATTCACACCCCAGCCACCGTGCATCGGAGCCACCATAGGAGCGTCGGCGGCTGTTACATCCTCGACCATCGGATTTTGTTTAAGTTTATCAAAGAGGGCCTCCAGTTTATCGCGAGTAGGTACAGTATAGTCGTCATCCACCGCAACAGTATAAACTAACTCTCGGTTAAAGCCCATATCGTAGTTCATCATAAAGCGTTGCTGTCGCTCCATAAAGATGACTGCAATAATTAAGGACAACGAAATCACATATTGTGCGCAGACTAACACATAGCGCAAAATTCGGCCTTGGCGTGTAGCGTGGAAAGAGCCACCCAGCACAAAGGCAGGTGAGAATTTTGTGATATACCATGCCGGATAGAGCGACACGACGAGACCAAGTATAAGGGCTACGCCTGCCAATGATAATGCAACGCTCCAATTATCCTCTATCGCAATCGAGGTGGATATATATTCGGTGAGTGGCGTATCGCCGGCCAGCACCACGATAACAGCAGCACCGAATAGTGAAATAAGAATCAAGCCTATGGTTTCAAACAAAAAGTTGAGGCGCAGTTGTGTGGTCGGTGCTCCAAAAATCTTGAGCGTATTGACGGCACGAATACGAACAGGGATAAGTGCGAAGAAGAAATTGACAAAATTGATAAACGAGATTCCCAAAATCAGCACTGCAATTGCGATGAGTGTCAGTGTTGTGGTTTTATTACCCTGGGCAGTGTAAGCGCCCTCGCACTCGGTGGCAAAATAGAGTCTGCTGTATGGATTTAGGCGTGGCGCAAGCAACTTCATTTGCTCCTCTACTTCACTTTCTGACGCACCTTCCTCCTTCATTGAATCACGAAGCCACTTATCCAGCTTTGCCGTAACAGCAATTGGATCTGCACCCTCTGCGAGTTTTACATAGCATGGGTACGACCACGATGACTCCTCTTGCTGATAGTTAATCTCGGGAAATCCTGCAAAGCAGTCAATTTCTGCCAAGTCGCCCGGTCTCGGTTGATCACGATAGATGCCGATAATAGGGAATGCCACATTTCGCTCATCTGCACCTTGCCCTATATGGAGCCTATCTCCGACCTTAAGATTGTAGCGTCGAGCACAGCTCTCTGCCATTACAAGGTCATGTTTTTCGATATTCTCCGCTGACCCCTCTATAAATTCAAATGAGAATAGTTGTAACGCTTTCTCGTCAGTGCGTGATATTGCCAGCTCAAAATTGTCGATTTGCAAATTACGCTTTATAGAGAAGTATTGTCTGCCAATTACTTGTGTAAAGATGTTGGCACATTGTTCCACCTCCGGACACGCTTCGCACATGGCTTGCGGCAGCAGGCGATTCCATGTCATTGCATAATTACCCTCAGTTGTCCAACTTGGATATTCCAAACGGTAGATGCGCTCAACATCGGGTATAGACTGATTATAGCGCAGGTCGTAATTGACCTGCACTAATATCAGATATGCCGCAGCAAAGGCTATCGCCATACCCATTATGTTGAGTAACGATGATGCCGTATAACGGCGTAGTAGTGTTATAAAGTTTCTCCAGAACATAGGCTTTTAGTTTGATTTAACGACATCGGCAGGATTTTCGGTAGCAGCCTTCCACGAGCGGAGGGTTACAAGGCCGACCGTTACGGCGAGGACAATCACGAGGGCAACGATATAGAGCCACCACGGCTGTGCGATGCGGTTGGCGAACTGCTCCAACCAGCGTGAGGTGATATACCACGCCACAGGTGCTGCCACCACAAAGCAACCTCCGACAATCCACACATAACGCAGGTTAAGCATCTCGACAATTTGGCGTGTCGTTGCGCCATAGACCTTTCTTACAGCTATCTCCGAGCGGCGGTGCTGCGTCTCAAACATCACAATACCGAATACTCCCATAAGAGCAATTATGATAGCTAGACCTGCAAACAATCCGATAAGTACCATATCCTTTTTGGTCTGTGCGTAGAGGCTCTCTACCCACTCCTCCAAGAAGTAGAGTTCGGCCTCATCGGCAGCGGGAGCAAGCTCCTTTGAGAGTTTCTTCACATACTCGGCAAATGCCTCGACATCAGCCCCGGCACGCAGACGAATGTAGAAGTGACTCATGCGGCTATCCGCTTCGGCGCAGTAGAAGGCGTAGTACTCATCTTCCTGAGCAAGCGACGCGAGGCGTACATCTTTGATAATACCCACATAGGGGTATTGATAACCTTCTCTATACCCAAGCGGAATGCCTATTTCGCGGTGCATACGGCTCATCATCACAATCTCGTCACGCTCGGCCGACGAAGGGGTAAAGCCGTTGCCCTCGATAACCTCGAAACCAAAGAAATCGAGGAAATTCCAACGCACGATATTGGCACGCACAACATACTCCTTACCCTCGTACTCGCGTCCCCACATCTGGTTGCAACGGAACAGGTTTACAGCCGAAGCGGTTACATCCACAGCGTCGGGGTGCTGCTGCAAGCGCTCCACAACCGTTTCGGGGCGTTTCCCCAAATCCCACGAGGCAAAAGTTACGATATTCTCGCGGTCGAAGCCCAAATCGTATTTAATCATATAGCGATATTGCAACCAGAACACGGCCGTTACGATAATCAGGAACATCGCCACCGAGAACTGCACACCCACCATCACAGAACGCAGCCTGCGACCCGTAGCCGACTGTGCAAAGCCACCTTTAACACCCAACGAAGCATTAAAACGGGTGATGTAGAACGCAGGATAGAGTGCCGCCACAACAGCCAGCAACACCATCAGCGCAACTATCATAATAATCACGGGGATATTATCCGCAAGAGCGAGCGAGCAGATAGAATAGTTGGTGATAAAGCTCTCTTGGATAGCAATCATCAGATAGAGCGTCAAAGCCATGGCGAGCAGCACCAAACCGATAGCCTCAAAGAGGAAGTTCCAACGCAGTGTACCCTGACTTGCGCCAAAGACCTTGCAGATATTCACCGCACGCATACGCACAGGCACAAGGGCGAAGAAGAAGTTTACGAAGTTGATAAATGCAATCAGCACAATGATAAAGGCAATGCTACCGAGAATAATCGGTGTCGATCTCTTGCCCGTACGGAAGTTGCCCGAATCGTAGAAGTTACCATCATAATAGAGTTTGTCAAGACTCACGAGGCGAGTTTCCAGCACCTGTACGCCACTCTCCAGTTCCTCCTGGGCTATTGCCTTCTCCTCGGGGTCCTCGGCCTCGGCTATCCACTCCTGCATCATTCCGAGGAACCAGTCGGCATAACCCCTCTTGAAGATTTCGATATAGCTATCGAGGTCGGCACCCTCGCGCATACGCACAAAATTCGAGTAGTTCCAGTTGTTATTACCCTCGGTATAGACACCCTCGTCGTTCTGCATAATGCCCCAATGGCTGAACATACAGTTTTTGGGCATATCCTCATAGATGGCTACGATGGTCTGCTGAACGGTTGGCTTGCCGTCGTCGTGCAAGCGACCGCCCTCGAAATAGATTACATCGCCCACACCGACACCCAATTTTTCGGACTTTGAGCGCGACATTACCACCGTGTTAGGCTCTTTGAGTTGCGAGAAATCGCCCGCCAAGCACTCAAAGCCGAAGAACGAGGGCACATTGGCCGTTCCTTGATATACATATTCGTTGAACGGTTCCATAGTGTACTCATTGCGCTTGATCCAGATGCGGCTAATGCGTGGGTAAGGCATAGTTGAGGCGACCTCCTCGGCATCGGGGAACTGCTCGGCAGCGGTATAGGCCAAGTTGCCGGGAGAATTGGTACTCCATTTGACTTCGCCATCGTTACCTCCACCGAAGTCGGGAGAGATAAGATAGGTGCGGTCTGCATTGGGGAATGAGTGGTTGTAGGTAATTGTGAACCACACCTGCGAAAAGATGATGTAGAACGCCACGAAAGCGAGGGTCAAGCCCACAATATTAAGCAGCGATGCGACCTTGTAACGCTTGAGCGTCATCAAGAAATTCTTAAAAGCAATCTTCATACTTTTTCAATTTTATGCGGCATATTTCTCCTCTCCTTGTCTGTCGCGAATGAGAAATAGGCTACTATGTCCCATCCACGCCGAACTGCGGTCGAGAAGAAATCTGCTCGCCTAAAATCAAAAAAGGCTTCGGGCGGGCAGACCGCGTTGAGTTAATAATTCTTTTTATTTGTTTTTGTAGTGGCTTGGGAGGCGGTCAAACCAACCCAAGCCCGGGATGCTTATGGTTAGGTTTTTATAGTGAATTTAGGGAATTTAGTGAGATTAGGGAAGATAGTGACAATCGCTAAACTCCTTAATTTCCTTAATTTCCTTAAATTCCTTAATTTCACTAAATTCCCTATAGTTTACTCTTTACATCGGTCACAATCTTACCGTCAAAGAGGCAGATGGTACGGCTTGCATACGAGGCATCGTGCTGCGAGTGGGTAACCATAATGATGGTTGTGCCCTCCTGGTGGAGTTCTTTAAGCAATGTCATCACCTCCTGGCCATTCTTCGAGTCGAGGTTACCCGTAGGCTCATCGGCAAGGATAAGTTTAGGATTCGACACAAGGGCGCGGGCGATGGCTACACGCTGCTGCTGACCACCAGAGAGCTGCTGCGGGAAGTGGCCCGCACGGTGTGAGATATTCATACGGTCGAGCATCTTCTGCACACGCTCCTTACGCTCTGAGGCTTTCACGCCCATATAGATAAGTGGCAACTCAACATTCTCGGCTACCGACAGCTCGTCGATAAGGTTGAACGACTGGAACACGAAGCCGATATTACCCTTACGGAAAGCGGTGCGGTCCTTCTCCTTGAGTCTGCCCACCTCTTGACCGAGCAGGCTATATGAGCCGCCTGTTGGGTTATCAAGCAAACCCAAGATGTTGAGGAGCGTTGACTTACCGCAACCCGAAGGTCCCATTACGGCAACAAACTCGCCCTCCTTAACCTCAAACGATACACCGTTCAGAGCAACAGTCTCGATCTCCTCGGTGAAAAAACTCTTCTGCAAATTTTCTACTTTTAACATAGCTGTAAATTTTTTATTTTGTTTGTAAATTGTTTTCTGTTTTGTAGGGAGTTTAGGGAATTTAAGGAGTTTAATGAGATTAGGGATTTTCGCTAAGTTCCCTAAATTCTCTAATTTCCCTAAATTCCCTAATCTCTCTAATCTCTCTATCTCATTATTGACTCGGTTGGATTCTCCGTTGCAGCCTTCACCGAGCGCATGGTTACCGTGACGACCGTAATAACAAGTATTACTCCCACCGCCAAGGCATATACCCACCACGACATCGGCGTGCGATAGACATACTGCTGCATCCATTGGTCTATGATGTAGTAGCTCACGGGGATAGCCACTGCCGAGCACGCGGCAACAATGTAGAGGTACTTGCGGTTGAAGAGGCTGAGTATCTCGCCAACAGATGCTCCGTGTACGCGGCGAATACCAATCTCGCGGCGGCGATACTGTGTTTCGAAGAGCACCAAGCCAAACACACCGATAACAGAAATCACAATTGAGAGCAGCGAGAACAAGGTAACGAGCACCGAGAGCTTATCCTCTACTTGATAGAGTAACTCCAACTCCTGCTCAAAGAACTGTATCTTGATTTTTTCGGGATCGGCATTGGGGGCTATCTCCATCAGTGTGTCGAACACAAATTTTCTCACCTCAGCAATGTCGGCTCCAGCTACAGTGCGGATATAGGTGTGGCGTGGCATACTCCAACCATAGTGACCATGAACGATAAAGGCAAAAGGCTCGATGTTCCAGTTGGCCGACTTGAAATTGAAGTCCTTGCAAAAGCCTACTATGTTGGCATATAGGCTGTGAACATGCCCCGGGATTTTACTCTCTAATGTGAGCCCATATTTTTCGACAGATGTCTGATTGAAAATCATTGCCCCCGTATCGGTATCTTCGTCTGATGGGAGAAAATCACGACCCTCGACAATCTCAATACCCATCACCTTCAAAAAGTTCCACGACACGCCGTGAATCATAAATGAAACAGGGTCGCCGCCATCCAATGGTCTTGACCAAGCACCCTCGGCATTGCTCACCAACTGAATATCGCCAAATGCCACGCCTTTGATTTGCGGATTTTGAGTAAGTCGGTCAAGAAGAATGTCGCGTTTGGTGTAGTCCAATTGATAGCCTTCGACATCAGGGTTGACAGCTTCCCAAGGCACCTCCACCGAGAGGAGATTCTCACGGTCGAAGCCCATATTGCACGAGAGCATATATTGATGCTGACGATATACAAATATAGAACATATAATCAGAGCAATAGAGATTGTGTACTGCACACCCACAAGCGTATAACGCAAGATGCGACCGGACTTTGATGCCGAGAAATCACCCTTGATAACAAATGCGGGTGAGAACTTGGTGATATACCACGCAGGATATAGCGATACCACCACGCCAAAGAGAATCACGCCCAAAGCGATAGCGCTTGCCAGCAACCAATTATCGTTGATAGCGACCGAGGTCGAGATATACTCTTTAAGTGGCGTATCGGCAAAGAGTATCACAATAATAGTAGCCACAAATAACGATACGAGAATCAAGCCTACGGTCTCAAAGAGGAAGTTAAGGCGCAGTTTCCAAGTCGGCGCACCAAAGATTTTGTAGTTATTGACGGCACGTATTCGGCTCGGTATCAACGCAAAGAAGAAGTTTACAAAGTTGATAAACGAGATAACAAGAATCAGTACCGCAATGGCAATCAGCGTATAGGTTGTGGTGCGGCTACCACGATAACCCTCAACCGGAGCATCATCGATAAAGTATAGTTCGTTGATGGGCGTTAGGCGAGGTGTTACACGAGCCATTTCTAATTTTAACTCCTCCTCCGAGAGACCGTTTTTGCGACCTTCATCGATGACAAACTGTGCCATACGTTGCTCAATCTCCTCGACATCGGTCCCCTTCTGCAAGCGGATGTAGTAGGTGTCTTGCCAATCGTTCTCTGAGGTCTGCTCTTGCGGCTCCAAAAGCACATAGCCCATAGGCATTGAGAGAGATGAAGGCTTGGGGAAATCCTTATAGATGGCTACAACGGTACGGATAGCACCGTTTTGAGCTCCGCGACCATAGTATAGACCATCGCCAACAGACAGATTGAATCGCTTGGCTGTCGATTCCGAGATTATCAAATCGTCCTCGGTCTTCAAGTCATCCAATCGACCCGCCAACATCTCAAATGGGAAGACAGCCAATCCTTCGGGTTCGGCACCAGCCACGCTGATTGTAAAATTCTCGATAGTAGCATTACGCTTTATAGAGTATTCATCTTGATACCTCGAATGGGGCATTACGCCAATCGAGCCAGCGGCCTCAACTTCGGGGCAGATGGCGGCCAGTTTATCAGGATATTGCCGATTCCACCAAATATCCCAACGATTCATCTCGTTATCCCAGCCCGGGTACTCCAAACGATAGATGCGCTCCGAGTTAGGGATAACGCGGTTGTACGATAGGTCAAACTTTACCTGTACGGCAATAAGATATACCGCCGCAAAGGCCACTGCCATACCCACGATGTTCAGCACCGACGATGTGGTGTAACGGCGTAGTAGGGTTAGAAAATTTCTGATATACATAGTTCAATTTAGATTATTGATTCAAAATAAGCACTTCATTATCTCCAAAGTTGTCGTAGCTCGAAACGATTACCTTCTCGCCGGGTTGCAAGCCCTCGACAACCTCATAATACTGCGGATTCTGGCGACCGATACGAATCTCACGGCGGTATGCCTTCTCGCCCGAGGCATCAACGACATATATCCAACGACCGCCCGTCGCCTGATAGAACGAGCCACGAGGTATCAGAACGGCCTCGGCAGCCTCGCCAAGTTGCAGGTTGAGGTAGTAGGTCTGACCGCTACGGATATTCTCGGGTGCAGCACCGCTGAAACGGAAGTCAGCCTTGAACTGACCATTGCGCACCTCAGGATATACCTTGCGCAGCTGCATTTCGTACTCCGCGCCCTGACGCTCGAATGATGCTACAAGACCCGTTGTTACGCGGTCGATATAGTGCTCATCAACCTGCGCCTGCACCTTGTAGGTCGTAAGGTCGTTCACCTGACCGATATTTGCGCCCTGCTGCAACGACTGACCGAGTACCACATCCAACATACCCACCTCGCCATCAATCGGCGCTTTCACCTTGAGGTTATCGACTCGCTGGCGAATAAGCTGCATATTGAGCTGCATCGAGCGGAGGCTCTCCTCCATCTGCGACACCTGCGAGGTGCGGTAGAGCGAGTCCTGCTTTTGTCGCTCCAAGACCAAATCACGCTTACGCACAGCAAGTTCGTAGTCCTCCTTTGAGCGAATATACTCCTCACGCGCCAAGAGGTTGTCGTTGTAGAGATTTTCGTTCTGCTGATAGGTGCGCTTAAGGCGGCTAACCTCCAAGTCAAGTTGCAGTTTCTCCTGACGGAGTGCAAGACGCTCCTGCTCCATAGAAATCATCGTGTTACGCAGGATGTTCTGCTTCTCGGCAAGGTCTGCCTCCGACTGCAAAATCTGCATCGAGAGGGAGTTGTTTGACATTTCGAGGATTACATCGCCACGCTTAACCGATGTTCCCTCCTCGGCAACGATACGCTCCACCACGCCCGATTCGAGGGGCGAGAGCTGCACGGTGGTCATCGGCTGAACGCTACCCGTCAGGCGTACATAGTCGTTAAACTCGCCCTCATTAACCGTTGAGATTGTAAGCAGCTGTGCATCTACACGCAAGGTCGAGGAGTTATCACGCAACACCAACCAGCCAATAAAGGCAACCAGCACCACAACTGCTGCATAGGGCAGATTCTTCTTCTGAAAGATGGCACGCCATCCTTTCTTCTTCTCTAATTTAATATCCATATTGTTTGAGTTTTAATTATTATCTTTCCTCTTTGCTCTTTCATCTTTCATCTTACCAACGGCTCACCGTTGTAGTAATCGACCATTCGGCTCTTGACGATATATTGCAGGCGGGCACGGAGCTTGTCCGACTTGGCTTGCAACAAGGTGTTGGCGGCGGTTTGAAGGTCGAGAGCGGAGATTAGACCATTCTCGAACTTACGCTCTGCACCATCGTAGACAAGCTGTGCTGCCGATACCTTCTTCTGGCCCTGCACATACTGCTTGCCAAAGCCCTGCATCTCCTGCCAAGCTTGGCTCACCTCGCTCTCCACAGCACGCTGCACGGCTATCTCCTCCAGCTGCGCCGAGCGATAGGCGTTCTGCGCACGACGCTTCGACGAGCGAGCCGAGAGACCGTTGAAGATAGGAATAGAGAGAGCCACCTGAATATAACCACCTCGGTTGTTGCGGAACTGCGTGCCGAAGGGATCGTACAACGCCTTATTATCGAAGTCGATATAGTACGAGGTGTTGTAACCGCCATAGAGGTAGAGCGATGGCGAGTAAGCACCCTTTGCCTTTGCGAGGTTTAGGCGGCTCTGCTCGGTAGCAAAGCGGCTGGCTGCAATGCGAGGGTTGTTAGCCAAAGCGTAATCGAGTAATGCCTGCTCCGAAGCGGCACTTGGCAACGCCTCCAAGTCTATGTCGGTTACAATCTCCAACTTCTCGCCCTGCGGGTAGTTCATCACCTCGCGCAACTTAATGTAGGCAAGGGCAAGGTTGTTCTCCTCGGTGGTGAGTAGATAGTCGTAGTTCGCCTCCTGCGACTCAATCTCCGCCACATCGGCTGCGCTCTTGGTGCCGAGCTCCTCCTGTCGGCGCACAAGCTCCAAGGTGCGGCGTGATGCCTCCAACTGCTCGCGTGCAATCTTGACCGCCTCGGTGTAGTAGACCACATCCATATATGCCGAGAGGGTCTGCATGGCCACCTCATCGCGGGCTATCTCCGTTTCGACAGCACCTTTTTGGCGTGCCACCTTCATTGCTCGCACGGTGTTGATGCCCTGCAAACCATCGAAGAGGGGCATCGAGCCGCTAATACCGTATGAATTACTAAATGTAGTAACTGTGGTATAAGAGTTAGTTGCTGGGTCGATACCACGACCGAAGTTCACTGCCCCACCCACCGAGCCATTAACGGCAGGGAACAAGGAGGCAAGAGCCTCGCTGTAATTGGCCTTGCTATCGTCGTGGGCAAGCTGCTTTTGTCCTACGCTGACGGAGTTCTCAACGGCATAGCGCATACAATCATCTATGGTGAGAGGCTGTGCTACGCACACAAGTGTCAAAAAATTAGACACTAATAGGGTCATAATCAATCGTTTCATACTTTTTTCGGTTTCTGCAGGGGTTTTGTACCAAAGGTGTGCCAAAGTATGCCAAACGCTGATAATCAACACTTTGCGATTTATGGCAAATTTGCAAAGTGTCTAATAATTAGACAATCGGTGTGTGATATATTGACACAGCCCAATTTTGTTGTAACTTTGTGAAAAGAAAATTGGCGAAATATGGCAAAGTCAGGTAAATTGTTAATTGTTGATGATAACCGCTCGATACTCTCGGCGGTGAAGTTGCTCACCGAATCATTTTTTGAGGAGGTGCTGATCCTGCCATCTCCTAACACCTTGATTTCCACCTTGCAGAAGTCCGCTCCCGATGTGGTGCTCCTCGATATGAACTTCCATGCCGGCATCAATACGGGCAACGAGGGACTCTACTGGCTCAAAGAGGTGCTGGCGAAATTCCCCGAAACAAAGGTTGTACTCTTTACCGCCTATGCCGACATTGAGTTGGCGGTGCGTGCTATGAAGGAGGGTGCCTTCGATTTTGTCGTCAAGCCTTGGGATAATGCCAAGCTGATTGCCACGCTCCAAAATGCCTATAAGGCAGCAAAAGGCAAGGCAAAGAAACCAACCAAACAGCAGACCGCCGAGCCACAAGCGGAAATGTATTGGGGCGAGAGTGCGGAGATGAAGCGCGTAAGGCAGATGGTCGAGCGTGTGGCGATTACCGATGCCAATATCCTCCTTACGGGCGAGAATGGCACGGGTAAGGAGGTGCTTGCGCGTGAGATTCACCGCCAATCGGCACGCTGTCGAAAGGCGATGGTGTCGCTCGATATGGGAGCTATTCCCGATACGCTCTTTGAGAGCGAGCTGTTTGGTCATACGAAGGGTGCGTTTACCGATGCCCGCACCGATAGGGAGGGAAAGTTCGAGACCGCCAACGGCTCAACGCTCTTTATGGATGAGATTGGTAACCTGCCACTCCACCTGCAAGCCAAGATGCTCGCTGTGCTACAAAATCGTGCAGTAACACGCCTCGGTGCAAATGAGGCTACGCCCGTGGATATCCGCCTTATCTCAGCGACCAATCGCGACCTGCACGAGGCAGTCGCAAAGGGCGAGTTCCGACAGGATTTACTCTTCCGCATCAATACCATACATATTCATATCCCGCCCCTGCGTAACCGCAAGGAGGACATTGTACCCCTTGCTGAGCGATTTATCGAGCGATATGGGCAGAAGTATGGCAAGGCAAGTTTGATGCTTTCGGGTGATGCAGCGGAAAAGCTCAAAAATCACTCGTGGGAGGGCAATATCCGCGAGTTGCAGAATACGATTGAGAAGGCTGTGATTATGTGTGATGGCGATATTATCTCGCCCGATCACCTCGAACTCCACACCTCGCAACGCCCTCTGAACGAGAGCCAGACGCTCGAAGAGATGGAGCGACAGACCATCGCCAACGCCATTGCGCAGTGCGGCGGCAACCTCTCGCAGGTGGCACAGCAGCTCGGCATTACGCGCCAGACACTCTACAACAAGATTAAACGCTACGGCTTGTGAAACGACAGCAGAACATACCTTATGGCAAAATCGGAGCTTATGCAGCGGTCATTATCCTAATGGCTGTCTTGTCTGGCTATGTGTGGGCGACCAACCGCCATGCACACCTCATAGCCACTATTCCGATTATCATCTTCTGCTTGTTCCGACTCTTCCATATCTACAACGAGCTGGTCGAGCGACTGATGTTTGTCTTCAACGCTGTGCAGAACGATGACTACTCATTCCGCTTTACCGAGAACCCCAATATCACACGCCACGCTTTGGTTAATCAATCGCTCAACCGCATCAAGGAGGTGATGGATAATGCCAAGATGCAGATACGCGAGCGAGAGAAATACTTTCAACTAATAATGGAGTGCGCTAATGTAGGTATTGTCGTAGTGATGGAGAACGGTACGGTAGCGCAGACCAACACGAAGGCTCTTCGTATTGTAGGTATGGAGCGACTAAACCATATCGACCAGCTGCGAATACTGAGCGAGGAGCTTTGCGAGGCTATGCACCGCATCGAGCCGGGCGCACAACTTACTGCACGCTTCGCCACCGAGATTGGCGACCAAAACTTGGTGCTCAGTTGCTCGGCAATGGAGTTCGAGGGTAAGCAACTGAGGGTTATCTCTATCGGCAATATCCACGAAGAGCTTGACCGCAAGGAGGTGGAGTCGTGGGAGAAGCTAACGCGCATCCTTACGCACGAGATTATGAACTCGCTTGCGCCTGTAACCTCAATCAGCCATACGCTCCTCTCGTCATCGGGCGATGCCGAGACAATGCGCCAAGGACTCGAAACGATACACGCGACCTCGGATCGTCTGCTCCGCTTTGTCGATTCGTTCCGTGCCGTAACGCGCATCCCTGCACCGCAGAAAGCACCGTTCTACCTTTCGGAGTTGGTGGCGGAGTCGCTGTCGCTCATTCCACACGAGGGTATCGAGGTTGAAGTAAGCATCGAGCCCGCAGATACGATGCTCTATGCTGACCGTGCGCTGATGTCGCAGGTGATGGTCAATCTCCTGAAAAACGCCACCGAGGCACTCATGGCGCAGGATTGCGACCGCAAGATAATCATCCGCTCAACGATTGACTCGGAGGAGCGCATCCAAATCGAGATTACGAACAACGGCTCGGTAATTCCTACCGAGGTAGCTGAAAATATCTTCACGCCATTCTTTACAACCAAAACCGATGGCTCAGGCATCGGCCTCGCCGTCTCTCGCCAAATCATTCGCCTCCACGGTGGCTCGTTGCGCCTCAAGCACAATGACGAGGGTCGCGTTACTTTTGCTATTGTCGTAGAGTAAACCCGCAAACAAAGAATTGGGCAGATCTTGAAAATTTTTATGGCTGGGCTGTAATTTTATTGAGCATTTTGCGACTAATGAGGCAAACGATGAAACAATGAAACAGCAACAGGATTTGGAGAAAGAGTTTACACAGATGATTATCGAGAATCGCCAGATAATCTTCAAGGTTTGCTACATCTACACTACGGATGAATACACCATTGAGGAGCTCTCGCAAGAGACACTACTCAATTTGTGGCGCGCCTATCCCCGTTTTCGTGGAGAAAGCAAACTTTCGACCTGGATCTATCGAGTAGCTATGAACACCTGTATATCGTATATGCGACAAGCGTCATCGAGGCCTCAGACGACTGCGCTATCTTTCGATTTACGGTCGGAATTAGAGACTGATGGCGATAGAAACTATTATCTGCAAGAACTCTATGCTATGATTAACCGATTAGGCAAGTTGGAACGCGCGCTGATTTTGTTATGGTTGGAAGATCGTAGTTATACCGAGATTTCAGAAATACTTGGTATTTCCAAAACAAATGTTGCCGTATTGCTTCATCGCACAAAAGAAAAGTTAAAAAGAATGTCGAATCAATAAACATTACAACACTATGGATCTCGAACAAATGAAAGCAGGCTGGAACAAATTAAGTGTTCAACTTGAAAAGAATAACACGATTAACACCCGCATTGTACACGAAATGATAGCAGCACGCAACCGCACAAACTACGAAAAGATTGCTCGCGACCACAAGTTCACGCTCTCGGTATTGGTGCTCTTGGCAGCAGCGGCCTTGCCATTCCTGGCTCGCACCGAGATTATTCAGATGAGCAGTGCGATTATCATCGAAATAGCTCTCTTTGCGTCGATAGCCGTAACATGCTATATGCTAAAACTCCTATCCGACTTCGAACGCAGCTATCGCACGGTGGAGCAAATGGCGCAGAATGTGATTTCTTACAAGCGTGTGTATAGTCTGAATCAGCGTTTTGGCGGTGCTGTGGCAGTCATAGTTATAGGCGCAGTTTACGCTATCGAACAAGCCTTTACGACTAATGCTATAATTGCTTTGGTTGCGGCCTTGGTTGCAGCCGTCGCATTTGGCGTGCACCAGACCAAACGACACAATCACCTATTGCAGGATATTGAAAGCGGTTTGAACGAGCTGAAAGAGTTTGGCAAACAGTAAATCCTTATTCTAAATAGAAGAAGTAAATGGCGACTGCTCAAGAGCCGAGCAGTCACCATTTTATTTTCTTAGCATATAACCGACACCCCTGACACTCTCAATTTCTACGCCGGGGTCGGCCTTAAGATGGTTGCGCAGGCGTGTGATATAAACATTGAGGCTGCGGAGGTTGAAATAGTTGTCATCGCCCCAAAGCTCCTTCAAGAGTTCCGATGCCTCGACAACATGCCCCCTTCGGCGGCACAACCTAACCAACACGGCCGCCTCCCGTGCTGCCAAAACACTCTTTTGACCGCCTATTGTTAGCTCCTTTGAAGATGGGTTAAACTCATATTCACCTATAACATAAGACTCCTCTCGGGTATCCCTAACCTCGGCCCTTCCCGCCAAAGCCTTAACCCTTACGATGAGTTCGTCGATGGCGAAAGGCTTTTTCAGAAAATCGTTGCCACCCATTTCGAACCCCTTGACAACATCCTCGGTTGCGGAGAGTGCTGTAAGGAATAGGATTGGAGTGTTACACCCCTCGCGCCTAAGCCTCTTCGCAAGCGAGTAGCCATCAAGATTGGGCATCATCACATCGCTGACAATAACATCAAAACTCTCCTTTTTTATGACCTCCAATGCGTGTAGGCCATCATACGCAAGACGGACATCGAAATCTCGGTCAGAGAGCGTATCCGACACTATTTCGGCCAACATCTTCTCATCTTCAACGATGAGTATCTTTATCTTGTTATTCATATCTTGGCAGTTTGATGGTTACGGTCGTGCCCTTGCCGACACGACTTTTAATTGCGATTGTACCTTTGTGCAGCTGCACAACCTGCTTTGCATAGTAAAGCCCCAATCCGTAGCCTCTGACAGAGTGTACATCACCGGTGGGTACGCGATAGAACTTCTCGAAAATATGCGAAAGATGCTCTTTGGCTATGCCGCATCCGTTGTCCTCCACATCTATCGAAACAATTCCTTTTTCCTCAAAAACACTTATATTTACTACGGGCTCTGCGGCATATTTTATGGCATTGTCTACGATAGTTGCAAATAGATTTTTTAGATGGAACTCATCGGCCAACACGGTAATATCGGAAGGGCAATCAATATTGAATTTCGGCTCCTTACCCATATTCATTCCGGCACCTTGCACTACCCCATCCACAACATCCCGCAAATGCAGATTGACGGGATTGTATTTGTACGCCCGGCCTTCGACTGATACCGACAGTATATGCTCAACCATTGTCGAGAGCTGAGTGAGCTGAGCCTCAACAATCTCCAGATAGCGACTCCTTCGCTCGGGATTGGCCTCGGCCGAGAAATTGCGCAGCGCATCTGTTGCTGTCACGGCAACCGATATGGGTGTTTTCAGTTCGTGGGTTATATTGTGTGTAAAATCTCGCCTCATCTCTTCGAGGGTCTTTTGTCGGAACATGGTTCTTACCAGATATAACAGCACACCCGAGAGCAGCAAAACTATCGCCACCGACGAAAGTATCAATCCCCACATTCTCTTCATAAAGGCCTTAAACGGCATCTCGATGGATAGGCTGAGCGAATACAGACCATCGTCATCTATCGGCACAACGATAGCCATCGGATTATTCAAACTCGGCTTCTCACCCCTTGTCATCACCGCCCGCGAATTGCCCGCATCGTGGAAAACAACCTCGGCGTAATAGGGCTGCAATGCGTCAAGTTCCATCAGATTTGGCTCGAAGTAGAGGCTAAAATCATCAAGATTCATCTTAATATGGGTTGCATTGGCCAAACCGGGAATAGCATCCATGCGGAATGCTTTATATATACTTTTATATGTAGCGGATTCCACTCTGCGCCGAAAATCGACCACAGAATCTTTGTACATTCGATATACCCACACAGCCTGCACCACCGCCAGGCAAAGCAACGATGCAACTGCAAGAATTGATATATTTCGAAAGAATTTCTTTGACATAGCTATTACTTTATTGGCAAAAGTAGTTATTATTTCGCATTTATCGCACGAGTTAACATTAGTTAACATTCATTAACAACCCGTTAACACGAAATAGCGATTCGTATAGTATCTTTGCATCAAGAAAACCGGTTTTATGATTGTTGAATCTATTTAATTAAGAATGTTACTATGAAAAAGTTGTTTTTTATTTTCTTAATGAGCATTGCAACCAACTTTGCATTTGCACAGTCCGGAGAGGGGCAAACGCTCTACATTATTGATGGCGTCGTATCGACCAAAGCTGCTGCCGATGAATTGCCAAGCAATATGGTACGCAATATGAATGTGGTAAAAGGCGTAGAGTCGGTGGTTATCATCACCACCCAAAATGGTCGAGAAATCTCGGGTCGCGTGGTCGACACCGAAGGAAATCCGATGGCCGGAGTAATCGTACTAACACCCAAAACCAAGGTAGGCGTTACGACCGATGCTAATGGATATTACAAGATTAACCTTGCAGCCGGCGAAGCGTTCCTTCAATTTTTGTATGTAGATTATCCTACCTTAACCGTTCAGGTCGACAAGGCTAATATGGACGATGTAGTGATGGATAAGAACGCCGCGGAGAATAGTGTCGTGATTAAGGATGTCAGCACACAAAGTAACCCCGCCGCGGGCAAGCCCCTTTGCGTCATCAAAAAGCCTAACGGGAAGCTCTATGCAGGCGATATGAACTCTATCTCTCCCAACGAGATAAAGACTATGCATGTATTTAAGGGAGAAGAGCAAACCAAGGCATATAAGCAATATGGCGACACATCAAATGGAGTAATACTGATTGAGCTGAAATAGCGTAGCAATTAGCAAATATACCCCTCCTCCTCAATTTTCCTGCCTGAAAATTTGGAAAATTCGTGGGGGGGGGTAAATTTGTAGGCAAAAATAATTAAAGCGTATAATAATGAAAACAATCAGAAATCTATTGCTGTGCGCAGTGATGCTTTTTGCAGTCGGCTGCAATAAGAATGACACCTTTGATGTCACACCGCAAACTCTTGCTCAAACCGTATGGGATACCACGATTGTATACTACGACGAAAACGACAACGCAACAGGAAACAATCGTTGTGTTGTGGAATTTCTATCCGAAACCGAGGGTAAATATAGCGAGTCGGATATGAATACCGTGCGACGATTTACCTATGAGGTGGATAGAGCAATTATTGTTATTGATAGCGGTAGCTACACTCTTTTGAATGGCACTTGGCATATTGTTGGGAAGTCGGAACAGCAAATCCTCCTGCAAGGCTATTACCCCAACAAGGTAATGATAGCATTGGATAGAGTGCTATAATTATCGTGATAATTTCCAATGAGTTATATGATGGCGACCGCTCTGTAATTTGAGCAGTCGCCATTGTTTTTTTGCTACCTCCGATTTTGATTTTACCTCCAATCCCACTTTGGGCAGGCAGGGTCTTCGGCCGTGAGGGCCTCGGCAAGCGATAGGGCCAGGGCCCTTGCTACACCCTCGCCGTACGCGGGGTCGGCACGATGGCAGTTGCGGATGTGGCGTTGCTTGATAAAGAGCTCCGCATCGCCCATTGCGCGAGCGGTATTCTCGCAAGTGGCTCGTTGGTCCTCTTTGGACATCAGCCTCCAGAGCTTGCCCGGCTGCGTGAAATAGTCGCTATCGAGTTCGCGCTCGTCGTAGTTATATACCTCGCCTGCAACAGCCAAAGGCGGCTCTTTAAGGTAGGGCTGGTCGCGCCACTCACCATAACTGTTCGGCTCGTAGCCTATCGTGCGCCCTGCGTTGTCGTCGGTGCGCATCTGTCCGTCGCGATGATACGAATGATAGGGGCAGCGTGGTCTGTTGATTGGAATAAGGTGGTGATTTACGCCTAAGCGGTAGCGTTGCGCATCGCCATAGGAGAACAATCGTCCCTGCAACATTTTATCGGGCGAGAAACCTATGCCGTCGATGATGTTCATCGGATTGAATGCCGCCTGCTCGGTCTCGGCAAAGAAGTTCTCGGGGTTGCGGTTGAGCTCCAGGATGCCTACATCGTGCAGCGGGAAATCGCCATGATACCACACCTTCGTCAGGTCAAACGGATTGATGTGATACTCCTTTGCCTCCTTCTCGCTCATCAGCTGCACCTGCATCAGCCAACGAGGATATTCACCACGCTCAATAGCCTCGAACAAATCGCGCTGGTGCGACTCCCTATCCTTGGCAATCACGGCCTCCGCCTCAGCGTCGGTCATATTTTTTATGCCCTGCAAGGTGCGCAGGTGGAACTTTACCCAAGTGCGGCGATTGTCGGCATTGATAAAGCTGTATGTATGACTGCCAAAGCCGTGCATGTGGCGGAACGAGTAGGGAATACCTCGGGGCGACATCGTGATAGTAACCTGATGCAAAGCTTCAGGCAGCAGAGTCCAAAAATCCCAATTGCTGTTTGCCGAACGCATGCCCGTTCGTGGGTCACGCTTGATGGCATGATTGAGGTCGGGAAACTTCAAGGGGTCGCGCAGAAAGAATACGGGCGTATTGTTACCCACCAAATCCCAATTACCGGTGTCGGTGTAGAACTTCATCGCAAAGCCGCGAATATCGCGCTCGGCGTCGGCTGCACCACGCTCACCCGCCACGGTCGAGAAACGGACAAAGCAGTCGGTCTTTTTGCCAACTTCGGCAAATATCGAGGCGCGCGTGTACTTGGAAATGTCGTGCGTAACGGTGAATGTTCCGTAAGCTCCCGAGCCTTTGGCGTGCATGCGCCTTTCGGGAATTACCTCGCGGTCAAAATGGGCCAACTTCTCGGTTAGCCAAGGGTCCTGAAGCGTAACGGGACCTCGCACACCTGCGGTCTGCGTGTTCTGGTTGTCGGCAATGGGGCGACCATTCTCGGCTGTTAGATGTTTTTTATTCATATCGGACTATTTTGATTAATTAATTCCGACAATTCCAAAACCGTGCCACGCCAAAACCACACAACAGGCGTTATACGCTTTATATGTTTTGACCACCAAACAAAAATCTGATTTGACCAACAAACAAACCCACCCGCCCCGATTTTATGTACTATTTTGACCAATAAGCCCAATAAGCCCGAAAGTGCCGATTTTTGACAAAAGAAAACGCCGCAAATCACTGATTTGCAGCGTTTTGTTGATTTTGAACTTTGGTTCAAGTGGTGCCACCAGAACTCCATTTTCTTTATTTAATTTAATCGCGAAAATTAAAAGAAATAAGAAATATATTGAAATATAACGCTTTACAAATTTATTTTAAAAAGTCAATATTAAGCTAATTTTGAAAATGTGGTGACAATGTGGTGACAAATCTCAAAAAGTTTCGCTAAATTTGTAGTGAAAACATAAAGAAAAAAGTTATGGGCAACTACTTTTTGAGAAAAGGCACAAGTAAAGAGGCTACATTGTTCGTCCGAATAAGGAAGCGTGTTCCTAAAATTGACAAGAATGTCAATACGAGAATTGTGATTGATCGCAATGTGTGGGAGAGGGCGAATAAGGATGCTGCAAGCTTGGAGAAGTTTTACCGAACTAAAGACGGGCAGACTATTTATCGTAAGATGTGTGCCATCGACCAGGCATTGGAAGAATTGTTGAGTCAGGGTAAATTTGAAGATACACACATAGACCATGCGGTTGAGTCTATTGTCTTTGCCGAAATCAGAGAACAGCAACGCAAAGAGGAAGAAGAACGCAAGCAGAAGAAACAAGCTGCCGAGGAAGCCCGTAAAAAAGATGTACGAACTTTCCTCAATGACTTTATTGCAGGAATCAGAGAGGGTTCCATCAAACATAATGGTAATACCTATAGTGCAAACACCTGTAAAGTCTGGGAATCCTTTAGGCTTATTCTTGAACGTTTTTACAAAAAACACCCGTTCACTTGGGAGAGCATCGACCAAAGATTGGTTGATAAGTTTCTTTATATGATGGAAAAAGATGGCTATATGCCCAAGAGTATTAACAAATACCTTGTTTGTTTCCGTGCGATGGTTGGCTATGCCCATAAAGCCAGGTTTCACAACAATTCTGTTGCAGAAAAGTGTTTCTCAAAAATCCGTGTACGCGAATGTGATAAAGCAAAAGAAATCTATTTGAACGATGCAGAGCTTCAAGCTTTGTACGAAATGCCATTAGAAGGGTTGGATGCTCAAGTGCGCGATGTGTTCCTTGTTGGTTGTTACACTTGTCAGCGATACAGCGACTATTCTGCACTTACAGCCAATAACTTTACCACCACTGCTAGAGGCAATAAGGTTGTCCGTTTGATACAAAAGAAAACAAGTACTCCAGTTGTTGTTCCTATTATGAACGACAACCTACTTCGCATTGCCGAGCGTTACGATTTTAATATTCCCGAAATCTCTGATGTCATTCTTAACAGATATATAAAGGATATACTCAAACGGCTATCCGAAGAGGTTCCATCATTACAAAAAACAGAGATTACCAAACTCACCATGCGCGAAAGAGAAATAGAAGAGCGTGGCGATGCGGAATTTATGCGTAACGATGATGGCGATGTCATCAAATATCGCTATGACTTAGTTACATCTCACACCGCCCGACGAAGCGGAATCACCAACCTCTACCTTACCGGATTGTTCGATACCGTGCAGATGATGTCAATCAGTGGCCATAAAGACCAACGCACATTCTTCGACTATATAAAACTGTCGTCCGATGAGATTGCCGACAAGATTATGGAGAAACTTCGCCAGAGTGAGAATGTCGGAAACGAGGGATTATTCTAAAAAAGCAGAGTAAAAACAAAATAAATCCTCTTGTTTGCAGTTAAAGTGAAATAAAATCACTAATTTTGTTACAAACGAACAAAGTTATGGAAGATATAAACCGCATAAAAGTAGTTTTAGTTGAGAAAAAACGCACCAATAAATGGTTGGCAGAACAATTGGGTGTAAACCCATCAACCGTTTCAAAATGGTGTACAAACTCATCTCAACCCGACCTCAATAGCTTGCTGAAAATCTCGGATTTGCTTGGGGTTGATATAAAAGAGTTAATCGTTAGAGAGTACAAACAATATCTAATGTCGCAAGAACGCTAGATTATGTAATATTTGCACTCACACATTAATAAGCAAATGGCATATGGATATTCAAGAACGTATAAGTCATATTAGAGAATTAGAAAAACTATACTTGGATCACAAGTATATAAGTAACCATGAGAACTCTTTGGTGTCAATTAAAACTTTTGGAGATTGGCATAGTGCTGCTGCGGTTCTTTTTTGTGAATACATCTCTAGTGATGACAAATTTCTCAAAACATTTGTTGAAGCAAATACCTCTGGGAATGCGTATGTTCTTGCTGGTGTATATGATACCATCCATACAAGTTATGAGATATTGATGTCGAAAGTTGAAAAAGGACAATCAACCTCATCCCAAGTATGTTGTTCTGTTGAAGATTATGACGATAGTCCAAGTGTGTTTATTAGTCATGCCTCTAAAGATAGGGATATTATAAAGCTCTTTATTGATAACATTTTGAAAAAGGGTTTAGGATTAAATGATAATGATATAGCATGTACTTCTTTTGAAGCTACAGGTGTAGAGCCAGGAGATAGCATACCCAACTACATTAAAAGAAATATAAAAGGAGCCAAAATATGCCTAGCTATGGTGTCCAAGAATTACAAGGCAAGCGAAGTGTGCATGAATGAAGTTGGTGCGGCTTGGGCGTTAAATAATCCTCCTATACAAATAGTCTTACCTGGTACAGAGTTTCATGAACTTGGTTGGCTTTTAAATACAAACAAAGCATCCTAGATAAATGATATAGATTGTTTGGATGCTCTTGGAGAGAAATTATGTTCTTCTATTGGAATTTTGACTCCTACACCAAAACATTGGAATCCTAGTACAAGAGATTTTTTAGATGCGTTGCAGATATTGCTTAAAAATCAAGAAGGTTAATTAAATTGGAAAATATGAGCAAAGATTTAATTATACAAAATATGGCTGTTGCAACTGATGACTACAATCAGTTGATTGATAATATATCTTCCCTATGGACTACTGCCAAAGAGAAGGCGATTAATGCTGTGAATACTGAGCTGTTAGAAGCCAACTGGCAGACGGGCAAATATATTGTGGAGTTTGAACAAGGAGGAAAGGTCAGAGCTGAGTATGGTAAGCAGTTGCTAGTAAATCTTGCAAAAGACCTTACTTTGAAGAATGGAAGAGGCTTTAGTCGCTCCAACTTACTTTATATGAGGAAGTTCTATATATCGTTCCCAAAAAGTGAGACAGTGTCTCACATATTGACATGGAGCCATTACTTTGAAATCCTCAAGTGCGATGATCCGTTGGAAATGCAGTTCTACATGAAGCAATGCATTAACGAGGGATGGAAGGTGCGCGAATTGAAAAGGCAGATGAAAAGTTGTCTATTTCAGCGTCTTGCATTAAGTACCGATAAAGAGGGTGTATTGGCTTTGGCTAATGAAGGTCATCAGGTAATGAAACCGCAAGACATCATTAGAGATCCGTTTGTTCTTGAATTTACAGGCCTTCCTCAAAAGAAAAGATATAAGGAGAATGAATTGGAAGCGGCTTTGAAAGCCAATATGGAGCATTTCTTATTGGAACTTGGTCGTGGTTTTGCGTTCATTGGTCGCCAATATCAGATGCATATCGGTAGTCGAGTGTTCAAAGTGGATTTAGTTTTCTACCATTGCATCCTCAAATGCTATGTACTTATTGATTTGAAGCGTGCAGAGATAAAGCATGGAGATATAGGGCAGATGAATCTTTATCTCAATTATTTCCAAACGGAAGTATGCCAACCAGATGATAACCCACCGATAGGCATTGTGCTTGGAGCGAGAAAAGATGAACTGTTGATGGAATACGCACTGCAAGGTATAACAAACCAGTTGTTTGCAGCAAAGTATCAACTATATTTGCCCAAACGTGAAGAATTGCAGGCGCAGTTGGATGCACTTTTGAGCAATGAAGAATAGATTACTAACGAAAGATTTGTCAAATATACAAAAGTGGGGAAATTATAAGAAAAACATTTGTAAATACGATTCAGCCCAAATGTATTTGCAAATAACTATTTTAAATTTAGAAACCGTTATGAATGATAATAAGAAACAACTCGAAGAATGGTCAAATATTGACTGCGATGCAGTTGACTTTGACGAACTAGAGAGTAGATTGGAATCAGAGTTGGAAGAACAGATGGCTGACTTGGCAGGTCTTGAACAAGATGCAGGAAGAATAGGTAATCCAGATACTCTCGGAGAAACGGTTATGAACGTTGTTTGGGAGCAGTTTATAAATCAGGTTGGTGTGTTTGCTGGCGAGGATTTCATCAAAGAAAATCGTGGTTTGACCCTTGATTTGCGTGACTCTGCCCATATACAGACTACTGAAAACTTTGCAAATGGCAAGATTGCTGCACATAACGACAAAATAGACTACCAACAGCGCTACAATGATTGGCAGTCAAATTTTCAGCATGACGAGAATGGCAATGTTATTACTCATCCGACGAGAACCGGGAAAGAGGAAGCTACTTTAGTCCAAGGTGCTCGCAAACCTTTTGATCAAGGAAGACCTGTGGGTTCAGTGGAACGTGGAACTGATATGGACCACACGGTATCTGCTGGCGAGATAATTCGTGATCCTGCTGCGAATGCACACATGACAAAAGAGGAACAGATCGCTTTTGCAAACAGCGATAAGAATCTCAACGAGATAGATGCAGGACAAAACCGTTCTAAGGGGGATAAGGCCATGACTGACTGGCTTGATAACCCGAACAAAAATGGTCAGAAGCCTAATGAAATCTTTGATATTGATGAAGAATTAGATAAAGCTTACAGAGAAAAGGATGCAGAAGCCCGAGAGGAATACGAGAAGCGTAAGAAAGAGGGAGAACGGCGCTCTGTTGAAACGGGCAAACAGTCTCAGAAGGAGGAGGCTATGCGTATTGGCGGCAAGGCTTTGCGCTCTGTTGTCATGGGACTTCTTGCTTCACTGATAAAGGATATTATCCGCAAACTCATTGTATGGTTCCGCTCTGGCCGGAGAAAATTGGGTACGTTCATAGATAGTGTGAAGGAGGCCATCAAGTCCTTTGTTTCAAATATCAAAGAGCATCTTCTGAATGCCGGGAATACGCTTGTCACAACAATTGCGACTGCCATTTTCGGTCCTGTCATTGGCATGATCAAAAAGGCCTGGATTTTCTTGAAACAAGGTTATAAATCCGTAAAACAGGCTATAAAGTTCCTCAAGGATCCTAAAAATAAGCATATGCCTTTCAGCCTGAAAATGATGGAGGTGGGCAAGATTGTCATTGTAGGTTTGACTGCTGGTGGCGCAATCGTGCTTAGCGAGGTAATCGAAAAGGGGCTGATGACTATCCCCGGCTTTGCATTTGAAATTCCTCTATTGGGAAGTCTTGCCAACATCATCGGTATGTTCTTGGGAGCACTGGTAAGTGGCCTGATTGGTGCTTTAGCGCTAAATCTGATTGATCGCTTAATCGCTAAAAAACTGAAGAAAATCAATCTGCTGCAACAGATTGAAAAGAAGGATGAAATTCTTGGCACTCAAGGTCAGCTGATAGGTGTTTGGGATAAAAAAGTCGAAAAAACAAAATTCGATGCTTTGTCAAGTATGGCCCGGCGCCACGCTGAAGGAGCTGTGGTAATGAAATCTGCAATCCAAGAAATTATGGACAATTCTGAGGAAATCAACAAACCTTTGTGTGAAAATGCGGAAATAGTAGAAGACGATACTGAACAAGTGTCTGAAAATAAGGAAGCCTTAGACAATTTGTTTAATGAACTTAAATCATTGTAATGTATGGCAAATGAAATAATCAACTCTCATGACTTTGAGGTTGCAAAGTCCAATATACGGATGTTGGCAAAGAGCGTCCCATCTCCAGTATCGCTTAAGAAGTTTCCTACAGAGGGGACAATCTTCTCATGGAACAATCATAACATTACAGGTAAGGAAGCGAACGAACTGCTTGTTTCTCCGCTTCAATCCCAACTGATTACATTCAATTCCAATATCCTTTCATTATATAAAGTTGCCAATGAGGTATATAGGGCGCTGGAGTCTTTGGATAAAGATTACATTGATGCAATAGTCGCTAATGTAAATGCTGCGAATATTGCCAGTCATCAAGCTAAGGCTGCAAGTTCAAAAGCTGAACAGGCAAGTTTGCAGGCACTTAAAGCGTCAGATGAGGCTAAGGAGGCTTCGAAACGTGCCAATCGTGCTCAGGAAGATATCAAACAGACAATCAATGGGCTAACGATTACTGTGCGAAGTCTAAAAGAATTTAAAGAGAAGGTAACAAAGGATTTGTCTCTAGTTGCATCTGTCTCGGATTCAGCAAAAGTGCTTCGGTCTATTCAGCCATATTTTTCAAGTTTGGCTCATCTGAAGGATGTCGATGAAATTTGGGATAATCTAGAAAGGACCCGAAATATAGTAAAGGGATTGATTGATGAATTAACTCCCTTCATGAATAAAGTCAACAAGTCGGACAGGGAAATAAGGGATTTGATATCCCGACTTGAAGAGCTGCTTCTTCCTCTTTCGCATTTATCGGATATGGATGCCATTTGGAGTGATGTGGAAAGTCACAAGAAGGACCTTGCCGGCTTCCATCAGCAAGTGGAAACTTTCATTGGGGAGGTGAACCGGACAACGGAGCGCATCCACAGCGACATTTCAACCCTCCAGGAGTATCGCGCCGTACTCGAATCATACAAGCATCTTGGTGATGTGGATGCCATTTGGAGTGATGTGGAAAGTCACAAGAAGGA
Source organism: Alistipes sp. (assembly GCA_045125895.1). Lineage (GTDB taxonomy): Bacteria > Bacteroidota > Bacteroidia > Bacteroidales > Rikenellaceae > Alistipes. The sequence continues at coordinate 35,180 of JBGVNT010000005.1, forward strand.
CCTTGCGGACTTCCATCAGCAAGTAGATCGTTTTATGTCTGAAGTTAGAACAGCTCACTTGGAAATCAATGAGTATATTCAGAGAATGGAGCAGGTCAATGAAACGGCTCATTTGAGATATGAAAAGCGTATTAAAAATGCTTATTATATTGGAGGAGTTGCTGTGGGATTGTCAATCATCAATTATGTTCTTCAACTATTAGGAATTCTATAAATGATGGATAAATACAAACTGGAACTATTGCAGAATTGTTCGCGATTGGATGCCGTTACTAATGGCAATGGTAAAATAACCGATTGTGCCAAAGCGATAACGGATAATCACAAAGAGGCCTCAAAAGTCCTGTGTAAACTTATTGAGAAGGCAGCCCAACTGAAGGATCCTCAAATAACAAGTATTGCTATTGCCACAAAAGACTCATTAATAAAATTTTATGGGCATAGGGAACTCGTAGGTATATGTTCTTCTGAAGATAAAGATGATGACAATTACACTTTGGAAGATCAAATGCAGCTATTGAATCAATTAGTTGGATTGGATCGCGTAAAATGCAAGGTAAACGATTTGATTGCTTTTCAGAAAGTTCAACTACTGAGAAAAGCCAAAGGTTTACATTCCCCCAAAAGTACAATGCATATGGCATTTACAGGTAACCCTGGCACTGGCAAAACGACTGTAGCAAGAATTGTCGGCAGAATTTATCGGAAACTAGGACTTCTCTCAAAAGGACATTTTATGGAAGTTTCAAGAACAGATCTTATAGCCGGCTATCAAGGACAGACTGCCCATAAAGTAAAAGAAGTAATAGAAAAAGCCAAGGGTGGTGTGTTATTTATTGATGAAGCATATAGTATCACAGAAAATGATCATTGTGATTCATACGGAAGAGAATGTCTTACAGAATTAACTAAGGCTCTTGAAGACTACCGAGAGGATATAGTTGTCATAGTAGCTGGATATACAGAGCCCATGAAACAATTTTTCGAGTCTAATCCAGGACTTAAATCTCGCTTTAACACTTTTATTGAATTTGATAATTATGATGTAAATGAACTATTGGATATTCTTAGATCTATGAGTGAGATTGAAGATTATGTGGTAACTACCCCGGCAATTGATATATTATCAGAATTATTTGTTAACGTTATAAAAACGGAAAGAGACGAGTTTGCAAATGGCCGTTTTGTAAGAAATATCTTTGAGACAATGGTAATGAATCATGCTCGAAGAATTGTAAACTTTGATTCTCCTTCTTTAAAAGAACTTAAAGAACTTACAGACAAAGACATTCCACCTTTCATTTAAGAAGTCAACGTGAGTTAATCTTATTTACATAGGAAATTTCCTATATTTCCTCTAAATCTTGAAATTAAGGGAGAACTTGACGAATAACATAAATGATTTCGGTGTCTAACTATAATCAAAAAGCTAATTCGACAATTGCGATTGTCTAATTGGTAGAAGTCGTTTCGGCAAAAATCTTCATTTATCCATCCGTTTTTCATCCTCGGCTTGCCGTTTCGAAGTGGATAGCCCCTCGTCTATTTTTAATGGGCGGGGTATTAGGCTACCCCACTTCGTTTTTACTGGACACTTGGCAAGCCAAGCTGTATGAGGTTTTGCCACTTCGCGCATTGGACAACGGGCTAGCGAACAAATGTGATTCTCATTTCCAAAATTGAGAATAAAGAAGTGATAAAATTGAGTCTTGGGAACAAAAAACGGAAATGAGAATTATATCAAGGCTAAAAGTCAAAAACTAGCTTCATTTCCAAAACAAGATTAGAGGGATGTGATTCAAGTCAAAAATGAAAATGAGAATTTCATTCCTTGCAACGAACAAATTAAAGTCGAATAGCTTTCTTTCAGTTTATTGCCTGAATAAATTCCATACAAATATTTTGCACTATAATTGTGCAGGCAGAGATTGCACAAATTCACTTCACAATTTTAAGTTATGCCGATCTTGCTTGCAGTTCTATCGGCAGGCCTCACAAGCAACAAGGGTGCTTGGGGTATTAGGCTCCCCTTGTGCCTTAAAGTTGTACATTTGGCAAGCCAAACCTTATATCTTTGTTGTCAAGAACAACCAATGCCCCGATACCAAAACAAGCGCCTTCCGGTTAATCAAAAAGCATAGGAAGTCGCTTTTTGAATAGTTGTTTTATCGGCTCCTTCTCTGAATCCTGAAAACCATCAGAGAGATATTTGTTATAATTGGAGCGACCACCCACCGAAGGGAACTTCTTTTTTGCCGCCAAATATGGCAAACGGGTTATAATACCAAGTTCCATAGCGCATACGATAATAAGGATAGCATCCTTGCCTCTTCTATCTGCAATGGCATCATGCATAACCATCGTTATTTCATTGGCGCAAGATTGATCTATAATGTAGGTTGAAAACTCAGGTTCTGCTTTATGGGGTTTGATTTTTGTACTAGTGGTTGAACATGGCATATCGTCATCAAGGTCTGCTATCAGTTTTTTCATCTCCGATACAAACTCTGATGGCATATCTTCAATGTTTATCTGTTCTTGCATATTTTTGAAGAGTTCCACACCTTGAATGATTATGCTGTTCATTGCCATTGCTGCTTTGGGAGACTTTGCTATATCAGCAAATGACTTTTGTGGGTTACCAGCCATCTTAGCAAAAAGTTTGGTAGTCTCATTCATAGAAGCAGGTTTTGGTACAATCAGGTTCCCGTTCTTGTCAACATTCTCGGCTATAACCGAAAGGGCATATTGAATGTTCGCATTTATTGTTTGCTCATCAAATAATACATTTTCCATATATGTTTTCTTTAAATTTTATACTCTATTTTACAGCGTCGCTATTCAAAGTTATAATGGATTTTACAAACAAATTCAAATTGACACAAATTAACGCCTAAAACCCATGAAAAATTAAAATTATTTTCAAAATCATACTTTAAAATCATACTATATTTTTGATTTTCACTGCATTTTATGGTAAATATCGGTCAGCCGATACATGCCACTTGGTTTATTATGCGAATGGTAAAATGAGATATAACTTTGCAGTGTGATTGAAGAACAAAGTATAAATTTTGCACTCGATAATATGATAAAAGGATTGGAAACATTAGGCGATATTCAGACTCCGTTGAATGTTATGCTGGAGAACCTGGCAGAGACGATTGCTGATAAGGTGATGGCTAGAATTAAGGAAGAGGATTCCAGCAAGCCGAAGTATTATACACGCAAGGAATTGTGTGAGATATTGCATGTGACTAATCCTACTGTGATAGAAATGGTGAAGCGTGGAGAAATTCGCGAAAGGAAAATAGGTGGTCGCATCCTTTATGATGCTGACGAGATTGACGAGGCGGTAAAAGAGAAAACTATTTTCCGCTACAAAAGGAGAAAGAACGATAGATTCTAATGTTTTTCTATTCAAATTCTATTAATGCCTGTTTGCCGTCCGTATCGGTAGATAGGCATTTTTCTTTCCCTTATTTTGAAAATTGTGGTGATAACTTTATTTAGCGTGGTGACAAGAAAATAAATGTGGTGACAATGTGGTGACATTTCGCTCAAAGAGATAAAAGAAAAAATCGCTAACAGCTTGATTATTTAGCTATTAGCGATTTTCTTGGTGGTGCCACCAGGAATCGAACCGGGGACACAAGGATTTTCAGTCCTTTGCTCTACCAACTGAGCTATGGCACCATCGTCATATGTTAAAGCGGTGTCGCTTTGCGGTGCGTAGGGGACTCGAACCCCTGACCCCGTGCGTGACAGGCACGTATTCTAACCAGCTGAACTAACGCACCAATTGCTGATTGCGAGTGCAAAGGTAGTATAAAAAATCTAATCTGCAAATTTTTTCATTCTTTTTTCGCGAAAAAATGTTTATTGCGCAGAATATAGTATTTCCCGAAGGCCACATCTTGCTCGCCAATCGACTGACAGTGATTGATTTTCACCCAAATTACAACCCTCAGCGTGACGGGAAGGGCAGTTCGAGACTTTTGTGCGCAAGCAGGTTAGACTCTCACGGTCGGCTTGCGCCGACCTCAGAGTGACGGGGTGAATGGTCAGCCAACGCCGACCTCAGAGTGACGGGGTGTGATGCGGTCGGCCGTCAAACAAGTACCCTACTTCTTCTTAATCGTAAAGCCCAGTTTCTTAATCAGTTTCAGCGTGCCGAGTGCCGTATCGCGGTCGTAAGCCTTCTCAACCTCGGGCAGTTCCTCATACGGCACTAAACAGGGGTGCTGCTTCAGCGCATCGCTGCGCTCCTCGCCATATGTCCAGCCCTGCGCCATGCGGCTCTGCGCCCACACTTCGTGGACATTCTTAGCCATCTCTTCGATAAGTTCATTAAGCTCCTCGGGCAGTTCAACCCCCGACAAATCTATGGGGTTTGGATAGTATTTATTCATTTTGCTCTTGATAATTAAGTATTAACGGTAAAGACTCCACAATCACCTTATCGTACACGGCCGCGATATTGCCCTTTTCATCGGTTTTCAGCGTGCTGAAAGGTCGAACATCGTAATGTATAAAGCGCTTTTTGAAATCGCCCTTTTTGCTCTTGTCGGCATCAATCACGCGCTCCTCGTCGGCCCTCACGGGACGATAGCCCAACAGCAACTCCTCGACATTCCAACGATTATGCTCCACCTCGGCCAGCAACTCGACCTGCTCAGCCGACAATGCCTCCAGATGATGAGGGTTGTTTATATCCCAATCCACACCTACGCAACGCAACTTGGTAGGAATGGATGCCGCAGCGAAGATATTCGACCAGCGCTTGGTGATGGTCTTCTCGCGCCACAGCTTAGCCGTCACATCGGGGTCTAAGCTTGTAGGAATGGCCTTATTTTCGAAATAATAGCTATATACGGCATTTATTCGCTTGCAAACCTCAACCGACGAGGCCAAATGCAAGTCATAGCAGTCATACACCATACCAAAGGGAGTGATGTTTTTATATAATAGTGTATCGCGCTTCTTCTCATCGAACGCCTTGCCACTCAGAGCCGCAACCATAGACGCTGTTTTGCGCTGCTGCACAAGAATGGGGATATTCTTCTCATAATAGACCTTAGGCAGATACATGGCCGAACGCAGCGACACATGCGTCAAATTCAGACACACAGCCACGGTGAGAATGGCATTTTCATCCTCGGCATACCTATTCAACAGGCGCTGCACCACGGGGTTGTGGTCATCGCCCTGAATAAACTCCCACTCGACATCTATAAACTCTTTGTTCTTATCGTTCTTGTCGACCAAATGCCTATATTCATCGGCCAGGCCATAGCGCGTAATGAATTTGTCGGCCTCTTCGATGATGCGGTTCTCGCCCCCACCCTCTTCGGCCGCAGCCCAAGCATCGGCATCTATAAAAGTTGAACGCGACACCTTAAACAGTTCGCCACACTTCTGCTTAAACTCGCCCATTTCGACCTTGCCATTGCGGTCGATAAATGTAATCTTCGTTTTACGCTTCTCGTAGTTGGGGAAGTGGGCAATATGAGCCGCCTGCAGCGCCAACGCCTCGCCCATTTTCGACATTCCGATGATTATGAAGTGGACGAATTTTTCGCTCTCGCGGCTTGTGATATGTTCATAATCCAACGGCTTGTAAGTAATATTCTCCTCCTTGCTGTAACCGGCAACCAGCACCTTGCGAGCCCAGAAATCATAGAAGTTAAACGGGTGGAAATCAACATAATCAGCAATCTCACGACTCAAGTCGGCATACTGAAAAATATGATATGTCGTCTTATAATCAAACAACACATGGCATGGCAAACCACTTCGCCCGGCCCTCTTGCACAGATTGGCAATAAGGGTCAGGCTCTGCACATTCAGCGAGTCATGGAAACTCTCGATGTCGTCGAACTCGCTAACATCGCCCAAAATATAAACCTCCTCGGCTTGCGCAACATTTATTGCCCGCAGATAGTGCTCCGAATCGCGTTGACCATAGTTCACAATAATCCTGTTGCGATGCTCCCTGCACTTCAATGTCGCATACAGTTCGTTACGCATCTGCTCGGCATCGGTCGAGGTCATCACGACAATCTGATTCGATGTATTTTCACACAACTGATTAACCAAGCCATGCACCATCTGGTCTGACCCTATAATCACAATGTGATTCTTCAGTTTGTAATAACTGAAGCCCGTACGCCACCTATCGGCCCTACGCTCAAACACATTCGTAATAGTCGAAATCAACAATCCCGACAGAAATATAGAGCCGAGCGTACTAATAATCATGCCTACGACTCTGGAGCCGCTTGAAATCGACATCTGATTACCCGGATCGGCAAACATATAGTAAAACATCCACCATTCGGGCATTGCATCGCCATTCTCAACCTTAATTCCATGCGGGAGTTTACTCAACAACAGCGCAGCTACGCAATAGACTATTACCGATATGGCCAACACACCAACCACCTGTTTCCACAATGCTCCATATAACCAACGGTCAAACCATTGACGAGGTTGTAGTTTTTTCATATTTATGATATTTATGCTCTATTATTTGAATTCATATAGTTCGAATTATCGGCAAACACAGCCTCTCAAAAGCGAGCCTCATTCACTCTTTTGCTCATTTACCGATAAAACTCCAACTAATTTGTAAAATTAAATAAAATATTTCATTTCACCTCGGTTATGACAAAAAATTAGGAATTATACAGCTTAGGCTTGCGGCGTCATTCCGAGCATTTTGTTTTTAGACTCTCACGGTCGGCTCGCGCCACCCTCAGAGTGACGGGGAGGGACAGCAGAGCAACAGAAGGCCTCCGCAGGGTGACGAAAATCAAATGCGCAAGAATCTCATTTTCGTCGCAAGCCTAAAATGCTCCCGCCAGAAAAACAACTGAGGGTGTCCAACCGCTTGAACACCCTCAACAATTTCCGTAATTTGCAATAATCAGCGATAATGCCGAGCACTATGATTACTTAACCAACTGGTCGCTATAAACCGCAGCCGGCAGGTCGTGCATGTTGTACTGCGACGCCATCGAGCGGCCATAAGCTCCGGCCGATTTTATCGATAGCAAATCTCCGCGCTGACTCTTCTTGAGGCTGACATTTTCGTCGAAAACATCGGTCGATTCGCACGCCGTACCTACGACGGTATATTTCTTGAAAACCTCCTCCTGTGAGGTTATGTTCTCGATGTTGTGATACGAGCCGTAGAGCATCGGACGAATAAGCTCGGTCATCGACGCATCGATAATGAGCAGACGGCGACCCGTAGCCGTCGTCTTGTTGAAAAGAACGCGCGAAATCAACTCTCCGCACTCGCCAACGATAGCACGACCAAACTCAAAGTGCACCTCGCGGTCACCGACATTCAGGTATTCGTGAATAATGGCAAAGAGCGACGCAAAGTTAGGTATAGGCTCATTCTCGGGGACATCATAGTTGATACCCAAGCCTCCGCCGACATCGACCATGCTGAACGAAAAGCCCAAAGACTCCAACTTCTCGACAATGGCATTTGCCTTATTGCACATATTCTCGAATACATGCAACTCGCGAATCTGCGAGCCGATATGAATGTGAATACCAATGATGTTGATATTCTCCAAAGCCTTAATCATCTCGGCGTTTTCCAATATCTCGTCATACGAAATACCGAACTTACTGTCGGCCTGACCCGTGTCGATGCAATGGTTGGTCTTGGGGTCAATATCGGGATTTACACGCAAACCGACATCCACCTTCTTGCCCATCTCTCCCGCCATTTGGTTTACAACCTGCAACTCCTCGATAGACTCGCAGTTGATGGCCAAAATATCCTGCTCGATGGCGTAGCGAATCTCCTTGTCGCGCTTACCGACGCCGGCATACACAATGCTCTTGGGCTCAAAACCCATCTCAATGGCTTTGCGCACCTCGTTACCGCTGGCGCAGTCGATGCCGATGCCGTACTCTTTGATAATCGAGAGCAGATAATCGTCGTTGTTGGCTTTTATGGCGTAGTGAACTTTGTAGTTGTATTTATTCGACTCGTAAACGACGCTCTCCAAGGTTTGACGCAGGAGGTTGATGTCATAAAGATAAAATGGTGTTTCCAACTCCTTGAGTTGTGATGCAACTTTTCTGCTGAGCATATTAATCCTAACTATTTGGTGTAAAAACATGTTGCTTTGCAACAAAGCGGTGCAAAAATATCGAATTTATATCTTTTATCCAAACAAAAAAGACTCTCAATTGATTGAGAGCCTTAGAAGAGTGCATATTTGCATAAAAATGCAGCCTTGCTACATCAGTCCTATTGTGCGGACTATCCGCATTGACATGTCGGCATTTATCCAATACCAGAAGGCATAAACCTGCAATAATCCGGCTACCAGGTTGTTGCCATCAGGGCCTTGTATCGGAATGTCAATATTTCGATTCATGACAATTTCATCTGAATAAATCTTGCCGAAAAAGTCACCTTCGGGAATCATATTCTTTGCATTGGGGTCTACGGGAATCCAGCCATAGCCGGCAAGGAAAAATTCGGCACGCACATGTACGGTATCGTCGGGTCGCACCATTACGACATGACGCGCCGGAATACCCTTGTTGCGCAACATCGAGATAAACACCGTTGCCTGATTACCGCAGTCGCCTCCGCCATCTGCCCATATCTTGGCCAAGGGGTGCAGGCCCGTGTTGGGGTTGAGGTATTGCATATTTGCAGCTACATACAAGTAGCAGAGCATGGCATAAGACAATATATCACCATTTGCCATCTTCCATAATTGGGCTGTGAATGGTTGCATTGGCTCAAAATCGGGGTCAATAATATCTGATGATGCACCCGTATATCTCTTATATACATCCGATTCGGTATCAATGTCGGGATATGTGGTTATGGCGCCAAAATCCACCTCCACGCTATAACTTGTAACCTTAAACTCTTCTCTCAAAACAGGCTGCCCCGATGTCGGCACATTGCTATCATTCAATACGCAACGCAAATATCGGGTTTCGTTGTCAGGTGCAGTTAGCAGCGTTCCACCCTCGGTATTTAGCTCCTCAATATCTTGATAGATGTTTGAAGAAGGTATGGGTAAAACGCAGAGAAGATGATGAAGACGATTAATTTGATTCTGGGCGTAATATAAATCGAGCTGCGTAAACACTTTTCGCTCGCTGATTTTGTTACGGCGGAAGATGTTTTGACGCTGTTTTATTGTCAACTCCTGAGTAAGAGTTTCTGTCGAAATTACAACCTTAGCCTCTCGGTCGCCGGCTGCGGTATTTTCGTCTGTCGTAAGCGTAAGTTTGTCGCCCGTGGAGCTCAAATGCAGCCAGTCACAATTCTCGGGCTCGGTAATATCGGCTTGCCATTGGCCGTTTGAGGTTACTTGCAGCGTAACACTACCACCCGAAGCGTAGATTAGCGGGTTGTCTTCTTTCAGTGTTTGAACGGTCAAATTCTCGCTTGGTGCTGGCGGCGTGTCAGGTGGTGTCGTATTGTTGTTTATGTCGTTATTGTCGTCACTGCAACTTATTGCGAATAAGACTGATAAATAAGTCAATATGGATAATAATCGTTTCATAGCTAAAACAGTTAAAGTTGTTGTGTTGGTTGCTCAAAATTAGAAATATTTTCCACAAATTACAAATAAAAAAAGGCTTTCGACTGCCGAAAGCCTTGAAATTGTTACATTTTTGCATGAATATGCGTTTTGGGGAGAGAATATGCGCCATTTAATACCACATACTCTCGCAATACTCTGCGCGTCGACGGATTTGCTCGAACTTATGGTCGGGACATCTCCTCTCCACATCAGCATAGCGCTTGCGGCGGCGGGTGATTTCGCCCTTCAAATCGGCCTTGCGATTCTCGATAGCACGGCTTGATAATCGGCCTTTGCTATCCTGCATGGCCGAGGCCGTATGACGCGTGAAATCCTCCAACGCTTTAATTGCCTCTTTAAGTGCCATTTTGGCATTGTAGCGCTCCTCGCAAATCATGTTATAGGCTCTGATAATCAAAAGTTTTGCGCCGTTGAACAATTCACTGCGGTCATCGGCGTAGTTGGGCAGTTGCTCGAGGATAAACTCGCCCCATTCATACTTTGCAATGGCCATTTCGATGGGATTAATTTTACTGAGCATGTTTATGCGATACTCCTGATTCATGCGCTCGAAAGAGCGGCGATAAATCTTCACTTTATCACCCGAAGTCGAAGCCGCAGGGGCATAATAAACCGGGTGACTTGAAATGGTGTTAGTTGTTGTGATTTCTGAAAAATTTTCTCTTTTCATAATTAATACGATTTTGGAAGTTAAACAATTTTCTTGAAATAGTTATCAGTTTGACAATCAGCGGATTTGCGGGCCTGATTGTCGGCTCAAACACATCAAAGAACGCCCCTGCCTGTGGAGGCCTCGGGACCTCGTCGGCAAGTTTTGTGTGTTTGAGTATGTTTAACTTCCGCAGCCGGCTATCTTTCGGCAGCGAACCGCAGCATCATGTAGATGAGCAAATATTTTCGGAATTATATAGTTTAATGTTGTACATCAAAAGCTATTAAGATTCTCTCGCATTTGTTTTCGTCACTCTGAGGGAGCTTTGGCGACCGTGAGAGTCTAAAAGCAAATGCAGGTCAAAAACGAATCACGACACCACACACCAAGTGCTGTCATGGATTTTTGCAATACGATAAATTGATTTTTGTTGTTTGATGATGCAAATATACGAATATTTCAGCGAGTTTCAAAATTTTCGGCTGAAAAATCGCATAAGGCAAGGAAATCTCCACAAAAATATATATTTTTGTAGGCTATAATTAGAATACAAACAAATAACAGATAATATAATGGCTTTACAATGTGGTATAGTCGGTCTGCCCAATGTAGGTAAATCGACTCTTTTCAACTGCCTCTCGAATGCTAAGGCGCAGGCAGCAAATTTCCCCTTCTGTACAATCGAACCCAATGTGGGTGTTATCACCGTGCCCGACGAGCGATTGGTTAAGTTGGCCGAGATTGACAACCCGAAGAAGGTTATCCCCACGACAATCGAGATTGTCGATATCGCCGGCTTGGTGAAGGGTGCATCAAAGGGCGAGGGCCTCGGAAACAAGTTCTTGGGAAATATCCGTAACACCAACGCGATTATCCATGTGTTGCGTTGCTTCGAGAATGGTAATATCACCCATGTCGATGGCTCGGTAGACCCCGTGCGCGATAAGGGCATTATCGACACCGAATTGCAGCTCAAGGACCTCGAGACCGTAGAGAATAATATCGGCAAGTGCCAGAAGCAGGCTGCTGCGGGCGACAAGAACGCAAAGCGTCGCTACGAGCTACTTGTGCAGTTCAAGGAGGCGTTGGAGCAGGGCCGCTCGGCGCGTACGGTCGAGACCGATAAGGAGGAAAGAAAATTGATTGCCGACCTCAACCTCTTGACCGACAAGCCCGTTTTGTATGTCTGCAATGTAGATGAGGCGTCGGCCGTAAGCGGAAACGAGCACACCGAGGCTGTGAAGGCTGCTATTGCCGATGAGAATGCCGAGATGCTTATCGTGGCGGCAGCTACCGAGGCCGATATTGCCGAGTTGGAGGATTACGACGAGCGTCAGATGTTCCTTCAGGATATGGGTTTGGAGGAGTCGGGTGTGGCTCGTCTTATCAAGGCCGCATATAAGTTGCTCAACCTTCAGACTTTCTTCACTACGGGTGCCGACGAGAGCCGTGCGTGGACCTTTGTGAAGGGAATGAAAGCTCCGCAGACAGCCGGCATTATCCATACCGATTTCGAGCGCGGATTTATTCGTGCCGAGGTTATCAAGTATGACGATTATGTTGCGCTTGGTTCGGAGAAGGCTTGCCGCGATGTAGGTAAGATTGGCATCGAGGGTAAAGAGTATATCGTGCAGGATGGTGACATCATGCACTTCCTCTTCAATGTTTAATAAAATATTCGCCTTGTGGATTGTTTTGGCATCTTGCTCGCGTTGAGAATGCTCACATACGCCAGGTATGCTCCGCTTCTCAACACTTCGGCAATCTTCAAAACAACCTCACAAAACGAATATTTTGGAGGCGAGGGTTGGTTGCAAGCCTAAAAATAACCTCACAATCCAATCATTAAAAGAGGGGATAGGTAATTTTCAAAACAGCCTCACAAAACGAATATTTTGGAGCAGGATGTTTGAAATAACACAACGAAAAATAAGCTAAAAAAGAAACTAAAATATATAGAAAATTATGTCACAAGAGGTTAGAGTACGCTTTGCTCCGTCACCGACGGGTCCCCTGCATATGGGAGGTGTGCGTACAGCACTTTACAACTATTTGTTTGCTCGCCGTCATGGCGGAAAGATGATTCTTCGTATCGAGGATACCGACTCGCAGCGTTTCGTACCTGGAGCTGAGGAATATATCATCGAGTCACTAAAGTGGTGCGGAATCGAGATTGACGAGGGTGTTGGCGTGGGAGGTCCTCATGCGCCATATCGTCAGAGCGAGCGTCGCGAGATTTACTTGAAGTACGCCAAGCAGCTCGTCGAGGCAGGTTGGGCATACTACGCTTTCGATACCGCGGAGGAGTTGGACGCTCTTCGCAAGGAGGCGGAGGCTAAGGGTGAAACATTCGCTTACAACTACTCGGTGCGCGAGAAGTTGCCCACATCGCTTTCGCTCTCGCAGGAGGAGGTTGAGGCTCGCATCGCGCGTGGCGATATTTGGGTTGTGCGCTTCAAGATGCCCGAGAATGAGATTGTCGAGATGGACGATTTGATTCGCGGTCATGTTAAGGTTAATACATCAACTTTGGACGATAAGGTACTCTATAAGAGTGCCGATGCGCTTCCAACCTATCACTTGGCAAATATCGTCGATGACCATTTGATGGAGATTTCACATGTCATTCGTGGCGAGGAGTGGTTGCCATCGTTGCCTTTGCACTATCTGCTATATAAGGCGTTCGGCTGGAGCGACACACAGCCCCAGTTTGCACACCTTCCGCTTCTGTTGAAGCCTACGGGTGGAGGCAAGCTCTCGAAGCGCGATGGCGACAAGATGGGATTCCCCGTCTTCCCCTTGTTCTGGAAGTCACCCGCTACGGGCGAAACAGCTCACGGCTATCGCGAGGATGGCTATTTCGCCGAGGCTTTCGTAAATATGTTGGCTTTGCTCGGCTGGAATCCCGGTACTGAGCAGGAGCTCTTCTCGATGCAGGAGCTAATCGACGGCTTCTCGTTGGATAGAGTGTCGAAGTCGGGTGCTCGTTTCCAGCCCGATAAGGCAAAGTGGTTCAATGCCCAGTATATGCACCATAAGTCGGACGAGGAGTTGGCCGAGCTGTTCCAGCCCATTCTAAAGGAGCACGGTGTAGAGGTGTCGGATGAGTTGGCAGGTAAGGCTGCCGGCATTATGAAGGAGCGTGCAACATTCATCACCGACCTTTGGGATTTGACATCGTATTTCTTTGTAGCTCCAACAACCTATGAAGAGAAGCAGACCAAGAAGTATTGGAAGGGCGAGAACCCTGCACGCCTAAAGGAGGTACGCGAGGTATTGGCGTCGATTGACGACTTCTCGAAGGAGAATACCGAGGCTGTTGTGGGTGCTTGGATTCAGGAGAAGGAGTACGGCATGGGCCAGATTATGAACACCTTGCGTTTGGCTTTGGTGGGCGCAGGCAAGGGCCCCGGCATGTATGATGTTACGGCATTCATCGGCCGAGAGGAGTGCCTGAAGCGTATTGATGCGATATTAACTAACTTAAAACCTATAGAATAATGGAAATTATGCAGCACATTTGGGGTTCTACCCCTGAGGGCGAGGCTATCGTTCTCTATACTATTCGCAATGCCAATGGTTGCGAAGTTCAGCTTTGTAATATCGGAGCTTCAATCGTATCGGTAAAGTCACCCGACAAGGATGGCAAGATGGACGACATCGTTTTGGGTTACAAGGATGCAATGAGCTATTTCGGCGATGGCGCAGCCAGCGGTAAGAGCGTAGGTCGCGTGGCTAACCGTATTGCCAAGGGTAAGATGACTGTTGAGGGCGTAGAGTACAACCTCGAGATTAACAACGGCCCTAACCACCTGCATGGCGGTACAAAGGGCTTTGCAAATCAGTTGTGGGAGAGCCGCGTAGAGACTAATCGCGTGGTATTTTCGCGCACATCACCCGATGGCGAGCAGAACTATCCCGGCGAGTTGTATGTTGAGGCCGGTTACTACTTCAGCGACGACAACGAGTTGGAGATTACCTATATGGCTCGCACCGATAAGACTACTGTTGTAAACCTCACAAACCATGTCTATTGGAACTTGGCCGGTGAGGGCAGCGGTCAGACCATTCTCGACCATGAGCTCCACCTGAACTGCTCGCAGGTATTGGAGATGGACCCCACACAGATTCCTACGGGTGTGAAGTTGGATGTTAAGGGCACTCCACAAGACTTTACCGCTTGGCGTAAGTTTGGTGACGAGATTTTGTCGGAGTACAACCATATGAAGGATTTCAAGGGCTACGACCACTACTTCGTATTGGATGGCTGGCAGCCCAACATTTTGGCGAAGGTCGGTGAGTTGCGCCACGCAGCTTCGGGCCGCAAGGTAGAGGTTTTGTCATCACAGGCAGGTGCAATGGTCTACACAGGTAACTGGTTGGAGGGTGGCTGCCCCGTGACTAAGTCGGGCGGTCGCTATCAGGACTATTCGGGTGTGGCTATCGAGTGCCAGAACTACCCTAATGCCGTTAATGAGCCTTCATTCCCATCAGCTATTTTGAATCCCGGCGAGACCTATTGCCAGAAGATTGTATTTAAGTTGGGCGTTATAGAATAATGGAAGAAAAGGATTTTGAATTGTTAAATACCTTTGCCGAGAATCTGTCAAAGGCCGTTGTTAAGCAATGTTCGGATGATAAGTTGCTTGACGGCCAGATGCTCACGGTGGAGGAGCTAAATGAGAAGTGGCACTCTTCGGCAGCCGAGTATATGGCTGCCGCCGTGCCGCAGATTGCCGAGTATCCCCTGGCAGCCATTGCCTGGGCCTGCTATATGGGCATGGGAGCTGCGGTGCTGTGGGATAAGTCGTGGGGCGATTATAAGGATACCAAAGATTGGTATTCACTTATGGCCTCTCCGCGCGGTTTCGATGAGATGGACGAATATGTCGTGGAGTGCTTGGTGGGCTATCCGCTCACGAGCCCCGAGGCCGAGAAGTTGGAAAACACCATTCGCAAGTGCGCATATCTTGCCGAAACATTTATCCGCAAGGAGGGCATTGAGCCACAGAGCGTTATGGCGTTCCATATCTTTGCCCGCACGGCAAAGGTCTTCTTCGAGTTGGGTGTGTCGTTGGAGTTGCATCATCGCGGCTACAAATATGTAAAGATGAATGTCAATTTCGAGGGCGAAGCTCCTGTGTCATAAGTTACATTTGATAATCGACAACCTATGATGCGAGAGATAAATCCCAAAGATACGACTCGGGCTTACGCCTTCGATATGTGGATGCAAGCACCAATGCCCATGGTGACGCTATTCAAGCGTCTCGATGTGTCACGCCTTGTGAAGATAAGCCGTAAAAAGGGGCTTAAATTCAATATGCTGATGTGTTATTGCATCGGGCGGGCGGCAAGTCGGGTTAAGGAGTTTTATCTGTTGCCTGTCAGCGATAAACTTATGCAGTTTGACAGAATTGCGGTAAATACCATCGTCGCCAATCATAAAGGAGAGGTGAGTTCGTGTGACTTACCCTTCTCGGAGGATTTATCGCAGTTCAATGCCGATTATCTTCGCCTAACGCATCAGGTAGCCGAAAGTTGTGAGGATTATGACCTCTCGGCTGATAGTATGGTTATAGGTACTTCAGCGTTGGTCGAGTCGGAGATTGATGGTGCCGTCGGAATGTATAGCGGAGTGTTTAACAATCCGTTTATGATTTGGGGCCGATATAAAAAATGCTGGCTTAAAACCTGGCTTTCGGTGTCGTTCCAATTTCATCATACACAGATGGATGGCGCCCATGCAGCCCGCTTTTTGGAGGCGTTGCAGCAGGAAATAGCTGCTTTGAAATTGTAAATTCGAAGTTTTCATATTGTAGAAGATTCACAATAAATGAGCATTTTACATCTTGCAAGTTGCAGCTCGGGAGCAGAAATGCTGCGCCTCAAATTTCACGATTGCGATGTCGCGTATCTGCCCATAGACCTGGCGTATGCACCTCTGTTTCGCGATTTTTCAGAAACGAGTTTGGAGCAATATATTGACAGATGTGATAATCTGCTGAATATATCGGCGCATTTCCCAAATCTGCTTGATGAGCTGGAGGCATTTTGTCGACGCGACTTTTCACAATATGATGAAGTTGTGGTGTGGCACGGAGATACCGCAGGTGAACAACTCTTTTTCTCGTTTGTTTGTGCTCTTGTTGAGCGTCAGTTGTCAGAGGTTGATTTAAGAGGGATGTATTCGGCCGGATGGAGAGCTGGTTCGGTTGCTATTTCGGCTTGTTCGCCCGATAATCTCGAGATGTTATGGGGTAATGTCAGACGCCTGCCCGATAGCGCAAAACAACAAGCCGCCGAGAGGTGGAACGATTGGTCGCAAATGGATGCCGATTTGCGAATCAAGAACGATGTCGGAGAGGTTGTTGGCGTAGATAAGCGATTTTACGATAAAACGATTATATCGGCGTGTAGTAATGAGTGGCAGCCGGCTATGAGGGTTGTAGGCAGGATACTGTTCGATGTAGGTTTTGGCGTCGGAGATGGCTTCTTGCATCGTAGAGTGGTAGAACTTGCACGCGAAGGAGAGATATTGGTGCGTCGTAATGAAAATGCGCAACCCAAGCCCGGCATGAACCTATCTTTGCCGTCGTTTATTGTTGAAGGTGTGGATTTGAGCAGCCCTCGATTGTTTGAAGTGAAACGGATTTGCGATTGTAAAAATTAAATTTAAGGTCCGTTATTTTAGCGGATAAGTTGGATAAAAGAAATAAATACCTTATTTTTGCATCGCAATTCGGCCAATAGGCCAAATATGTGATGGTTCCGTAGCTCAGTTGGATAGAGCAACAGCCTTCTAAGCTGTGGGTCGTGGGTTCGAATCCCGCCGGAATCACGAGCGCAATGCGTAACAAGAAAGCCACTCTCGCGAGTGGCTTTTGTTGTTTCTGTGCATTGTCGGGCTTGCACGAAACACTGCACAGAAATAACAAAAGATGCCGTACAAAGTACGGCTTTCTTGTTGCACATTGCCGAGGATTCCAAGGGAAAGGCGTTAAACGAAGCAGACTTTAGTCTGCGTAGTAGCCAATCCCGCCCAAACAATATACGCAGCAAAATGTAAATTTTGTCATTCCACATTTGAGCAACGGAAAGATTAACAAGCGCGTAGGGTTACCTTTGCTCAAACGGATGGAACAAACACCACGAGTAAGCGAGAGCAGGTAGTAAGATTTTCGCCGTCATTCTGAGCAATTATTTTTTAGACTCTCACGGTTGCATGCGCTCCCTCAGAGTGACGAAAAAAATAATTGCGTGAGAATCTCGAAAGTCTTACTCTTTGCCGAGCTGCGAGCGGGGAAAAACCGCACAGCGGGATTAAAGATCAAAGAGCAACGATAAGGCTTTTGAGGTCTTTTTTTTAATATTATATGAGGTATATACCAAAAAATCACTATCTTTGAGAAATATTTTGCAGAAACATGAATATCGAACTTATTAAATCAGAGATAGCAAAACTGTCGCAACTTGTAGCCTCGTGGGAAGGTGAGGCAGAAATTTCGAGCATCGAGCGCGATTTGGTCCTTGATAAGCTAAAGGATTTATACGATTTGGTGCGTTTCGATACCGCCACAATCGAGCCTACCGACCCGATTGCAGCAGCGGTTGCCACATCTGTGGCTGTAACCTCGAACGAAGATGAGCACACCGAAGAACAAGAGGTGGAGGTGGAGTTTCTCTTTGCCGAGGAGGATGACGAGCAGGAGGATTCCAACGACGACGGGCCTGCGATAGACTATGAATCAGGGCAAGAAGATAACCCAAGCGATATAAATGAGGCTGTATCCGAGGCTCAAGCCGAGCAGACGGAATCAGAAACTGAAACAGAAACCGAAGTAGAAACGGAAACTGAGGCGGAAGTAGAAACTGAGGCAGAAACGCAAGCCCAAGAGCAAGCCATGGCCAATGATGTGCAAGCCGAGCCTGCAATCACAGAAGAGCCCGCTCAGAGCGTAGCGACTCAACATGCGACCACAGCCACTTTCACCGGTAATCTTTTCGGCATGGAGGAGCCCAAGCGACACACTCGCTCTAAGCACCTGCGCATGATGTCGATATACAACGACGCCAATAACGAACACCAGCAGACAAAAAGTGTCGATGTATCAAAGATTTTCGACTTCGAGGTAAACATGGAGGAGAGCAACACGAGCCCCGCCATGGAGAGCCAAAGCGATGAGGTCATTGCTACATCGCCGACCGCAACACCCCGACCCATAAACGATAGCGAAAAGAGCACTATCTTGGCTGATACTATTGCTGCAAACAAGCAGACCTTAGCCGACACCATTAGCACCCCTGCCCCACTTGCCGAGGAGATTACAAACTCAAAAATCTCGTCATTGATGGAGGGCGTGGGCATAAACGATAAGTTCCTGATGATTCGCGACCTTTTCGATGGCGACGACGAGGCTTACGCCACCGCTATTCGCGACTTGGATGCCGAGGAGACATTCGAGGATTGCATGATATACATAGTTGAGCATTTCGAGTGGAATCCCGACTCGGAGGGTGCTAAATTCATGATGAAACTCTTAGAGCGCAAACACGCATAAATCACCCAACATATGTCAAAGCTCTATATTGTACCCACTCCCATAGGCAATTTGGATGACATCACCCTTCGAGCCATCAAGGTGCTCAAGGAGGCTGATTACATTTTGGCTGAAGATACCCGCACAACATCCTTTTTGCTCAAGCACTTGGGCATCGAGAAGAAATTATATTCACATCATAAGTTTAACGAACACGCCACCGCAGCATCTGTTGCTTCGGCAATTGGCGAGGGGCGCACCGTAGCATTGGTGTCGGATGCCGGTACACCGGGCATTTCAGACCCCGGATTTTTGCTCGTTCGTACCTGTGTCGAGGCCGACATCGAGGTCGAAACACTCCCCGGAGCCACAGCACTTATTCCGGCATTGGTGCAGAGCGGATTCCCCTGCGACCGCTTCTGTTTCGAGGGTTTCCTGCCTCAAAAGAAGGGCCGCACAAAGCGTCTGGAGGAACTGAAGGAGGAGTCGCGCAGCATAATATTTTACGAATCGCCTTTCCGCGTCGTGAAGTGCCTGGAGCAATTAGCCGAGGTGTTCGGCCCGGAACGCAAGGTGTCGGTTTCGCGCGAGTTGACAAAGAAATTCGAACAGACAGTGAGGGGCACCATTGGTGAAGTTTTGGAGTATTTCCGCGAACATGAGCCCAAAGGAGAGTTTGTCATTGTGGTTGCAGGCTGCCCCAAGCCCGAGAAGGAGGAGAAGCGCAATCGTTACGCCAAAGAGTAGAAGCTAAGCATATGAGTAACAAAGAGGGATTAACAGGCTGGCAAAAGTTCTTGGTTCAGCTATTATGGATTATCTGCCGAGGTTTCGCCTTGCTACCTCGCACTGTGCGCCACTATGGCTTCGGAGTACCCATATATTGGATTTTATACTATGTGATGCGCTATCGCCGCAAGGTCGCAATGGAGAATCTGCGCAACTCATTCCCCCAAAAGAGCGAGAGTGAAATTCGCGAGATTTGCCGCAAGAGCTACCGCAACCTTGCCGAGCAGATTATAAACACCATAAGCAAAACAGGCATAAGTGACAAGGAGTTGGTACATCGCATGAATATTCATGGCACCGACAATGTATCACAGGTGATTCAAAATCGCAGCTGCGTATTTCTCACAGCGCATTTGGGTCCCTGGGAGGCTGGCACTACAATGAGTCTATACATAACCGACCATACTACTGTCGGAGTATATCATCCGTTGAAAAATATCGTCATGGATGAACTCATGAAGCGCATCCGCCAGCATACCCGAGTAGCACTTGTCCCTATGAAGCAGACCATGCGCTACTTTATTCAAAACTACAAGCAACGACCTCTTATCATGGGACTTATCGCCGACCAAAGCCCACAAAGGCGTGCCGGACAGCAGTGGTTTAAGTTCCTGAATCAATGGACCGCATTTTTCGATGGTGGCGAGGTCATGGCTCTGAAATATAACCTTCCCGTATTCTATTTTTCGCCACGACGCATCAAGGCTGGCATCTATGAGGCCGACATAACATTGGTTTACGACGGCAAGGAAGAGGTTGCAGAGAACGAAATCACAAAACGATATATCCACCTTCTGGAGCAAGACATCATCGCGCGTCCCGAGCTATGGATGTGGACACATCGTCGCTGGAAGCGCAAGCCTGCACCCGAAATCGTCGAACAACTTGAGCAACAAGCATAAACCGTAACTAAAGCATTATGCGCACCGCCGTTGTCATACTCAATTGGAATGGACTAAAGCATCTGCAAGGCTTCCTGCCGAGTGTCATGCAAAACACTCCGCACGATGTGCGTATTGTTGTGGCCGACAACGGTTCGACCGATGCGTCGCTTGCTTTTGTCGAGAAGTATTATCCCGATGTCGAGATTGTCCGCTTGGATAGCAATTACGGCTTTGCCGAGGGCTACAATCGTGCGCTAAAGGAGGTCGAGGCCGACTATTATATTCTGCTCAATTCCGATGTGGAGGTCACCGCAGGGTGGACCGAGCCACTTGTCGCCATGCTCGACGCGAACCCCGATGTGGCGGCCGTAGCCCCCAAGCTGTTATCGTTTGCCGAGCCTACACGCTTTGAGTATGCAGGTGCTGCGGGCGGATTTATAGATTTTTTAGGCTACCCATTCTGTCGTGGGCGTATCCTCTCCACTACCGAACGGGACTGCGGGCAGTATGACACACCTCGCGAGGTCTTTTGGGCAAGCGGTGCAGCGTTCTGTTGCCGTGCCGAGGTGTTCCATGTGCTGGGCGGTTTCGACGGCGATTTCTTTGCTCACATGGAAGAGATTGACCTTTGCTGGCGTATGCAGCTCGCGGGATATAAGGTTATGTGCGAGCCCCGCTCGGTGGTATATCACTTAGGTGGCGGCACACTACCCAACGAATCACCTCGCAAGCTATATCTAAACTATCGCAACAATCTTTCGATGCTCTTTAAGTGCGCCCCAGCGTGGCAACGCTGCGTTGTGGCTGTTGCGCGCCCTACGGCCGATATGCTCTCGGCGGTGATATATCTTTTGAAGGGGCAATTCTCATTAACACAGGCCACCCTGCGCGCCTATTGGGATTTTCTGCGCCTGCACCGTTCGCTCGCGAAGAAACGCCGCGCCATCCGCCGCTCCGCCACCGCCGAATCGCGCCAAATCTACCGCGGCTCAATTATCCTCCGCTACGCCCTCGGCAAAAAACGGTTTGGCGATATGATATAATAAAAGTGGTCAGAAAATTCTGACCACTTTTATTATACTATTTTATGCTTTGCGGATTTTGCGGAAAGGCAGTTTCAGCACGCCGAAGAAGGCTTCGCCGAAGATGCCGCCCGACATCTTTGAGGCGCCCTCGCGGCGCTCGGTAAAGATAATCGACACCTCCTGAATCTTCAGACCCAAGCGCCACGCCGAATACTTCATCTCAATCTGGAAGCCGTAGCCCTTCATCTGTACCCTATCAAGGTCGATAGTCTGCAACGCCCGACGCGAGTAGCAGACAAAGCCTGCCGTAGCATCGTGCACCGGCATGCGTGTAACCAGACGCACATATTTCGAGGCGAAATACGACATCAGTAGGCGCGACATGGGCCAATTGACGATATTCACGCCGCAGACATATCGCGAGCCGACAACAACATCCGCACCCGCCTCGGCAGCCTCATACAGGCGCTGCAAATCGTCGGGATTGTGCGAGAAATCGCAATCCATCTCGAAGATATAGTCGTAGCCATGCTCCAATGCCCACTTAAAGCCGGCAAGGTAAGCCGTACCCAGGCCTAATTTGCCAACACGGCGAATCAGAAAAAGCCTGTCGGCAAACTCCTTGCGACGCTTCTCGACAACTTCGGCAGTACCGTCGGGTGAGCCATCGTCGATAACGAGCATGTCGAACCCGCCCGCGAGTGACATCACTGTATCAATCATACGAGAAATATTCTCAATCTCGTTGTAGGTGGGTATGATTACAAGTTTTCGCACCATCGTTTTGTTTATTAGAATGAGATTCTCACGCATTTGTTTTTCTTCATCCGAGCATGTGCAAGCGACCGCAAGAGCCTGAAAAACAAACACTCAGAATGACGCTGCTATTTTTAATATTGCTCCTTTTCGTTGGGGAAGTCCTCGTTTTTCACATCATCAACATAATGCGAGATGGCCTCGCTCATAACATCGTGAAGATTGGCATAGCGACGCAGGAAGCGGGGCGAGAAATCGTTGGTTATGCCCAACATATCGTGGATAACCAACACCTGGCCATCGACCTTAGCGCCTGCACCGATACCGATTGTCGGCATATGCAACTCTTTGGTAACACGCTCGGCCAACGCTGCGGGAATCTTCTCCAACACTACCGCGAAGCAACCAGCCTCCTCCAACAAGTGAGCATCGCGAATGAGTTTCTCGGCCTCGGCCTCCTCCTTGGCACGCACATTATATGTGCCGAACTTATGTATCGACTGCGGAGTAAGACCCAAATGCGCCATAACGGGAATACCTGCCGAGAGAATACGCTGAACAGACTCCAAAATCTCTTCACCACCCTCCATCTTCACGGCATCGGCCTCGGTCTCCTTCATAATGCGGATAGCCGAATCGAGTGCGACCTTCGAGTTGCCCTGATAAGTACCAAACGGCAAATCCACAACCACCAAAGCACGCTTCGCACCACGCGTCACAGAGCGGGCGTGATAAATCATCATATCGAGCGTAATGGGCAATGTGGTTTCATATCCTGCCATAACATTGGCGGCAGAGTCACCCACCAAAATCACATCGACACCTGCAGCATCAACGATTTTTGCGGTAGAATAGTCATAAGTAGTGAGCATGGCAATTTTCTCGCCACGCTGTTTCATCTCGGTTAAACGCAGAGTCGTAACGGCTCTGACTGATCCTGCAACAGACATTATTTTGAAATTAAATTGTTATTGACAGCAAATGTAGGCAAAAAATATCAATAGTTCAACTCCTTTTACCCTATAATCGTTGCATCACGACACAAAAACACCCTTATTTGATTCTTAGCCACATAAATGCAGCCCAAATCAAACAAGGGTAATTTTATTTACAACAAGTTACAACTCCTTAATCTTGATATTCTTGAACCACACTTCATCGCCATGGTCCTGCAATAGGATATGCCCCTGCTCAGCGTTTCCAAAGTTGGGCCAATCCCGATATTTGCTATAAGCCACCAGAGCATTCCACATCGCATTGTTGCGCCTATATTCCAGCAACTTCACACCATTAAGCATATGCGTCACATGGTCGCCTTCGACAATGATTGTAGCGGTGTTCCATCCCTCTTTATTCACAGGTTTATCCTCTGGGGCGGGGATAAGGTCATACAACGAGCCAAGTTGACGATTGCCCTTAACACCGAGTTTTGCATCGGGGTGGCGTTCATCATCCAAAATCTGGAACTCGCATCCGATAGCAGAGCCTGCACCTCGGTTTGTATCGGTATTTACAAAGTATTTTATACCGCTATTAGCCCCCTCGGTAATCTTAAAATCGACTTTCAGGATAAAGTTTTTATACTCCTTACGAGTTACTATATCGCCACCATTTGCCGACTCGGCACCGCCACTTTTCAAGACCTTAAGCACGCCATCCTCTATCTTCCAGCCCGCTGTCGGGAACTCATCGAGTTTAGCGCCACGCCACCCCTCGGTGCTCTTGCCATCCCATAGCAGGGTCCATCCCTCAGCCTTCTCCTGCGACGACAAAGTATTATCTTTCAGTCGCTTGCCCCCTTCGGCATTAACATCCGCCGCGAAAGCAAAGAGCGCACAACTGGGCATTATGCCTATAATTATAAATCTCTTCATAATATCAATATTCGTTATATTCTACAACTTATAAAACTCCTCCCAGCCTTTGCGAGGCGGCACACCTGCAAGCATCGAATTTGCAAAAGCGTTATTCGTAAATTGCTTTGTTCGCGCATCGAAGAACAGCTGAGTATTAAGGCGCTGAGCTATGACACCCAAATTAAACACCTGATTCAGCACTCCACCAATCTCGAATGGCGAGCGGGTTTTCTCGATACCCTGACATGCCAACAAGAAGTTCTCCCAATGATTCGACGGGCTGTTTGGCACCTGAGGCAACAAACCCTCCATCTCTTTGGCGCGCTTTTCGGGGATAATCGAGAGTGTCGAGCCATGTGTACCTCCCTTGAAAATCAAATCCTTTGAATAGATAATCTTTCCTGGGTATAATGCCACATTCTTAGCCTCGCCTTGATTAGTCGTCGGGATAGATGGGTCCAAGCCTTGCACGCCATATCCTGCCGGAATTGGAGGCAGATTGTCAAGACCATCATACCATGTCACATCTACGGGAGGCATACCCTCGCGCGATGGGAAGCGAAACAAGATAGTAGAAGAATAGGGGTAGAAATAGTCGTTATGTCCCGAAGCCTTCAACATATTAATCTCATAGGGCAAACCTAACTTCAAGAACTCATGCACCGTATCCAATATATGCGCACCCCAATCGCCCAATGCGCCCATACCGAAATCATACCAGCAACGCCACTGGCCCAAGTGATAATCATCGTGGTAATCATGGTGTTGTGCAGCACAAAGCCATGTATCCCAATCTAAATCCGCAGGCAGTTGATGCCCCGTAGGGAACTTTGTGATATTCGCATCCCAGCCATGCCAACGACGAGGGTTATTCATGTGAGCCGTTACAGCCGTTACATCCTTGATAATGCCCGCTTCCACCCAACTCTTAAATTGGAAATAGTTGGCTTCGGAATGTCCCTGATTACCAATCTGCGTTGCCAAATGTGGGCGTTTACGCGCAGCCTCCATCAACAGCTCCGCCTCATAGAATGTACGCGCCAAAGGTTTTTCCACATAGACATGCTTACCCGACGCCAATGCGAGCATCGTGATAGGGAAATGCGAATGGTCGGGCGTCGCAATTGCCACAGCGTCAAAATCGGCGCCGGCCTTATCGAACATCTGCCTGAAATCTCTAAATTGCTTCGCTTTGGGATACATGCTCATCACCTTGCGGGTATGAGGCGCGCCCATATCTACATCACACAGAGCGACAACATCCACCATGCCTGTGCGCGCAAAGTCATTAATAATCTGCTCGCCTCGATTGCCTATACCCACATAGGCGATTTTCACCTTGTCGCGAGTCGCGTTTTTACTCTCGCCCATAAATTCTTGGGCTTTCAGCATATTACCTCCACCCAATGCCAACGATGCCGAGGTGAGCATCATGGTCTTCAGGAAATCTCGTCGTGAAGTCATAGAAATAAAAATTATTAATTAATATCAATAGCTTTAGCTCATTTTGCATTGCTTTCCTTGCCCCATATCAAGCAAAGATTAGCACCGTCACAGATGTAGATTACTCTTTAATCCGCAACACAGCAATCTGCTCTCTTTGCATACCCCATCGCAAAAAGCGCAAACCAAACCATCTCAATCAATTAATAATCAAAGCATCGAGCGCAACTCCGCAAAGAATGGCCATAATACCACGCCTCCGGCAACCGACACATTTATAGAGTGTTTCGTGCCCACCTGCGGAATCTCTATCGCGCCATCACACATATCGACAACCTCCTGCTCCACGCCCGCAACCTCATTACCGAAGACAAGCGCATAGCGCGTCGAGGCATCGACCTTCAGCTCATCGAGCATCGTCGCATCCTCGACCTGCTCGATAGCCAATACGGTATAACCTTCAGCCTTAAGCGCAGCCACACACTCCGCAGTTGAGCTATGATAGCTCCACGCCACGGTAAGTTCTGCCCCAAGTGCTGTTTTATGAATCTCTTTCGAAGGAGGCGTCGCCGTAATACCGCACAGGGCGATATGCTCGATGGCAAAGGCATCTGCCGTGCGGAAAAATGCGCCGACATTCTGCGCCGAGCGTACATTATCCAACACAACCCTTACGGGAATACGCTTCATCGCAGAAAACTCTTCCACCGACGGGCGATTGAGCTCCTCATTTGTAATTTTTCTCATCATTCAAACAATTATACTCCACAAATATAGCACAAATCGCGGAAATAAATTATCTTTGCATCTAATTAAATAGCGTAATATCCGATGAATTGTTTTCTGCGACATATTTGTTTGCTTGTAATTGCCGTGCTCAGTCTGAATTCAGCCTCGGCACAAGAGGATTATAAGCTACTCACCGACATCGGGTTCGACACATTTTTCGACAACACCGAGTACACCGACACCACATTCGGGCCCTCCGCGACCGCCTTTGCTGTGCGTTTCTCGCCACAAATAGGTTTGCAATGGAACGAGAAGAACTCGCTGATGTTCGGCGTCGATTTGTTTGCAAATTTTGGTGAGCAGGATACCTTCGCCTCAAAGGTTAGACCTCAGATTTATTACCGCTTTGCTTCGCCCAAAGTGCGAGCCTTTGCGGGTATTTTCGACCGCAAGGAGATGCGGGGTTATTATTCCGACCTCTTCCTAAGCGATGTTACTCGTTTTTACGAAAACCGCGTACAAGGCTTTATGGGTCAATATCTTGGCGAGCGAGGATATGCCGAGCTCTCGTTCGACTGGTGTGGCATGTATGCTCAGGAGGCACGCGAAAAGTTCCGCATCCTCTCGGCTGGAGAGTATTCTTTCGACAAGGCGAAGCACTTTTACGGAGGTTACGCCTTGCAGGTGTTCCACTATGCCGGCAGTGAGCAAATCTCGGGCAATGTTGTGGATAACATCATCGTAAACCCCTATCTCGGAACGCGATTTAATGCGTTTTTCGATTTCGACATAAAGCTCCACTATATCCTCACGATGCAACGCGACCGCGCCGTTGAAAGTTCGATGCAGCGACCTCAGGGTGTGATGTTGCAAGCACGCATGTCGAAATGGGGGTTGTTTATCGAGGAGAGGTTCTACCTCGGCGACAATCTCATGCCTTATTATTACAACTCAAAGACCCAGACCTTCCCGCAGGGCTATGGCGCCGACCTCTATTATGGCGACAGCGTATTTGCCTCAGGCGGAGAGCTACTCAGCGATACACGCATAGGTTATTCAAAGCAGTTCTTTGGCGATACGGTCAGCCTCAATGCCTACATGGCCATGTATTACAACGGCGGAGCAGGTACACGCCAGATGGTTGAGTTGAATGTCAATCTGTTCAATGGGTTTGCATTAGGAAAAAGACGATAAAAAGATAACAATATAATTGAGCGAGTTATGAATATGAATAACATCGAAACGGCAGAGCCGAAAGAGAGATTAAATTTTGTAGAGGAGGTTATCGAGGAGGCGATAGCAAAGGGTGAAACACGCGTGCAGACACGCTTCCCGCCCGAGCCTAACGGTTACCTTCACATTGGTCACGCCAAGGCTATTTGCCTGGACTTTGGCGTTGCGGCTCGCTATGGTGGCGTATGTAATCTTCGTTTCGACGATACCAACCCCACCAAGGAGGATATGGAGTATGTCGAGGCTATCAAGGAGGATATCCAGTGGCTCGGCTTCCAGTGGGGCAACGAGTATTACGCATCAGATTATTTCCAGCAGTTGTGGGACTTTGCTATCCGTCTAATCAAGGAGGGCAAGGCATATATAGATGAGCAGTCGGCCGAGGAGATTGCAGCCCAGAAGGGAACACCCACTCAGGCAGGCGTCGAGAGCCCCTACCGCAACCGCCCCGCTGAGGAGAGCCTCGAATTGTTCGAGAAGATGAATCGTGGCGAGATTGAGGAAGGCAAGATGGTGCTTCGCGCCAAGATTGATATGGCAAGCTCGAATATGCACTTCCGCGACCCGATTATCTATCGCGTTGTGAATCATCCCCACCATCGTACGGGCGACAAGTGGAAGGCATACCCTATGTACGACTTTGCGCACGGCCAGAGCGACTATTTCGAGGGCGTGACACACTCGTTGTGTACCCTTGAGTTCGTTCCTCACCGCCCACTCTACGATTTGTTCGTTGATTGGGTAAAGGAGGGTGACGGCTTGGGCAACTACCGCCCTCGTCAGTATGAGTTCAACAAGCTGAACCTTAACTATACGCTTATGAGTAAGCGCAACCTGCTTATTCTGGTTAAGGAGGGCTTGGTTAGCGGCTGGGATGACCCCCGTATGCCGACTTTGTGCGGTTTCCGTCGTCGTGGTTACTCGCCCGAGTCTATCCGCAACTTTGTCGATAAGATTGGCTACACAACTTACGATGCTCTCAACGACTTTGCATTGTTGGAGAGTGCCGTGCGTGATGACTTGAATAAGCGTGCTACACGCGTAAGTGCCGTTCTCGACCCCGTGAAGCTCGTTATTACAAACTACCCCGAGGGTCAGGTCGAGTCTATGGAGGCCGTAAACAATCCTGAGGATGCCGAGGCAGGTACTCACACTATCGAGTTCAGCCGCGAATTGTGGATCGAGCGCGACGACTTTATGGAGGATGCTCCGAAGAAGTATTTCCGTATGACTCCGGGCCAGGAGGTGCGCTTGAAGAATGCCTACATCGTTAAGTGTACAGGCTGCGATAAGGACGAGAATGGCAATGTTACGACGGTTTATGCCGAGTACGACCCCGAGACTAAGACCGGCATGCCGGGTAGCAACCGCAAGGTTAAGGGTACAATCCATTGGGTAAGCTGCGACCACTGCCTGAAGGCCGAGGTACGCCTCTACGACCGCTTGTGGAAGGTCGAGAATCCTCGCGACGAGATGGCCGCAATCCGCAAGGAGCAGGGCTGCGAGGCTCTGGAGGCTATGCAGCAGATGATTAACCCCGACTCACTCACCGTGCTTAAGGAGTGCTATGTCGAGCAGTATCTGGCCGACGCCAAGCCTCTCGATTACCTGCAGTTCCAGCGTATCGGCTACTTCAATGTCGATAAGGACTCTACCCCCGATCACTTGGTTTTCAACCGCACAGTCACCCTAAAAGACTCATGGGCCAAGATGAATAAGTAGGAGTATATATTATATATAGGTATAAACAAAACCATTACCAAACTTTTAATATCGAAATAATGAAAAAACTTATCATTTGTTTGCTTGCAATTGTAGGGTTATATATGAATCACGCCTCAGCACAGCAAAAAGGAGATTTCTATTTAGGTGGTAACTTAGGAGTCAATGTTACATCTGTATCGGTTTCAGGAGAGAGTGCTTCTGCCGCAGAGTTCGGCATCGCGCCAGAAATCGGATATTTCGTAACAGATAGATTTATGTTAGGATTAGGATTAAGCTACAATATAGCTTCAGGGGATGCAGCAACACACACCTTTACAATTGGTCCTAAATTCAGCTATTACGCACCGATATGTGATAATTTATATTACACTTCATCACTGGAGGTAGCCTTTGCTTATGGAAGTAGTGCAGGCTTGAATATGTCGGGTTTTGGGTTAGGCTTATCATGTTTCGGCCTGGAGTTCCGACCATCCAAGCATTTTGGTTTTTCGGCAAGCATACTTTCTGTAAATTATGTAATGTTATCACGCTATGGTGTAACAATCAATAATGTAGGTCTTAATATTACTGCAAGTCCAACTATCGGATTCAAGTATTATTTCTAATATTTACCATACGACACACTAAAGGACCTGTCTAACAAGTATATCGGTTAGGCAGGTCCTTTATTTATTTCATTTCGCTAAGTAATTTGCCAAATATAAACAGCGACATGGGCGTAAGCCCTGCGTCATCCCACAATTTACACATCCACAATCTACAAAGTTCTAATTCGGATGTATGTGTAAATTGATTGGAACACTGCGAGTAAGCGAGAGCAGAGAGTAAGATTTTCGTCGTCATTCTGAGCGAAGTGTGAGAATCTCGAAAATCTCACACTCTGCCGAGCGAGATCAGTGAAAAGCCGACCTTATGTTGGGTTAATCTTCCTTTGTGAAAACTCCTTACAAGTCCAGACTATATTCGCTTAACTTACTCCTCTTGATTCGGAAAAGCGACAAGCCCCTCCCTTTCTCAAAGGGAGGGAACAGAGGGGAGGGAATGTAAATATAGTTGGCGGCTGCCGCCTCTGCAAGTGAGTTGAGATTTTCCGACTCGGCTATGTATAGTATAATCGGTAGGATCACTAATACATAACAATCTCTCTCCGCGATGCACAAAAAGAAAGCCGAGTCGGAAAAATCCAACTCGGCTTGAAGAGGCGGCTACCTACTCTCCCACCTAAATAGGCAGTACCATCGGCGTTAGTGAGCTTAACTTCTCTGTTCGGAATGGGAAGAGGTGGAACCTCACTGCTATAACCACCTAAAAGAACTCTGCGTTTCAT
>JBGVNT010000006.1:0-176050 GCA_045125895.1 Alistipes sp.
ATGCGACCATCTCTCTTTACTACTGTCTGTATCATAATGCACTAATTTATAAATTGCACGCCTATGATACTTGCGGGGAATGTTGCAGATGAAATCTATCCTTTTGCAGACTTAATCTTTGACGCTCTATCTCCCGAAAGCATCTAAAAAAACAGATAAAGGCAGGTCTTCTGACTTGTTTCCTCCGTGCGGTCTTCCCACCCTGCGGGCAGTGACCATTGAGAAAGCACGGAGCGTAATGAAACTCACAGCTACGGGTATAGTCTCGGATTTACACCGAAGTTCCCTTTTCATTCTTGGCGACTGATGCCACCTCGAACACCTTAATCCAGTACAAAAGTACTTAAATGATGTGAAAGAATATGTGAAATACATCTAATATTTCCTAACAATATGTTAACAATCTCTATATCTTTGGCATCTTTTCAAGGAGAACACAATGAAAATGATTTATCCTTTGTGCGGCACATAAGGTGATTCCTCTGAACTACATAAACAAATAAAAAAGACAAAGTGTTAAGTTGTTACTTTATTTTACTTGGTAGCACTATTTGGTCTTAATTTAGACTACATAGAAGACTACATGAGAAGAGTAGAATCTTCGTAAAATAAAGGCTTAAACGGTTTTTAACGAAAAGTCGTTACACCGTTAAACAACTTAACACTTTGTCAATCGGCTAATTAGGAAACAAGGTATTATCCACTTCCGAAAAGGCGGTCTTTCGACCGCCTTTTGTTAATATAGGGAATTTAAGTAGATTAAGGAGGTTAAAGAGATCAGAGGATATATTTTCCTAAATTTCCTTAAATTCTCTAATTTCCCCAAATTCCTTATCTTCCCTGTTTTCCCCCCAAAAAACTAATTCCTAAACACCAACTTCTCACCCTCGGCGTCAATCAAAATTGGCTTGTCGCGGTTGACATCGCCGGCCAGAATGCGCTTCGAGAGGTCGTTTACCACCTCGCGCTGGATAACTCGCTTGACGGGGCGCGCACCAAACATGGCATCATAGCCAAGGCGGGCAATAAGTCCTCGGGCAGCGTCAGTATAGTCCAAAACAATGCCATTCTCCGAGAGCATCTTTCGAATAATACCCATCTGAATATCAACAATCTGCTCGATGTCGCGGCGCGTAAGCGGCTCAAACATCACAATCTCGTCGATACGGTTCAAGAACTCGGGCTTAAGGTGGGTTTTCAACAACTCCACCACATCCTCGCGCGTGCGCTCAACCACCTCTGCCGAGATATTCTCGCCATCAAAGCCCTTCGAAAAATTCTCCTGTATGATGTGCGAGCCCATATTCGAGGTCATGATGATTATCGTATTGCGAAAATCGACCGTGCGGCCCTTATTATCCGTCAAGCGGCCATCGTCAAGCACCTGCAACAGGATGTTAAAGACATCGGGATGAGCCTTCTCAATCTCGTCGAGCAGCACCACCGAATAGGGCTTGCGACGCACCGCCTCGGTGAGTTGTCCGCCCTCGTCATAGCCGACATATCCCGGAGGCGCTCCCACCAGACGCGACACGCTGTGACGCTCCTGATATTCGCTCATGTCGATACGCGTAAGCATCTGCTCATCGTTAAACAGGAACTCCGCCAAGGCCTTGGCCAACTCGGTCTTACCGACACCCGTTGTGCCGAGGAAGATAAACGAGCCAATAGGCTTGCGGCTATCGTTCAGGCCGGCACGCGAACGACGCACAGCATCAGAAATCACCTCGATAGCCTGCTGCTGACCCACAACCCTGTGATGCAGCTCCGCCTCCATATTGAGCAGTTTCTCGCGCTCCGACGAGAGCATACGCTTAACGGGAATTCCCGTCCAGCGCGATACTACCTCGGCAATATCCTCGGCATCGACCTCCTCCTTTATCATCGCATCGCCACCTGCTGCTGTCAGGCGCAACTGCTCCTCCAAAGCCTCGATTTGCTTCTCGGCCTCGACGATTTTACCATAGCGAATCTCCGCCACGCGGCCATAGTCGCCCTGACGCTCTGCCTGCTGAGCCTCGATTTTCAGGCGCTCGATGCTATCCTTGTTCTCCTGTATCTTATGCAACAAATCACGCTCGCCCTGCCACTTGGCACGCAGCGCCGACTCCTTGGCCTTCAACTCCTCTATCTCGCGCGTGAGGTTTTCCACACGCTTCTCGTCCTTCTCGCGGCGTATAGCCTCACGCTCAATCTCCAGCTGACGGATACGCCTATCGAGATTGTCGATATCCTCGGGTACGGAGTTCATCTCCAAACGCAAGTGTGCCGCCGCCTCATCCACAAGGTCGATAGCCTTGTCGGGCAGGAAACGCGAGGTGATATAGCGGTGCGAGAGCTCGACAGCGGCGATAATCGCCTCATCCTTGATGCGCACGCGGTGATGATTCTCGTAACGCTCCTTCAGGCCTCGCAAAATCGAGATAGCATCTTCGGTTGCAGGCTCATCGACCATAACCTTCTGGAAACGGCGCTCCAAAGCCTTATCCTGCTCGAAATATTTCTGGAACTCATCGAGCGTAGTGGCTCCAATCGTACGCAACTCGCCACGCGCCAAAGCAGGCTTCAGGATATTGGCAGCATCCATCGCTCCGCTCGACTTGCCGGCACCGACCAGCGTGTGAATCTCGTCGATAAAGAGCAGAATCTCGCCATCGCCCGCGATGACCTCCTGCACAACGCCCTTCAAGCGCTCCTCGAACTCACCCTGATACTTCGCTCCGGCAATCAATGCACCCATATCGAGCGAGAAGATTGTCTTTGACTTCAAGTTCTCGGGCACATCGCCATCGACAATTCGGTGGGCGATACCCTCGGCAATGGCGGTCTTTCCGACACCCGCCTCGCCGACCAGAATGGGATTGTTCTTGGTGCGGCGCGAGAGAATCTGCAACACGCGGCGAATCTCCTCGTCACGACCGATTACGGGGTCCAACTTGCCATTTCGAGCCATATCATTCAGATTTATGGCATACTTGCCCAGAGCATCAAACTCCTGCGACGAGGTCTGCGAGTCGACCGTAGCACCCTTGCGGAAGGCACGGATAGCCTCAATCAAATCCTTCTCCGAAGCACCATTGCGCTTCAGAATATCGGCAGCCTGACCTCGCTCGGCAACCAGGCCCAGCAGAAGATGCTCGACCGAGGCATACTTATCGTTAAACTTGCGCGTAAAATCCACACCTCGCTGAATAACCTTCGAGGTATCGCCCGAGAAGAACTGCTCGCCACCGTTACCCGACACCTTGGGCAAAGAGTCCACACCGCGACGCACCTCCTCGCGCAGCATGGCGATATTTACACCCACGCGCCCCAGCAGGAATGTTCCCAAAGAGTCATCTTGTGCAACTATAACGCTCAACAAATGCAGCGGCTCGACAGCCTGTTGGCCCTGCTGCGCAGCAAAAGACACCGCAGCTTGCAGCGCCTCTTGCGCCTTGATAGTTAAAGAATTAATGTTCATAGTCTATATATTTTTACATGTTCATACTCGTTGTTTTTAACTCATATAAACAAATCTTTTGCCAACCGCCCCCTGCAAGCATATTGCGACATTTTTGGCAGAAGTTGGCAGACGATTTACGCCCAAACAAGACATTTTGGCAGAGAGTTTTCCCGCTCGTGATTTACTCGGCAAACAGACGCAGCAAAAAGATTGTATGGTTTTTGCAACCATAGCCTCAAAACACAAAAAATTATGAAAACTTATTCTAAAATTCGAATGTTAATCCTATCATTATTGCTCCTCTTCGCAGCATGCGCCTACAGCAATAGCCGCAAGGAGATTGACCGCACAACGGTAAGCAATGTAAGTCTGAAAGATTTTATGGGGCGTTGGTATGAAATTGCACGCTTCGACCATAGTTTCGAGCGAGGCATGACGGATGTGACTGCGACCTACAAATTACGCCCCGACGGGACTATCGAGGTTATAAATCGCGGCATAAAAGACGGTAAAGAGAAGGAAGCTGTCGGAAAAGCAAAGACAACCGACATTCCGGGGCATTTGCGCGTATCGTTTTTCTGGATTTTTTACTCCGATTACAACATCTTGGCGATGGGCGAGAATAATGAATGGGTGTTGATAGGCAGCGGCTCACCCAAATATTTGTGGATTCTGTCGCGCACGCCGCAACTACCCTCCGCAACGCTAAATCACATCATGGCATTGGCCCGCCAGAAAGGCTACGATACCGATAAGTTGATTATCGACAACGATTAATCCACGCGCTTGGCGCTACGCGATTTAAGTCGGAATTGATATATACGGTTTTGGCGAGGGTTGCGAGGTGTATGGAACGATAGATACATCTTGCGACCCTTGCGCGCAACGCCCTCAGGCTCATACGCTATATGGTTCAGGTCAAAAGACTCGACAACCCCTCCCGTCTTGAGATTTACAACATGCAGCTTTCGATTACGCGAAGGAACCCCATCGGGAAGGAATACTCTATTGCGATGTATCATACTGCCTTGCGGGATAGCCACCTCTCCGGCATACAGTTCTTTGACCACATCCTGCTCATGCAGATGCACTTCGCCATGACTGTCGCTATCGCTCAGGCACGGCAACTCAAAGGCCTTGAGCGTACGCCTACCCTCCACCGTGCAATAGAGCCAAAGATATTGCGCACGGCTATCCACAAGCCAATCGGCAGGGCCTGAAATATCGGCTCCGTCATAAAAAATCTTCTGCACCAGGCGTGAACCCTCAAACGACACATCGTTCACATAGCAAGCCCGTTCGCCTCGGCACTCCGACACATACAACAGAGGGAATTGCGATTTTTTGCCATAGCGTTCGCGCCCAAACGAGGCGTTGTTGCAATGGCCCGTATTACCCTCCATTACATAGGTCGCAACAAAGGCCCAGCGCTTCATATCGACAACAACACACTGCCCCTTGTCGTGCATCAGAAAGGCATAACGGCCATTTATGGCCATACCTTGCGACGAGCCTCGCACCTCAACCTCCGAGGGCAACAGGTCGGCAACATCGCACACCTGCACAATGCTTAAACTAAGTTTCCGCCCTCCCTGCGCCATGGCGACAGAGCCGGCTAAGATATAGACTAAAAGATATGTCAGGGTTAAGAATTTCTTCATGTTGTCATCTTCAAAATCTGGCGCTTGATACCCTCGGCATCATAGCCGCATTGGGCATAAAGCTCGGCAGGAGTGCCCTGCTCCACAAATTTATCGTCAATGCCAAGTGTTGCGACTTGCACATCGTAGCCCTTCAGGTTAAAATAGCGCGAAACGGCCTCACCCACACCACCACGAAGGACGCCATCCTCGACGGTGATAACTTTCGCAAATCGCTGCCCCACCTCGTCAAGCAAGGCGGTATCTAAAGGCTTGGCAAAGCGCAAATCGTAATGCGCAACCGAAATCGCGTGCTTCGCCTCAACTTTCGCAATTGCCTCTGCGGCAAAATTACCGACCGTACCGATTGTAAGCACCGCGAGAGCTTTGCCATCCTTTATCTTGCGACCTCGGCCCGTTTCAACCCTCTCGAATGATTTATTGCGCCACTCGACGCCCACGCCGCAACCTCGAGGATAGCGAATAGCATAAGGCGCGGGGGTGCTTACTGCCGTCGAGAGCATATTTCTTAGCTCCAATTCATTCATCGGAGCTGCAACAATCATATTTGGCACGCACGACAGATATGCCAAATCGAAAGCTCCATGATGCGTAGCGCCATCCTCGCCAACCAAGCCTCCACGGTCAAGGCAGAGCGTAACAGGGAGATTCTGCAACGCAACATCGTGAATGATATTATCGTAGGCGCGCTGCATAAAGGTCGAATATATGTTACATACCGGGTGCATACCTCCCGCAGCCAATCCCGCGGCAAAAGTCACGGCATGACCCTCGGCTATGCCCACATCGAAGCACCTGTCGGGCATCGCCTGCATCATGATATTCATCGAACAACCCGAAGGCATAGCGGGTGTAATACCGACAATCTTTTCATCCTTGCGTGCCAACTCCAAAAGCGTTTCACCAAAGACATCCTGATAGCGTGCCGCACTACCCTTTACCGGCAATCGCTCTCCGGTGTGGGGATTGAAACGCCCCGGGGCGTGCCAAACCGCCTGATTATCCTCGGCCGGAGTGTAGCCCTTACCCTTAGTTGTTATGACATGCAAAAGTTTAGGCTCACTAATATCCTTCAGCGACGAGAGAATACTCACCAAGTCCTTGACATTGTGGCCATCCACCTGCCCGAAATAGCGGAAATTAAGACTCTCAAACAAATTACTGTTTTGCAGCAAGCCCTGTTTCAGCGCATTACCCGTCTTTTGACAAAAGCGCAACAACGGAGGAATATGCGAAAGCCAACGCCACAAAGTGCGCTTCACGATATTATAATGTCGCGATGCTGCGACATGTGCCAAATAGCGTTTCAGGGCTCCCGTAGCTTGGTCGATAGCCATTTCGTTATCGTTCAGTATAACCAGCAGATTGTTCTTCTTGTCGGCTCCGGCATTGTTCAAGCCCTCGAAGGCCAATCCGCCCGTCATCGCGCCATCGCCAATTACGGCAACGACATTTCGCTTCTCGCCCCTGAGTTCCGCAGCCTTGGCCATACCGAAAGCTGCCGAGATTGAGGTAGAGGCATGCCCCGCACCAAACGAATCGTATTCACTCTCGGCCATACGCGGGAAACCGCTCAAACCACCAGCCTTACGATTTTCGGGGAAGGCGTCGCGACGACCTGTGATAATCTTATGCGCATAGGCCTGATGTCCCACATCCCACACCAATTTGTCGTATGGCGTATCGTAAACATAATGTATCGCCACGGTAAGCTCCACCGCTCCGAGGCTCGACGCCAAATGTCCCGGATTTTTCGAGCACTCATCAATGATATACTGCCTGAGTTCGCGGCAATAGCGTGGCAATTCATCCACCGAGAGGCGTTTCAACTCGGCAGGCGAATTTACCTTATACAGCAAATCGTACTCTATATGTTCAAGCGATTTCATCGTCACAAATATACGCTTTTTTCTGCTCTTGCAAGAAGTATGCTCAGATTAAGCCACCGAGCACTCTATACCCAAAGCCTCAACTTGCTCGGCGATTTGGAGCAACTCTTCGCGCTGCACCTTCTCCAATGTAGGGCACGGAGTATCCCTGTCGAGCGAATATACCATAACTTTACGGGGTGACATCTCCTTTACCAGACGCAACCACGCCTCCACCTGCTCCGAGGTGGTATTATCAACCCTTCGACCATTATACTCGCCACGCAAAAACATCGTCTGCAAGATAAAATTTCCATTAAAGAGTTTCATCAATTCAACCTGGCGCACGACGCTATATTGCCCGCATGGTTTATTTATAAGTTGTACCGTATCATCAAAGGCCGAATCGAGTTTCAGGATATTGTTATCCACTCGACGCAGGGCACGACGCACATCCTCGCGATGAATCTGCGTAGCGTTGCTCAATACCGACACTTTTGCCGTCGGGCACTTCTCGTCCCTCAGCGCAATGGTATCCTCTATTATTGCCTCAAAATCGGGGTGCATCGTGGGCTCTCCGTTGCCGGCAAAGGTGATAACATCGGGCAAAGCACCCTCCTGGGCCATTTTATCGAGTGTCACCGAGAGCATCTCCCTCACATCCTCGCGCGAATTAAAACGACGACGCCCCATATGGTCGGCATTCCAGCCACATTCGCAATAGATACAATCGAAATTGCACAATTTCGACTCTACGGGCAACAGATTAACACCCAACGAAAGGCCCAAGCGACGCGAACGCACAGGCCCAAAAATTATATTATCGTAAAGCGAAGTCATATCAATGTTTTATTTATTATCCACAATCAGCAGCGACGAATCGCCATACGACAAAAAGCGGAATCCGTTGTCCAGCGCAAAGCGATACATCCGACGCCAATCCTCTCCCACATATGCCGACACTAACAGCAGAAGCGTCGATTTTGGCTGATGGAAGTTGGTGATGATGCGGCTGACGATGCGGAACTTAAAGCCCAGCGGTGTAATCATAATCTGCGTTGCGGCTTTCAACCTATCCAGCCCCTCACGGCGCATGTAGGCAATCAAATCCTCCAATACCTCGCGAGCAGAATAGTCGGCCGGGATGTCGTAGCTCTCCCACTGGCCAATAACCTCTTGCATACGGGGCTCGCCTCCACAGCGCACACGCCACGCCAACACCGGCAACGACTCCAAAGTGCGTACCGAAGTAGTTCCCACTGCCGTCACATCGCCACAATGCGCCAAAAGATTTTCCAAAGTCGAGAGCCTGACCTCGAAATGTTCGGTGTGCATCGGATGCTTCGTAGCGTCGTCACTCTTTACCGGCAGGAATGTTCCGGCACCGACATGCAGCGTAACCTCGTCGAAGCAAAATCCTTCACTGCGCATCTGCGCGATAATCTCGTCGGTAAAGTGCAGGCCTGCCGTAGGTGCTGCCACCGAGCCCTCAAACTTCGAATATACGGTCTGATAACGCGTAAGGTCAATCTCCTCACTCTCACGATTAAGGTATGGCGGAATGGGTATGCGGCCCAGGTGCTCCAACAGTTGACCAAAGGTCAAATCGACCTCCCACTCAAAACGCACGATATGCTCTCTGTCGCCACGCTCCTTAATCTCGGCACGCAGTTGGCACTCCTCGCCTTCGTAATCGAAATTTATCTCGACAAAGCCCTCTTTCCACTTCTTCAGGTTGCCCACAATGCAACTCCACTCGCACTCCCGCTTAACGGCTAAGGCGCGCTCATAGTCGGCCGGCTGATGCGGCTCCAGGCAGAAGACCTCGATACGCGCACCCGAGGGTTTGTGCATAATAACCCTGGCACGAATGACCTTTGTATTGTTAAAGACCAGCAGTGAGCCCTTGGGCAACTCCTCGGCAAGGTGTGCAAAGCGGCTCTCGCGAATATCGCCATTGCGATAGACCATAAGTTTCGAATCGCTGCGCCTCTCCAACGGGAATTTGGCAATACGCTCGTCGGGCAGCGGATAATCAAAATCGTTTATATCTATAAATCTTTCCATCTTCTATTTTAACTCTTCGAGCCAGCGCTCGGCATAACATACACTCGCATAGGCCTCAACCAAATCGGCCGGCACATAGAAATATTGACTCGACGACTCATAGCCGATTGACGAGTCGCGAACAACAACCTCCAAATGGTCGGCAATAATCTGCTTGTTTATCTCAATGGCTCGGCGCATCGTAGCCTTACACTCCTCGCGCTCTTCCTTGCTCTCGGCCTTCAAATAGCGGTTGCGGGCATCGAAGAAGCGCCCCTGCTCAACTCCCGACTTCAGGTGATTATACACCGCTTTCATACGACCCAGCTCCGCCTCTAAAGCTTTGCGATGCTTGCCGTCAACCTCCTGCAAGGCCTCCTGCAGAAGTTTCACGCCCTGACCAAAGCCATCGGCGCTCTTATCCATCAAGTCCAGCCACACATCCATAGGATAGATGGTCTTCCAATAATAGACATCGTCATACGGAATATTTACAACAAATGTTGCAGGATAGCCCGTCGGGCGGGTATAGAGAGGATTTGCCGGTCCCCAATGCTGCGGACCCGAATAGAGCATACGCATCTGGAAGGGGAAGTTCTTGAAGCCCTCGGAGCATACTCTCCACGCCTCACGCACCTTCGCAGCGGCATTCTGGCCATACTCCGAGAGGGCCAGGCGCTCTACGGCATCATTAGCCGTATCGCCCGGGTGGAACGACTGGAACAACTTCAGGTTCTCCGACGGATAACCTCCCAGCGACCAACTGAGCATAACGCCATTGACATCCTGACTCGACAGATTCTCGGCATGCTGTGCCACCAAATCCAAAACCGGCACCGAGGGCACTGCAGCCATCTCCCAAGTGGCATTTACCTGCACCTTGGCAACCGTTTTCAAGCCCGCCTTGCGTGCCAACGCCCAATTACGCAGGGCTCGAGGACCGGGACCTACGGCCGAGAGTGAATATTCGCCAATTTGCGACTTCACACCACCTCGCTCGATGGGCATACCCCACTCGCTGACGACCATCAACCAGCAACTCTTTGGCAGGCGAGCTATAATCTCGTCACACTCGTTATCGGGCCATCCCCAATCCCACACAATTACCTTGGCATCGGGATTACCACGATGTACTCCCTGCTCGATAGCGGTATTCACATCGACAATAATGTCGGCATAAGGCCGATTCTTGCACAGCGGGCAATGACTATGCGCATTGGGTCGCGAAGCACACGAAGTGTAGTTTTCCGAAGCGGTTATGGTAAAGACACCACCCAAACCCTCAACCTCGGTAAAGAGGTTTTCCATAGAGTCCGACATCCACTTCAGCACCTCGGGTTTCGAGGTGCAGAACGAACGCAAGCCCTGAAATTCGGGACCGCTCAACGCCTCACGCTCGGCATAACCCTCGAAATAATCCTTGTGCATAGCACGCGGCTCATTAAGGTAAAGATATATCTTAATGCCATATTTTTCGGCTCTATCAACCAGTTTCTGGAGGCCTGCAATGCGTTCCGGAGCCTTCTCATCACCCGGAAAACCTCCCTCGGGCAAGACCATCATACGCAACACCGAGTGCAACCACACGCCATTTACACCCGCCTCCGACAGACGACGGAACAACTCCTCGGGATATGACGACAGAGCCTCGTCCAACAACGGGTCACCATAATCGGCAAAATATGGAAATATCATTCTTAATTCGAAGCCGTCGTTTTGCTCTTCGGCGATAGAGGCCTTCGACTTTTTCACCTTATCGAACTCGCGCATAAAGCCGAAACGCTCCTCTTCAAGATTATATGCCTGCTTAACCAGCGGCGCGACATCGGCTCTGAATTGCTCGACGCGCTTTAACACAGCCTCATCGGGCTCGACATAGCGCAACGGCTCGCACTGCGGTTTTACGCTGCCAAGTTTCTCGAATAGGAAGTCGTCCTCGATAAGGCGATACTTCAACTCCTCACGCTCCATGCCGAGCAGAGTGGTGAGTTGCTCATAGGGCAGCAAATGCCAATTTCGGCGCAAAATGGTGATATATCCACGCGTTGTGGGCCACTCGGGCTCAATCTTTTGCTTGCGACTCAAACCCATCGACACAGCCATACGCTCGACATTCTCGACCGAAGTTGCCATAATTTCGGCCAAAAGGCCCTTATCCACCACGCTCCAATTGCGCCACACAAAGGCGTGCTGACGCGAGGGGAAATAGTCAAACTCGATAGCCTTTTTAGCACCATTTTCATCGGGCATTACTACTTCACTTTGGGCCAAGGCGCTCTCTGCCGACATAGGACATAACACCACAAACACAGCTACAAACAGGCCTCGCAAATAAGTAATCGGATGTTTCATCGTAATGGAATATTAAAGTTTTGCTTTGCAAAGATAAAAAAATAAGACAAAAGCGGAAAATTTTCTTATATTTGCAATCTACAAAATAACTTATTTCTATGAAGCAGATTGGATTTTCTATCATAACCACACTTCTTATACTTGCAAGCGCCGTGGCAGCCGAGGCACAAACACCCTCACAGCCCCGCATTGTGAATATCATAAATTTCGTGCGACTGTTGGAGCCGCGCGACCCTGTAAATTTCAGCGAAGATGTGCTTTTCAAAACCGTAGAAAAGCAGGCTGCCGACCTCTGCGAGAAACAGCTGCCGGCGACTTTTCTGCTGCAATACGATGCCCTTATCACGCCGCGTTATCAGGAGTTGATGAAAAATTCGCTCTACCCGGGCTCGGAGGTGGGTGGCTGGTGGGAGATTACCCAACCCCAT
Source organism: Alistipes sp. (assembly GCA_045125895.1). Lineage (GTDB taxonomy): Bacteria > Bacteroidota > Bacteroidia > Bacteroidales > Rikenellaceae > Alistipes. The sequence goes on from JBGVNT010000006.1 coordinate 11,801, forward strand.
GTCGAGGCGGCAGGACTCAAATGGCGCGGTCGCTATCCGTGGGATTGGCACGCCGATGTGGGCTTTGCTACGGGTTACACTCCTGAGGAGCGAGAGGTTTTGGTAGATGTCTACATGGCAAAGTTTAAGGAGATTTTCGGCTATTACCCGAAATCGGTCGGTTCGTGGTTTATTGATGCCCACACGCTCGCTTACATGTATGAAAAATATGGCATCGTGGCTTCGTGCAACTGCCGCGACCAATATGGCACCGACGGCTACACGCTCTGGGGCGGATATTGGAATCAGGCATACTATCCCAGCCGCGTAAATGCCTATATGCCGGCACAGACCAAGTCGGCACAAATCCCTGTACCCGTCTTCCGCATGTTGGGCAGCGACCCCATCTACCAATACGACACAAGCCTTAATGCTCCGCAGGGAGTCATTACGCTGGAGCCTGCGTGTAATGGCGCCGGAAACAGCAAGAAGTGGGTCGAGTGGTATTTCAGCACCATGTTCACCCAGCCGTCGTTAGCATTCAACTTTGTGCATGTCGGTCAAGAGAATTCATTTGGCTGGAACCGTATAGAGCAGGGCTGGAATATACAGATTCCATTGGTGGCCCAATGGAGAGCGGAAGGCCGCATCAGAGTTGAAACTCTCGCGGAGTCGGGCGCTTGGTTTAAGAAGAATTTCCCGCTCACTCCCGCCACAGCTGTCACGGCTATGTCGGACCAAAACAACAACCCCATAGGCAGCGTATGGTATAACAGCCGCTATTATCGCGTAAATATGTTTTGGTCGCATAACGAATTCCGCTTCCGCGACATTCACTTCTTTGATGAGCGCGTGGAGTCCAACTACCTGACAGAGCCTTGTAAATCAAACAAATGCGAGTTTATGACTTTCCCGTTTGTTGATGGTTACATGTGGAGTACCAGCTCATGGTGGGCTGGGTTGCGCCTTGTGGAGATTCTTGCCGACGGCACTTCGCGCGAGATAAAGCCCGGGCAGCCCCAAATCGAGGAGCGAGGCTCGAAGCTAATCGCCTCATGCCACCCGACAGAGGGCGACCTCAAGATAACATGCAAGGAGAAGCGTTTGGAGGTAAGCTTGACCAACAACAGCGTGAAATGGGCTTTGGAATTGACCGTCGCCAACGGTAAACATGCGCCATTTACCGAAATATCGGCTCAGAAAATCAAGGCAGAGTTAAATGGCAACCCTTACGAGGTAAATGCCATTTGCGGAGAGTTTGAGCAGGGTAATGACCGTCAGGTCCTGCGCATATACCCCAAACAGAACAAAATCGCATTAGACTGCGACCTATCGAAATAACATCTCGTGCGAGGTAAAAAGATGAAGCTATGATAAAGTTACTGACAAAGCCCTTGAAATACCTGATGAGTGCCGATTTCAAGTTGCACTTCAAGGTGTGGAGATGGCGAATGATGCAAAAAATACCCATGGGGCGATACTTTCTGCATACGCTTTACGGTATAAAGAACTCTCATTTGGGGCGCGATGTCTTTGGCATTCGCTTCCGTTCCCCCATAGGCTTAGCTGCGGGCATCGACCGCAATGGTGAGATTATCGACTCCTTGGCCGCTGCGGGCTTCGGGTTTGTAGAGATTGGCAGCGTCACTCCGCGCGAGCAAGGCGCCTCACCGCATCCGTATCTGTTCAGGCTGAAAAAAGACCATGCGCTGCTCTACAACTCTCAAATCGAGAGTGCCGGCGTTGAGCAGGTAATCGAAAACATAAAAAAGCACCGCAACCGCATGGTCGTGGGCTGCAACATTGCAAAAAACGCCTTAACCGACAGAGAAGATGCCCCAAGAGAATATTTGCGTCTTTTCCGCCCATTGTATCAATATGTAGATTACTTTACGGTAAACATCTGCCTTAACACCACGGCAACGCAATACATCCCGACCAACAAAGAGGAGATTATGAATATACTTACTCCGCTGTTCGAGTTTCGTCGAGGGCAGAATCAATATCGCCCGATATTATTGAAGATTTCGCCCGACATGAGCGACGAGCAGATTGACATGATGACCGACATCATGCTCGACACTCCACTCGATGGCATAGTGGCCGTAGCGGGCACAACGGGTCGTTATGGATTGGAGAATTCTGCCGACAAGATACACCGCATGGGCCGCATACCCGGCACAATTAGCGGAAAGCCGTTGAAGCAGCGGGCCCTTGAGGTCATAAAGCGCATATACGAGCGTTCAAATGGCACCTACCCCATTATCGGCTGCGGAGGCATTGCCACAACCGAGGATGCCCAAGCAATGATAGATGCCGGAGCGACACTTGTGCAGATTTGCACCGAATTTATATATAATGGCGGCAAGGCTATACGCTCACTGAATTTAGGCTTGGATGAGCATATTCGCCAACAGGAGCTGGAAGCCGACGCAAAATCTTAACATAAACAGATAGCACAACAAAATGATTAAGGCCTCGATAATAACCATCGGCGACGAAATTCTCATTGGGCAGATTGTCGACACCAATTCGGCAAGCATCGCGCGACACTTGAATAACGCCGGCATAACAGTGGAGGAAAAACTCTCGATTGGCGACGATAAGGTTCAGATAGCCTCGACCTTGGAGCGCTTACTCTCGACCTCACAGGTGATAATTATAACGGGAGGCTTAGGCCCCACAAAAGACGACATCACAAAACTCACTTTAGCCGAGTTTTTCCATTCGACACTCATAAAAAACGACAGTGTGGCCGAACATGTGCGACGCATGCTTACGGCGCGCGGCATAGAGTACAACGAACTGAACCAATCGCAAGCCCTTGTCCCGGAGTGTTGCACCGTTTTGCATAACGCTCACGGCACAGCCCCCGGAATGTGGTTCGAGGGTGAAAATGGCGCCGTGGTCATCTCGCTGCCGGGTGTGCCATTCGAAATGGAGCACCTGATGGAAGATGAGGTTATGCCACGCCTGAAGGAGCATTTCGAGCTGCATGCAAACATCCATCGCACGATGATTACTTCGGGCCTTCCCGAATCTATGCTTGCCGAGCGCATTTCCGAGTGGGAGGCTTCGTTACCCAAGCATATAAAACTCGCCTATCTGCCATCGCCAAACATTGTAAGGTTGCGCCTTTCGACCTACGACAGCATCAACGAGCAGACTGCGCGCGAAGAGATTAACACCCTTTTCGACCGCCTCTACGAGATTATACCCGAGCATATCATAGGGTTCGAAAACGCCTCGGTGCAGGAGTTGGTGCATAATCTTCTCGCAGAAAATGGCCTCACGCTCGCCACAGCCGAGAGTTGCACGGGCGGCACCATCGCCTCGCGCTTTACAGCCATGGCCGGAGCTTCGGCCTACTTTCTATGCGGCGTCGTGGCCTACGCCAACGAGGTGAAAGAGAGCGTTTTGGGTGTAAATCCCGAAGATATAAAACGCTATGGAGCGGTAAGTGAGCCCGTTGCACGCCAAATGGCCGAGGGGGTGCGCCGTTTGTCGGGTGCTGATTATGCCATAGCCACAACAGGCATTGCAGGCCCAACGGGAGGCTCTAAAGAGAAACCCGTAGGCACGGTATGGATGGCTGTGGCGACACCCACACGCACGCTGAGCATCATGCGACAGTCGGGGACCGACCGCGGACAGATAATAAATCGCGCCTCGGCCTACGCTATCGAGATGCTATACAAGATTTTGAAGGAAAATCTTGCCGCAAAATAAATCGAGAACTTAATCATTGAAGTTATGATAGTGCAATCAATCATCGACACCGATTTGTATAAGTTTACAACCTCGTATGCTTATTTCAAATCGTTCCCGCAGGCGCAAGGAACATTTGTATTCCACGACCGCGAGAACACCGTTTATGACGAAGCGTTTATCACTCGCCTCAACGCAGCATTTGCCGACCTTGAAAAGCTCGCACTCACCGACGAGGAGTTTTCTTACATGGTCAATAACTGCCGTTTCATTCCGCAAAATTATTTCGAGTGGCTGCGCAGTTTCCGCTTCGACAGTTCGAAATTGAAGGTCTGGCTCAGCGAGCGCGGTCACCTGCATATCGAGGCCACCGATTTCCTCTACAAAGTTACTTTGTATGAAATAGCTGTGCTCTCAACCGTGTCGGCACTGCGCAATGAAGTACACAAAGTCGACATGGAGGATGTCATAGCTCGCCTGAAACCAAAAATCGAGCTGGCAAATCGCGAGCGCATACCCTTCTCGGACTTCGGCACACGCCGCCGTTTCTCGTTCGAGGTACATCAGGCCGTAGTAGAATATATCAAGGCAAATGCCTACTGCTGCAACGGTACATCGAACTGCTACCTTGCCATGAAACTTGGCATGAAGGCCATAGGCACCTATCCTCACGAGTTACCGATGTTTATCGCCGCGGTAAACGGAGGCCCGCGTCAAGCCAATTATATGACTATGGAGGAGTGGGTTAAGGTCTACGACGGCTACCTCGGCATAGCCCTGACCGACACCTACGGCTCGGATATATTCTTCAAAAACTTCTCGAAGAAGCACGCCTCGCTATTCGATGGCGTACGCCAGGATTCGGGCGACCCGATACGCTTTATAGATTTAGCCATTGCCCGTTACAAGGAATTGGGTATCGACCCGATGACCAAGACTATTGTTTTCAGTGATGCCCTCGACTTCCCGCGTGCTGCCGAGCTTATGAAAGCTTGCGAGGGGCGCATCCGCTGCTCGTTCGGTATCGGCACAAACATCACCAACGATACCGGCTATAAGCCCGCCAATATCGTAATGAAGCTATCTCACTGCCGCATGAACGAGAAACAGCAGGAGCGCAAGTGTGTAAAACTCTCGGATATTCCGGAAAAGGCCATAGGCGACGAACGCGAGATTGATTTATATCGTCGTTTGCTGGAATAAGGGAGGGGAATTCAAAATTCAAAATTCAAAAATCAAAAATCTCGTCATACCACAATTACGCAACGCAGAGGGTTGCAGACTCGGATTTGCGACCCTTGCGTAATTGAATGGTATCAACCTTCGTGTTTAGAATCTTGCTGAGCGGCGAAGAGGGAAAGGCGATTTTATGCAAGATTGAGAGGAGTAGCACCAATGATTTTGTATATTTTTAGCCCTAAACCAATAATTTTGAATTTTGAGCCGACGCTGCGGAGCGAGAGCAGGGGGCGAAATATTGCACTCTGCCGAGCCAAAGAAGAAGAAAAAGAGATGTTTTTAGCCCTAAACCAATAATTTTGAATTTTGAATTTTGAATTTTGAATTTATTTTGCGTATCTTTGCGCACCCTTAATATAAGGGAGTAGAAACTAATAAAGTAAAAAACAATGAGAGTTTGCGAAATTACAGGTAAAACTGCCGTAGTGGGTAACAATGTTTCTCACTCAAACCGCAAGACCAAGCGCAAGTTCAACACTAACTTGAAGACAAAGCGTTTCTGGTCAGAGGAGGAGGGCCGTTGGCTTACTTTGAAGGTAACAACTGCCGGTATGAAAACAATTAACAAGAAGGGCTTGGCCGTAGCATTGAAGGAGGCCGTTGCTCCCAAGAAGGTTTACTAAAAAATTCGAGTAACAAATGGCAAAGAAAGGTAACAGAGTTCAGGTGATTTTGGAGTGCACCGAGCAGAAGGAGTCAGGCGTAGCAGGTATGTCACGCTACATCACTACCAAGAACAAGAAGAACACCCCCGATCGTTTGGAGCGTAAGAAGTACAATCCTTACTTGAAGAGAGTGACAGTTCATCGTGAAATTAAGTAATTTTAGGATTAAGTTATGGCAAAGAAAGTAGTTGCAACCCTTAAGACGGGTACCGCCAAGAAGTACACAAAGTGCATCAAGATGGTAAAGTCGGAGAAGACTGGTGCCTACATCTTCAAGTCTCAGAACATTCTTGAGGAGGCTGACATCAAGGCATACTTCGCCGAGAAATAATTTATTTTGCATTAAGCCGCACGGTTTAATACAAAAAGGCGTTCCTTCGGGAGCGCCTTTTTGTGTATGGTTACATATAACAAGCATCTATCCAAACTCATAAAATACTCATCTCTCGGCATAACATTTGGCGTTTTGGCGGAAAAGATGTAATTTTGTAAGGTTATATACCTTATATTATACATAGTCACGAAAAAACTTTTTACGATATGGGATTTTTTGACCTTTTTAAGAAGAAAACAAATACCACCGAAGCGCCTCAGCAGGCGGCTCTGCCAAGCAGCGAGAATGAGCAGGCACACGAGGTGCAGTCACCGGAGGCAGAGAAGCAGTCGCAGCAGGAGTTAAGTGCCGGCCTGGAGAAGACCAAGACGGGATTCTTCTCGAAGTTGGCGCGCGCTGTGGCGGGTCGCTCGACGGTCGATGCCGATGTGTTGGACGACTTGGAGGAGGTGCTGATTACCTCGGATGTAGGCGTCGAGACCACCGTAAAAATCATCAACCACATCGAGGAGCGCATCGCCCGCGACAAATATATGAACACCTCGGAGCTTAATGCCATCTTGCGTGACGAGATTGCCCGCCTGATGGAGGAGTCGCACTCTTCGCAGCACGATTTCGGCTTAGAGGTAAAGGAGGGCACGCCCTATGTCATGATGGTTGTGGGTGTGAATGGCGCAGGTAAGACCACCACGATAGGTAAACTTGCAGCAAAGCTCACCGCCGCAGGTCGCAAGGTTTATATTGGTGCTGCCGACACTTTCCGCGCGGCGGCTATCGACCAATTGGCCGTTTGGGCCGAGCGTGCCGGAGCGACAATGATTCGCCAGGAGATGGGCTCGGACCCCGCATCGGTGGCATACGACACACTGAAATCGGCCGTAGCGAATGGTGCCGATGTGGTATTGATTGACACAGCAGGTCGTCTGCACAACAAGGTGGGACTAATGAACGAGCTGACGAAGATTCGCAATGTTATGGCAAAGGTTATCCCCGATGCACCTCACGAGGTGATGCTCGTTTTGGACGGTTCTACGGGTCAAAACGCCTTTGAGCAGGCTCGCCAATTTACGCAGGCAACGCAGGTTACATCGCTCACAATCACCAAGTTAGACGGCACAGCCAAGGGTGGCGTTGTGATAGGCATCAGCGACCAATTCCATATTCCGGTGCGATACATAGGCATCGGCGAGGGTATCGACCAGCTCAGAATGTTCAACCGACACGACTTTGTAAATGCCCTGTTTGGCGAGGGTGAATAGCAAACAACGATGAAAAAGATAAATGTCATAACGCTCGGTTGCTCGAAAAACACGGTCGACAGCGAGCATCTGATGGCGCAGCTCGCCGCAGCGGGTTATAAAGTTGTGTTCGACAGCGACCGCACCGACGCAAAGGTGGTGGTGATAAACACCTGCGGTTTTATTGGCGACGCCAAGCAGGAGTCGATTGAAACAATCCTTACGGCGGTCGAGGCAAAGCGTGCCGGCCGCATAGAAAGACTCTTTGTAATAGGCTGCCTGAGTGAGCGTTACGCCGACGAACTACGCGAAGAGATACCCGAAGTAGATGAATATTTCGGCGTAAAGGATTGGGCAGATATTGCCGCAGCACTTGGGGCAGAACATCGCAAGGAACTCGAAACCGAGCGCATACTCTCAACACCCGACCACTACGCCTACATCAAGATTGCCGAGGGTTGCAACTGGCTCTGCGGATATTGCGCCATACCGCTCATTCGCGGTAAACACATCTCCGTTCCGATAGAACAGATTATCGAGGAAGCGAAGAAATTGGCCGCACGGGGAGTGAAGGAGCTGATGGTTATAGCCCAAGATACAACTTATTATGGCATAGACCTTTACGGTCGTCGCCGCTTGGCCGATGTATTGACCGAACTCTGCAAAATCGACGGTATAGAGTGGATTCGACTGCACTACGCCTACCCTGCCGCATTTCCCGAAGATGTTATCGAGGTTATGGCGCGCGAAAAGAAGATTTGCAAATATCTCGACATCCCCTTCCAGCACATTTCCGACAATATGCTCTCGGCGATGAAGCGTCGCCACGACAAACAGGAGGCCATGGAGCTCATTCGCCGCTTGCGTCAGCAGATTCCCGACATTGCTCTGCGCACTACGCTTTTGGTGGGTTATCCGGGTGAAACCGAGGCAGATATGGCCGAATTGGAGGCTTTTGTCAGGGAGGTGAAGTTCGACCGCCTTGGCGTATTCCCCTATTCGGAGGAGGAGGGTACTTATTCGGCCCTACACCTCAAGGACGATGTAGCGGAGGAGGAGAAGGAGCGCCGTGCTGCGCGCATAATGCAGATTCAGGAGGAGATTTCGCTCCAAAACAACCTCGCAAGAGTGGGCCGCACAATGCGTTGCATTGTGGATGGTCGCCAGGGCGATTACTACATTGCTCGCTCGGAGTATGACTCGCCCGAGGTGGACCAGGAGATACTTATTCCGGCCGACGGCAAACGCCTCTACCGCGGTCGTTTTTACGATGTGCGCATCACCGATGCCGAGGATTATGACCTCTATGCCGAGGTAGTTAGCGGCGCACAGAAAAGTGGAAGATAAGAGAAATTTAGTCTTTTACCATAGGTAAATTTGTGATTTTCATATTTTTTCACTACCTTTGAGTGTCTGAATTCATTTTTCAGTAGTTAAAACCATGGCTCAGAAGAGTATAATATCGCATATCGAAGCTCAAACCGAGAGAATCATCAGTCAGCATGAGGCTCTTGAAGCGGCTTATAATGCTTTGAGCGAAGAGCGCGATACTTTGCGAGCAAAGGTGCGCGAGCAGGAGGAGCAACTCCGAGAAATGAAGGCTGAAATACAGCGCTTAAGATTGGCCGAAGGTTTAGCCGGAGGAAAGGGTTCAGGCAACGATAAATCGCGAGCACGCATCAACCTATTATTGCGGGAGGTGGATAAGTGCATCGCCCTACTTACAAAAGCTGAGTAAACCGAACAACCATGGCCGGGCAGAAGGAACAAAAGATAACGCTAAAGGTGGCACGCAAGCCCTACTCGCTGAATATTCCCAGCGAGAAAGAGGAGGTGTATCGCTTGGCCGAGCGAGAGGTGAATGCCTATATCAGCAAGTGGGAGAAGATTTTTGGCGATAATAGTAATATTCAGGATTGCTTGGCACTCACAGCACTTCAGTTCTGCATAAACAACATCTCGCTAACTCGCGAAAGTGAGTTGAGCAGTGAAGACCTTGAAGCCTTGGATGCTTTGTCACAGCGCATGGATAAACATTTGAATCGTATAACTCCTCGTAAAAAGGCCATCAAGAAGTAACCGACCAACAAGACCGGAGGCGAAAAACGGAAATGATGCTCAGGGTGGCACACGCGCAGGAGTGACCCCGACGAGAGTTACAGATACACGAGTTCTTTACATATAAAAATCTACCCGCATAGATTTCCTTATAGCTTTGCGAAACTGAACACTTATTATATTGGGATAACTCTCGGTTTCTCAAAATCAGGCCTTAACTTCTTTCGAAGTGTGTCTGCGGACACCGTTGGAAGATTGCGAACTCCGGAGCCCCACACCTTGACTTATCGGCAGATTCGTCAAACAAGAAAAGGAAACACTATGCGGTTTTTTATTTTTGACAACGGCTTAAAAAACTATATTTATTAACATTTAACACAAAGACCAACAAATGATAACAATAGTGCTAACAGCGCTTCTTTCGGCTGTGGTGGCGATAGTGGTTTGGAATTTAGTAACCACCTACATCACCAAGAATACCATAAAGAAGCAGCGTGAAGTTGCCCTGAAGGAGGCTGAGGCCGAGGGTGAAATGATTAAAAAGGAGAAGATTCTCCAGGCCAAAGAGAAGTTCATTCAACTTAAGAGCGAGCATGACCGCCAGATTAATGAGCGCAATCAGAAAATTGCACAGAGCGAACAGCGTGCAAAGCAGATTGAGGCCAATCTGGTGAATCAGCAGCGCGACCTTGACAACAAAATCAAGGAGAATGACCGCATAAAGGAGCAGATGGCAGGCCAGATGCAGAGCCTCAGCTCAAAGAAGGAAGAGCTTGCGGCCATCATCAAGGAGCAGAATGTCCGCCTCGAGCAAATCTCGGGTATGAGTGCCGAGGAGGCAAAGAATATCCTCGTAGAGAACATGAAGGCTGAAGCAAAGGCCGAGGCCGACACCTATATCAACGAAACTATCGAGGAGGCGAAGCTCACAGCTACAAAGGAGGCTAAGCGCATCATCGTAACCTCTATACAGCGTGTAGCTACCGAAACAGCTATCGAAAATGCCGTTACGGTATTCAACATCGAGAGCGACGAGGTGAAGGGCCGCATCATTGGTCGTGAGGGCCGCAACATCCGCGCTTTGGAGGCTGCCACAGGTATTGAGATTATCGTGGACGATACCCCCGAGGCTATTATCCTGAGCGGTTTTGACCCTGTGCGTCGCGAGATTGCGCGTTTGGCCTTGCACCAGCTCGTAACCGACGGCCGTATCCACCCCGCACGCATCGAGGAGGTTGTAGCAAAGGTGAAGAAGCAAATCGAGGAGGAGATTGTCGAGGTGGGTAAGCGCACAGCTATCGACCTTGGAATTCATGGTCTGCACCCCGAGCTTATCCGTCTGATTGGTAAGATGAAATATCGTTCATCGTATGGTCAGAACCTCTTGCAGCATGCCCGTGAAACTGCTAACCTTGCAGGTATCATGGCTTCGGAGTTGGGCCTACCGGTAAAGGCAGCACGCCGCGCAGGATTGTTGCACGATGTGGGTAAGGTACCCGACGATGAGCCCGAGTTGCCACACGCAATTATCGGTATGAAGCTCGCCGAGAAATACAAGGAGAAGGCCGATGTATGCAACGCTATCGGAGCTCACCACGACGAGGTGGAGATGACCTCTATGATTGCTCCTATTATTCAGGTGTGCGATGCAATTTCGGGAGCTCGCCCGGGTGCGCGTCGTGAGGTTGTAGAGTCTTACATCAAGCGTCTGAAGGAGATGGAGGGCATAGCACTCTCATACCCCGGCGTTGTTAAGACCTACGCTATTCAGGCAGGTCGTGAGTTACGCGTAATTGTAGGCGCCGATAAGCTTTCGGACCAGGAGTCAGAGATGCTTTCACACGACATCGCAAAGAAGATTCAGGACGAGATGACATACCCCGGACAGGTAAAGATTACCGTAATCCGCGAGACTCGTTCGGTAAGCTACGCAAAGTAATAGCGGAGCTCAATACACAACAGCAAAGCCCGACTTTCATGGTCGGGCTTTATTGTTATTATACATCAAAAATTCTTACACAACAATGTTCTCTTAAGGTACGGGGTCGTATCCACTGCCGCCCCACGGATGGCAGCGCAGGATGCGTTTCAGCGCAAGCCAACTACCCTTTATGGGCCCATGTTTACGCAAGGCTTGCAATGCGTACTGCGAACAGGTAGGGGTAAAACGGCAGCATGGCGGCTTAAGTGGCGAAATGCAATATTGATAGAATCTCACCAACACAATAAGCGGGAAGACAGCCACCCTCTTACAAATGCTCCGAAATTTGTCCCATGATGCGTCGCAAGGCATGTTCGATGGTTTTATAGCTCAATATATCTTTAGTAGAATAGACCAATGCCAAATCCACACTCTTGCCGAGGGCTTTTTCGCGCAGCACTGCGTTATTGAGTCGATATGCCTCACGCATACGGCGCTTGAGCAAGTTGCGTTTATTGGCGCGTTTGTGAAATTTCTTGGGCACAGAGAACATAACTTCGAGCTCTGCCACATCTTTTCCCGCATTGCCCTCAAGAACACCATCATTCATCGCATCACTCGCCGCATCACTCGCCGCGGAATCGACCAAAAACATATATCGGAAAGGATACACAAAACCGCTACGCCCCTCCGTAAATAAGCGGCGTATAGCCTTCAACGAGCGCAGACGCTCGGAACGCGGAAGTGTAAAATCCGACATGATTCTCTGTTATATTCTCAAGTCCGTAGGACTATTTCTTCTCAGTCTTTTCGCCCTTCTCGGCCGAAGTTGAGCGCGTGCGGCTCTTCTTAGCAAGCTTATTTTGCTGCGTGCGGATAAACTCCTCCTTGGCATCGTCCTCGGTGAGTTGCACCTGCTGGACATCCTCTCCACGCTTGAGTTTCTCGATATAAATCTCGATTGCCTTAGCCATAGAAGGGGCCTCGGCCGAGGGAGCTGAAGCTTTTACATTCATACCCACCTCCAACGCAGCGCGAAGCGTAGACTCGCCAAATGTTGCAATAACGGGCAACTCCTCACACTTGAAATGCTCCATAACGCTCTTTACATCCGAAGGTGAGTAGAGCGCCATAACATCATACGCCGCAGGCTTCACCTCGCTCATATCCGCAGCCACGGTCTTGGCCAAAATTACGGGGTGGAAGTCCATCTTGAGCTTGGTAAGCGAATCGGGCAACTCTGGTTTATGTGGCTCACTTAAGGCCAACAAGAACTTCTCGCTCTTGTGCTTAATGATAAGCTCCATAAGTCCGGTAAAAGAGCCGTCGGCAAATGAAATTTTACGCTTACGGTAAACAATATATTTCTGCAAATAGAGCGCTACAGCCTCGGTATTACAGATATACTTCATAGTCTCCGGCACGGTGATGCGAGCCTCCTCACATATCTTAAAAAAGCTGTCGACCGTAGTACGCGAAGTGAAAATCACAGCCGTGTGGTCGAGAATCTCAACTCTTTGTGCACGAAACTCTTTCAAAGAAACACCCACAACCTTTATCAGCGGCTTGTAGTCCATCTCTACACCATATTTTGTCGCGAGCAGATAAAAAGGCGACTTCTCGATTATAGCCGGACGAGGTTGTGATATCAATACTTTTTTTACCATTCTATACTAATTTATTATCCCAACCGCAACGCCATCTGCCACAGCAGAGTGAGCGGTAGAATTTCGACGGTGCAAAGGTACAAAATCCAATGTAAAATTGAAATTTTTTTAGAAATAAACAACTCGACACTTTCGCGTAAATATAAGATAAGCACCACAAATGCGACTAAACATGTCACAACCGACCACACTGTGGCCGATTGGTCGGTGAGTTGCGCCACGAGCAACAGGGGAGCAACGGCAATTGTCGCAAACACAAAATAGACCAAACGCATGCGCATGAGTGACGACACAAACGATATGGAGCGTGTAACAAAGCCTGCAAGCAGCAACATAAGATACTGCACGAGGACAAGCATCACAAACAACAACATCCCGGCAAAGGGCGTAAGCGAGCGATAATCATCGGCCATATTCAGCCAAAGGCCTCCGTGACGAATAACCCATATCGAAGCAAAAACGCCCATGAAGCCTATGCCCAAAAGGAACAGTTTGCCTAAAAACCCATAGAATATATCACTACGGCGACGCTCATCGTCCCTATTTGTGGGAGCATTACGCTGCCACGAAGAGTGTATCAATGCAACCACATCATAGTAGTAACGATGCAGACAAAACAGGTAGGCCGCCATAACCACAAAAATACTCACTCCGAGAATCATATCCAACGAAAGCACGCTCTCGGCTACGATATTCGACAACGGGACATCGACATCCGCCTGTAAACCATCCTGCACCAACTGCACTCCCTCGGCCAGTGTGGCATCGCTGCCGAAAACCGCATCCGCAGTAGTATCGCGATATATCTCGCTCGCTTCCGACTGCGCCTCAATTGCCGCAGCATCCGATAGCGAGAAGTTCTCATAACCCACACCCGAGAGGCTATCCACCACATGCTCTTCGACCGGCAGGTGCAGCGAATCCGCCGCAAGGCTGGCTACCCCATGCAATTGCTTGGCTATATCAATTGTTGTAGGCATTACTCCAAGATGCGTTTAAGGGTTATACGAAAAGTTGTGCCATGTCCCACCTCTGATTTGGCTACGAAGATGTGACCATGATGATAATCCTCGACTATACGACGCGAGAGCGAAAGGCCCAAGCCCCAGCCTCGGGTTTTGGTAGTAAAGCCCGGTTCAAAGATGCGCTTCCAGCTACCCTTTGGAATACCCTTGCCTGTATCGTGAACATCTATCATTATATGTTTGTCGTTCGACGAAATATTCACATCTATCTCTCCGTGGCCCTGCATGGCATCCAAGGCATTTTTCATAAGGTTCTCCACAACCCACTCAAAGAGTGCCACATTGATATTTGCCTTTACCGGAGCCATCGCCAAACCGTTATACGACAATGTGACATTGCGGGGTACTCGCTTACGGAAATACATCACCGTTTCACCCACCACCTCGTTGATATTGTTGGGCGTAAGCACCGTTTCCGAGCCAATCTTCGAGAAGCGGTCCACAATCTTCATCAGATGCGATAAATCTTTGTTCATCTCATCCACCGCGGTAGAATCGACCTCCATATTGCGGAGATACTCCACCCAGCCCAAAAGCGACGAAATGGGCGTTCCAAGCTGATGTGCTGTCTCCTTTGCCAAGCCTATCCATACGCGATTCTGCTCATCCTGCTTGGTGGATTGCAGGGCGATGTAGGTAAAGAGAATGAATATGGCAATAATCAGCCACTGCACATAAGGGAAATAGTAGAGCGCCGTAAGCAGGCTGGAACGGCCATAGAAGATGATGTGACTATATCCTCCCGACCACATCAAACGCACCGTACGAGGGGTATTCTCCTCGGTGAGTTCATTTAGCTTGCGACGATACTTCTCGGGATTATTCAACACCTCTTCCGGGATGCGGTTGCTCATTATCAGATTCAAATCCTCGTCGGTGATAATAAACGGGATGTTATTCTGGGTGCTTACGATATGCGAGATAAGCGGGTCCACCTGATAATTGCCAAATGCCTCACGACTCACCCGCTCCATAGCTGCCACCCACAGTTTCACATCATTTTGCTCCTTTTCGCGCAACACATCGGCCAAGAAGTTGGTATAGATAAGCGACATCACGGCCAATATCAATCCCATGACAAGAATTGATATACGACTGCGAAACGATATTTTACTGAGTCCCAGAAACTTCTTCATAACCTTATCTGAAGCGCAAAATTCCTATATCACTAATTTCTATCGGTGTCCTGCTCCGCGAGGATATGCTCATAACGCTCCTTGTCGCGCAGCAGCTCCACAGCTTTGTGTACCGTACTGTCGGATGCGATATTATGCTCTACGACACCCTCATAATAGCTATGACGCAGAACTATATCGTTGTTAAGCATTGCTGTTATCTCGCTGCGATAGCGACGCAGATTATCGGCCTTCTGGTCCTTGAGTTTCGACTCCAGACGAGCCAAATCCTCGGTAAAGTCGGCATCGTAGCGCTCCTCCTCCGAGCACCTCTTCAACACATCAAAGGCCATGCGTGTACGCGACTCATAAGGCACCGACTTATCCTCCATATACTTCACAAAATCCTCATAGTCGGCATCCGTAATCGAGAATGTACGATTATCTATCTTCTGGTCGGGGTTGCGACGCATATATCCATCCAAGAAATCCTCGACATAACCTAAATTGTAGAGCATAACGGCGAAGGTCGAGATATACTCCGCCTCGGTTTTGACATCGGGCATCAGGCCCTTACCTTCGTAGACCTTGCGACCGTTGCTCGTCTTGAACTCACGCATCAACGAATCGGGTACCATTTCAGAGGTTGTGCCATCGTGTGACGAGTAGTTTATACGCTGAATACAACGACCCGAGGGGATATAATATTTCGAGGTCGTGACCTTCAAAAAGGCATTATAACCCAATGGTACAACCGTCTGCACCAAGCCCTTGCCATAGGAGCGTTGGCCCATAAGCACCGCCCTATCCATATCCTGCAACGCTCCGCTAACAATCTCAGCCGCCGAAGCGCTATTGCCATTTATCAGCACGACGATAGGTACATCCGCAAGCACAGGGTTTGTCTCGGTAAGATGTCGTCGCGTAGCACTGCTTGAACGCCCCTTCATCGTTACGACCTCGGTACCCTTAGGCAGGAACATCGAGAGAATCTTCACCGCCTCCGGCAAACTGCCACCTCCATTATCGCGATAGTCCAGAATCAAGCCCTGCAACTCGCCACTTTGATTCAAACGCTCCACGGCAGCACGCATTTCATCGTAGCAACCATCCGTAAAATCATTGTGGGCGATATATCCGATACCTTCGGCCACATAGCCCGAATACGACACCCCGGGAATAGCAATGCGAGCGCGCGTGAGTTCCAAATCGACCTCCTCACCCGTCATCATGCGCTCGATGCGGAGCTTGACCTTTGTACCCGGCACACCCTTTAGGCGGGCAGAGATGTCGTCCGTCGAAGCCTTCGTAACATCCTCGCCATCAACTGCGACAAAGCGGTCACCAATCTTCAGACCTGCCAAGTCGGAAGGCGTACCCTTATATGGTTGAGCCACCACAACGCCACTACTGTCGCGCTTCATGCGAATCGTGGCACCAATGCCGCCATACTTACCCGTAGCCTGCAACTCAAATTCATCCATCTCCTTCTCCGACATAAACTGCGTATAAGGGTCGAGGTTGCGCACCATACCGGCAGCACCATCGTCCATAAGTTTATCGGAGCTCACCTCATCGACATACATCGACGAGAGTTCACGCATCATGTTGACCATAATCTCCATATTGCGCCCCAAGCCGAAGTCATCCTTCGTTGCCCACACGCCTGTAAGAATTATAGCTGCCACGAGCGCCACAACTCCCAATCGTGCATATTGTTTTTTCATCTTCTTGTTCATTAGCTTGCTATCCCAACGATTTACTCTTCTCTACGCTGTTTATTCTCCATATACAGTTCCAAGCGATAGGCCGCATTTGCCACACCGCGACGAATACCCTTGATGTCGACCCACTGGCCATATTGCTCGACTACAATCTCATCTTCGCAGAGCATCAAAATACGACGCATAAGATTGTCGCCACGGAAAATCATTCGTCCATCACTCTCCTCACGCAGGACAAAACCCGCCATGGTAAATGCGGCAAGCAACTGCTCTCTATCCTCCGTCATGTCGCACTCCACGCGGCGTGTCATAAATCCGAAACGAGGATACAGAGCCGAAAGCAACACAACAGCTCCGGCAAGCATCCAGCCGCGCGTAACCGACATCGTCGCGACGATGGAGTCCCACACCGACACTCCTGCGCCCTGCGATTTTACACCCAACCATACAAGTGCTACATACAAAACGCAGAAGGCACAAAAATATTTCACTGCTCGAAGAAGGTATCTCATAATCACTCTGTTTTAATATTTCAATGTTTCAATTACTCCATGCTAAATACTCTGTAAGGCTCTTTCGCTTGACCCGTTACTAATAATTTGCCCTTATGGCTTCCGCAACTCGCTCCATAAGCCACGCAGGCGTAGATGTTGCGCCACAAATACCTACACTTTGGCACTTGGCAAACCACTCGTCTTGAAGTTCGCCCTCATCCTCAACCTGATAGCTGCGAGGATTCACCTCTCGGCAAACTTCAAACAACACCTTTCCGTTGCTCGACTTACGACCGCAAACGAAAATTATCACATCGTAATGCACGGCAAACTCCTTAAGCGCAAGTTCGCGATTCGACACCCTGCGACAAATCGTATCATCCACTATAAGAGTCGCCCCCACTGCCATGCGCCCGCGCATAATGCTCACCAAGCGCTCAAACAGAGCAATGCTCTGCGTGGTTTGCGAAAGAAAGAATATCGGACGCGAGAAATCCACTTGCGCCAAATCCTCCTCACTCTCAACTACGATTGTAGGCTCGGCGACCTGACCCGTAAGGCCCACAACCTCGGCATGGCCGCGTTTTCCCAATATCACAACGCTACCGCCCACCTGCTGCATCTGTCGGTGAGCCTCCACAACCTTGCGTTGCAACTGCGCCACCACGGGGCATGTGGCGTCTATTATATTTACGCCCAAACGGGCTGCGCGCTCATAGGTCGAAGGGGGTTCGCCATGCGCTCGGATAAAGAGATGACGCCCCTCGAGATGCTCCATATCGTCGTGTGTAACGGTGCGCAGACCCAAGCACTCCAAGCGCTGCACCTCCACGCGATTATGGACAATATCGCCCAACGAGCAGACATCGCCCCCAAACTCCTGAAGCGCAGCCTCCGCCTTGGTAATAGCCCGCACCACACCGAAGCAAAATCCCGAATTTTTGTCTATCTCGACTATCATATCGCCCGAAAATTAAGCTAAAGCGGCTATTACTGCTTCATATCGCTGCATAAACCACTCCATCTGCTCCTCGACGCTCATATAGCTGTTATCCAACACAACGGCATCCTCGGCCTGACGCAACGGCGAGATTGCACGGCTCATATCGGCCTTATCGCGCGAAACGACATTTTCCACAATCTCCTCCAAGGTGACATCGTCGCCCTTGGCAGTAAGCTCGGCATAACGACGCTTGGCGCGCACCTCCGCATCAGCCGTCATAAAAATCTTAAGCTCCGCATCGGGGAATACCACTGTTCCTATATCGCGACCATCCATCACCACGCCCCTCTCGCGGCCCATGCTCTGCTGCATGGCGACCAACTTCTCTCTAACCAAGCGAATCGAGCTCACACCACTCACGCAGTTGCTCACCTCGATAGAGCGAATACGGCCCTCGGCCAAATCGCCATTGACATAAATATCGCTGGCACCTCGACGCGGATTAAAGCGGAATGTAATCTCTATCTCGGGTAAAAGAGCCTCAACGGCATCCTCATCTACAATACCCGAGCGTATTGCACCATGCTCCAAAGCATAGAGCGTCACGGCGCGATACATCGCTCCGGTGTCGATGAAGATATATCCCAATCGGGCTGCAATAGCCTTAGCAAATGTACTCTTGCCGCATGACGAGAAGCCATCGATGGCAATCACTATCTTTTTGTTGTTCTGATTAGTCATTATTGTGGTAAAATATTAATGAATGTAGACAAAATGGTATATATGCCCAGCACAGCGATTATAACGCCAGCGACATGGTTTATCGTAAGCATGTGGCGTGGGCGGAATCGACGGCGGAAAACATCTATCGTAAAGGTCAAAAGCGTCCACCATAAAACGGCTCCGGCCAAGAAACCCAAAATCGTCATACCGCTGCGAGCTAACGAAGCCATATCTTCACCCTCGGAGTGCATGCCGACATTAAACATGGCAAAGAATGCCAACAAATAGGGTATCACGACAATAAAATTGGCGAGTGTAAAGGCAAACATCGACGAGAAATCCTGCCATGGGTCACTCTTTCCTGCACGATTCTTGCGAATCTGCGGCACAGGATTCTGGAAGAAGATATATACTCCGACAATAACCACGAAGATACCTCCTACAACCTGCAAGATTACGCTATACTCCTCGATTTGCGCCTGCAACATCGAGTAGAAGAAGAAGGCTATAATCGCCATAAGCATATCGGCACACGCGACACCCAATCCCGACACAAAACCGGCACGGCGGTCCTTGCTCAGCGTGCGCTGAATACACAACACAGCGACCGGACCCACCGTAATAGATGAGGCAAGCCCGACGCACATTCCCTTGAGTAAAACTTCAATTATATTTACCAACATCGCAATAACATTCGTTTCAAACTGCAAAGTTAGGAATTTAATATGAAATATTAAAAAATTATCTCCTCTTTGAATTTATCACTTTCCGCTCATCCAATATCACAAAAGGACAAAAACATGAAATATAAAGCGCCTATCGCACAGCAGGGGCTCTCGAGGCTCGGCGGAAAGCGTCAAATTGTTAATAATTTATCGAAAACTTTACGCCTCGCGGAGAATATCTTTAATCATCATCCGCTACTTTTGCATATATTCAAAATGTTTTAATTATGGCAGAACTCAAAAAGCAGGGGCTTGACATAGAGCTGACAGAAGAGGTCGCAGGGGGACATTACTCGAACCTTGCCATTATTTCGCATTCGACATCTGAATTTATTATTGATTTTGCTGCGCTACTTCCCGGAATAAGCAAGGCAAAGGTTAAAAGTCGCATTATCCTCACACCGGAGCATGCGAAGCGTCTATTGCTCTCGTTGCAGGAGAATATCACCCGCTACGAAAGCAACATCGGCAAGATTGAAATTCCACGCACACACTCGTCAAACGAAGACCCCATACTCGGCATGGGCCCTATGGGAAACGCATAGTTTTCGGAGTATTTTCAAGATAAAAGCGCAGAGGAAATCCTCTGCGCTTTTATCTTGGAATAGGGCTTACCGTTACAGCACCTCGGCAACCACGAAGTTGCTACCTCCGACAAAGATTGCATCCTCCTCCGTAGCCAGCGTTTTTGCACGCGCCACAGCCTCGGCAACTGACTCTACGACCTCACCTTTCAGACCCAATGCTTGAGCCTTTTGGGCAAGCATCGCGGCATCTGCGGCCCTACTCGATGACGCCTGCGTAAAGATATAACGGGCATTGCGCGGTAAAGAGGCAAGTATGGCATCAATATCCTTATCTTTAGAAAAACCTACGACACATATAAGTTGCCCCACACTTTGCAACAAGCGGTTCATATCCTCGCTTGCCGCAGCAATACCATGGGCATTATGACCCGTATCGGCCACAACCATAGGCTTTTCACTCAAAATCTGCCAACGACCATTTAGCGCGGTAGAACTTACAACCATAGCCACACCCTCAACAAAGGCGCGACGGCTGATTGTCAACGGCGAAGACTCGTGCAGAAAATCTATTGCAGCCGAAGCTGTCACGGCATTTTTATATTGATAGCTGCCGCCCAAATCCATCTGAAGGTCAAACACATAACCATCTCTCATGCGCTTAAGCACAACATGTTGACCCGACGCCGTAGCATTGTGCGACAAACACTCAAAGGCTCGCTGCGCATACACCACATGCGCCTTCAAATCGGCAGCATGGGCCTCGATAACGGCATTCGACTCCGCCGACTCCTCGCCAATCACCACAGGAACACTCTTCTTTATTATACCGGCCTTTTCGGCAGCAATTTTCGCAATCGTATCGCCCAACAAGTCGGTATGCTCCAGGCCTATGTTTGTAATGATGCTCAAAATAGGAGTGATAATATTCGTCGCATCCAAGCGACCTCCCAAACCTGTTTCGATAACAGCCACCTCCACATCGCTATGGGCAAAGTAGTCAAATGCCATAGATGCTGTAATCTCGAAAAATGACAGGCCGAGCTGCTCCATCTTTGCGCGATTCCTGTCGACAAAATTAACCACCTTCTGCTTGGGAATCATCTCGCCATCGACCCTGATGCGCTCACGGAAATCCTTCAAGTGCGGCGAGGTAAACAGGCCCACACGATAACCCGCCTCATGAAGCACCGACGCCAAAATATGCGACACCGAGCCCTTGCCGTTTGTGCCGGCAACATGAATCGTGTAATAGTTTCGCTGCGGATTACCCAAATGGCGACAAAAATCGGCTATACGCTCCAACCCCGGTTTATAAGCATCAGCACCTACATTTTGAAATGAAGGCAAAGCATTGAACAGATAATCAATCGTTTGAGAGTAGTTCATAATATATGGTAAAATTAATTTACAAGATGATTGCGCCTGCGCACGCGATATGCCGTATAATACATCACGCCCAAGAAGGCCAATAGTTGTGCCATGCGTCCTACCCAGTCGCCATACTGCACATACATAGTCACATCACGGCGACACTCCACATCCCCGACAAGCACACCGCGCTCTTCCCAATCCAGGCGTTCAACGACATCGCCTCGCGATGTGATAAATCCCGACACTCCGGTATTGGCACTGCGCGCAATGGCACGACGACACTCGATAGCACGAAGTCGGCAGAAGTCAAACAAGCGTTTATGCCCCGCCGTATCGCCCCACCATCCATCGTTCGAGAGAACGGTCATGACCTCGGCGCCCTCCCTCACAAAGCGAGCAAAACTATCGCCATACAAACCCTCATAGCATATTGCAGGGCCGACCGCCACATCCTCATGGTGAAAGACCGTAGCTTTATCGTTGCGACCCAGCTGACCCGTAATACCGCCCAAGTCGATATAGCCATTCAGCATGTTAAATGTAGGCATTGTTTCAACGCCAATCACAAGGCGCATTTTATGGTGTACATTACCACCCTCAGTGGTATTTAATGCCACCGCCGAGTTATACACATCGTAATAATAACCCCTTTGAGCCTTGCGTGCCGTTGCAGTTCGTGGCTCTTGAGGAGCATAATATTTCACGGTCGAAGCTCCCGTAATAAGCATGGCGTGCTGATACAACGAATCAATGCTCTTTTGCAATATCTCGACGCTCCAACCATTTTCCGGGGCATTATCCTGCAAATGTTCGGGCAGTGCCGTTTCAGGCAGAGCTACAACCTCGACATCTCGAGGTATCTGCTGCAACAAGCCAACGATATTCTCCATCTGCCACTCACTATTGTCGGCAAACTTCTCGTCGTAGCAATCGACATTGGGCTGCACAACAGCCATTTTTACGCGCTCCGCAGCCTCCTCATGCGTGAAATACAGACCCAGCGACACAACCACGGGCAACAATACGGCGAGCGCTGCTCCGAGCGCATATTTCGCACTGCGACTTTTCAACGCCTCATATATCAGAATATTAGCCACAAGTACCCAGACCGAGCCACCCATAACGCCTGTCCACTCGTACCACTGCACAGCCCACACATCGCCCGAGAATCCATTACCTAAACTGAGCCACGGGAACGAGATAACCTCGGCATCGGTATACAGTTTCTCGGCCGCGACCCAACCCGCCACGAGGATAGTATAAGAGAGGACCGTAGACGAGCGTTTCGACACATAGTGAAAGAGCATAAAAGGCACAATGCTCCAGAATGTAGAGAAGAATGTAGCGGCAACGGGGCCTATGGGTGTTGCAAGCCAAATCCACCACACCGTCGCAATATTCCACAACACGAAAGTGAGCAATGCCCACCCTGACATACGCCAGAAATCACGCGCAGAATCGCCATAAGAGGCGCTCAGTGCAAGAAGTGGCACAAATGCCACCAACAAGGTAAATCCACTTACACCCAGCCACCCCAGCGAAAGAAGTACGACGGAAAGAATTACATATAATAGTTTTCGTGACATATCTTGATTATACTAACGCAAAGATAATACATGCAGCCGAAAAAACAATAAATGCCCTGATTTTTCGCAACGAAAAAGGGTCCGGCACCAC
This sequence comes from Alistipes sp., assembly GCA_045125895.1. Taxonomy (GTDB): domain Bacteria; phylum Bacteroidota; class Bacteroidia; order Bacteroidales; family Rikenellaceae; genus Alistipes. The sequence continues at coordinate 34,934 of JBGVNT010000006.1, forward strand.
AGTACCGAACCCCATATCTCTCAAGCGAAGTGATTACTCCTCTGTAACCTCCTCAGCTGACTCCTCAACAACGGGCTCTGCAACGATAACATCGTGCAACTCAACCTTGAACTCCAAAGCCTCGTTAGGACCGATGTTACCACCGCCACGAGGACCATAAGCCAAATCAGCAGGAATCCACAAGGTAATCTGGCCACCCTTGCCTACCAACTGCAAGCCCTCGGTCCAGCCACGGATAACGCCACGCAATGGGAACTCGATAGGCTCACCACGCTCATATGAAGAGTCAAATACGAAGCCGTCAGAGAGCTTACCCTCGTAGTCAACCTTTACCTTATCCTCGGCTGTGGGCTTAATGCTCTCGTCGCCGGCACGGTCGATACGATACAACAAACCGCTCTCGGTCTTCTCTACGCCCTTCATCTTCTCAACCTCTGCCAACCATGCAGCTGACTTCTCGACATTCTGGGCAGGAAGAATCTCCATATAGTAGCGACGGATAAACTCCTGAGCTGAACGATAAATCTCATCAGCGTTCTCAGCCTTAGCACCTGCATTCAAACCCTCGGCAATCCAATATGTCTGCAAAGGCATGCGTGAAGAGCGTACATTGAAACCGAAATCGTAACCATAAGCATATGAAATCTCCTTACGCTCTGCCTCGTTCTCGAAGATGTCGACATCCTTAATATTGAACGACTTGGTAGAGTCAGCCTCGGCAGCCGTACGCATCTCGGTCAAACGAGCCTGGCGAACATTCATAAAGAACTCCTCCAAAGTAGCGTACACCTCCTTGTGCTTGGGGTCCTCCTTAACATCCAAGGCTACTTTCATACCCTTCTCGGCGCCCTTCATAACCTCATCCCAATCCAAGCGAACATCAGGCATATTCTGAGCAGTACCATAACCTACCGATACACCTACCGAGTGAGAGAGTGTGTCCATTACCGACTTATCACCCTTTGTGATGTACTGTGAACCTCCGCCACAGCACGATGTCATTACCGCAGCTACAGCCAAAGCAACGACGCCATAAATCATTTTTTTCATCTTTTTGCTTACTTTATTGTTAAACTTTAAGTCTTTTCTATATTTTCCACCATTCATTGCCGCAGGGGTTTCACCCACAGTGCTTGCCGGCCAAATTATTTGCGACGACGCTTGATAATCTCGACAATTTCAACCTCGTAGCGCAACATTTCGTTGGGGTTAACACCCTTCTCAACATCACCTTCGGCACCATAAGCCAACTCAGAGGGCATCCACAGGGTAATCGAGCCACCCTCGCCGATAAGCTTCACACCCTCCTTCATACCCGAGGTGAGCTGGCGCAATGCCATGCGCATTGTATCGTCACGCTCGGCCACGCAATCGACCTCTTCACCCGAGAGACGCTCGGCACGATATACCAGCACAACGGTATCGCGCTCGTTCGAGGCCGTATTATTCATATCGCCCAACTTCTGCACCTTATATGTCAAGCCGCTCTTCGTGCGTTGAATCTTATTGTCCGAAGCCTTCAAATCCGAGAGATACTGCTCCTCATAATTTCGCACTCGCTCATAAACATCATAGGTCATATAAGCGAGGAAATATGTACGAGCATCCTCCACGCTCATTATCTCTTTACCCTTCAACACATCGTTGATACCCTTCACAATGGCCTCGGCGCGCAATGTGGTATCCATTTTTTGGATATTATATCCGATATTCATACCCACAACATACGACATCGAATCCAAGGCGTCGGAAAGCTGCGCTTTCTTGGTATGTTTCTCACCTCCGCATGCTGTAAGCAGCAGCACAACAACAACGCACAGCGAAGCAAAAATATTTTTCAGTGTCATATTCTCTCAGCGTAAATACAATGCCCAACCACCAACAGGTGAGCATTTAGTAATATATACAATGCGCAAAGATACAAAAAATTAATTTTTTCACTATATTTGCTTAAGAAAAACAATAAAAAAGCCATATGAAGGTCGTAATTGACAATGCAATACCCTACATCAAGGGAATTTTAGAGCCGTTTGCCGAGGTTATCTATCGCAATGGCAGTGATTTTTTGAGCCACGAGGTTGCCGATGCCGATGTGCTGATTATTCGCACACGCACCCGCTGCGACGAGGCTCTGCTGCACGACTCAAGGGTAAAGATGATTGCCACGGCAACCATCGGCTTCGACCATATCGACCTCGACTACTGCGCCGCTCACGGCATAAAGGTCGTAACAGCCGCAGGGTGCAATGCCGCAGGCGTACTGCAATGGGTGGCGGCTGCGTTGGTTCTGCTCGCAGCCGACGAGGGCTGGAGGCCAAAGGATAAGACTTTGGGCATTGTGGGTGTGGGAAATGTCGGCTCACTTGTCGAGGAGTATGCCCGCGCATGGGGATTTCGCGTTTTGCGTTGCGACCCGCCTCGCCGTCAGCGCGAAGGAGGCGATTTTCTATCGTTGGAGGAGGTTGCCGAGCAGTCGGACATCATCACATTCCACACGCCGCTCGACCCGACGACCTTTCACATGATTGACGAGCATCTAATCTCACTTATGCGCCCCGATGCAATTATCATAAATGCCTCACGCGGCGAGGTTGCCTCGACCAAGGCGCTGCTCCATGCTCCGCAGCGACTCTGCATAGATGTTTGGGAGCAAGAGCCTGCAATAAGCCAAGAACTGCTCGCAAAAGCGTTTATCGCCACACCCCACATTGCCGGATATTCGGCACAGGGCAAGGCAAATGCCTCGGCCATAGTTATCGACGCCATAGCCAGGGAGTTTGGCCTGCCTTTGCGGGGATGGTATCCGGCAAAAGTGACACCCGCCCGCCGCCAAGCAATAGGTTGGGATGAGATGTGCCAAACAATCGCCGACTACTGCGATTTAAGCGCCGAAAGCACCCTGCTACGACTCTCACCCGAAGCATTTGAAACACTCCGCAACAACTACAACTACCGCGAGGAGTATTTTTAGCGCATATCGCTACATAAAAAAACAGAATATATAGTTTAGTGTTGTACCGCAAAAAAGGTATTGAGATTCTCACGCATTTGTTTTTCCGTCACTCTGAGGGAGGCTTGCCGACCGTGAGAGTCTAAAAACAAATGCTCAGAATGACGCTTAACAACACTAAACTATATAAATCCGAAAAAGGGCTGCAATCTTTTTCCGATTGCAGCCCATATCTATTCAATCTCCTTACCCAGCAAATATTACTCCGGCTCGGCAGGGGTTGCAAATTGCAATGACAAGCGTGATGACTTGTCGCCATTAACTGCCAAAAATTCTATGCAATAATAGGTCGCGGGGGAAAGATTTTCTGCAGTGTAAGTGCCCTCACAATTTACCTCAACACTCTCGCCACGCTCGATTATCGCCTGCTCATCAACCGCATCATTAGCCTCTACGACAAGCACATAGCACGCCGTTGCATTGGCTGAGCTATACGAAATACTCAGCGAGTTATGGGTAAGTGCCGTAAGGGTAAATGAGTTTGTAGGCACGACAGCCTCCTGCTCGTCGTCAGGATTCTGTTCATTATCCGGTTTTTGCGGACCTTCGGGTTCTTCCGTCTGCCCGGGTTCTTCCGTCTGCCCGGGTTCTGAATTATCGTCGGAACACGCCGAAAAGCACAACGGCAAAGCCGCAAGCAACGAAAACAGTATCGCGATTTTTATAAATTTGTTCTTCATCTCTCTTAATACTATTAATACTCGTTGCAGAGCAGATACTGCGCAGGCTCGTCCTCGTCGATGCTCGGATAGCGACCCTGCTCCTCCAAGAAGCGGTTATCGTTGGCATCGTCATTTACGGTCGATACCTCGCCAATCATACTCGGGCCATTCTCCGACCAGAACTGGTGGTACATATAAGGCTCAAAACTGATGCTCTGACCCGGATAGAGGCGCAGCACCTCACCCGCAGGAACGACAGTCGTAACGCCATCGACTTGCACGCTGCAAGGCTCGTCGGTAGGCTGCTCGTTCTGGTCGGCCTTCCACAACTTCACGCAGAACACACCGCCGCCACGATGGATAATATCCTCCATCTTGCGCCAATGGAAGTGCGTAGGGGTAATCTGATTTTCGCGCACAAACATAATCTTCTCGCAGTAGGTCTTCTTGTCGTACTTCACATTTCCGTTGCGGATAGTCACGAGCGTAAGGCCCACCTTGTCGAACTCGCCACTTGCAAAGTCCGTCACATCCCAGCCAAGGCCGTTACGGCGAATCTCGTCGCACTCTGCGCCCTTTGTAGCCCACTCGGCAGGCGACCAATCAACCCATACGGGCAGGTGGAACTGATGCTCGGCAAAAAACTTTTTAGCCTCGTTTATGTAACGATTAATCTCACTTCTTTTCATAATATTGTAGTTTTTAGGTTTTTCTTTCTACTTACTATTCATTTGGCTCTCTCTCACGCATCTGTTTCCCATGACTTACTATCCAGCATTTCCCCGTCACTCTGAGGGAGGCACAAGCCGACCGTGAGAGTCTACTATTCGTGAGAGTCTACTCTTAAACTCTATTGTCTTGACAAAAACTCCTCTATCTCAGCAACCGTCGGAGCACCGTCGGTCGAAGTGGCACTAAACAGATTAAATCGTGCCGCAGCATTTGCCACGCGCAGCGACTTGCTGAGTGGCAACTCCTCATGCAGAGCATACAACATAGCAGCACAGAAGGCATCGCCGGCACCCACCGACGACACAATCTCCTTTGGCTCTACGCGGAACGAGGGCTCGTAACACTCCTCGCCACTCTTACGCATCGCGAAACCACCCTCCGGAAAGTGAATAGCCACGGCCTCACCAACTCCTTTATCCATAAGGAAGCGAGCCGCCGCCCGAACCTCGTCGAGCAAGATATTACCCGCCTCATCACGCAGATTACGGCCAACACAAGCACCTGCCTCAACTTCATTTACGATGAAGTAGTCCATATAAGGCAAGCAGGGCAGAATAACCTCGCGGAAGCGGTTGCCCTCCTCCGACACCACATCGACCGAGGTCTTGTAGCCTCGTTTCCGTAAGCCGTCAAGCACCCTTGCAGCCACAATGCCATACTCCTCGTCCTTTGTATCCATTCTGTCGAGCAAGAGCAGATAGCCAAGATGGAAAATCTTAGCCTCGGCCTTGATTTTCTCGACATGCTCGGGGCCGAACTCGGCATTTGCTCCGCGATGGTGGAAGAATGTACGCGTACCGTTGCTCATATCCGCCATAACATCGGTATAGGATGTAGCGGCATCCACGCGGCACATACCCTCGGCGTTGATACCCAACTTCTCGCAAGTCGAGAAAATCTCGTCGCCCAAAGCATCCTTGCCCACGCAACCACCGGCATACAAAGGTATTCCCGTCTGCATACGGGCCAAATCCGCCAAAACATTATGCGCACAACCGCCAAAGCCCTGGTCAATTTTCTCGATTGTGACCAAATTACCCACCGCAGGATAGTGGCTGATGAACTTTATGGTATCCGACAACCAGTTGCCGGCAGAAATGATTCCTCTTCTCATGCGCCCTCGATTTTATGCTCGGTTATTACTCTCGAAGAGCAGGATATGCTCCTTCACCACCTCCTTCGAGGCCTCGCGGATAACGCCCTTCATCGTTATATAGTCGGGTTTCGCAGCCTCACGCAGATATTGCTGCACTCGCTCAGTGATGCCCACCTGAATGGCCGTAGCAACATTGATTTTGCATATTCCGTTATGAATACAAGCCTTGAAATCCTCCTCGCTTGTACCGCTACCGCCGTGCAACACCAAAGGCATGCTATTGCGCTCATGAAGTTCTATCAAGCGGTCGATATTCAATTTAGGCGTAGCGACATAGCGGCCATGCTGATTGCCGATAGCCACAGCCAACGCATCAACGCCCGTAAGCTCGATAAAGCGTGCCGACTCCTCAACATCGGTAAAGACATCGACCTTATCGTCATCCACGCCCACATCGCCGACCTTGCCCAACTCGGCTTCGACATCTACACCCATAGCCTTTGCCATGCGTGTAACCTCAGCCGTGATGCGCACATTCTCCTCAAAGGGCAGCGACGCACCGTCAAACATCACCGAGCCAAAGCCCAAACGAATAGCCTCGGCACAGGTCTGGAAGCTCTGACCATGGTCCAAATGCACCACAACAGGCACCGACGCCTTGCGTGCCGCCTCCAGATAGAGCGGAGCCATAAGATTCATCGGGGCGCAGGGGAACTGCACCTCGGCAAGTTGGAGAATAATAGGCGAGTGCAACTCCTCGGCAGCTGCGATGGCGCCCTCGACATTTTCCAAACTCAAACAATTAAACGCTCCGACAGCATAACGACCCTTGTCGGCCGCCTGCAACATCTCCTTAAATGAAACTATCATAATGTATGTTGTTAATTATTTATTTTGCGACTAATAATTCTGTGACTAACAAAGTTATCGAAAATATTTTATTTTCGTAAAAAATAAGCCCTAATTTCACATCTCGCCCCGCAAAAATGTCATTTCAAACACTCCGAATATCATAATAATAATTACCTTTGCCATAAAGTATGGCGCTATGAAATTTTTAATTACGACAATAATAGCTATGGCAATCATGGGAACAAGTTGCACGGCAACATTTACCGCCGCAGAGCGGGCGACAATCGGCACGGGGAATGAGATTATGCCGCTTACGACCATCGACAACGAGGCCGATTCACTCCTTTTAAGGCAGATTTCCAAGCCTTTAAGTCGCCAAGAGGTTGCCTCCGAGGAGTTTGCCACACTCTGCCGCCGAATGCTCTCAACGGTGACAAATCCCGAAAATGCAGGCGTGGGCATAGCCGCTCCGCAGGTGGGCATCCTGCGACGCTTGGTGGCCGTACAACGCTTCGACAAAGAGGGCGAGCCCTTTGAGTTTTACATCAATCCGAAGATTGTCGAGTATGGCGACGATTGGGAATTAGGCGAAGAGGGATGCCTCTCGGTGCCCGATTTTAGAGGTGATGTACTACGCGCCCAGAGCATAACGATATCGTATCGCGATACGCAATACAAACTACACAGAGAGGTTATCGAAGGCTTCACGGCCGTTATCTTCCAGCACGAAATCGACCACCTCGACGGCATACTCTATATCGACCACATCGACGAGGAGGATTTTGGCGAAATCATCGGGGAGGCTGAAGAGGAAACGACAGCACAGTAGCATCCTGATGTGCTCCGGCCGGATATAACACATATGGAGATATTTGGCCCGTAGAGAAGGTTATGCCCCACACCGTCACCGAACGGCGATAGACACTCCAATATGGTAGCGAATAGTTGAACTCGATGCGCGGCAGCGCCTTAGGCGAAGGCGAAAACTCCACCTGCAACTCATTGCGCTCATGTATTGGCAACAATAGCAGATATTGAAGCGAGTCGGCCAGATAGCCTTCATACGATGGCAACATGGGAATGGAGTCGAGCTCAAACCACAAGGTATCGCCCCCACTCCATCGTCGCGGTTCTTGCACTATGGCATGCAGTGAATGGCAATAGAACAAATGCCCCACCACAACCACCATACTCGAAATAAATACGCTTAATAATAGCCTGAATTTCACCGTAATACAATTAAAACACCTCTTGCAAAATTCTTATCGACTGCACGGAGTTTATTGTATCGAGATGATAGCTATAATATCGCAGCAAAGCATTCAGAAAATCAACCCTTTGCATGCGGTTAAGTCCTATCTCACCCAAATATCGCACATCGCACTCCAGCATATCGCGGAGAATAAGAGCGTTTTCGCGTGTCATGCAACATTCGCGTGGTGGTTCAACTGCGGTATAGTGTCCCTCGGCGATATTGAACCAGCCATCGGGGATATATTCGTTGCCGGGCGAGAAGCCCAAAAATCGACATAGATTCGAGAGAAACCACAGGTGAAAATTGGCAACGCCCTCCTCGGCTGCATCCAACGCCTCCACCGAGCCCCACACGAAGTCGAACAGCATCTCGTTCGCCTCACTCTCCTTTACCAGACGATGCAAAACCTCTGCCATAAAGAGGGCCATCGTGGATTTTCTCACATCGAAGGGAACCGAGCGCAGCACTATGCCGCTATGTACCTCACCGAAGCGGTGCATCTGCATTTTCGAAGACTCCAGCCCCTCAAACTCTACGGCGAACATCGGTTGAAACAGAGCCAACCGAGAGCCTCCGCAGCGTTTCGAGCCAAGACCCTGCACCATGTAGCTTTGACGACCATGTGACGAGGTGAGTAACTGCACAACAAGCCCCTTATCGCCATATTTGACGGTATTTAGCACTATGCCTCGCGCAGTATATCGTCGCATTGCCTGACCTGCCATACATCAACTATTTTTCGTCGGGCTCAACCCAATCGCCATTCGACTTTATCAACTCTATGAGGTGCTCGATAGCCTCCTGCTGCGGGATGTTGCGCTCCACAACCTCACGACCCTTATAGAGCGTAATTCGACCTGCCGCAGCGCCCACATATCCATAGTCGGCATCTGCCATCTCACCCGGGCCATTCACAATGCAACCCATAATGCCAATTTTCAGGTTCTTAAGGTGCGATGTTCGACTTTTAATATCCGCCAAGGTCTTTTCGATATCGTAGAGCGTGCGACCGCAGCTCGGGCAAGCGATATACTCGGTATGCGAGAAACGCACGCGTGCCGCCTGCAAAATCATAAGCTCGATTTCGCGCACCTCATCCTCGCTCAACGCCGGAGCATCTACCCACACACCCTCGGCCAAGCCGTCGAGCAGCAGAACACCCAAATCGGCCGCAGCCTTCACGGCAACCACCTCGGCATCCGCATCATCATAGCGGCGCTTAACAACCACAGGCTTCCGCTCCTCCATATCGAGAATTGCAGCGCGCAACTCGGCCGAAGGGTTTTTGCTTACCGCCTCGACAATAGCAAACTCATCGGTCAGCTCGCTATGCACAACAGGTTGCGCAACGGGACAACGCCTAACAAATTCAGTAGGATGGTATCGCTCGGGATGTGCGACCTCGAACTCCCCCTCTCGCTCCGAGAAATAATCAACCAACAGCTCGGCTATGGGGACCTCATTTTCGGGAGCCTCGGTCAAAGATACACGAATCGTATCGCCAATGCCGTCTGCAAGCAGTGCTCCAATGCCCACGGCACTCTTTATGCGCCCCTCGATGCCATTACCCGCCTCGGTTACGCCTAAATGCACGGGATAGGTCATACCCTCGCGCTCCATAGCCTCGACCAACAGACGATAGGCCTGCACCATAACGCGCGTATTGCTCGACTTCATCGACACCACCACCTGGTCGAAATTCTCACGGCGACAAACCCTCAAAAACTCCATCGCCGAAGCGACCATACCCTGCGGAGTATCACCCCACTCATCGAACACGCGCTTGGCCAGCGAGCCGTGATTCACCCCTATACGCAGAGCCACACCTCGCTCCTTGCATTGCGCAATGAGGGCCTCCAGCTTTCCGCCCTCGATGGGATAGTTGCCCGGATTTATGCGCACCTTATCGACATATCGGGCGGCAATCGAGGCTATCTCGGGCACAAAGTGGATGTCAGCAACAATAGCCGTTTGGTAGCCCGCCGCACGCACCTCGCGCACTATGTTTTCGAGGTTCTCACCCTCCTTGCGGCCCTGCGCCGTAAGGCGCACGATGCCCGCTCCGGCATCGGCAATACGCCTTATCTGCGCAACACTCGCCTCGGTATCGGCAGTCGGAGTATTTGTCATCGACTGCACCGCGATGGGATGCTCAGAGCCTATTTTTACTTCGCCAATGCGCACCTCATGTGCTCGGCGTCGAGAAAATTTCGAAATATTCATCTGTCTACAAATCTAAAATATCATAATCCGTTACGGCGCGACACCTCATCCAAGGCTGCTCGTGCCTCGGCAATTGTTGCGCGCCAGGGAAGCGTATGGTCGTGAGCATTGCTTGATAAAATCTTCGACAAAGCACTCTCAACGCACTCCATATCAACACCTTGAGCGCGCAAAATGCGTATCTTTTCCGCAATCTCTATACCATCGCGCAAGCGCTCGAAACGCACCGAGGAGCGAGCTCCGGGATAGACCAAAAATGTATCGCCCGACTTCCAGGTGCCGAATCGCGAATCTATATGCGGATTCTCGGGCCACGAGTTATAAGCCCAGCGCAACATACCGTCATAACCCGCCGCAGCACAATACCATCCCAACATCTCGGCTTCGAACGGCTCCGAACAGGTGAAAGTATTGGGATACGAGGGCACGCAACAGACATAAAATGTGGTGTTATCGCCCTGCGCGCGACGCATTTCGATATCATCCTTATCTGCCTTCTGATACATCGCCACGCATACATCGCGCATCATCGTATAGCGCTTATACGACTTATGATTATCCGCCAACGCGAAATTCAGCTCGGGCGCGTATCGTTGCAAGACCTCGACCGCAGCATCCATATCCTCGGGTGAGCGTTCATCCATGGCGATATTTGTAATCCCGAGCCACTCTTTCGCCTCAAGATGCTGCTTAAAGTCGGTAAGGAAAGGTCCCCACATCTCGTCAAAAAGCGGCGTTGAGGGCTTCGCCTCGACGGTCACAACCTCGGCCTGAGCCTCGTCGAAATACTCCAATTCGCAGTTCCAGGGCACCATCGAGTAGCAGTTTATCATCTTGTCGATGCCCTGCTCCATCATAAACTCTACCCAGCGGTCAAACACCCGATAATCGTACGACCAACTGCCGTCGGCATGCTTTACCCAACGAATCATCGCCTCGTAGGCGTCATAGCACTGATGATTCCAGGGGTCTTTATTCAGCGTAGCGGTGATGACCTTCTGGCCCGCATCGGCAAGCATCTGCATCAAGGGACGCATGGCTGTAAAATGCTCGTCGCTCCACAGCGCCACGCCATATGCGCGCGCAACAGCCGAAGGATGCTGCCACAAATCGAGATGATATGCCCACTCACTCGCAGGCGCGAGAGTATAGTCGCAGACCTCCAATTCGTATGGCATTATTACCCTGCGCGCATCGCTACATCGCACAACAATCTCTCCACGATACACCCCCGCCTTGGCATCATGCGGAATATCTATCGTGAGCCACACAGGTCGCACCGAGCAAGCTTTCATATCAAATCGCGGCAGGCTGTCGAGCATATCGGGCGCAAGATAGCTCTTGCCGCTCTTTTCAAAACGATAGGTCTGTTCATCCGCAAGTGTATAACGCACAAAACGGGGCATCACAACCGCAGCCGGCAAGCTCGCGCCCTTCGTTTTAAGCCTCCGAGCCCTGCACTCCACGCCCTTCAAATCACTTTTTGCCCAGACGAGAATTTGCGCCGACACGCGCTCGCCTCGCCAACCCGTAATGCGGCATGTATCAGCAAGTTCGACCTCAGGCACAAAATCGCGCAAATATTGAATATCAATATTGCCCCACGCGGCATTTAGCCCCTCGGGCACAGCACTCCACGCCGCTACAGCCTCAGCGGACAGCGGCTCGGCTTCAAGCTCCGCAAAAGTATCAACAGGCCGACAATCGCGGCATGACAGCAACATCGCACAACCCAACAATATGCCGAAAACTCGAAAAATCATTGCACCTTATATTAATATATGACCAAAAACCATCTACAAAGATACACACAATTCAAAATTCAAAATCCGAAATCCGAAATTATTTTTATCCAATCGCTTTTCGGGCTGAATTTTCAGAGAAATGAGGCCTTGTAGAGTTCAATAATTTAACACAAAGCGCACAACCTGTTTATTACATTTTCTTGCATCAATAATATATATCGCGCGCCCTTTTATTGCATAAATATGGCATATTTTTCTGAATATGCAGGTTTTTTCACATTTTCTGCATAAACATTCCGGTTTTTTCGGGGGGGGGGATTTTTGAGTTATTTTTTACTAACTTTGTATATATCGCATTTGAAAAATACAAAATTTTTACCACAATTTATTCATTTAATATTCTTAGCTATGAAAAAGATTTTCTTGGTAGTTGCAGCATTGGCAATGTTGGCAACATCGTGTACCAAGGATGATGCCGCTTCAGGCAGCACCGAATCTTTGGTATCGTTCACAGTCGACTCTCCGGAGTTGCAGACCCGTTATGGCGAGGGTGATGAGGCGAAAGTCTTGAATTACGCTTTCTATAACGAGGATGGTATTCTTGAGGCAATCTCAGCTATCACAGCCGAGAAGGCCGTAACTCTCAATGCGGATAGGAAGGCAACAATCCAAGTTCCTTTGGTAGAGGGCCGTAAGTATTCAGCAATCTTCTGGGCATCAGCTCCCGATGCAGCCGAGGTTTATGATGTAAGTTGGACTGCAAAGACTGTTGAAATGGCAACTAATCTTACTGCCAATGACGAGTCTTACGATGCTTTCTACAACTACACAATCAACATCGACCCTGCAAGAAAGACTCACAAGATTGAGCTTCGTCGTCCATTTGCGCAGATTAACATCGCAACTAAGGACACTGCAGCAGCAAAGGCAGCAGGTGTAGAGGTTAAGGCTACAAAGGTTGAGGTAGACGCTTATAAGACCTTGACTTTCGGCACTGAGGTAGACACCGCTACCGGCGATGTTGTTCCCGTAGCGAATGTTTCTAACAAGGAGACTTTCACTTACGATTGGGCCCCTAAGGCTGAGGGTAAGGCTATGACCGATTACGACATGCTTTCGATGAACTATGTATTGGTAAATGCTCGTGAGTTGGTAGATGTGACACTTCGCATGAGCGAGGATGAAGCACAGAGCGCCGACAACGACGCAACAGACCTCGTTCGTCACTACACCACCGTTCCCGTACAGCGCAACTACCGCACTTACATCGTAGGTAACTTGCTTACTACAAACAACGAGTTTATTATTGAAACTAATCCTGAATGGGAGAAACCAAATATTGAGTATACCGAGATTGCTGACGGTGTAGTATTGACTTCAAAGGGTGAATACTTGCTCTCTAACGCCGAGGGCTTGAAGTGGTTAGCAAACGAGGTAGATGATGGTACCACTTTTGAGGGTAAAACCGTAAAATTGGCTGCAGATATCACATTGCCAGAGAATGAGAATTGGAATCCTATTGGAGATAATCGCACTGACGCTGTATTTGCCGGAACTTTTGATGGTCAAGGCCACCTAATCTCTGGAGCTAAGATTACTGGCGATTTCTGCTGGGATGGAAGCGTATATGGAAGTAAAGAGGGTTGGGGATTGTTCTCAGTCCTTGATGGCGCAACAGTTAAGAATCTTAAGTTAGACAAAGAGGTTTTTGCATCATACACTGTTATATCTGGCGCAGTTGCTGGTTATGCACACGATACGACATTCGAGAATATTGAGATTACTAACACTAAGATTGCCGGATATAACTGGTATACTGGTGGCGTTGTTGGATGGGCTAGCGGAGAGAGCACATTCAAAGGCATCAATTTGGCTAATACCACTTCGGTCGGTACATTGTGGGATTCTCACGGACAGAACGCAGGAGGTATTGCCGGAGGTGTTAGTGGGGAAGCTAAAATCACTATCGAGGATTGTAACATCGCTTGTGTTATGGATGTTATCAATGATGTAACCTCTAATTATAAGTGGTATATTTACCGTGTTTCAGGAATGATTATTGGTAATACTAACACAACTGAAGGTGTTTATAATACAGTTGTTACTGCTACTGCAACAAATGTAACTTGTAAGAATGTAACCGTAACCTATGGTGATTGGATGAACTACCACTATTGCCAAGGCTACTGGAACCGCGGTTGGGGTCGTGTTGAGTCATCTGACTATGTTGGTGGAATTGACCACACTCAATGTAATCACCCCGATGGTGAGGCACACTATGTGTGTATTCCATTCGACCAACTCTTCGGAGGTGGCTCTAATGGTTCTGGCCACTATCCAGTGAAAGGTCTTAAGGAGTTCCCCGGCGTAACTGTAAACTACCCCTACACCTATAATCAGGCAGAGGTTACCTCTGCATCAGATCTTCAGGCTGCTATCGCAAACAAGCAGAATGTGAAGCTCGCAGCTGATGTAGATATGGGTACAACTCAGCTCGCTCTTGACAATGTAAAGCTTGACCTTAATGGCAAGACTTTGACTACTGCTAACAACTGGGGTGGAATGGCTTTGAAGAATGGTGCAAGCATCAAGAATGGAACAATCAACCATACCAGCACCGTTGCTGCCATCAAAGCATACAATGTTGGTGCTATCGAGAATGTAACAATCAACACCACTTGTGCAACAGCAGACAAGACTGTTACAGCTATCGCTGTTCAGCAGGGTGGACATGTTGGCACAATCAAGGATGTTGTTATCAATGGCGTAAGCCAGGGTATCGAGGTCGGCTATCAGGCTACCGTAGACCTTATTGACAATGCCAATGTAACTATGCAGACAAACGGCACTGCCAATGGTATTGGCTTGGTAATCAGCGGCGGTAAGGTAGGCAAGGCTGTAAACTCTACATTCAAGGGTGAAAAATATGGCGTTACAATGCATCTTAAGGGCGTCTTCGATGTTAATCTCGAGTTGGAGAATTGCAATGTAGAGGGTACCGATGCTTCAATCTACGCTTGGGACGAGAAGGGCATTTCCAATACCAGCGGTTCGCTCACCTTGACTTACGACGCTACGACTACATTAACAGGCCCATTCGTTTGGGACTTTGAGGATGAGTGCAAGGATGTTATCAGCCTGAATCAGCCTCAATAGTTTCATGGTTTAATAAGCTTTTAGTTGGGAACTGCGCTCTTCGGGGCGCAGTTTTTTTGTGCAAAAAACTATTTTTGCAACTATCAATAAGAATCCATATCTTTGTAGTATGGGAGATTTTTTGGATAATAGCGTGAAGTTTGTTCCCGGGGTGGGAGAGGCGCGTGCAAAGCTCTTGGAGAAGGAGTTGGGCATCATCACTATTGGCGACCTGTTGCGTCACTACCCCTTCCGTTATGTGGACCGCACAAAGATTTATCCCATAGCCGCCGTAAACGAGTCAATGTCGTCGTCGCTGGTGCAGATTCGTGCCCGCGTGACGGGTGTTGCCTACTCGGGAACGGGCCGCGCACAGCGTTTCTCGGCCTTCGTGTCGGACAGCAGCGGCTCGGCGGAGCTCACATGGTTTCGCGGCATAAAATGGATTGAAAAGAGCATCGAAGTGGGGCGCGAATACCTGATTTTCGGGCGTCCCTCGTTTTATCGCGGCGAGATGCAGATGGCGCACCCCGAATTAGAGCTCGTCGAGAAGGCCTTCAGCCGCCCGGTGCAGAGCGCTTTGCAGGGCATATACCCCTCGACCGAGAAAATCGCATCATCGTTCGGCGCAAAGGGCTTTTTCAAGATCATGACCAATGCCTGGGAGGTAGCTAAGGAGCATATCGCGGAAATTCTGCCCGAGAATCTGCGTCGCCACTATGGTCTGCTATCGCTGCGCGATGCACTGTTTAACATTCACTTCCCACAATCCCCCGAGATGCAAAAGCGCGCCGAATGGCGTCTGAAATTTGACGAATTATTGGGCGTGCAGCTCTCGATTCAGGCATCGCGCACCGACCGCCTTTCGAAGAATAACGGATTTTTGTTCCCGCGCGTAGGAGAGATGTTCAACACCTTCTATAACGAGAAGATTCCTTTCGAGCTTACTGCGGCACAAAAACGCGTCATCAAGGAGATTCGCCAGGATACCGTAACGGGTTATCAGATGAATCGCCTCTTGCAGGGTGATGTGGGCAGTGGCAAGACAATGGTTGCGCTGATGTCGATGCTCTTAGCCGTAGATAATGGATTTCAGGCCTGCATGATGGCACCGACCGAGATTCTGGCGCGCCAGCACTATGCCACCATATCGCGCCAAACCGAGGGCATGGGGTTGCGCGTGGCCATTCTCACCGGCTCGTCAAAGACGGCCGAGCGTCGCCGAGCCTTGGAGGGTATAGCCTCGGGCGAGGTCGACATCCTCATTGGTACGCACGCCCTGATTGAGGATAATGTCCGTTTTGCCAACCTCGGATATGTCGTCATCGACGAGCAGCACCGCTTCGGCGTGGAGCAGCGAGCAAGGCTCTGGACCAAGAACCAGCAGCCGCCACATATACTTGTAATGACCGCCACACCCATTCCCCGCACGCTGGCAATGACACTTTATGGCGATTTGGATGTGTCGGTGATTGACGAGCTTCCACCGGGTCGCCAACCCATACGCACATATCACTACTACGACTCGGCAAGACTCAAATTGTGGGGATTCCTGCGTAAGCAGATTGCCGCAGGCCGACAGGTTTATGTGGTCTACCCGCTTATCAAGGAGTCAGAAACGATGGACTACAAGGACCTCGAGGATGGTTTCGAGTCGATTGTGAGGGATTTTCCTGCGCCCGACTATCGGGTGACGGTATGTCACGGCAAGATGAAACCACAGGACAAGGAGGAGTCGATGCGCCAGTTCAAGGAGCATGAGGCCGACATTTTGGTCGCCACATCGGTTATCGAGGTGGGCGTCGATGTGCCGAACGCCACGGTTATGGTCATCGAGTCGGCAGAGCGATTTGGCCTTTCACAGCTGCATCAGTTGCGCGGTCGCGTAGGTCGCGGTGGCGGACAGTCGTTCTGCATATTGATGTCGGGAGAGAAACTTTCACGCGAGTCACGCCAACGCCTGCGAGCGATGTGCGAAACAACCGACGGATTCCGCTTGGCGGAGCTTGACCTTAAGCTACGAGGCAGTGGCGACATATATGGCACTCAACAGAGTGGCGAAGCCTTCAACCTCAAGATTGCCAACCCAACGCTCGATGCGGAGTTGCTCGCAACGGCTCGCGAAGCAGCCATAGCCCTGCTCTCGGCCGACCCCTATTTGGAGCATCCCGACCATAGGTGGCTCAAGATATTACGCGCAAAGCATGCCGGAGGCCGAAAATACGACTTCTCGATGATTTCATAACGACCCGGCTTGGCCCATGATGAAATATTTTCGGCACGCTATTCGTTTAAGTATGTAGAACAACAACATTTTACACCATGAAACGGCTTACGATATTGATATTGGCAATATTTTTCACCTCGACGCTCTGCGCCCAGCTTTATGTGCCGGGTGAAACGCTGCGCTACAAAGTGAGTTATCGAGCCAAACTTTTCCCCAATACCGAGGTTGCGAAGGCCGAGATGACCACATCCCTCACAACTCTCGACGGCATGCCCGTATACCGCGTACACGGGCAGGGCGAAACGGCAAAGGCCTTCAGTTGGATATTGCCCATAAACGACGCCTACACCATATGGGCCGACACCACGACCATGCGTACAAAGCGTTTTGAGAGCGACCTGCACGAGGGCGACTACACCTTCCGCAGCACATATATCTACGACTGGATAAACCACAATGTCCACACACGCTGGCAAAAGCGCAAACGCGCCGAGCAATTCAAGACCATGCCAATAAATGAGCGCAGCATGGATGCCCTGTCGCTCTATTTCGACCTGCGAGCTGTGCCCGACGAAGAGATAAAAGAGGGGTTCGCTCGCGACCTGGATATGGTCTTAGAGGATACGATTCGCACGCTACGATTCCGATACGCCGGGCGTGAAGTGCGTAAAATCAAGAACTTGGGAAGATATAACACCATAAAATTCCGCTGCACGATTGCCACCTCCGACGGCGAATCGTTCCAAGACGGCACGGAGTTCGTGGTATGGATTTCCGACGATAGGAACAAAATCCCGCTTTATGTACAATCGCCCATAAAGGTGGGTAGCATCTGCGCTTACCTGTATGAATATAAAGGTTTACGCTATCCGTTGGATAGTTTTATAAAAAAATGATTTATATTTGCAGTGCAAACAGGTTTAATTACTAACATTAACGAACAGAGATTATGAAAGAAGAGTATAACGACAACGAGTACGATGCTCGTGACGAGTATGAATACGAATATGAGGAGCAGGTCGTGGATGACAAGGCGGTGAGAGGTTACCGCATCGTGATTATCATCTTAGCTGTGATTTTGGTAGCTCTGTCGGCCGTATATTTCAAGATGCACCAAGAGCAGAAGGCCGATTACGCCCTTTTGGAGGAGGACCGCACCAAGATTCAGGGCGACTTGGATAGCCTTATCGTGTCGTACGACGGACTCAAGATGCAGAACGACTCTATCGCTGCCAATTTGGAGGAGGCGAAGTTGCTGGTCGAGCAGCTCAAGAACGAGCGCCGCTTGAACTACAACAAGATTCGCGCCTATCAGAAGGAGGTCGGCACCTTGCGCACCATTATGCAGGGTTATGTCCGTCAGATTGACTCGCTCAACACGGTAAACAAGAAACTTACGAAGGAGAATATCTCATATAAGAAGGAGATTTCTACGGCGCAGCTGCGTGCCGAGATGGCGGAGGAGCGTGCTGCCGAACTCAACGACAAGGTACGCGTAGGCTCGGTTGTTCGTGCCCGCAGCATCGGCATGGTGGCCCTCAACTCGAAGAGCAAGGAGGTCACTCGCGTGAAGAATGCTGCACGCCTGCGCACCGACTTTGTTTTGGGTGGCAACGAGTTGGCAGAGCCGGGTCAGCGCACCATCTACCTCTGCATCTCTTCGCCCGAGGGTTATGTATTGTCGGGTCCCGATGCCGCAACCTTCTCATTCGAGGGTGCGCAGAAGGTATATTCAGCCTCGCGTGAGGTCGATTATCAGAACGACGACCTGGGCGTAAGTATCTTCTTCAATGGTTCGGGCTTCACCGAGGGAACCTACAAAGTTGAGCTTTACGCCGACGGCAAACTTATCGGTCAGTCGGAGGTTGCTCTGCGATAACGGACTGCACGATTCAACAACAAAGGCTACCTCACAGAAGGTAGCCTTTGTTGTTGGGGGGGGTAAGGAAATTAGGGAATTTAAGGAGTTTAAGGAAATTAAGGATGGCTTTTCTCTAAACTCCCTAAATTCCCTAAACTCCCTATTTTTTTCTATCGAGCATGACGCCAAAATCACCTTGCTATGCGGCTTTTTTACTGCATGCGTGAAGCCCCATCACCCTTTTCAATGCTCTTTGAGCTGAAGGCCTTACCACTTTTGAACGACCACGAAACGCCAAAGCGGACAGAAATCTTACTATCGCCTCCACAAGTTTTGATGCGGCGGGTGAAATCATCCTGACGGAAAATAATCTTTTGGTCCTGATTCAGAATATTGTTTACATCACAAACCAAAGTCCAATTATCCTTAATCTGCTTCTTTACCGACACCGAGAGGCGATTCTGGCTCTTGACCTGCGCATTGCTCTCCACAACATTGCTAAAGCCATACA
This sequence comes from Alistipes sp., assembly GCA_045125895.1. Lineage (GTDB taxonomy): Bacteria > Bacteroidota > Bacteroidia > Bacteroidales > Rikenellaceae > Alistipes. The sequence goes on from JBGVNT010000006.1 coordinate 54,243, forward strand.
GCGACGCGTCGATATAGAATTTACACGGCAACTTAAAGGTCATTGAGGTGTACCACGACGCCATGGTATGGGTGGTGACAGGGCTGTCGGCTGTGAGTTGCTGCTCCTGAATCTCCCCGAAGAGGTTGGTTGTCCAATCCCACCACTTGGTAAGCGTCAGCGGCACATTAACCGAAACAGCATACATGCGCAATGCCGGCATATTGGCATAGGTGAGGTTCAGCATACGGGGGTCGTTAGGGTCGGCAACCACCATCTGCGAGATGCGGTCTTTGGTCACCGTCGCCATAAGCGACACACTATATTTATATGCCACCACTGCGGTCAATGAGTAGGAGTCGGTATAGGCGGGGTCGAGTAGCGGATTACCCGTCTGGTAGGTATAGTCCGACACCTGCGTACGCTGGGGCATAAGAGCCCAGAAGCCGGGGCGCGCAATCGTACGAGAATATTGCGCCACCAAAGAGTGCTTGCCCTGCTTATCGAGCGCAAACGAGAGGTTGGCGTTGGGGAAGAGCGAGAAATAGCGTTGGCTCACATCGGTACCCTTGCCGTTGGTGTGGGTATATTCGCCACGCATGCCCACAACGGCACTCCAACGGCCATAGCGCATCGAAGCAATAGCATATGCAGCAGCGATATTCTCGGCATAAGAGATGTCGTAATCGTCCACAACCGAGGGCACCCACGCGCCGGCTTTCAGGTAACGGTATGTGGCGGCCGAGTTAATCTCGTTGTAGGTGTATTTCGCACCATATTTCAGAGTCCAATGCTGCGAGAATGTACGCTCACGCGCTGCCGTCGCAGTAGCCACACGAAACAGACCCAAATTATCATTCTTATAGAGAGAATCATATTGCGGCAGCGGCAACTCGTTGATAGAGGTGTGATTATCAGAGCCATTGCGGGTGTCGCGATGGGTGTAGTCGGCAATAAACTTTAGAACAGAGCCGAGCGTATCGGTCTTGATGATATAGTTTAGCGTAGCCGTATAATTTTCATACGCGTTATATGTTTTATACCGACTCTCGCTCAGGCGCTCGGCCTCCGCACTGCGATATAGGGTCGAAGAGGTATTGTCGTCGTTGCTATCATGTGTCCAATAATCGAACGATGCACCCAAGGTCTGCTTCGGATTCAACTCTGCAACCGCCGAGAGGCTTGTGCCATAGCTTGAGTATTTACCACTTTGCAACGACGAGGCATTCATCGCAGCATTTGCCGAGTGGTAAGTGGTACTCTCGTCGGCAAGCCAATCGCTTTCTCTGGGGCTATACCAGCCCGAGGCCGAGAGGTCAAATTTACCTACGCGGGCATTTATCGACGCCGAAGGATTGTAATTATGCGAATATTTCGACTGCGAAGAGTACATCCTCACCGAGCCCATAACTCCATTTTCCAAGCGGCGGCGAGTCGTAATCTTGATTATACCGCCCGACGACGAGGCATCGTAGTCGGCTCCCGTCTGCGGCACAATCTCAATCTTCGAAATATCCTCGGCACGCAACTGCTGCACATACCTCACAAGCTCCTCTCCCGAGAGGCGTATTTCGCGGTCGTTGATATAGACCTTCGTGCCACTCGAGCCGTTAATCGAAATCTCGTCATCATCGACCTTTACTCCGGGCGACTGCTTCAACAGCTCGGTGCCATCCTTGCCGATAGCGGCAGCCGAGTTATTCACATCCACCACAAAGCGGTCGGCCTCGCGGCGTATCATCGTAGCTTCGACAACCACCTCGCCAATTGCGGTGGCCGACTCCTTAAGCACAATATCTCCCAAGTCGATGTCGCTCACAACACTCACTTCGCACACGACACTCTCATAACCAACAAACTCGGCCGACAATGAGTAATCACCCTGCGGTAAAGTAAACTCAAACCCGCCCTTATCGTCGGTCGTCTTACCCGCAATCACATCTTCACCCTTTTCGATAAGCACCGTAGCATAACCAATGGGAGAGGCTTTATCATCAACCACGCGACCCTTCACACGATACGAAGCAGCCATAACAACCGATGTAAGCATCGAGAGGCATACCAATAGAGAGAAAAACTTTTTCATAATGTTTGCACCTTTATTAATTTTATATCTGTTCTACGATGCAAATATAGATATTTTCCGCTACTATGCAAAACAAAATACTAATTTTAACATATTTTTTTTTAATACCTATATTTATATTATCGCAAAGTCCGATTGCAAGGTGATAAGGAGGAAGGGGATTTTAAGGATTTTAGGGAATTTAGGGAGGCTTTCACTAATTTCCTTAATTTCCCTAAACTCACTATAATTGATTTGATTTTCTATCGAGCGTGACGCCAAAATCACCTCGCTATACGATTTTTACTCGTGATGATAGGGCTCGTTATGCAGAATAGTGAAGGCTCGATAGAGCTGTTCGGCAAAGATGGCACGCACAATCTGGTGCGAGAATGTCATCTTCGAGAGCGAAATTTTGCCATTGGCGCGGGCATAAACCTCCTCCGAAAAACCGTAGGGGCCACCAATAACCAACACTAAGCGCTTCACGCCCGAGAGCATGCGCTTCTGCAACCAATCGGCATACTCCATCGAGGTATATTGCACTCCGCGCTCATCCATCAAAACCAGGAAATCACCCTCGACGATGTTTTTCAATATCATTTCACCCTCCAGCTGCTTCTGACGCGAAGCGGCCATATTGCGGGTGTTGCGCACATCGGCAATAGTCGTAACCGCGAATTTGCAATAGCGATTTATGCGCTTGGAATACATTGCCACAAGCGACTCAACCTCAGCGGAATCGGTTTTTCCGACAACTACAAGTTCGATATTCATACCCTACAAATCGCTGTTCCACTCGCCGGCGGCACCCTCATAGATTACGGGGCGCGACTTCTCGACCGACTTTAGCCATTGATAAGCCTTATACATATTGTAGCCGTTGCCCGACATGTCGCCGCCCAACGAGAAACCGATAACACATGAGTGGTTGCGCGAGCGATAATACATGGCCTTTACGCGGCGCAGACACTCCTCCTTCAGTGCAGGGTCGTTCGAGGGCGTACCTCCAACCTTGCGGTCGTCACCCGCAACGGAGTTAATATTCGCTCTATCAATCACATACATGCCGGCCTTGTCGCACACATCATAGAACCACTTGGGTTGCGGATAATCCGGACATACGGTGTTATAACCCTCCTTTTTGAGCTGTGCCACTGCCGCAGCCGTAGTCTTGGCATCGGCCAAAGCATTGAAATGCTCCCTGCGTTTTAACTGAAGTTCCTTGTCGAAGCGATAGACCTTGCCATCACGCAGCTCTGTCAGACCAAATCCCACCTTGAAGGGGATATACTCCCACAACATGCCGTTTCGCTTGACATAGAGCGTAACACTATAAAGCGGCGCTTTGCCCTCACCCCACTTATTTTCATATGCGTGATAGATGTAGGGATGAAAACGCAAAGTGTCGGTCGAGCGACCCGCAACTTCCAACTCATTTACGCTATACTCTAAAAGTTTGCCATTCGGAGCATAAATGTCGTAACCAATCTGAATGGTTTCGGTGTAATTAAAATCGTTGTTTGCCACAACCCTCAAATCCAACTCGGCAAAGTTGCGTGTAGAGTCGGGACGCAAGACAATCTCGAAATCCTGCACGGCCAAACGGCGCTGCGCGAAGAGATAGCAGTTGTCGAACTGCTTGCGCTTGGGCTCGTCGACGCCCTGCTGCAACTGCTCAAAGCGGCTCTCGCGCACACAAACTACAATCTCGTTTGCACCTTGACGAAGGTAGGGCGACACCAGAAAATCGGCAGGCGTCAAGGCGTCCTCAACCTTGGCAGCTACCTGATTGTTAATCAGCAGGGTATACGCTCCGCCGATGCTCTCCAGATGCAGAAATACATTGTAATCGTTGAGCGACGAATCGAGTTCCACACGCTGCGAGAAACGCTCCTCGCCACCCGATGCGACCAACAACTCGGGAGCGAAGGCCATATGGCGATTTATGGCCTGGCGATTATCCGCCTCGGCATCCTCGCGCTTGTCATATGTAATAAACTCCGAGCGGAAAATCTGAGCCTCCTGCGCCATGGCGCTTATAATCGAACATAGGGCTACACCCAACAGAAAAAATCGTTTCATATGCAATAAATTTTATTACCGCGCCGCATAATGCGACCAAAACGCACCCGACACAAGGGCAAAGGTACTTTTTTTTTGACAAATATCAAATTATTGACTACCTTTGTAGGTTGATGAAAATATCATTACTTTCACCATAAGAAAATTACAAAAATAATATAGAAAGGCATAAGATTATGAAAACTCAGAGAATTGCAGAGATTCTGAAATCAAGCGCCACAGGTTGCGACATCACCGTAAAGGGTTGGGTACGCACAAAGCGTGGCAACAAGAATGTGGCTTTCATCGCGCTGAACGACGGTTCTTGCGTTGCTAACATTCAGATTGTAGTAGATTTGGCAAAGGCCGACGAAGAGGTTTTGAAGCAGATTACCACAGGCGCATGTATTCGTGTGGACGGTAAGTTGGTCGAGTCGCTCGGCGCAGGTCAGGGTGTAGAGGTACAGGCCGAGAAGATTGAGGTTTACGGCACTGCCGACCCCGAAACTTATCCCCTGCAGAAGAAGGGTCACTCGTTGGAGTTCTTGCGCGACATCGCATATTTGCGTCCTCGTACAAACACTTTTGGAGCTATCCTTCGTATCCGCCACGCCATGGCTTATGCTATTCACAAGTATTTTAACGATAACGGTTTCTACTACCTCCACACTCCGCTTATCACAGGTTCGGACTGCGAGGGTGCAGGAGCTATGTTCAATGTAACAACTCTCGATATAGCAAATCCTCCCCGCACCGAGGAGGGTAAGGTAGACTACTCGCAGGATTTCTTCGGTAAGCCTTGCAACCTTACGGTATCAGGTCAGTTGGAGGGTGAGTTGGGTGCGCTTTCGATGGGTCGCATCTATACCTTCGGCCCTACATTCCGCGCCGAGAATTCAAATACTCCCCGCCACTTGGCCGAGTTCTGGATGATTGAGCCCGAGATGGCATTCTATGAGTTGGAGGATAATATGGAGTTGGCTGAAGACTTCTTGAAATATCTGATTCGCTATGCGTTGGAGAACTGTCGCGAGGATTTGGAGTTCATGAACAAGATGTGGGACAACGAGCTTATCGAGCGTTTGGAGTTTGTCTTGGCAAACGACTTCGTTCGCTTGGACTACACCGAGGGTATCGAGATTTTGAAAGCTTCGGGCCGCAAGTTCGAGTTCCCCTGCGATTGGGGCTGCGACCTTCAGTCGGAGCACGAGCGTTACCTCGTGGAGGAGCACTTCAAGCGTCCTGTTATCCTGATTAACTATCCCAAGGAGATAAAGGCTTTCTATATGAAGCAGAACGAGGATGGTAAGACCGTTCGCGCTATGGATGTCCTGTTCCCAAAAATCGGCGAGATTATCGGCGGTTCGGAGCGTGAGGCCGATTATGGCAAACTTTCTGCACGCGTCGAGGAACTCGGCATGAACAAGCAGGATATTTGGTGGTATTTGGATACTCGCCGTTGGGGCTCGGCTCCTCACTCAGGCTTCGGTTTGGGCTTCGAGCGTCTGCTCTTGTTCGTTACGGGTATGGGTAACATCCGCGATGTGATTCCATTCCCTCGTACTCCGAACAACGCTGAGTTTTAAGCAAACCTACAGATAAACCTAAATTTTAGAACTACTATGAAGAAGATTTTATTCACACTGTGCCTTGTGGCTACTCTGTTGGGCGCGATGTCGGCCGAGGCAAAGGGCAAAGAGAAGAAAACTTACAATATCGTATTCGTAGGCAACAGCATCACGCAGGGTGTGCTGCATGCCGACCGCACAAAGACGGCACCTCCCGTGTTTGCTGCCGAGATGATTGGCAAGACTCTTTCAAGTGATGTAAATTTCCGCAATGTAGGACGCGCCGGCGCCACCACATTCGATTGGCTCCCCGAGGCGAAGCGCTACTTCCCGCTTATCGAGAAGTCGGTAGCCGAGCTTAAGGCCGAAAACCCCGATGCGCAGTTCGTCTTCCCCATTATGCTGGGTACGAACGACTCGGCATCTAAGGGTCCGACAGGTTGCCCCGTCAAGAATGAGGATTACAAGGCGAACCTGCTCACGATGATTGAGAAGATTCGTGAGATGTGCCCCGGAGCAATTTTCGTATTGCAGCAGCCTATTTGGTACAGCCCCAACACCTATAACGGTGCGGTTTACCTTTTGGATGGCCTAAAACGAATGATGGGTTACACGCCTACATTAGTAGAGATTGCCAACGAGAATGGCGACATCTACATGGGCGATACCGAGAGCTTCGAGTTCTTCCACAAGAATTACGAGAAGTACCTTATCGCCGAGCCGGGCTATGCCGGAACATTCTACCTCCACCCACACGAGGCTGGAGCCAAGAAGTTGGCAAAGTTCTGGACTGCGGCCATCGTAAAGGCGGTAGAGGCCTCGGGTAAGTAGTTTTTGCCAAGCCTTCGGGCATCAAGCAAAAAAGCGAATGAAGAGACTGACGATTTAGAGATAAATATAAACCATAAAAGTTAATATAAGATGGCTATTTCACAGCGTCAGATTCAAAAATTACAGCAGACTCTCTCTCCGCAGCAGATTCAGATGATAAAGTTGCTGGAGTTGCCTGCGATGATGCTCGAACAGCGTGTAAAACAAGAGATTGAAGAAAATATAGTATTAGAGGAGGAGCGCACCGACGACGAGGAGCAGACTATCTCGGTGGATGAATATCTGCGTGAGGACGACACTCCGTCGTACAAGATGCGCATCAACAACTTCTCGAAAGACGATAAGCAGCGCCCCGTAAATCTAACCGAGGGGCGCTCGCTTCAAGAATTCCTAACCGAACAACTCGGCTATCGCAACCTCTCGGAGCGCGAAGAGTATATAGCCGAATTTATTATCGGAAGCATCGACGAGGATGGCTATCTGCGTCGCGACTTGGAATCCCTCTCTGACGATATAGCCTTTACGCTCGGCATAGAAACCACCCTCGAAGAGTTGGAACGCATACTCTCGATAATTCACCACTTAGAACCCGCAGGTATAGGTGCGCGCAACTTGCAGGAGTGCCTACTGCTGCAAATGGCACAGCGCCGCATGGATACCCCTGCGCGCCGCTTGGCCCATCGCATCATCACCTCACATTTCGAGGAGTTTGTCAAGAAACATTACGAGAAGTTGATGACTCGTCTGGGTGCCGACGAGGAGGAGTTCCGCGAAGCTATCGACGAGATAAAACACCTCTCGCCCAAGCCGGGGAATCTCTATTCGGAGGATGGCACAGATGCCACACCCTACATCATTCCCGACTTCCATTTGGATTATCATGACGGACAATTCGACCTATCGCTGAATTCGCACAATATTCCGGATGTGAAAATCAGCCGTCGCTATGTCGACATGATGCGCGACATGGTTGCGGCCGACGGCACTGTGTCGGAGAGCAACAAGGAGGCTGTACAATTTGTCAAAAGCAAGATTGATTCGGCAAAGTGGTTTATCTCAGCCATAAAGCAACGCCACGACACACTGATGCGCACCATGCAGGAGATTTTGGAGTTTCAGAAGGAGTATTTCCGCGATGGCGACAAGTCGAAGTTAAGGCCCATGATTTTGAAAGACATCGCCGACCGCACGGGGCTCGATGTATCGACCATTTCACGCGTCGTGAACAGCAAATATGTACAGACGCACTTTGGCATCATACTGCTAAAGTCACTCTTCTCGGAGGCTATGCAGACCGAGAGTGGCGAATCGGTATCGAGCTACGAGATTAAAAACATACTGCAAAACTGCATCGACGAGGAGGATAAGCGCCACCCGCTGACCGACGAAACGCTGATGAACATCCTCAACTCGAAGGGCTACTGCATAGCGCGCCGCACGGTGGCAAAGTATCGCGAGATGTTGGATATTCCCGTGGCACGCCTACGCAAGCAGATATAATCCGCCTGATGCCATAACCCAAACCTACACTCATGTGGAATAGAATAGCAAATAGCTTATCCATAATATTGCATCCGTATTTGGTCCCGACCTATATCGCTCTGATAATCCTCGGCACCGACTCGGTTTTTGCGCTATTCCCATTGCGTTTGAAGCTCTACATGCTTTGGGTTTCGATGCTATACAGTCTTATTTTACCCCTCATAACACATGGCCTGCTGCAATTTATCGGGCGCAACCCTCGTTACAGGTTTTTACGCCGCAATCCTCGCCGTACGGCCCTAATAGTCAGCATCGGCTGTTACATACTTGGCGCAATAAACTTCATGGGGCGAGAGTCTTTGGGTGTATTTTTCGAGATTGCAACCATAGGCCTGTGTTGTTGTGTCATCATGCTCCTATGCCTAAAGTGGTGGCGCATAAGCCCTCACATGATAGCTGCCGGCGCGGCTATAACATTCCTCATGACCCTAAACCTTATAGGGCGCTCGTCACACCTCACATCTCTACTCGCCACGATACTCCTTAGCGGATGTTTAGCCTCGGCACGCCTCTATTTGGGCAAGGAAAACCCCAAGCAGGTGGCCTGGAGTCTTTGTGCGGGCATCGCGGCATGTTCCATCACACTTATATTATAAGTATTACAAGATGTGACTTATAAGTTTTATTTTTCCACAAAAAAGTATATCTTTGTGGATAGTTCCACATTTTGAACCTAAAAAACTTCAAATATTATGTATAGAAACGACTCTCGCACGGTCATCACACTCGATGCCGGCGGAACAAACTTCGTATTTGGCGCCATGCGTGCCAATAAATTCATCGTCGAGCCTATCACTATGCCGTCGAATGCCGACAATTTGGACCGTTGCCTGGCTACATTGGTAAGCGGTTTTGAGCAGGTTATCGCTCAGTTAGACGAAAAACCTGTGGCTATCAGCTTCGCATTCCCCGGCCCGGCCGACTACCCCAACGGCATTATTGGCGGCTACCTGCCCAACTTCCCATCGTTCCGCGATGGCGTGGCACTCGGCCCATTCCTCGCAGAGAAATTCGGTATCCCCGTATATATCAACAACGACGCCGACCTCTACGCCTATGGCGAGGCTTTGGCCGGTGCATTGCCCGAGGTAAACGAAAAGTTGAAGGCTGCGGGCAGCAACAAGCAGTACAAGAACCTGTTGGGTTACACCTTCGGCACAGGCTTCGGAATGGGCTTTGTGAGAAACGGCGAGCTCAACCTTGGCGACAACTCTTGCGTCGAAACCTTCTGCCTGCGCCACAAGCACTACCCCGATGTTATGGTCGAGGAGGGTGTTGCCGTGCGTGCCGTTAAGCGTGTTTACAAGGAGCTTTCAGGCGTCGACGACCCCACTTTGGAGCCAAAGGATATTTACGACATTGCAGAGGGCAAGCGCGAGGGCAACAAGGAGGCTGCAGCAAAGGCATTTGCCACTATGGGCGAAGTTGCCGGCGACGCTATGGCTACGGCTGTTACTATTGTCGACGGACTGATTGTCATTGGTGGCGGCATCACTGCGGCTGGCAAGTATCTCAAACCTGCAATTTTGGAGGAGATGCGCTCACAGATTAAGACTTTGGGTGGCGACACCTTAAGTCGCGTGCAGATGAAGGTTTACGACCTCGACGACGAGGCAGAATTCGCAGCTTTTGCTCGAGGCGAGCAGCGCACAATCAAGGTCTATGGCACAGATAAGGAGGTGAGCTACGACCCGCAGAAGCGCGTGGGAGTGATGTTCTCGAAGATTGGCGCCAGCACAGCCATTTCACTCGGCGCCTATGCCTTTGCACTGAACGAAATTGATAAGAAGTAGGCGCGACGAATTCAAAGATAGGAATTTAAGGAGTTTAGGGGATTTAGTGATTACGCAAAATCAATTTTGAATTCATTGCGTCGGCGCTAAATCCCCTAAACTCCTTAATTTCACTCAATAACATACTGCCATACCACAATTGGGCAAGGCAGATGCCACTCTATTTAATTATATAGTCTTAGGTTTCTGGATTATTCGCACGATAAGCGAAATAATGAAGACTATGCAACCCCAAATAGGAGCTATAAGAGCCACCTTCGCACCGCCCAGAAGTACCGAGGGTGAGATGTCGCCATTGATTTGCAGCACACCCATAGCCTGATACATCCCTACGGCCCAAGATACAACTCCCAAAACAAGTGCGGCAAGTCCTAACTCTTTTACGCGCGAGGGCATCTTCCACGCGGCCAACAAAACACCCACCAAGCAGAGTGTTATGAGCGACATAAACAGCACGCCGCCCTGCTGATAGAGCTCATAAAGCGAGGTATCGGGCAAGGGTACCGCCACTACCTCGCCCGACGCGTAGGTGATTGTACCCTGCGCAAATGCTGTCACACAAGCCAAAGCGAACATAAAGCCGAGAATAAAAATAACATACTTTTTCATTGTTTTCGATTTTTTTTAGTTTTCGATGGTTTTAGGAATTCCTACTGCAAAGATAGCGTGCAATGATGCGTTTTTGCAAGGTCAAAACCCCTATTTGGCGTGTTAAATCCCCCGTTTCGGATGTGTGGGGCTTTTGCCGAATCCCTTTTTTACTATCTTTGTGCCATGCGAATATTATCAACGATACTCTATTGGGGCATTTGCCTTGTGGTGCTGGCGACGATTCTCTCGTCGCTGGGCTACGATTTTTCGGCGTCGATGTTCGTTGGCTCGATGTTCCTGCCCGGGTTGCTGGCGATAAAATACTTCGTGCCGCAAATCTCGTTTTCGAATAGGTGGCAGGGTGTGTTGCACACGGGATTCCTTGCGGCGGCGGTTTTGGTTTTGACCTATCTGTTTTTATTCGGCATAAATACCTATTTAGGTGTGGGCGTTTATCATAAAATGGATTTCCCGCCGCTGCTGCTCAATCCTATATTTATATTGTTTGTTTTGGCGGCTCTGACCCTGCCCGAATGGCTGTTGGATAACTTTTTGAAGCGTCGCGAGGCCGAGCGTCCGCAAATTGTGGAGTTTATCTCCGACCGTCGCCATATATCTCTGCCGGCCGAGGAGATTTTCTACATAGAGTCTTTGGACGATGAAGTGGTGGTGCATACCCTCGCGGGCGAGCACCTGCGCACGCGCACGCCAATCTCGCGCTGGGAGGCTACGCTCAACGAACTCCATTTCGTTCGCATCCACCGCTCCTATATCGTGCGCCGCGAAGTGATTATCCGCGCCACGCGCTCAGAGGTCGAGCTGGAAGGCATTACACTCCCCGTTTCGCGCAAATATGCCGAGAGGGTGGTAGAGTAGATAGGGGGAAAGCCGACTTCGTCGGGTTAATCCCTAACGGGGTATTGCATATAGAGATGCCAATCATTTTGTCATTTCATTCCAAAATGTGGCATGACATTTTTTTGATAATTATTTCCGTGCATCAGCCAATTTATTTGATTTTTCGAGGTACGAAGGAGGAAAAACCGACTTTATGTCAGGTTAATTTTGAATTTTGAATTTTGAATTTTGAATTTATAAGTATCTTTGCACAAAATATTTCCATTATGAGCGAAAAGAAGCGTACCGAGATTGCAGAGTTGGGCGAGTTTGGATTGATAGATGAACTTACGAAGGGTTTTCAGCCGAAGAATAAATCAACATTGAAGGGTGTGGGTGATGATGCCGCCGTGATAGCCGCAGGGCGTGATGATGCTGTGGTCGTGACGACCGACACGCTGCTGGAGGGCATAGATTTCGATTTGACCTACTTCCCGCTAAAACACCTCGGTTACAAGGCTGTGACCGTTGGTGTGAGTGATGTTTTGGCGATGAATGCCATCCCAGAGCAGATTACTATCTCGTTGGGCGTGTCGTCGAAGATGTCGGTTGAGGCGTTGAAAGACCTCTACGAGGGTATTGAGTTCGCATGCAACGAGATGAACATTGATTTGGTTGGAGGTGATACCTCGGCATCGATGACGGGCCTTGTCATCAACATTACAGCCGTAGGCCGTGCCAAGCGTAAGGCTGTCACCTACCGCAGTGGTGCGCAGTTCAACGACCTTATCTGCATCACCGGCAACTTGGGTGCGGCATATATGGGTTTGCAACTTTTGGAGCGCGAGAAGCGCGTGTTGCGCGATGTGGAGAATCCCGAGCCACAGTTTAAGGGATATGAATATCTGTTGCAGCGTTACCTGAAGCCTCGCGCGCGTAAAGATATTATAGATGTATTGGCCGAGGAGAAGATTGTGCCGACCTCGATGATTGACCTGTCGGACGGCTTGGCAAGCGAGGTGTTACAGATTTGCAAGTCGTCGAAGTGTGGCGCGCGCATCTATCTCGACCGCATACCCATCGCCAAGCAGACAACGGCGTTAGCCGAGGAGATGCACCTCGACCCCGTAGTTGCGGCGCTCAATGGCGGCGAGGATTACGAGTTGATGTTCACCGTGCCATTGGCTATGCAGGAGCAGGTTATGCGTTTGGGTATGGTTGATGTTGTGGGCCATATCACGCGCGAAACCACAGGCGCTTACTTAGTGACACCCGATGGCAGCGACATAAAATTGCGTGCTCAGGGATTTAAGGAGCAATAGGCGTCGGCACCGAAGTAGTTGCATAAGAGCAAATTATATATATAGGACCAACCGCAAGTAATACCATTTTAGGCAAAAGGGGCAGAAAAAAGTTGTTTTTTACTGAAGTTTTTGTAATTTTGGCGTCGGTTAGGTTAAACTATAATGACTAAACATTATGCTTAATATTATATTGTTTGGAGCCCCCGGCTGCGGTAAGGGTACGCAGGCGGCACGAATTAAAGAGAAGTATAATATCAACCACATCTCGACGGGAGAGGTTATACGCGGTGAGATTGCCCGACAGACCGAGTTGGGTAAAAGCATGCAGGAGTATATTGCTGCCGGTCAGTTAGCCCCCGATTCAATCGTTATAGGCATGGTGCGCAACTATATGTCGGAGCACCGCGAGGCTGTGGGTAATATCTTTGATGGTTTTCCCCGCACAACCGCTCAGGCCGAGGCATTTGATAAAATTTTGGCCGAAGATGGTCTGGATGTCACTTTGATGATATATATGGATGTTCCCGAGGAGGAGTTGGTTCAGCGCATTTTGTTGCGCGGCAAGGATTCGGGTCGTGCCGACGATGCTTCGGAGGATGTTATCCGCAACCGCATATCAATCTACCGCGAGCAGACCGAGGTTGTTGCCGATTACTACTCAAAGCAGGGCAAGTATGTTGCTATCGACGGCGTAGGCTCGTTTGACGAGGTCTTCGATAGAATTTGTGATGCCATAGATGCTCACAAATAATGTTTTATCATAGAATTTTATTGTGCGACAAGGTGTTAAAACATTTTGTCGCACTTTTTTTTCTCGGTTTTATTGCAGATTACAATTTTTTGGTTACCTTTGCACCGCTAAAGTGTCATCCTTTAGGGTTATATGATAGCGGTAGGGTCCATTCGTCTATCGGTTAGGACGCAAGATTTTCATTCTTGAAAGAGGAGTTCGACTCTCCTATGGACTACGACTTATGGTCGCAAGACCATTTGACAGCGGTAAAGATTTTTTTGGTGCCTACGAGGTGCCCGAGCCTAAGGCTCAAGGATTTCCGCCTTTTAAGGCGGGGGAGGTAAACAGAAAACAATAAAAGTAAAAAAAATAAACAATTTAGAATTATGGCAAATCACAAGTCATCAAAGAAGAGAATTCGTCAGACCGTAACAAAGCGTGCTCACAACCGTCTTTATCACAAGACTGCTCGTAACGCTGTGAAGGCTTTGCGTAACACTACCGAGAAGGCTGCTGCTGTTGCTGCACTTCCTAAGGTATGCTCAATGCTCGATAAGTTGGCAAAGCACGGCATTATCCACAAGAACAAGGCCGCTAACTTGAAGAGCTCTTTGGCATTGCATGTAAATGCTTTGGCATAAGCATTAGATTCGAGGTCTAAACAATTAAGGCTGTCCCGAGGGGCAGCCTTTGTTGTTGTATTTGTATTAGCTGACGCATGGCCGGTATCGGCGGCTCGGCTGCTGAGGTTGGGGCTTATTGGGCTTGTTGTGGTAAGATACACAATGTGGAGTAGCTGTTGCTCCGCAGAATATATTTCTCGAAAAGTTTGCCGATGTCGGCAAGAATTGATACATTTGCAATGGAATTTGGCAACAAACTTGCCGATTCGGTAGTATGGATTATTTGTCAGTAAGTGAATTTGCAAAGCGTTACGGGGTTTCGGAGAGGACAATCCGAAACTATTGTGCAGTAGGTAAAATTGGTGGTGCTCTGTTTGCGGGCAATAGCTGGTTGATACCTACCGATGCCGCACTCCCGACAAAAGGTAAGCAGCGCAAGAAGATGATGCCTCTGTTAGCGGTGCTTCGCGAGCAGAAACAGATGCAGATGCGGGGAGGTATATATCATCGTACGCAGATTGATATGACCTATAACTCAAATCACATCGAGGGTAGTCGTCTGACTCATGACCAAACACGATATATCTTTGAAACAAATACCATCAGCATAACCGACGAGAGTGTTAATGTGGACGATATTATCGAAACCACAAACCATTTCCGTTGCATAGATTATATTATCGACAATGCCGAACAGCAACTTACCGAGGGATATATCAAGCATCTTCATCTGCTCCTGAAATCGGGAACATCAGATAGCCGCAAGGAGTGGTTCAGCATTGGAGAATATAAGCAGTATCCCAATGAGGTCGGAGGTATCGAAACCTCTTTGCCCGAGAATGTTGCAAAGGAGATGCGTTCTCTACTCAAAGAGTATAATGCTATCAAGCGTAAGAGTTTGGAGGATATTATCGACCTGCATCAGCGATTCGAGGTAATACACCCGTTTCAAGACGGTAATGGCCGTGTCGGCAGGTTGATAATGTTCAAGGAGTGCTTGGCAAATAGTATTGTTCCATTTATAATCACCGAAGAACTGAAAATGTTCTACTATCGAGGTCTGCACGAGTGGGATAGAGTAAGAGGTTTTCTGCTTGACACCTGCCTGACAGCACAAGATAACTATAAAATGCTGCTCGACTATTTCCGAGTGCCGTATAAGTAGTGTCGGTAGGTTAAATAAAGATTTACACAACAAAAAAGCGATCACCTTATTGGTAACCGCTTCAAAATCAAGTGACTCCGACAAATAACAATCTTGTTATTTATTCAACTGCGTCCGCAGAGTTTGCGGTGCAGAAATCAATGAACACCAAGTGTAAGCATAAGAGAGTAGGAGATATATTTTCAAATATATAAACCTACACTCTTATGCTGTATTTACATAGTAAATCATTGATTTCTATATCCACACCGCCCGAGCAGAAGAATCCTGTCAGGTAGTGGTTATATAAATAAAAAAGCGGTCATCCGAAGATAACCGCCTCAAAATCAAGTGACTCCGACAGGATTCAAACCTGTAACCGCTTGATCCGTAGTCAAGTACTCTATTCAGTTGAGCTACGGAGCCATTTACTGATTGCGTGTGCAAATGTACGGCGAATTTTTGTTATGTCCAAATATTTTTGAAGAATTTTTATTTATTTTTTACAATTAATTTGCAACTCGCTGATTAGCAGCACCCTCACCACATTCGCAATCTTTGAATATATGTTCCAATTCATGCTTCAGCATCTCGCCATGCAGGTTTCGTGCTACGATAACGCCATCGGGAGAAATCAAGAAATTTGCCGGAATAGATTGCAACCCATATATCTCGGCTGCGGGGGTTGCGCCTTCGGTCGGCTCTATGGCGTTTATCCATAGCATATCGTTTTGCTGGATAAATGCTCGCCAGCGATATTGGTCGCGGTCGAGTGATATGCTGCATATCTCAAAGCCTTGCAGGGCATATTTGGCGTACAACTCGCGCAAGAGGGGTATTTCGCGACAACAGGGCTCGCACCATGTAGCCCAAAAATCGAGCAACACCCAATTACCCTTACTGCATATCTCACGCAGCGACGCCACCCCTCCGGGAATGGCATTTAACTCCACATCAATATAGGGTTTTCCAATCTCGGTGCGAGCATAAATATCAATATATTCGGCAAACGAGCGCATCGCCGACAGGGATTGCATCTTGGGCGAGAATTGCGCAAAACGAACTCGCATATCCTCGGCACTCATGCCGCGCGACTCCTGACTTAGAAAGAGTTCTACGCCGACCAGATTATCCAAATTATCACTTATGGCCGTCGAGAGTATGTCGTGATATTTGAACAGCAGAGATTCGTACGCCTCCTCAGCCTCCGGGGTGGTATAATCCAACTTAGCAAGCTGCAAGGCCACATCCGACAGGCGTTGCATCACGAGGTTGTATTTATCGTTTATCGCCCCACCCTCGGCTATGTAACCTCCGGTTGGCAAAGGACGCAAATAGAGCTGTTCTCCCTCCAGGAGCAGCACTGTGAGCACATTACCATTGTCGTCACACAAAAAGGCCGTTGTAGGTTCGGCAACCTCTCCGCGCAGGCAGAAACGATTGTCAGCACCAACCGAAGTGGAGGCAAGCGTATCAACTGTAGCCCCTTCGGTCACAAGGAACACGCGACTCGCCGCATTCTCAATCAGCAGCCCATCAATATCAAACTGTATATTGCGCGAACATGCCCCCAACACCAAAGACAACGCAAGGAGTATAAGCCTATTTTTCATAATCACCGAGTTACTTTCAGGCAAAGTTACTGAAAATTATTTTCCACAAAATAATAAACTCCTAATATTTAATTTTAGTATGCCTTTTGTCGGCAGCACGGCACAAAACACCACAATGCGATATTATCGTCTGTCGTGCCCGCACATCATCCCCACCACATCGGCGAAGATGCCAATAAAACATAAGATACCAAATAACATAGCTCTACTTTTTAAGTTTGCGACAAAAGTAGAGCTATATAGTGACAGCTATTGACACAAGGCGGAAAAGACAGACACTCTGAGAGCCTTTTTATACGAATTTTTACCCCAAAAACTCCTGCAACTCAACATACACCCTCTGCACGGGCAGACCCATAACATTATAGAACGAGCCTTCGATGCGCTCGATGCCGACATAGCCTATCCACTCCTGAATACCATAGGCGCCGGCCTTATCCATCGGGCGGTACTCATCGACATAGTAGGCAATCTCCTCGGCCGAGAGCGCGCGGAACACCACATCGGAGCAGACCGAGAAGGTCTTCGCGGCAGACTTCCGTCGCAGCGTGACACCCGTAATAACCTTGTGTCGGCGACCCGACAGACTGCTTATCATCGCAATAGCCTCCTCGCGCGAGGCGGGCTTACCCAAAATATCATTATCGACAACCACGACGGTGTCGGCCGTCAAAAGAATATCACTCTCGCCCAACTCCGCAGGGTAGGCCTCCGATTTCAGGCGCGACAGATAGCCTGCAACATCGTCGGCCGCCATATCGTCGGGAAAAACCTCGTCACACTCGAAGCGTGGGGCAAGTTCGTACTTCAAACCCGCATCGGCCAAAAGCTGCTGACGGCGTGGCGACTGAGACGCAAGAATCAGTCGAAAATCCTTCAATCTATCATGTAGGAGCATATATCGAAAATTTTGAATTTTGAATTTTGAATTTTGAATTTTGAATTTTGAATTACAAAAAAATCTTTACATTATATCAAAATCCAATAAGGTATGGCCACCCAGGCGAGCCTTGATATTGTCGCCCGCCTTGACCTCGCCGACACCGACAGGCGTACCCGTATAGATAAGGTCACCGATGCGCAGGGTCATATAACGCGAAATGTGGCTGATAATTTTATCGACCGTAAAGAGCATATCACCCGTAAAACCCTGCTGGCGCACCTCGCCATTGAGTTCCATTTCAAAGTGCAGATTCTGCACATCGCCACCCAATTCGGCCAGCGGAATAAACTCGTTCGACAGTGCTGCCGAGTGGTCAAAGCCCTTCGCCAACTCCCACGGAAGACCCTTCGCTATGGCCTCACGCTGAATATCGCGTGCCGTAAAGTCAATGCCGAGGCCCACCTCCTCGTAACAACGCGAAGCAAACTTCTCGTCGATACACTTCGCAAGGCGTGTGATGCGGACAACCAACTCGCACTCATAATGCACCTCGTTGGAGAACGATGGGATATAAAAGGGATCGTTGTTACGCAAAAGTGCCGTATCGGGCTTCAAGAAAAAGAGTGGTTCTTTGGGCAACTCGGCTCCGTCGTGGAGCTCCTTGGCGTGGTCGGCATAGTTGCGACCGATACAGATTATCTTCATTGTTTCTCAAATTTTTTTATTCTTACATTTACATATATCCCTACAACCACAAGCACCCCACAGGGAATCCAACATAACAGCAACGAATATAGCGTCGCATTCGGCATCAGTGGCGAGAGTAGCACGGAGGGTATTCCCGCAAACATTGCGTTTGAGATTGAGCGACCAAGTTTTTGAATGTCAATTTTCTCGCGTTTTGCCTTTGGCATAGTGTTATAACCCGCCATCGTCTCGGGATAGTGGCGCAGGAATAAGGCTATCAAGCACCACACTATGGCAAAAATCAGCGCACCAAGTAACATTTTATTCCTATTCTAAAAAGTCGTATAACAAGTGGGATTTTAAGGCTTGCGAAAGTCGAGAAACCTCAGAGCAAACAAATCAATTTTGAATTTTGAATTTTGAATTGTTTTTACGATGTCGGCGGCAAACCTATCGCTCGCCCCTGCCCCGCCAATCAAGGCTCGCAACTCATCAAAGTCTTTAAGCATCTTTTCGCGCTTTGCGCCACCCGGCAGCAACGAACGCAACTCCTTCTCCGCCTCCTCGACCGATGGCTTATAGACCACCATTTCGCGTACAACCTCGCGATTCATATTGATATTCACAAGCGACACATAGGGAATTTTCAACAGATAGGGCTTCACCTTCTCGTAGAGCCACGGAATACCATATACAACCAACTCGGGAACACCAATCAGGGCCGTTTCCAATGTCGCCGTACCCGATGTAACCACCGCAGCCTCTGATATTTGCAGCAATTCGTAAGTCTTATCGCAGACAAACTTTACGGGCATATCCTTCGTAAAGACCTCATACTGCTCGCGAGCAATCCAACTAACGCCCGCTACAACAAACTGCCTCTCGGGCATACGCTCGGCAAGCTCTGCCATAAAACGCAGATTCGCCTTAATCTCACTCACGCGGCTACCTGCCAAAAGTGCTACAATGGGTCGCTCGTCGAGGCCGTTTTGCTTGCGGAACACCTTCTCCTCGGGGGCGGCAGCGCAACGCTCGGCAATGGCATCCACAATGGGGTTACCCTCGAAGTGCGGCTCGATGCCCTTACCTCGAAAATACTCCTTCTCGAAGGGGAAGATTATATAGAGTTTATCGACAAACTTTTTCAGTGCCTTCACACGATGTTCCTTCCACGCCCACACTTTCGGCGCGATATAATAATGCACCGGAATACCCTTTTTGTGAGCAAACTCGGCAATCTTAATATTGAAACCCGGGTAGTCAATCAGGATAACCACATCGGGTGCGAAGTCCATAATATCGCGGCAGCAGTCGCCCATCTGGCTCAGGATTGTACGGATGTTCATCGCCACCTGCACAAAGCCGAAGAACGACATATCGCGGTAGTGCTTGACAAGGTTTTCCTTGCCCCCCACAGCCGACATCATATCGCCTCCAAAGAAGCGAAACTGCGCCTCGGCATCGGCTTTCAATATGCCTTTCATCAGGTTTGAGCCATGAAGGTCGCCCGAAGGCTCACCGGCGATAATGTAATATTTCATATTTTTACTTTAATCTCTCCAACAAATCAGGGCGTAAAAGTTTGGTGCGCTCGAAGGCTTGTTCTTCTTGCCACTTTTCAATCTCGGCGAAGTTACCCGAGAGCAATACATCGGGGACCTTCCAGCCGCGGAAATCCGACGGGCGCGTATATACGGGCGGAGCCAACAAATCATCCTGGAAACAGTCGGTAAGAGCCGAGGCCTCGTCGCCGATAGCACCCGGGATAAGGCGCACAACAGCATCAGTGATGACGCATGCTGCCAGCTCGCCACCCGTCAGGACATAGTCGCCGATAGAAATCTCGCGAGTGATGAGATGTTCGCGGATGCGGTGGTCGATGCCCTTATAGTGGCCGCACAGGATGATGATATTCTCGCACATCGAGAGGCGGTTTGCCTCGTGCTGATTGAATGTGATGCCGTCGGGCGAGGTGAAGATAACCTCGTCGTAGTGGCGTTCGGCCAGTAACTTTTCGATAAGTTCAAAGACAGGCTCGCACTTCATAACCATACCCGCCTCGCCACCAAAGGGATAGTCGTCGGTGGTCTTGCGCCTGTCGTGAGCATAGTCATGCAGATTATGCACCACAATCTCGACCAAACCGCTCTCCTGCGCGCGTTTTAGGATAGACTCGTTCAGCGGCGACTGCACCAACTCGGGAACAACGGTGATAATATCTATTCTCATATTTTTCGGCGTTTAGTTCTTGTAATTTACCTCCTGATTCAGCACCTCAACAATGAAGGGGTTGTACATCGACTCGTGACCTATGTTGCTCTCCTCTCCGTGGCCGGGGTAGACCTTCACCTCATCGCCCAACGGCAGGAGCTTATCGATAATCGAACGCATAATCCACGAATAGTCGCCTCCCGGAAGGTCGGTGCGGCCGATGCTCTCGCGGAAGAGCGTATCTCCCGTAAACAACACCTTCGACTGCGGCTCAAAGAGCGCCACATGACCGGGCGTGTGACCCGGAGTGGAGATAATCTTGAGGGTTGTATCGCCAAACTGAATGCTCTGGCGGCCCTCCAAGTCGATGTCGAGTGTCGGCATATCGCCGGCACGCACACCAAAGAGTTCGGCACTTGCTACACCATTCTCCAGCAGGAACTTGTCCTTTGACGACATTGCAAAAGGCACATCATAGCGTCGGCAGACAAACTCTGCTCCCAACAAGTGGTCAAAATGACCATGAGTATTCACAGCCATAACGGGCTTAAGGCCCTTCTCCGAAATAAAGTTTTCGAGCATAGCGTTTTCACGCTCCGACGAGTTGCCGGCATCAATTATAACTGCTTGAAGCGTAGCATCCCACACGATATAGGTATTCTCCTGCAAAGGATTGAAAACAAGACGCGCAATATTCATAGTTCTATGGTTTATCGTTTAATCTGTCAAAGATACAAATAATAAAAGACTCTCGCAAACTCATTAAAAAGAAAGGTGGCGGAAATTCAAAATTCAAGATTGCAGGCATAAAACACCAATAGGAGGAGATAATTCGAGGACAAAAAGGCGGGAAATCTCGCGTTCAAAAGAGTTTCGGGTAATTAGAATAGCCGCACAAACTGTTTCCCGAGAGCGAAAGACTCTTTTAGTTAGAGATATTCCACGATAATTTCTTCAAAATTTTTGATGTATTTATACATCAAACCCACCAAACACTACCCCTTTGCAAAAAAATTCCCTCAAAAAATTTGGTTTATAATATAAACTACTTTATATTTGCAAAAGGAAAGCGGAAGAGATGATAACTCTTTAGTGCGAGCCGGACGCCGAAAGAGCCCATCAGACACCCCGAAACCATTAACTAATACAATTTATTAAAACTATGGAAAACAAAACTTTTACTGAGGAGCAGAGTTTAGAACTCATAACCTCGATGATTCAGGATTCGCGCAAACGATTGGCGCAAAACTCAGGCACACCATTCTTGGTGTGGGGCTACATTACGGTAGCGGTATCTATTTTTGAGTATTTTGTAATAGCCCAAGGCTGGTCGCCTATGCTGTCGTGGGCATGGTTTGCAATCCCGATTCTCGGCTGGCCGGCGATGATGTTTGCCACACGCAACCAGGAGCAGGGTGCAAAGAACCATATCGACCGCACAATCTCAGCATTGTGGTGTGTATTAGGCATCTCGACTCTCTGGCTCTATCTGTTGGCAGTTGCCTACAACGCCTCGCTATTTTCACTTATCGTGCTGATAATGGGCATTGGAACTCTCACGACAGGCATTATTTTGCGCGAAAATGCAACCAAATGGTGCGGAGCATTGGCTATGGCGGCATCTGCGATTTTCCCATTAATACACCTCCTTAAGTGCGGGCAAGTTACAACAGAAATTCTTATCTTTGCAGCGATATTTTTTGTGATGATGGTTGTGCCCGGGCATATACTGAATTACAAAACCCGAAAAGATTGGAAACATGTTGCGCGAACTTAATCCTCTGTTGCACTCGGAACTGCGCTTAGCGGTTATGTCGATACTCATCAGTGTCGAGAGTGCCGATTTTGTCTACTTGCGCGAACAAACGGGGGCCACGGCGGGAAATCTGAGCGTTCAGATTGACAAGTTACAACAAGCCGGCTACATAACTGTAACAAAGGGCTTTAATGGCAAAAAGCCGCGCACCACTTGCGCCATTACGGAGCAGGGTACAGAGGCCTTTTCGGAATATGTCGATGCTCTGCGCTCCTATATCGGCAAAGTGCTTTAGCATGCCGACAAATTGGCCGCAAGCACCGATATAGCACCCCAAAAAGAATCCGCTTGTCTTTGCGTCAAGCGGATTTTTATATTACTTCTTAGAATATACAACCTTCTTGGTTTCAAAAAATTCTTCGTCGAAGAACTCCGAGATTGGGAACTCCGTCCACGGCATCTTTGTGGCGGCAAGTTCCTCGGTAAGGTCGCCACCCTTGAGGTAGAGGATACCGTTGGGAAGCGAGCCTTTTTGCCCCCGTTCCATCTTGTTCCATATCCACTTGACGAAGGTCGGCATCTCAGTTACGGCGCGTGATACCACATAGTCGAATCGCTCGGGGATTTGCTCAACACGCACATTGCGGGCGTCGATATTCTTTATCCCTGCACCCTCGCAAACACCCTTTACAACGGTGATTTTCTTGCCAATTGAGTCGGCAGCGACAATCTTTGCCTCGGGGAACATAATCGCCAGCGGAACACTCGGAAAGCCACCTCCGCAACCGACATCAAGGATGCGGGCACCCGCCTCAAAACGGCACACCTTTGCAATGGCCAGCGAGTGAAGGATGTGACGCATATAGAGCTGGTCGAAATCCTTGCGCGACACGACATTTATCTTCGCATTCCAATCGGCATAGAGGTCATACAACGCACCAAATTGCTCCTTTTGCTGCGGTGTGAGGTCGGGAAAATATTTTTCGATTATCTGTATCATTTTTCTACTTTCTGTCTTTGGTTTGCTCGGCCGTTGAGAGCAGGCCGCATGCGGCCTTGATATCCTCACCTCGCGAGGCTCGGATGGTGGTTTGTATACCCTTGGCAGTCAGCGTATCACGGAAGCGTATCATCTTCTCGTCGGATGGCGAGAAATAGGGCGAATCGGGTATTTTATGGAAGCGGATAAGGTTTATGCGGCACTTTATGCCGTCTAACAGACGACATAGCTCCTTGATGTGCGAGGGTGAGTCGTTTAGCCCCTCCATAACTATATACTCGAACGATACGCGGCGCTGCCCCGTAAAGTCATATCGACGCAAAATATCGGCCACCTCACGAATAGGATAGGCCTTTTCGATGGGCATAATCTCGGCACGCTCGTCGTGGAAGGGGTTATGCAGACTTACGGCAAGATGCACCTTCGTAGAGTCGAGGAATCGCTCCAACTCCTTCGCCACACCCGCCGTCGAGAGTGTAATGCGCGTAGGTGACCAGGCCATACCCCACGGCGAGGTTATAATCTCGATAGCCGCCAACACACTCTCCATATTGTCGAGCGGCTCGCCCATGCCCATAAAAACAAGGTTTGTCAGGCGCTCCGAATCGGGAATCGAGAATATCTGATTTATAATCTCGCCCGTCGAGAGCGAGTGCTGCAAGCCCTGTCGTGCCGTAGCGCAGAATTTACACCCCATACGGCATCCCGCCTGTGACGATACGCAGAGCGTAGCACGCTCACCATCGGGTATATATGCCGACTCGATATACTCTCCTTGCTGCGTGCGGAAGAGGTATTTTTTTGTCCCATCCACCGACACGCTCTCACGCAATGGAGCCTCCAAACCGAGTGTATAGCGCTCGTTCAAAGCCTCTCGGGCAGCCTTCGAAAGGTTGGTCATTTGGTCGATACTGCCAACCCTTTTCACATAGAGCCAATTGGCTATCTGCTTGGCTGTAAAGCGGGGCAAATGCTCCTCTTCGCACAACTTTTGCAGCTGAGCGAGTGTCATTCCATAGAGAGTATGTTTTATCTTTTGCGACATATATTTTTTTACCACGGCAACAAAAGTAAAAAAAAATTGTAGATTTTTCTTGTTTAGCGATTCTTTTTTGAAAATTTATGACTATATTTGCCCAAAGATAGGCGGTGATATATCCGGCTGACGAGGTATTAACAGCGCTTTTCGATGTGTCGTTTAAGGTTTTCCCTTTATGCGGGGATTCGCAGACGACACATGTAGTGTGCAGCATTACAACAATTTATAATTGTTTGCGCACCTTGATAACGAAATATATTAAATTGAAAAATAGAATTATTTAGTTAGTATGGAAATCAAAAAATCACCAAAAGCTGACCTTCAGAATCGTAAGGGGCTTTTCCTTGAGATTGGCTTGGTCATCTCATTGTTGCTTGTGGTTATTGCTTTCAAGTATGCTCCCGATGAGTATCGTATTGAGGCAGTAGAGCAAGAGGCTGTATTTGTAGAGGAGGAAATCGTCGAGATTACCCGTAACGAGCTTAAGCCACCCGCACCCCCCAAGAAGATTGAGATTCAGGTGTTCAACGACATCTTGGATATCGTGACCAACGATACCGAGGTTAAGACCGACATCTCATTCGAGGAGTTCATGGATGGTTTGGACATGGATGTAAACTATGTAGTTGTCGAGGAGGAGGAGATTGAGGAGGATACTCCGATTATCAAGGCCGAGAAGATGCCTACATTCCAGGGTGGTGACCTTATGAAGTTCCGCGAGTGGGTTCAGAAGCGTCTTCGCTATCCCCAGATTGCACAGGAGAACGGTATCTCTGGTCGTGTAACCTTGTCTTTCGTTATCGAGAAGGATGGTTCACTCACCAACATCGAGGTTATGCAATCGCCCGACCGCTCACTCTCTGAGGAGGCTATCCGCGTATTGAAGACATCTCCTAAGTGGGAGCCGGGTAAGCAGCGTAACCAGCCGGTTCGCGTAAAGTATACTTTGCCCGTAGCATTCCAGATTCGTAACTAATATTGTTTTAGAGTATCCCGCTATATTCGTGGCGGGATGCTTTTTTTTTATCCATATGGCAAAAAATAAAGGCGAAAACATTGTAACACAAGAGGTTGAGGTCGAGGATTTGCGCCAACGAGCAGTTGTTGTCGCAGTCATACGCGACTCGCAAAGCATTGAACAGGCCGAGGAGTTCTTGGCCGAGTTGGAGTTCTTGGCCGAAACGGCCGATATAGTCACTGTAAAACGCTTCACGCAGCGCCTTCCGCAACCCTCGTCACGCATATATGTTGGTCCGGGTAAGTTGGACGAGATTGCGGCCTACTGCGCCGAAAATGAGATTGATGTCGTGATTTTCGACGACGAACTCTCTCCTTCGCAGACGCGCAACATCGAGAAGGTTATGCCATGCCGCCTGCTCGACCGCACACGCTTGATACTTGACATCTTCATGTCGCGCGCACGCACGGCTTACGCCAAGACACAGGTGCAGTTGGCGCAGTATGAGTATATGTTGCCGCGCTTGGCTGGTATGTGGACTCACCTTGAGCGCCAGCGAGGAGGTACGGGTACGCGAGGTGGTGCCGGAGAGCGCGAGATTGAGACCGACCGCCGTATCGTGCGCAATCGTATCTCGAAGCTCAAAGAGGAGCTCTCGAAGATTGACCGCCAGATGGCTGTGCAACGCTCAAACCGTGGTTCCATGGTGCGCGTGGCTTTGGTCGGCTATACCAATGTGGGTAAATCTACACTCATGAACCTTATCTCGAAAAGCGATGTTTTTGCCGAGAATAAGCTCTTTGCGACACTCGACACAACGGTACGCAAGGTGGTGTTCGATAATCTGCCATTCCTACTCTCCGACACCGTTGGATTTATCCGTAAGCTCCCCACCGAACTTATCGAGTCGTTCAAGTCTACACTCGACGAGGTGCGCGAGGCTGACCTGCTGATACATGTTGTGGATATTTCGCACCCCAATTTCGAGGAGCATATCGCCGTTGTTAAGCAGACATTGCAGGATATTGGCGCAGGTGATAAACCGGTGTATTTGGTATTTAACAAGATTGACGCCTACACCTATATTAAAAAAGATGAGGACGACCTAACACCCGCCACCAAGCGCAACATGTCGCTTGAGGATATGAAGAAGAGTTGGATTGCCAAGGCAAACACCCCCTGCATCTTCATCTCGGCCATGGAGCGTTTGAACATCGAAAAGTTACGCTCGGACCTCTATGGTATGGTTCGTGAGATACATGCAGGGCGCTATCCGTTCAACAACTTCCTCTATTAGCACAAATTGGCAAAACGAGAAAAAAATTAACCTAAAACAGATACCACGATGATTCACATTCTGAACAAAGAGAACACTATTCTCAACAAGTTCCTCGCACAAATCCGCGACAAGGGCGTGCAAGGCGATTCTATGCGTTTCCGCCGCAACATGGAGCGCATCGGCGAGATTATGAGTTACGAAATTTCAAAGACAATGAGCTACACCACGCGGATTATCCCCACACCGCTGGGCGAGGCTTCGGTCGAGATGATTAGCGACGATGTGGTCATCGCGACAATCCTGCGTGCCGGACTTCCGCTACATCAGGGCTTCCTGAACTACTTCGACGACGCGCATAATGCTTTCGTGTCGGCATATCGCAAGAGCAGTAAGGGTGGCAAGTTCACAATCAAGGTTGAGTATATTTCGTCGTGCAATTTGGAGGGCAAGACGCTGCTGTTGGTTGACCCAATGTTGGCCACAGGAGCATCGCTCGTTATGGTGTATAACGCATTGGTCGAGAAGTGTGGACAACCCAAGCATACCCATGTAGCATCGGTTATAGCTTCGGAGCAGGGTGTGGATTATGCGCTGAAAAATATGCCGGCAAAGAACACCACCCTATGGGTATGTGCCGTTGACGCCGAGCTCACCTCGCGCTCTTATATCGTTCCGGGCATTGGAGATGCCGGCGACTTAGCCTTCGGCGAGAAGTTGTAGCAGGCGACAGCTATACGGGTCATCTGCCAACCAACGGATTTCCACTTTCGGATGCCCGTATTCAAAAAGCTTATATATAAACAAAAAAATGCTTGGCCTTTAGACCAAGCATTTTTTGTAATTAAGCAGATGCCCATCGGCATCGCCCGACTATTTTTACTCCTCAGCTACAACTGACAAAGCCACAGTAGCCTTAACCTCGCGGTGAAGCTTAACAGTAGCAGTGTACTCGCCTACAGTCTTGATTGCATCAACTACGATAGCCTTGCGATCTACTACAACCTCCTTAGCTGCCAAAGCCTCAGCAACATCTGCTGAAGTTACAGCACCGAAAATCTTACCCTCCTCAGCCTTAACGGTGATAACCAAAGGCAAGTTAGCCAACTTCTCAGCCAAAGCCTGTGCATCAGCCAAAATCTTAGCGTCCTTGTGAGCACGCTGGCGAAGGTTCTCAGCCAACACCTTCTTTGCAGAAGCGGTAGCGGCCTTAGCAAAACCCTGAGGAATCAAGTAATTGTTTGCGTAACCGGGCTTTACATTAACGATATCGTTAGCATAACCCAAGTTCTCTACATCTTTGATAAGAATAACTTCCATATTGCTCTCCTCCTCTTTATTATTTCATACAATCGGTTACGAACGGCAAAATTGCGAGGTGACGCGCACGCTTAACAGCCTGAGCTACCTTCTTCTGGAACTTCTGAGAAGTACCTGTGAGGCGACGGGGCAAAATCTTACCCTGCTCGTTGAGGAACTTCTTCAAGAACTCACCGTCCTTATAATCTACATACTTAATGCCGAGCTTCTTGAAACGGCAATACTTCTTCTTCTTTACATCAACTGATACGGGATTCAAGTAGCGAATCTCGCCTGCTGCATTTACATTCTCCTGTGCCATAGTTTACTCCTCCTGTGATTTGTTAGCAAGCTTCGCACGACGCTTTGCAGAGTACTCCACAGCGTACTTGTCCTGCTTGAAAGTTAAGAAACGGATGATACGCTCGTCACGACGATAGTTAGTCTCGAGCTTCTCGATGAGTGAACCCTCACCCTCGAACTCTACCAGGAAGTAGAAACCGGTGGTCTTCTTCTGAATAGGATAAGCAAGCTTCTTCAAGCCCCAGTTCTCCACATTCACAATCTGACCGCCGTTCTCGGTAATGATGCCCTGGAATTTGTCAGCAACCTCCTTCACCTGCGCGTCAGAGAGGACGGGAGTGACAATGAAAACGGTTTCGTAATTGTTCATAATAAAATTTAATTAAGTGTTTATGTGCTTTTTAGCGGTGCAAAGGTAACAATAAATTCCCGAAAACAAAATTTTTCCTTATTTTTTCGTACCTTTGGCATCAACAAACTACCTTATATTAAGAAAATGCAGATTATGTGCCACCTTTTACGACATATTTTTTTGCTCATTGCGCTCGGCATCGCAGGCTGCAATCCAAAGAGTGCGCCGTTCGATATGGAGCAATTTGACAGCGAGGTATACAAGCCGCAATATGCTTCAGGCTTTGAAATTCGCTCAACGGCAGAGGGTGATGCCACGCTTATCATGGTGAAAAATCCGTGGCAGGGAGCCGAGGGTGTGGAGCAGATGTTGCTTATCGACCCTAAGCAGCGTTTCGATGCCAAACAACACCCCGAGGTGCAGCGCATCACAGGCCCCGCCGGGCGCATCGTGTGCCTCTCGTCGAGCCACATAGCCATGCTCGACGCCATAGACGAGGTGGAGAGGGTTGTCGGAGTGTCGGGCATAGATTTCATAATGAACGAATACATTACGGCAAACCGCTCAAAAATTGGCGACATTGGCTACGACAACAATATGAACTACGAATTATTGGTAGCTCTCGATGCCGACCTTGTGTTGCTTTATGGAGTGTCGGCCGAGAATAGCATAGAGAGCAAACTGCGCGAATTGGAAATACCCTACCTCTACATCGGCGAGTATGTCGAGTCATCACCCCTCGGCAAGGCCGAATGGTTGGTAGCTGTTGGCGAGGCTGTCGGCAAAAGGGAGCAGGCCGAGGAGCAGTTCAACATCATCGCGGCAAATTACAACACCCTTGCCGCGCGCATTGCCGAGCATATTTCGGGCGAGAAGCGCCCCCGAGCAATGATTAATACGCCCTATCGTGACGCGTGGGTATTGCCGTCGGAAAACAACTATATGGCACGCATAATCAGCGATGCCGGTGGCGAATGTTACACCACCCCGGGCGAGGGCAACACCTCAAAACCGATAGACATCGAGCAGGCTCTGCTCTATGCCGAGAGTGCCGACCTGTGGCTCAATGTAGGCAGTTGCAGCACCTTGCAGGAGCTGACAAGCCAGAATCCCCGTTTTGCCGAGGTAAAGGTCGTCGAAGATAAAAAGGTGTACAACAACACAGCACGCCGCACAGAGGGTGGTGGCTCCGACTTTTGGGAGTCAGGAGTGGTACGCCCCGACATTATACTCAAAGACCTTGCAACGATTTTCCACCCCGCAATGATGGGCAAGGAGCATACATTGTATTATTACACCCGACTGAACTGATGAAACAACGCTCAACCATACTCTTTTCGCTGCTCACGATTTGCGTCGTGGCACTCTTTGTAGTCGATATGTGTGTCGGCTCGGTCGATGTGGGCCTCGGCGATATATGGGCGGTACTGACAGGTGGCGAATGTAACCCCATAACCGAAAAAATCATCATCGACATACGCCTTATGAAGGCTCTGATGGCCATTTTGGCAGGCGCGGCTTTGTCGGTCAGCGGCTTGCTGATGCAGACTCTGTTCCGCAACCCGCTGGCAGGGCCTTATGTCTTGGGCGTAAGTTCGGGTGCGAGCCTCGGTGTGGCATTATTTATCCTCGGCGCACCACTCTTAGGTCTGGGAGGCTCGTCGTTGCTCTCTTCGTTTGGTGTGGCGGGTGCCGCGTGGATAGGTGCCGCTGCGGTATTAGCCATGGTCGCAGCCGTCAGTCGCCGCATAAAGGATATTATGGTCATACTGATTCTCGGAATGATGATAGGCTCGGCAGTGAGTGCCATTGTTCAGGTGCTGCAATACCTGAGTCATGAGGAGGCGCTAAAGAGCTTTGTCGTTTGGACTATGGGCTCGTTGGGCGATGTCACCACTAAGCAGATGTGGCTCGTAGCCCCATCGGTCTTGGCGGGTTTGGCAATTGCTGTGGCAGTCATCAAGCCACTCAACCTTTTACTTTTAGGCGAACCATATGCTCGCACGATGGGTTTGAATATTGGTCGTACACGCATGCTGATTTTACTTTCAACCACACTTTTGGCAGGTACGGTAACAGCTTTTTGCGGCCCTATCGGTTTTATCGGCTTGGCAATTCCGCATATGGCACGCATCTTATTCCGCAATGCCGACCACCGCACACTGATGCCGGCAGCAGCTCTTACAGGAGCTACGGCGCTGCTTATTTGCGATATAATTTCAAAACTGCTGACCCTACCCATAAATACTATCACGGCACTACTGGGAATACCTATTGTCATAAGGGTTGTGGTGCGCAATAAAAACATAATGTAGGATGATACGCTTCTCAAATCTAAAACTCGGATATGGCGAACGCACGCTCATCGACAACCTCTCGGGCGAGGTCGCTGCGGGAGCATTGACCGCTCTTGTGGGGCGCAATGGCACGGGAAAAAGCACCCTGCTACGCGCCATTGCCGGCATCGGCGAGCGATTCGAGGGCCGCATTGAGCTGTGTGGCAAGGATTTAACCTCGCTCTCACCCTCTGCTATGGCCACGACGGTTGCATTTGTTACCACCGACAAGGTGCGCATTGCCAACCTGCGCTGTCGCGATGTGGTGGCGTTGGGCCGTGCCCCTTACACCAATTGGATAGGTCGCCAGCAGGCTCACGACGAGGCGATTGTCAGCGAAGCCCTGGCTGCGGTCGGCATGAGCGATTATGCCGACAAAACGATGGACAGAATGTCGGATGGCGAGTGCCAGCGCATAATGATTGCGCGCGCCCTGGCACAACAGACTCCTATTATTTTGTTAGATGAGCCGACGGCTTTTTTGGATATGCCCAACCGTTATGAATTATGCTCGCTGCTCAGCCACCTGGCGCACGACGAGCAGAAATGTATACTCTTCTCTACCCACGAGCTGGATATTGCCCTCGAACTTTGCGACGCTGTGGCTCTTATCGCGCCACCTGAGGTGCACATCCTCCCCACCGACCAGATGATTCGCAGTGGCCATATCGAGCGGCTTTTCTCGAGCGATATAATCTCGTTCAACCCCGCAACCCGCACCGTAAATGTAAAACCGCAGCAGCCGTAACGGCTGTTTTGCGAAGCCTGCCCTCTTGGCGGATGACCGCAACAATAGCCTCTCAACAAAAAAAGGCGGAAAAGATTCCGCCCAAAACAATTTAGTTAAATTAGAACCTCTACATCCCCGTATTCAAAATATTCCCAAGAGGGGAAATTGCTTTTGGGCGAGAAGATTTTTCGACTTTTGCAATTACAAAAACCGCAGCATACCAAGCGTATGTGAGGATTTTTGGAATAAAAAAGGCGGAAAAGATTCCGCCCAAAACAATTTAGAGTAATTAGAATGACTACTTCCAATGTAGTTCAAACCTGGCTGATAAATTATAAGTAATCGTAATCTGCTTAAACTCCACATCAGGCTCAACATAAGCCTCCTCGGCAATGGCGTCGTTGGATGCTTTGGCGGCGAGGCCGCGAACATAGAATACACCATCATTGCGTGGCGTGGTATAGTCGTTTATCTCGAAGCAAGGACCTATGCTCTGGCCAATAGCCTCGGCAAGCTCCGTAGCCTTTGCTTTGGCATCGCGGATTGCGGCCTTGCGAGCTTCAGAGCGATACTCCTCCATCTTCGAGCATTGTGCGCGCACGACATTGACATTCGAAATCTTCACAGCATCGAGAGCCTCGAACACATCGCGAGCCTCAGCTGCAGAGCCTACCTTAAGTTCATATTTAGTTGTTGCAAGCGAGGACTTACGACGGAAATAGTCACTCGACATATCGACTACCGTCAGCTGCTTCTCAACATCAATCTTCAGTCGTTTCAACGCCTGAAACATTGCTCGGCGTTGCTCCTCAAGCGACACTTTGCCCTTTGTATCACTCTCGTCGAGTGTGATTGAGAGAAATATCTCGTCGGGCGAAACTTTTATCTCCGAGTAGCCATTTACTGACACATAAGGAGTCTTTTCAACAAGTTGCGCCTGCGCTGTACCAAGCGACAAGGACATTGCAAAAAACAATGCCACCAACACGATAAAGTAGCGTTTCATAGTCGTAAATTTTTCAGTTTGCTATATATGTAACGGACTCGCAACCTCAAATAGTATGCCTATCGGCGAACAAGTTTCACGACATTCTCGACATGATGGGTATGGGGGAACATATCGACAGGCTGCACCGCCACGACCTTGTACATCGAATCCATCAACGCCAAGTCACGCGCCTGGGTTGCAGGATTGCAACTTACATATACAATTCGCTCGGGCGCAGCACGCAAGATAACCTCGATAACGCGCTCATCCACACCTGCACGGGGCGGGTCGAGGATAATAACATCGGGCTTGCCGTTCTGCTCGACAAACTTATCCGACAACACATCCTTCATATCGCCGGCATAGAACGAGGTGTTGTCGATGCCGTTGATTGCCGAATTTATCTTTGCATCCTCGATAGCCTCGGGGACATACTCCACGCCAACAACCTTCTTTGCTCGGCGGGCACAGAAGTTGGCGATTGTACCTGTTCCGGTATAGAGGTCATAGAGCACCTCGTCGCCCTTTAGGTCGGCAAATTCGCGTGCCACCTTATAGAGTTCGTAAGCCTGCTCGGAGTTGGTCTGATAGAACGACTTGGGGCCTACCTTAAACTGCAAGCCCTCCATCTGCTCGACGATATGGTCCTTGCCGGCATAGCACACATGCTCCAAATCGCCCACCGAGTCGTTCCACTTGGTATTGACGACATAGAAGAGCGACGAAATCTGCGGGAATTTTCCCTTCAGCATCTCCATAACCGAGGTAATCGCCTCGCGTGCATCCTCGTTAAAGACCACGATAACCATAACCTCGCCCGTCGATGCGGTGCGGATGATGATATTGCGCATAAGGCCCTGATGTTCACGGCAATTGTGGAACGAATAGCCCTGCTCGATGCAGAACTGCTTGATAGCCGAGCGGATAGAGTTCGACGGCTCGGCCTGCAAGTAGCAGACATCAATATCCAGCACCTTGTCGAAGCAATTGGGGATATGGAATCCTAAAGCCGGCTGGCGCTCGATGTCGCCACCTGCGGCAATCTCCTCGTAGGTGAGCCAACGCTTGTCGGCAAAGGTAAACTCCAATTTATTGCGATAGAACTGCGTCTTCTTTGAGCCCAAGCAAGGATTTATCTCGGGCAACTCAACCTTGCCGATACGCGAGAGCTGGTCAAAGACCTGCTCGGTTTTGAAGCGCAGCTGCTCGCTATATGGCAGATTCTGCCACTTGCAGCCGCCACACACGCCAAAATGAGGGCAGAAAGGCTCTTCACGCAGAGGCGAACGCTTCACATAATTTACCACCACGCCCTCCATAAAACGACGGCGGCAGTTGCGAATCTGCACATCTACCACATCGCCCGGCACGGTCATCGGCACAAATACAACCTTCTCGTTGTAGCGACCCATAGCCTTACCCTCGGCTGCCAAAGTTGTTATCTCCAAAGCCTCGATAAGAGGATAATTTTGTTTTTTTCTTCTTGCCATAAATTCACAAATATATGGTTCCGCTTCTTTTCTTTACGCCATATGGTTTAGTGTCAGGAATCGTCATTCCGAGCATTTTGTTTTATACTCTTTTAATAAGGGTCCCGAACCTTATGATTCCATTTCTCTGCCACAAAGTTACACAATTATTTGATACGAGTTTGTTTTATTCTACTTTTGTCGCTATTTTTGTAGATGTAATCAAAAAAACCACTCCACTATGAGAAAGGAATTAAACATCTGCTATGACCACTATGAGTCGAAAGAGGCTTTG
This sequence comes from Alistipes sp., assembly GCA_045125895.1. Taxonomy (GTDB): domain Bacteria; phylum Bacteroidota; class Bacteroidia; order Bacteroidales; family Rikenellaceae; genus Alistipes. The sequence goes on from JBGVNT010000006.1 coordinate 88,512, forward strand.
ACCGAGGCCGACCGCGAGTTGGTCGATGCGGCAATAGATGCTACTCGTGGGGCATATGCTCCTTATTCGCACTTTAATGTTGGCGCCGCAGCACGCCTGCGTAGCGGACGCATAGTGTGTGGAGCGAACAGCGAGAGTGAAGTATTCCCCTCGGGTCTTTGTGCCGAGCGCTCGTTACTATTTTTCTATCAGGCAAACTATGCCGACGACCCCATCGAGGCACTTGCCATAGCATCCAACCCCTCGGAGAGGGAGTGCTATCCTTGCGGTAACTGCCGCCAGACAATTGTCGATGTGGAGCGTCGCCAGCAATCGCCGATGCGTATAATCATGTGGGGCGGAGGCACGGCAACGGCAGTAAATTCGGCAGAGTTGCTTTTACCTTTTACATTCAAACTCTAAAACACAATGTTTACACCCGACGATATACTTTTTGAAGATAACCATATCATCATAGTAAATAAGCGTTGCGGCGATTTGGTGCAGCCCGACCGCGAAACAGACGACGCCCTCGAAAACGAGATAAAGGCGATGATAAAGGTGCGCGACCACAAGCCCGGCGATGTTTTCTTGGGCGTGGTGCATCGTATCGACAGACCCGTAAGCGGCGCTGTGGTCTTTGCCAAGACATCGAAGGCTCTTGCGCGCCTGAACGAGATGATTCGCTCGGGCGAGATTCATAAGACCTATTGGGCGGTGGTCGAAACGCCACCCAATCCCGAGGAGGGCACTCTTACGCACTACATCGTGCGTGACGGCAAAACCAATCGTTCGCGCGCCTACGACAAACCGAAGGCCGATGGCAAAAAGGCGGTGCTGAATTATCGGATGATAGGCGGCTCAACGCGCTACTCGCTTGTCGAGGTGGAATTGCTCACAGGCCGACACCATCAGATTCGCGCCCAACTCTCGAAAATCGGTTGCCCGATTAAGGGTGACCTGAAATATGGAGCAAAGCGCTCAAATCCCGACGGAGGCATATCATTACATTCTCGCAAGGTGGAGTTCCTGCATCCCGTACGCAAGGAGCCGATCAGCGTTACCGCACCCGTTCCAAAGGGGGATAATTTGTGGGCATTCTTTGAAAATATGTAGGCCGCCATGAGATTACTTATACAACGCGTTCTGAACGCCTCGGTTAGAATCGAGGGTGTGGAGCACTCACGCATCGGCAAGGGACTGCTGGTGCTGGTAGGCATCGAAAATAGCGACACGCAGGAGGATATCGACTGGCTTACGGGTAAATTGCTGCGCCTACGCATCTTTGACGACGAAAATGGCGTTATGAACCTCGATGTGCAGCAGACCGAGGGTGAGATTATGGTAGTGAGCCAATTCACGCTCTTCGCCTCGACAAAGAAGGGCAACCGACCTTCTTATATCCGCTCGGCTCCCGAGGCCTTTTCGCGCCCGATGTACGAAAAGTTTGTCGCAGCGGTGGAGCAAGCTTCGGGCAAGAAGGTTGCTACGGGCGAGTTTGGTGCCGACATGAAAGTCGAATTGGTGAACGACGGCCCCGTTACAATCTGGATAGACTCTCACAATAAAGAGTAATTTTTGCGAAAACCGCTCAGTTTGCGAATGTTATATGCCATTGTGTCATGATGCGTATAATCATTTTCACCATCATTGCTATTTTCATATCGACTTCGGCCACAGCGCAGGAGTTGATAGATGATTATATGCAATATAAATTCGGATATTCGCAATACGATTCGCAATATCAGGATTTCGATGCAGAACAACTCTTGGATACTCTGCACTCGCATCAGCCAATACCTCAGCATGACGACAAATTCGGAGAATTAACCTCATACGCCTTTTCGTTCGTGCAATATTCACGCCGCGGCGCGGACTACACCTCAACTCCCATCTTATTGGACGGAATACACCTCCGCGCAACGAACAGTTCCATTATTCGTAGATTAGGGCTCTGCGAACGAGAGTTCGGAGGCATTGCACATGGAGAACAGAGTATAGGTATCATGGCGGGTTCAAGAGAGTTTTCGATGCTGAATATTGCACCACAAAATAGCGCCAACATAGGGTTATTCCTCTCGGGCAAGGGCTATTTGGGCGGCATCAGAGCCTCGATGCAGAGCGTACTTAACTACGCGTGGAGCATGTCGGCATATGTGGCAGCCCGCGGAGGAGATGACCTTTATATAAATGGCGTTTATAACGACGCCGTAGATGTAGGAGTACGCCTCACAAAAGATTTTTATACCGGCGCAACCTTTTCTCTTTTATGTGCCACGACAATATCCCAACGCGGCATGCGCTCAGGCTCTACACAAGAGGCATTCGGGCTTCGAGGCGACAACCTCTACAATCCACTATGGGGCCGACAGGAGGGCAAGATTCGCAACTCGCGCGTAAGGCGCGATGCTGTGCCGTTCGCGGTTGCGACCTACCGCTCGCACATTAGCGAGAATACTCTGCTTACGCTCTCGGCAGGTGGCCACTACGGCAAGCGTAGCACCTCCTCACTTGGATGGTATGGGGCAATGACACCGCGCCCCGACAATTACAGATATATGCCCAGCTACTTTGCCGACAGCGCCTTGGCCGAAATTGTAGCTGCAGAGTGGCGAATGGACAACGAGAAGTATACTCAAATAAATTGGGAGGATTTATATAATCTCAATTCCAAATCGCACGACGGAGCAGTCTATGCGCTCGACGACAGAGTGGAACGCATAGCTCGCGGCGAGGTGGTGATGCGAATGAGTAGCACAATTTCGCCCAAGCTCTCCATTGATTATGGTCTTCGGGCATGGATAGACTCCTCGCGCAATTATAAGCGCATGCGTGACCTGCTGGGCGCCGACTATTTAATTGATTTAGACTATTTTCTGATTGACGACGACAGTTTTGCCAATTCGCTGCAAAACGACAAACGCAGACCCAATCGCCAAATAACTCCGGGCGACAGATTCTCGTACGACTATGCCCTAATAGAGCGCGGCGTGGAGGCTAACCTGCAAATTGAGTACAGCACAGCCAATTGGAGGGTGAATGCCGACATGGCGATAGGCTCCTCGGCCGCTCTGCGCCGAGGATATTTCGAGAAAGAGCTCTTCGATGGCAATCGCTCCTTTGGGCGCTCGGCCGTAACGAAATTCGCACCCTACACCCTTAAACTTGCCGCCACACACCTATTCTCAGAGCAACATCTTGTCGCGATTCATGGAGTATTGGCAACTCGCGCACCCTACTCGGCAAATATGTTCCTGAATCCGCAATATAACAATCGTTTGGCCGATGATGTTTCGATGGAGAGGTTTGCAGCCATTGAGATGAATTACGCCTATACCTCCGAAAAGTTCGACGCAACGGCAGCAATTTACCTGCAGTCACATCGCAATCAGCGTCAAACATTCAGAGCGTATGATGATTTGTCGGGAGTATTCTGCGATGTGGATGTCGCGGGATTCGGCACACTTGGCTATGGAGTGGAGGCTACCGCCGAATACTCCATATCGCGAAGTTTGCGCGCCTCGGCAGCACTCTCGGTCGGGAGGTATATCTATTCGAAAAATCCTCTTGTCACGCACTACTCCGACTCCGACAACCAAATCGTAAGCCTAAATAGCGAGAGCTTGATGGAAGATTGCCATATTGGTGGCGCACCACAACTTCTCGGAGCCATTTCGCTCTCATATTTCACCTACAAGGGGTGGTCGGCATCCTTAAATGCTCAATTTGCAGCATTTCGATATGTAGATGCAGGCTTTGTGCGTCGCACAGAGCGCATACTCGCTCAAGCGCCTGCCTCGAAAGAGATACTTCGACAATTCGCCGAGCAGCAACGCCTCAACGATGCCGCGACAATCGACGCCTCGGTTTCTCGTTGGTTCAGGCTACCGAAAGGGCGTATCGTGGCTACCTTGTCGGTCAAAAACCTTTTGGGCGACAGGAGTATTGTCTATAACGCTTACGAGTCGACGCGCATACGCAATTATATGAGTGGTGAACAACGGGTTTTTCTGCCTCAGGATAACATCCTCACCTACGCCTACCCGCGCACATTCTATGCCATTATATCGTGGAAATTTTAACCTCGCAGCGCTCGCGGCATGACTTTTTGGCGACATATGTTGGTTTTAACGGATAAATTGCATATTTTTGTCATTCAGCGTACAACACGCTTAAAAGAAAAATTTTTGTGCGTAAAATTTAGTAGTTAAAATAAATATTTAACCCACGATGAGAAACCTGCTTTCAAGAGTGCTTATCATAGCTTTGATAGGCTTGCTAACAATGAGTATTATCAGTTGCGAGGACGACAAGACAATCGTTCCTCCCCATTATGACAAAGTTGAAGACCCGGATGATGAGCCGGGGGATGAGCCGGGGGATGAGCCGGGAGATGAACCGGGAGATGAACCGGGTGACGAGCCGGGAGATGAGCCAGTTGTCGAAGCACCTGTATTTGAGGAATTCTCATTACTCAAAGCATATAACACATCCTTTTTGGCTGAAAATATAGAGTGTACTATCTCTGAAGATGGCAACATTTCATATGACGGTATTATTAAGACTCTGAATCCCGTATACCCTGGCGCGAAATTAAAGCCATCGTTCAAGGTTAAGGAGAGCATAAAAGTTTATGTCAATGAGGATGAACAAATTTCAGGAAAAACATCGCAAGATTTTACCAAAAATATTACTTATCGATTAGAGAACGCAGTTGGAGATGCAAAAGAGTATACCGTATCGTTAAAGTTTGAATTCACGGGTTTGCCGATTGTTGTTATCCAAACCGAAAATAATGCCCCTATTACAAGCAAACATAATTGGATAAATGCCACAATATTTATTGATGGTGGCGAGGAGTTTGACGACATAGAACTCATGGATACCGAAATTGCAGGTCGCGGTAATTCCACATGGCTCTATTATGCCAAAAAACCTTACAAGTTAAAACTATCGAAAAAAACATCCGTATTTGGTTTGCCCAAACATAAGCGCTGGGTATTATTGGCCAACTTTATTGATAAAACGATGTTGCGTAACGATGTATCATTCCATTTAGGGCAGCAAACTTCGTTAGCGTGGACTCCTCACGGCTACCATGTAGAGTTGGTATTAAATGGCAAATATCAGGGTAATTATTATTTATGTGAGCAGATTAAAATTGATGAGAATCGTGTAAATATTACGGAGTTTGAAGAGGGGTTGGCCGGCCCTGAGGTCGGGTATCTAATGGAAATGGATACCTATACTCCCGATGCCGACGAAACGCTATTCTATTCTAAGCATACATACCAAAATAATCAGAAGATTAATGTCAAGATTAAAGACCCCGAAGCAGAAGATTTGACTGACGAACAGTTAAATTATATAACGGACTATTTCCAGGGATTCGAAGATGCTCTTTATAGCGAGGATTGGTTAGACGAAGAGAATGGTTACAAAAACTATATAGATATTCTGTCATTTGTCGATATATACCTTGTGTCAGAGCTGATTGCTCATTCCGAATGGCAACACCCCAAAAGTTCATACATACACAAAAATGCTGGCGGCAAACTCGTTTCTGGACCTATGTGGGATTATGATTGGACTACATTTACATGGCGTACAGGGTGGCAGTGTAAAAAATATTTATGGTATCCTCGACTCTTCCAAGACCCGGAATTCGTAGCCTTGGTCAAGGAGCGTTGGGGAGAATTATATCCTAAGTTTTACGCCACAATCCAATACATGAAAGACATGAAGGCAAAACTATCACTATCTGCCGAAATGAACTTTAAGATATGGGATTCTACCATGCCTAACAGCCCCAACGGTGAGGGCAGCATGACATATGAGCAGTCGGTGGATAAGATTATCGACCGCTACACCGAGCGTATCGAGTGGCTCAACAAGGAGTTTCAGAAACTCTAATTTAGAATAAAGCATATCTAATCGGGGGCAATGTAACATTTGGCACTTTCTGTCAAAACCGTTATCTTTGCCCCTTGAATTATAAAAACTAAGATTATGGCAGGGTCTAATTTTGTCGATTATGTAAAGATTTTTGCTCGCTCGGGACATGGTGGAGCCGGTTCGAGCCACTTCCGTCGTGAGAAGTTTGTAGCCTTCGGAGGGCCTGACGGCGGTGACGGCGGTAAGGGAGGAAGCATTATTTTGCAGGGTGACAAGCAGTATTGGACCTTGATTCACCTCAAATATCAGCGTCACCAATTTGCCGAGGATGGCGAGGGTGGTCATGGTGCGCGTTCTTCGGGTAAGGATGCGCCCGACATCATCATTCCTGTACCCTTGGGAACGGTTGCACGCCGCTTGGTGGAGCAGGAGGATGGCTCGACAACAATAGAGTATGTAGGCGAAGTTACCGAGCATGGCGAGCAGCTCACCCTGCTGAAAGGTGGCCGCGGAGGCCTTGGCAACTGGCACTTCAAGAGCGCTACAAACCAAGCGCCCCGCTACTCGCAGCCCGGCGAAGAGGGCGAAGAGGGTGCCTTCATCCTTGAGTTGAAGGTCTTGGCCGATGTCGGCTTGGTAGGTTTCCCCAATGCCGGAAAGAGTACGCTGTTGTCGGTTGTGTCGGCTGCGAAGCCTAAGATTGCAAACTATGCGTTTACGACTTTAGAGCCCAACTTGGGCATTGTCGAGGTGCGCGACCACAAGTCGTTTGTTATGGCCGACATTCCCGGAATTATCGAGGGTGCGCATGAAGGCAAGGGCCTCGGCACACGATTCCTGCGCCATATCGAGCGAAATTCGGTGTTGCTGTTTATGGTGCCGGCCGATAGCGACGATATTGCCAAGGATTACGAGATTTTGTTGGGCGAATTAACACAATACAACCCCGAGCTATTGGACAAGGAGCGTTTCTTGGCCATTACAAAGTGCGACATGTTGGATGATGAGCTTATCGAGCAGATGCGCCCTCACCTTCCCGAGGGTATTCCGTCGGTATTTATCTCGTCGGTATCGGGACTTAATATCCAACGCCTGAAGGATATGCTTTGGGAGGCTTTGCAGCGATAACTCACACAACTGTTTATAATCAGAGGGCCTGCCTAAAACTCATTAGACAGGCCCTTGGTGTGTCAGAAAAAAAGCGCCACGAGTTGAGGGTATCGTGGCGCGCGCAGCTCTTCAAGAAGATTTCCTACTATGCTTTCTATTTATTCAACTTCTCTCGGAGCTTGTTTCTTAGTTTATCGGTAGGACGACCACCATCGTTGTACTCCTTGCGCCAGGTAGCCGCTTGCTGAGGCACAAAAATCGGCTCGACAGTGCCATCGCGATCCACGATATAGAAGTCGGGGCGCGTCACGGCTTCTTTATCGCAAATCGAGCGCATCATTCTGTAAGGATTCTTCTTGGTGGCATCAATCACATAATGTCGGCTTACGGAGTCCTCCAACATAGCACTTTTCAGGCACTGCAATTCAGCTTGACCCATATCGCGAATATAAGTCCAGAAGATGTTAATCCACACCACATCATCCTTAAACTCCTCACGCAGCGGAGCCCACTGACGCATGTTGAGTATATTAGTCCATTCCAAGGAATAGGTGTTATGCCAATGCTGAATAACCACAACCTTACCCCGATGGGGTGCAACTATGGCATCGAACATCGCCTTTTCGTCGCCCTCGGGTGTAGGCTCAACCTTAACCTTCTCGGCAATCTCGATGGCGCGCTGCTGTTGTTGGGCAATTACCTCGCCGAACATATCGACAAGGCCGCGAGTTTTTATAAGTTTCAGTGTCTTTTTGTTTTGTGACCCCCACTGATCCCAAGACATTATCTCCAAATATGTATAAATGACATCAGCATTATGGTCAGCCAAGATTTCAAAGCCCTCTTGCAGTGGCAGCCAACCCTTCAAAATGGGCGTGCTCAACCTCTGACTCTCCAAGAGCAATGTATTCTCAATATCGAGTTGCATCGCACTCACCATATCCTTATTATGCTCATCGGTAAAGGTCGCCGTTTTAACACTGTCGGGCAGTGAGCCGTATAAATCACCGCGTCCACCCATCGCATAATAATTACGAACAATCTTACTATGCGCTTCTAATATATATTGTATATACTCGCCATTTAGGCGCGAGATGCTCACACGCCTCTGCAACGGAGTAAAGTCTGGCGAGCGATTTATCGAGTCAAGGCATTTGCGATAGACCTTTTTCACATGCGCCACATACTCCTCGGCACTCATACGATAATCTATGAATTTATCATATTCGGGCGTGGGGTCCATCTCTATTCTGTAAGGAAGGTTGTTGATCTGACGATTCACCTCGGCATGCTTACCCGAAGTATATACACCCATATCGTAGGTGAATCGCCCGTGGCGGCGATTACGCAACCACTCGCCCTTCTTGTTAAGGTCGATATAGACATCCATCTGCTCACCCGGCTCGACAAATACCATATAGGTAATCTCGTCAGTGATTGACGAAACATCTATCTTGGGTGTCGTATCCAGCGAACCCATATATCCAATATAGAGCGCCGATGTACCATATAGCGGAAGTCGCAAAGTAAGATTACCCTCGGCATCCACATTCTGAATATCGTAATACCCCATCATAACATCTTGCACATATACTCCCACTCGGCTATCCATCAGACTGTCGCGATAGCCCAGCAGATGCAGGCGCACCTCACTCTCGCCCACCTTATATGATATTTCGGGGATTTTCACATCCTCGTTCGAGAGGGGCTGACGGAACTTTCGGGGCAAATCCTTATGAAACTTTGGCGCACGCTTTCGGCCCGTAAGGTCGATGCCATAGAGGCGCTCCGTACCTATATCGTAATAACCATTAAACAAATCCATCTTTTTGGCTCCCCTCGGAATGGGCGGGAAGGTAACGACCCACGGAGCATGACCCTCGGGGTGCATCCAGAATCGTTCATCGAAATTTGCGCCTTCGATTCGGGTGGCGATATATTTCTCGCCATCAACCCTCAGGCACATAGCCCTCAGCGGCATTACCCACCAGCCGGGCAGATAGTGCGCCTCCAAATGAACAATCGTTGCCGTATCGCTAAGCTCGACACGCGTAACATCGAGGATATTGCTGCTTGTCGTCTCGATTAACGGGTCGTCGATGATGCGATGCGCAGGGCTGCACGACACCATCATCACGGCAACAACGATTAAAAGGTTAATAATTCGTTTCATGGCATATATATAAAATTAGTTAAAGGGTCATAAAACTTTTGGCCGTAAAAATTTTCGAAATTATATAGTTTTGGCGAGTAGCGTCATTCTGAGCATTTGTTTTTTAGACTCACTCGTCGCTATTCTCCTCAGAGTGGCGAAAAACAAATGCGTGAGAATCTCATTTTTAGTTACAAGCCTAAAATAGTAAAATCCGAACTCACTTTCCGGTATTGCAAAGTTACCATTAACAAACTTAAAAAACGAAAAACAACCTTAAATTATCCTTACATGGTTAAATCGCAAGCACCTGAGCAGCAGCAAGTTACACGATAAAGAAAACCGGATTTTCTTACATCGCCGTAAACAGCTGATTAACAGCGATTTACACCCAATACAAACATCTTATTGATTTTCAAATACTTAGTTTAATATCTCAGAAAATTTTTCGCCCGAGGCGGCATCCATTTCCATGAGTTGGTGTTTTAGGCGGCTGCGCTTGGTGTGGACATTTGCAATCGAGCAATCGAGCAAAATTCCGATGCTCTTTGCCGAAAAACCAGCCAAAATATAACAGAGCAAAGTGATGTTCTGTTCCGAAAGCGAGGGATACTTGGTGCGAATATCGGCAATGACATTATTTCGATGGCGGTTGATGATAGCCTCCAACTCTGCCACACTCTTCGGACTGCTCAACTTGGCGATTTCATCCTTCACCTGCTTGTATATAGCCTCCTTGTCGCGATTTATGTCGCGTGTTTCGTAATAGGTATTAACAAGCGAGTCGAGCAGGGCAAACTGCCGTTTGAAGAGGGTTTTTATCTGCTCACCCATCTGCTCGACCGATGCCGACGAGTGGACAATCTGCTCGTTCATATCCGAAATAACACTCTCGCGATTGCGTATTCTCTGCTGCAAGGTCTGCACCTCGACCATATAATTATCCACAGCCGCTTTACGCAGACGACGCTGATAGACAGAGATAATGACCAACAAAAGAATAACCACACATGCAACCGTTGTAATAAGCATGTTTATGGTCTGCTTCTGGCGCAGCTGCTCCATACGCATATCGGAGAGTCGCTGCAAATACTCTATGCGCACCTGCTGTATCGGATTACGCATAATAGTATCCATTCTCATATTCTGCATTTGCGTCATTTTGCGATAGCTCTCCAATGCCGCACGGCTATTGCCCAATATATCCTGAATAGTATATTCGACAGAGTACATATCCAACGAATCCAACGCATTTTCAGCCTCCGCCCACGCCATACGCAGATAATGCTCGACGGCCGCTAACTTACGCTCATGGGCAGACCTCAACGCCAAAAAACGGTTGCTTTCACGATAAGCATAATCAACAGACTGTTTGGCGGGAATGGTCACTTGCCGCATATTCTCAAGCGCATCAAATCGACCGTATAAATCGGCAAGCAGCTCGTTGATATGCTCTTGCAGCGCATCATTATCGGCCAGTATTGCCCAATTATTGGTTAATGTGAGCAGTTGTGCAGCATCCGTATATTTTCCCATGGCGATATATAGTGCCGAGATGTCGCACAGCGTCCTATTTTGCAAATACTCCTCACCGATTGAAATAAAATGCCGATATGCTTTTTGATAATAACTGAGCGATTGAGCATAATCGCAATAACGGTTATATATAGCTCCGATGCGACCATATAGCTCGCCGAGCAGACGGGCATCGGCTCCCCGCGCAGCATGCTGCTCGGCCTCCATATATGCACGCATCGCCTGCTGAAAATCGCCTGCCTCATCGAATATTTGCCCCTGATTGTAGAGCTGAACGAATGTGTCGGAGTGTCGCTCCTCGACCGATTGCTCCTGCCGGCAACCGCTACACAGACAACAGCATATAGCTGCAAATAATAGATATACGGTATTGTATCTCATTAGTTAAGGGTTAAGGTATGGCAAATATAAGAAAAATAATGTATAAATACGACAAAAACACCCGCGTTGTAATTTCATCAGATGCCAATTATTACTATTTAGAGTAATATAACACAACTGATTGCCCGGGTAGATGCCTAAAAAAGAAATAATTTGTATATTTGCACTCGGAAAAAACTAAAAACACATATAAAGATATGAAAGTAGAGAATTCAAAAATGGTGTCGGTACACTACACTTTGACCGTTGATGGTCAGGTTGCCGACCAGTCACGCGAGGGTCAGCCCTTGCAGTTCATTTGCGGTACAGGCATGCTTCTGCCCAAGTTTGAGGGTGCTATCATGGGCAAGGAGCCCGGAGAGAAGGTTTCGTTCACATTGGCTCCCGCTGATGGTTATGGCGAGATTATCCCCGAGGCAGTGGTAGACCTTCCAAAGTCAATTTTCATGATTGACGGCAAGGTAGCAGAGGAGTTGCTCGTAATCGGCAACATTATCCCTATGAGCGACGCTCAGGGTAACCGCATGAACGGTATCGTTAAGGAGATAGCCGAGGAGAGCGTTAAGATGGACTTCAACCACCCCATGGCGGGCAAGACTCTGAACTTCGATGTTGAGGTTGTCGAGGTACGCGATGTAACTCCCGAGGATTTGGCTGCGCAGGGTGGATGCGGATGCGGATGTCACGACTGCGAAGGTGGTTGCGAGGGTGGTTGTGATAGCGACTGCGGCTGCAACTAATAACCCCATAACCCACAAAGGGCCGCACAGCGAAATCGTTGGCGGCTCTTTTTTATACAACAACCTATGCCCATTTCTGATATTGTCGATGCTGTTTCCTGCCCCTCGACCGTGTGGCGTACGCTATGCGGCATAGAGCCATTATATCACGACGGCAAACCCGTATATATCACAGGAAATGCCGCCGTACTCTTTACCGTAAAGCATGAAGGACGCCTGAAGATGCTGAAATGCTATACGCGCCCCAACCCTTACTTAAGAGAGATTTACGGCGCACTTTTTCATCCGCGCGAGCTATGTATCGTCGCCATCACAGGTGCTACAATGTGGATAGACTGCCTACTCTACGACCGCATTGAAGGCTCCTCACTCGACGAAGCACTATGCAACGCGCAGTCGTGTAGCGAGGTCGGCATTTTGGCTCAAGCGTTCGACAAAATGGCCTATCGGATTTTATCCTCCGATAGAGCACATGGCGATTTGAAACCCGAAAATATTCTCGTCACAGAGTCTGAAGAGTGTGTCCCGATTGATTTCGACTCGGCGTTTATACCCGCACTTGCCGGCAGACCTTCAATCGAGATTGGTACGGCAGCCTATCAACACCCCAAGCGCGATTATCAGTTGTTTGACAATCATCTCGATGATTATTCCATAGCTCTGATTTCCACCATACTGCACGCTGCGGCAATAGACTTTTCGATTATCGAACACTTCCGCACAACAGGCGAATTTCCACTGCAACCGCGCGACATAATAGCAGGCAAATGCGAGTTGCTAAATCACATCATCGAGGAGTTTGCCCGCCGCGGGGATGCCCTCCACTATCGCGTGGCACGCATGCTGCACTCGCAATGGCCACGCCTGTTTAATCTGAAGCCTACGCTCTCGTTCCTACACACCAACATCCCCGACTCAGGCGTTGCCAACGCCACATTAGAGCAGGAGGGTGGTTTGTGGGGTTGCCGCAACAACGAGGACTGGATTATTCCTCCGCTTTATGATAGTGGTTTTGAACCCTCCGAGGGCTATATGATTGCCTCACTTGGCGGCTACACCCACCTACTCTCGCTCGAGAAGCGCGGCGTCGTACACTCCTTTGCGAAAGGGATAACGGCCAAGCCCGTAAAAGACGGCGCAATTGTGATTCGTGACCAGGCGGGGCAACGCCACCATTTACCGCTCACTGCGCTTCTCTAAAGGGGATACACCCTCTTCGATAACAGAGAGATAAAGTCGCTGTATTATTTGAAAATTCGGCTAAATAATGTATTTTTGCATACCAAGAGCATAAGCCATGTATTCACAAGAGATAACACGCACACATAGGACTGCATTTGTTATATTACTTGACCGCTCAAAATCTATGCAGGAGCCTATTCGCTTTGGAAAACTTTCGATGACCAAAGCGGAGGCCTTGACTTATATTGCCAATTCGTTAATCACCGAGCTACTCGACCGCTGTCGCCGAATTGATGGGGTGCGCAACTACTATGACATTGCCGTTATAGGATATGGCAACAATCAGGTGGAACGCCTACTCGATAAGCGCGGATTTTTAGCCGTCGATGAGTTGGAGCGCCACAAACAACAATACTGCATCAATACCCTCGAGCAGGAGCTGCCCAACGGCTCATGGGCTTTGACAGAGCATAAATCCACCCAATGGATTACCCCCAAAGCCGAAGGTAATACTCCCATGTATGAAGCAATGCTTCATACGCGTGATTTGGTGGCTGAGTGGTGCTCGGTTAAGCAGAATAGAGATAGCTTTCCGCCAAGCATCATACACATCACCGATGGTGAAGCGTCGGATTGTGACCACAAGGAGCTTATCGACATTTGCAGCGACATTAAACGACAAGCAACAACCGACGGCAATGTTTTACTCCTGAACATTCATATTGCAGCCAACCATCATCTTCCGGCTATAGTTTTCCCTATGCCCGACGAAATACCCGGCATGGGACACTATGCCTCGACCTTGGCCGAATGTTCGAGTATTATGCCTGAGGTATTCAACGACGCAATATCGCGTCTGAAGGGCGTAGCGACAGCACCTCCGTTTATCGGAATGGGTTATAATGCCTCAATAATCGAACTGCTATCAATTATCAACATCGGCTCTCGTAGCGTATGTAATATGCAATAACCATGGTATCTATATCAGCTTTACGATATGCGCTAATGAACGCAGACCGCAGTTTCAGGACATTACCCCGAATCACTTGGGATAATTGCCCGATTGTGCGTTCCACACATTTCGCCGAGAGCAGAGTTTCGATTGACGGGAAACGCATGATTATCTTCATGCCCCTAACGCCCGAGGCGTTGCATCGCGTAGAGCGATTTTTGCCTCTCAAGCGACACCTCACATCGTCGATAGTTCCGCATTTATCGCTTCTGCGTCAGGAGATGCGTTTCACAACGCCTACGGGCAATGAAGATTTATGCGATATACTTTTAGAGCCGCTGCACGAGGGTGTGAGCTTCGATGTCGCACTGCGTACGGCTCAGGCCGATGCCGAATATGCCGCCGACCTGTTGCTTGCCATAGAGGATTTGCAGGCCGCATTAAAGGCTGCCGACATCTCGCTAAATAACCTGCGTGAGGAGAATCTTATATATGGCGAGGATGGTATTCTGCGCCCCATTCGTTGGTACTATGCCACCGCCGGCGCAGGCAATGACGACTCGACATTCGAGCAATTACACTCCGGAGTCGAGCAACTTTCCGACCAAATGTTGCTTCGTGACATCGAGCCCTTGGGTTACAATATCACACCTCCCAATATCTCGGTATATAAAAACCACCTCGCAATGGCAGAGGGTTTGATAGCCATAGAGAATGAAAAGGGTTGGGGTTTCATGGATTGCGAATGTAATATCGTTATTCCGCCTCAGTACCTTTGGGTGAGTAAATTTTGCGAGGGGCGTGCCGAGGTTGAGAGCCGCGAGGGTATGGGATTAATCGACAAAACAGGCCGATATATCATACCGCCGCAATACGCAATCGTAGACTACGACACTCGGAGCGGCAACTCTTTGGTCTACAACGGCAAGGAGTGGGCAATATTTGATTATATGGGAGCGTTAATATCTCCATTCGGCCAGACCGAGCCTTAATATACGGATAAAATAAGATAAATATAAAAATAGAAAGAATATGGAACAGACAAAATGCCTTATTATCGGTAGCGGTCCTGCGGGATTCACCGCTGCAATCTACGCTTCACGCGCCAACCTCTCACCCATCGTCTACGAGGGTATCGAGCCGGGTGGACAATTAACCACAACCACCGAAATTGAGAATTTCCCCGGTTATCCCGAGGGTATCGGCGGTACGGAGATGATGGCCGACCTAAAGCGTCAGGCACAGCGTTTCGGTGCCGATGTACGCTTCGGTATCGTAACAGATATTGATTTCGACGCTCGTCCATTTGTCGTAACTATCGACGGCGAGAAGAAAATTGAGGCCCAGACGCTTATCGTCGCTACGGGTGCTTCGGCAAAGTATCTCGGATTGGAGTCGGAGGCAAAGTATCGCGGTATGGGCGTGAGCGCCTGCGCAACATGCGACGGATTCTTCTATCGCAAGCAGGATGTTGCTGTTGTCGGCGGTGGCGATACAGCCTGCGAGGAGGCTACCTACCTTGCTTCTATCTGCCGCCAAGTATATCTGATTGTCAGAAAACCATTTTTGCGCGCTTCGAAGGCTATGCAGGAGAGAGTTTTCAATACTCCGAACATCAAGGTTTTGTTTGAGCATAACACGGTCGAGGTTTTGGGCGACGAGGATGGCGTAACGGGCGCTCGCTTGCGTCATGCGTCGGGCGAGGAGAAGACAATCGACATCAGCGGATTCTTCCTAGCAATTGGTCATCACCCCAACACCGAACTCTTCAAGGGCAAATTGGAGCTTGACGAGGAGGGCTATATAAAGACCATTCCCGGCACCTCGAAGACCAATATCGAGGGTGTATTTGCCGCAGGAGATGTCAAGGACCCCCACTACCGTCAAGCTATCACAGCTGCAGGTTCGGGTTGCATTGCAGCACTCGATTGCGAGCGTTATCTGTTGAGCAAGTAAATTAAAATGAGCAAGTAAAACCAAACGGCGTGTCAATAGCAGTAACCATACTCGGCAACACATCGGCAAAGCCAACCTCTACGGGGCATCCCTCGGCGCAGGTCGTAAACATCAACGAACAGTTCTTTTTGGTTGATGCCGGCGAGGGTGTGCAGCGCCAGCTGATGCGTTATGGCATTTCGCCCCTGAAATTGCGGGCGGTATTCCTCTCGCACCTGCATGGCGACCACTTTTTCGGACTCTTCCCGTTGCTTTCGACTTTGGGGCTTTATGGGCGTCGCACACCCCTGAGGATTTATGCACCACGCCCCTTTGGCGAGATGTTGGAGTCGTTTTTAAGGCTCTGTGAGAGTGATTTGCCCTACACTCCGGAGTGGGTGGAGGTCGATACCACAAAGCATCAAATCATCTTCGAAAACGACACCACCGAGGTGTGGACTCTGCCTCTACGGCATAGGGTCCCCGCGACGGGTTATCTGTTCCGCCAAAAGGAACCAATGCTCAATGTAAGCAAATATGCCATAGAGCGTTACGGATTAAGCGTGGCGCAGATTGTTGCCGCAAAGCGAGGCGAAGACCTTACGCTCGAGAGCGGCGAGATACTCCCCTGCGAGCATATTACCTATCGCCCTTATGGCTCGATGGCATACGCCTATTGCTCCGACACCAACTACTCGGCTCGCGTAGCAAAGATGGTTGCGGGAGTCGATATGCTCTACCATGAAACCACCTACGCCGCCGCCGAGAAGAAATTGGCCAAAGAGCGAGGCCACTCCTCGACGGTAGATGCTGCAAAAATAGCTCATATGGCGGAAGTTGGCAGATTACTTATCGGACACTTCTCGTCACGCTACCGCGACCTGAAAGCCCTCGTTACGGAGTGCCGCGAGATATTCCCCGCAACCGATATAGCGGAGGAGGGTAAAACATTTTCAATAGACCCTAAAGCAAAACAATTATGACAAAGGCCGAGATACAATTTGTCCGTTCGCTTGCCATTAAGCGCACGCGCGATGAGGAGCGACTATTCATCGCCGAGGGCGACAAGCTCATATCGGAGATAATGGCTTCGGGCTGGGAGGTGCGCCATCTCTACGCCCTTGAAGGGCATTTCGAGGAGCAAGCCGAGCATGTTTCCCCAAAGGAGATGGAGCGTATTTCACAGCTAAAGACCGCCTCGACTTCGCTCGCTGTGGTCGGTCAGCCTCGCCATAAAACACCCGTTACAGCCTCGGCAAAGCAGCTTTCACTCGCTCTGGACGGCGTGCAAAACCCCGGCAATCTCGGCACTATTATTCGCCTTGCCGACTGGTTTGGAGTGCAGGATATATATTGCTCGGAAGATACAGCCGATTGCTTTAACCCAAAGGTCGTGCAGGCTACCATGGGTGCCATTTTGCGCGTTAGGGTACACTATCTGCCCTTGGCGGATTTTCTTGCCCGCTCGGCACAGCGCGGCACACCGATTTTTGGCACGATGCTCGATGGAGATAACATCTACAACGCCGAACTCGCATCGGGCGGAGTGATTGTCATGGGCAACGAAGGACGCGGCGTCAGTCAGAAGTGCGCACGCCACTTCTCGCATCGTTTGTTGATACCCACCTACCCGACCGACCACATAGGCTCGGAGTCGCTTAATGTAGCCATGGCAACGGGTATTGTATGCGCCGAATTCCGCCGTAGAATGCACAAATAAGGTTTACAACACATAAAAACCTCACCAAAGATGTCGCAGCCTCGAAAAATAGAGCTATTAGCACCCGCCAAAGATGCCGCCTGCGCCCGCATCGCCATAGATTGCGGAGCCGATGCGGTATACATGGGTGCGGGACGATTTGGCGCAAGGCGTGCGGCAGCGAACTCGTTGGAGGAAATAAAGCAGGTCATCGACTATGCCCACCTCTTCGGTGTTAAAGTCTACGCGACGCTCAACACCGTGTTGTACGACTCCGAGTTAGCCGATGCCGAGGCGTTGGCGCGCGAGCTGATTGCGGCAGGCATAGATGCCATAATCATCCAGGATATGGCGCTTAGGCAGATGAATCTGCCCGTAGAGTTGCACGCCTCAACGCAGGTCGCAATAGGCTCGGCTGAGGAGGCCCGATTTTTCGAGCAGTGCGGATTTTCGCGCCTGATATTGGAGCGTTCGTTATCGCTCGAGGAGATTCGCGCAATTCGCCAGGCTACAACCGCCGAGTTGGAGTGTTTTATTCATGGCGCAATATGCGTAGGGCATAGCGGTCGCTGCTTCCTCTCTCGCTCGACATCGGAGCGCAGTGGTAATCGCGGCGAGTGTTCACAGCCCTGTCGCCTACCGTACGACCTTGTAGATGAGCGCGGTCGCAAGATTTTCGAAGGCAAGCATCTGCTCTCGGTCAGGGATTTCAACCTCTCCTCGTCGCTTGAGGATTTGATAGATGCCGGAGTGTCATCGTTCAAAATCGAGGGAAGATTAAAAGATGAGGGTTATGTAAAAAATATTGTATCGCACTATCGTCGCCTGTTAGACGATATAATCGCGCAGCGCACAGATGTTTGCCGCTCGTCGGTGGGGCGTTCGACGATAGATTTTCAGCCCAATCCGGCAAAGAGTTTCACTCGAGGAGCAAGCGAGTATATGCTCTACGGCAAGCGGGCCGGTGTGGCGTCGTTCAACACGCCAAAGGCCGTCGGAGAGTATTTGGGTAAGGTCGAGAGCATATCGCGCAATTCGTTCAAATTAGACTCCGCAGCGACATTATCGCCGGGTGACGGCATCTGCATCATTTGCGATGGCGAGATGCGAGGCACCAATATAAACCGCGTGGAGGGAGCCGTTATAACCCCCAACCGCATGGAGGGCATAGCCATAGGAGTGGAGGTTTTCCGCAACTACGACCACCAATTCTCCTTAGCCTTGGAGCGAGCTCGCATCAAGCGCCAAATAGAGGTTAGGGCAAGGTTGCAGCTATCGTCGGAGAGCATAAGCCTGAAAGTTACCGACGAAACAGGACTTTCGGCTGAGCTCAACCGCATGATTGCCCTTGAGGCGGCATCCAATCCCGAAAAGATGCGACAAACGGCGCTACGAGCCATAGAGAAGAGTGGCGGCACGATGTTCGATATTGTCGATGTGGAAATTTTGGGGTGTGAGTGGTTTGCGCCGGCAAGCATCCTCAGCGATATGCGCCGCGAGGCCTTAGAGCAACTCGCCGCAAAACGCGCCACGCATCGCTCCGAGCAAAAAATCCTTGCCGACAACCCCTCGGCCCGCTATCCGCGCAATGTGGTGAGCCGCTACGAGAATGTCACAAACCATTTGGCACGCGAATTTTACAACCTGCATGGCGCAACAAGCATTGAGCCGGCGTTGGAGGCAAGCAGCACACGCGGAGAGAGAGTTATGCTATCGAGCTACTGCATCCGCCGCGAAATAGGCGAGTGCCTGAAGGATAATCCCAAACTTAAAGGAAAACTCTACATCGAACACGGCACGGCGCGCTATCGTTTGGAGTTTGATTGTCAGCGTTGCCAGATGATGTTATATGACGAAAGAAAAATTTAGCAAACCAATATGAGCCAACTACTTACACCCACATTCCCCGACTACGAGCTAATCGACTCGGGAGATTTCGAGAAATTGGAGCGCTTCGGGCGATATGTAACACGCCGCCCCGAACCGCAAGCCATTTGGCATCGCTCGCTCGACGAAAAGGAGTGGCAACAAAGGGCCGATGCTTCGTTCGTTCGCACCTCATCATCGAAGAGCGACGAGCGCGGCGAGTGGCACCTTAAGCCCCAAATGCCCGACCGTTGGCAAGTGGAATATAGCTACAAAGCAATGCACCTAAAGATGCGCTTGGCTCTCACATCGTTCAAGCATGTGGGCATATTCCCCGAGCAGGCGGCAAATTGGGAGTTTATCTACGACAACATCAAGCGCCAGCAACAAGCAGGCTACCAACCCAAGGTATTGAACCTCTTCGCATATACGGGAGGTGCATCATTAGCGGCACGCGCTGCCGGAGCCGATGTTACGCATGTCGATTCGGTAAAGCAGGTGGTTACTTGGTCGCGCGAGAATATGGAGAGCAGCGGACTGGAGGGCATACGCTGGATTGTCGAAGATGCACTGAAGTTTGTGCGTCGCGAAGTACGCAGAGGCAACATTTATGACGGCATCATCCTCGACCCTCCTGCCTATGGTCGCGGAGCAAACGGCGAGAAGTGGGTTTTGGAGGAGAATATCGGCGAGATGTTAGAGTGCTGCGCCGCGCTACTCGACCGCGAACATGGATTCCTTGTGCTGAACCTCTACTCTATGGGGCTCTCGGCTCTGCTGTCACGCACAGCTTTAAGGCAGGCGTTCGGCTCTACGGGTGAGGAGCAGATGGGCGAGTTATATTTCAACGACTCCGCAGGCAAGGCTCTGCCACTGGGTACATTCTGCCGTTTTACACGCATGAAATAGCAATGATTATGGGGCGCTTCGGGGAACTCTTTTGCTCGTTTTTGAAGATTGGCACATTCACCTTTGGAGGTGGATATGCCATGATTCCCATTATCCAGCGCGAAGTCATCGACCATCGCCATTGGATTGAGGAGAAGGAGTTTTTCGACCTATTGACTTTGGCTCAATCGGCTCCGGGGCCCATATCGCTCAACGCAGCGGTGTTCGTCGGTTACAAATTATATGGTTACCGGGGCGCATTAACGGCTTTGGCAGGTGTTGCCCTACCCTCATTTTCGATTATTCTGCTTGTAGCGATATTCTTCTCGCAGATACGCGAAAATCCCATTGTGGATGCCGCATTTAAGGGTATGCGACCTGTTGTCGTGGCATTGATGTTTGCCCCCGTGCTCGGACTGGCAAAGGGTCTGAAGTGGTATGCCGCAGCCATATCGGCAGGTGTGGCTCTCGGTGTTTGGCATTTCGGCGTTTCACCCATTTATCTACTTATCATAGCTGCTCTTATCGGGCTTTTATGGGCTGCACGCCGAGGAAAGGAGGTTGAGCGATGATTTACCTTCAGCTATTCTTCAGTTACCTGAAAATCGGATTCTTCGGTTTTGGCGGAGGCTACGCAATGCTCTCGCTTATCCACAACGAGATTGTCGTGCAACACGCCTGGCTCACCAACGAGGAGTTTACAAACATTGTGGCCATTTCACAGATGACACCCGGCCCAATAGCCATCAATTCAGCCACCTATGTAGGCTACACCGTGGCAGGTTTCTGGGGCTCGGTTGTGGCTACTCTGTCGGTATGTCTGCCGGCGCTGACACTGATGATTCTCATCACCCGATTCTTCCTGCGACTCAAGGATAATCGCTACATGAAGAGCACCATTGCCTTCATGCGACCGGTGGTTATAGGAATGATTTTAGCCGGGGCGCTGCTCCTACTCTTCCCCTCGGACAAACAGGGGGCAAGTTTCATTGACGCGTGGAGCTGGATATTGTTCATGGCAGCCATAGCCGCATCCTACAAAAAAATAAATCCAATATTGCTGATTGTACTCTCGGCCGTGGCCGGAATCGTAATCTACTATCTGCCTACGGTTGCATAATCAGAGCACCAATATTTCAGCCAAATATAATTTTGAGCGAGATTTTGTCTTTCAGCAAGATGCGGTTTTCGCGTGTCTAAATAATCAAAATCTTAATTATTCGCTAATAATTGAAAATTATTAGTATATTTGCGGATTGAAAACGATTGAATTTATGTCAGATAACAGACTCAAAATAGGAATTACGCAGGGCGACACCAATGGTGTGGGCTGGGAGATTATTCTTCGCACGCTATCGGATAGCCGTATCACAGAGCTTTTCACTCCTGTTGTTTACGGTTCTCTCGCCGCTGCAAAAGCATATATGCCTCTGCTCGAAGCAGAGCACGACGAGGAGTTGAGTAGCAAAGTGCAGTTCAACATCGTATCCTCGGCTGCCGAGGCCCGCTGGGGTAAAATCAACCTCGTTGAGTGTAGCGATGTAAAGCCTACACCCGGCATTGCATCAAAGGAGGGCGGCAAGGCGGCAGTTGAGGCGTTGGAGAAAGCTGTGGCCGACCTGAAAGATGGCGCTCTCGGTGCAATTGTGACAGCTCCATTCGACAAGGAGATGGCCCAAAGCGAAGAGTTTTCTTTTACGGGTCATACCGAGTTTATGGCTTCACACTTCGAGGGCGAGCCCATGATGATTATGTGCAGCGACCGCCTAAGAGTAGGTTTGGTTACAATCCATATCCCCGTAGCGGAGGTGAGCAAGAGCATCTCGAAGCAGAAGATTGTGGAGTCGCTGACCACCTTGCGTCAATCGCTCAAAGAGGACTTCGGCATCGTCGAGCCCCGCATCGCCGTTTTGGCTCTCAATCCTCACGCGGGTGAGGGCGGTATGCTCGGCTCGGAGGAGCAAGAGACTATCAAACCTGCCATTGTCGAGGCTTTCGAGAGTGGAATTTTGGCATTTGGACCCTTCCCTGCCGACGGACTGTTCGCCGCAGGAGGTTATACGAAGTATGACGCCGTATTGGCCATGTATCATGACCAGGGACTGACTCCGTTCAAGACTTTGTCACCCGACGGAGTGAACTTCACGGCAGGTCTTTCGGTCGTACGCACCTCGCCCGACCACGGCACCGCCTACGACATTGCAGGCAAGGGCGTAGCCGATCCACAGTCGATGCGTAATGCGATTTATACGGCTATCGACATCGTTCGCAACCGCCGCGAGTGGGAGCGATGGAACCGCAATCCGTTGCAGCGCTTCGAAAGAGAGAAGGGCCGCGATGTGTCGATTAAGGATTTGAAGTTGCCCGAAACCGAGGAAGAATAGGAGAATTAACAAGAGCCCGACGATGTATTCCGTCTCGTAATTGTGGAAGCGTCGGGAGGCTCAAAACAATAAACAACTTAAAATATTATTATGATTAAAATTACATTTCCCGATGGCTCGGTAAGAGAGTTTGCCAAAGGGACTACTGCTTACCAAGTAGCCGAGAGCATCAGCCCTCGTTTAGCTGCCGACTGTTTGGCCGCTTCGGTAAACGATTTGACGGTCGACATGAGCCGTGCAATCGACGAGGACGCAACAATTAAATTTTTCAAGTGGGACGACGCCGAGGGCAAGCACGCCTTCTGGCACACATCATCACACCTGCTGGCCGAGGCTTTGCAGGCACTCTATCCGGGCATTAAGTTCGGTATCGGTCCCGCAATCGACAATGGTTTCTACTACGATGTAGACTCTCCGACCCCCATCACCGAGGGTGACCTTGCTGCTATCGAGCAGAAGATGCAGGAGTTGGCTCGTCAGAAGGAGGAGCTCGTGCGCTCGGAGGTATCGAAAGCCGAGGCTCTCAAGACATTTACCGAGAAGGGTGACCAGTACAAGGTTGAGCTGATTCAGGACCTTGAGGATGGCACTATCTCATTCTATACAAACGGCTCGTTCACCGACCTTTGCCGTGGCCCGCATATTCCCAACACAGGCTTTATCAAGGCTGTGAAACTTACTTCGGTTGCGGGTGCTTACTGGCGCGGTAACGAGAACAATAAGATGCTTACCCGTATCTATGGCGTATCGTTCCCCAAGAAGTCGATGCTTGACGAGTATTTGGCCATGATTGAGGAGGCCAAGAAGCGTGACCACCGTAAGTTGGGCAAGGATTTGGAGCTCTTTATGTTCTCACAGCGCGTAGGTCAGGGTTTGCCGATGTGGTTGCCGAAGGGTGCCGAGTTGCGCGACCGCTTGGAGCGTTTCTTGCGCCAGATTCAGAAGGATTACGGCTATATGCAGGTAATCACTCCACATATCGGTAACAAGGATTTGTATGTCACTTCAGGCCACTACGCAAAGTATGGTAAGGACTCGTTCCAGCCTATCCACACTCCGTTCGAAGGCGAGGAGTATCTGTTGAAGCCTATGAACTGCCCCCATCACTGCGAGATTTACCGCTCGAAGCCACGCTCATATAAGGACCTTCCAGTTCGTTTGGCAGAGTTCGGTACGGTATATCGTTACGAGCAGTCGGGCGAGTTGCACGGCCTGACACGCGTGCGTAGCTTTACGCAGGACGATGCACACCTGTTCGTACGCCCCGACCAGCTGTTGGAGGAGTTCGAGAAGGTTATCGACATCGTGCTTTACATCTTCCGCACATTGAAGTTCGACAACTACACAGCGCAGATTTCGTTGCGTGACCCCAATAACAAGGAGAAGTATATCGGCTCGGACGAGAATTGGGAGAAGGCCGAGGGTGCTATCATCAAGGCGTGTGAGGAGAAGGGCCTCAACACCACCGTAGAGTTGGGCGAGGCTGCGTTCTATGGTCCTAAGTTGGACTTCATGGTTAAGGATGCTTTGGGCCGTAGCTGGCAGTTGGGTACTATCCAGGTGGACTACAACCTCCCCGAGCGTTTCGACCTTACTTACAAGGGTGCCGACGATAAGCTTCACCGTCCGATTATGATTCACCGTGCGCCATTCGGCTCTATGGAGCGTTTCGTGGCGGTGTTGTTGGAGCACACGGCAGGTCGCTTCCCATTGTGGCTCACTCCCGACCAGGCGGTTGTATTGCCTATCTCGGAGAAGTATAACGAATATGCTCAGCAGGTTGCTCGCGCACTCAGCAAGAAGGATGTGCGTGTTCAGGTGGATGAGCGTAACGAGAAGATTGGCCGTAAGATTCGCGACAACGAGCTCAAGCGCATTCCATTCTTGCTCATCGTAGGCGAGAAGGAGGAGGCCGAGGGCAAGGTTTCGGTTCGCGTTCAGGGCGAGGGCGACAAGGGCGCAATGACCATTGCCGAGTTCGCCGAGTATATCAACTCGTTGGTAGACGCCGAGATTGAAGCAAACAAGATGGCTTAGAAAACATCACACTAATAACAACAAGTAAATTATTACTAATTTGGCAATTACACAAAAACCGTTTCCTCCCCGTCCGATGAATGGTGGTGGAAACAACAATCCCCAGCAGATGAGGGGTAAGCGAGTAGAGAAGGAGAACCCCAACCGTATCAACAACGAGATTACGGCCCCCACAGTGCGCCTTGTAGGCGAGAATGTCGAGCCTAACACCGTTGTATCTTTGCGCGAGGCATTGGCTATGGCCGACGAGATGGAGTTGGACCTCATTGAGATTTCGCCTAAGGCTGAGCCCCCCGTATGCCGCATTGCCGACTATCAGAAGTTCCTCTACCAGCAGAAGCGCAAGGCAAAGGAGATTAAGGCAAAGCAGGTTAAGGTCGTAATCAAGGAGATTCGTTTCGGCCCCCAGACCGACGACCACGACTACAACTTCAAGCTCAAGCACGCCGAGAACTTCATCAAGGAGGGTGCGAAGGTTAAGGCTTCGGTATTCTTCCGCGGTCGTTCGATTGTCTTCAAGGAGCAGGGTGAGATTCTTTTGTTGCGTTTCGCCACCGATCTCGAGGAGATTGCAAAGGTGGAGGCTATGCCTAAACTCGATGGCAAGAAGATGAATATGATTCTTGCTCCAAAGGGTAAGAAGTAGTCGAAAGCTATATAATTAATCCAAGACTGGAAGCCCCTCTGGGCCTCCGGTTTTGGATTATGTTTTATTGGGAACAGGGGTAAAAGATATGAATTTTTCCGATATAATATTCTCGATTCATACCGACGAGGAGTTTTGTGAGGTGGCATTGGAATTGTTCCGATGGCAAGCGGAGAGGTGTGCGCCATATCGTCAATATATCGAACTTTTGGGCATCGCACCGCAAAGTGTCAAAAGCATCGAGCAAATTCCGTTTCTGCCGATTGAGCTCTTCAAGTCGCACGACATATATTGCGGCGATGGTGAGCCCGAAAAAGTCTTTACATCGAGCAGCACTACGGGCATGATACCTTCGCGCCACATGATGCAGAGCCTCGCACACTACGAGCGCACTTTTACTGCCGCCTTCGAGCAGTTTTATGGTGCGGCAGAGCAGTGGAGCATATATGGACTTCTGCCCAACTACCTGCAACGCGAAGGCTCGTCGTTGGTCTACATGGTCGATTCGTTGTTAAAGCGTTGTGGTTCGGGAGGTTTCTATCTCGACGACTACGAACAGTTGCTTGCCGACATGGAGGCCGACCCCAAGCCGAAGATTCTGCTCGGCGTGAGCTACGCCTTGTGGGATTTAGCCGAGCGTTATGCGCCGAAGCTCACCGACACAATCGTAATGGAGACGGGTGGCATGAAGGGCCGCAGAGAGGAGCTCTCGAAGGAGGAGTTTCACAAGATACTGACCTCGGCATTCGGCGTCGACACGATTCACTCGGAGTACGGCATGGCCGAGCTCACATCGCAAGGCTATTCCGACGGTAAAGGCATTTTCCGCTCGCCGGCCTGGATGCGCGTCGTCGTACGCGATGTAAACAATCCCCTAAAGGTGCTGCCGGCAGGCTCGCGCGGAGCAATAAGCATCATCGACTTAGCAAACATCTCGTCGTGCGCCTTTATAGCCACTCAGGATGTCGGACGCACATTCGCCGATGGGGCGTTTATGATTGAGGGCCGCCTGACGGGTGCCGACATCAGAGGTTGTAACCTTTTAGTACAATAATTCGATATGAAAACCGTAGCATTTGTTCCTATTCGCCTAAACAGCCAGCGCGTCGAGGGCAAGAACCTGAGAGAGTTGGGTGGCGAGCCATTGTTGGTGCATATCCTAAGGTCGTTGCGCGCAGCAAAGGGCATCGACGAGGTCTATGTATATTGCAGCAATCCCGCAATCGAGGAGTATCTGCCCGAGGGAGTGAAGTTCATGCAACGCGACGAGCGCTTGGACTCCAACACCACATTAGGCGCCGAGATATATGATGCTTTCACTCGCGACATAGATGCCGACATATATGTTTTGGCACACACCACATCGCCATTTATTCGCACCGCGACAATCGAGGAGGCTGTCGCCCGCGTGCAGAGCGGAGAATTCGATTCGGCATTCAGCGCCAAGCAGGAGCAGAGCTTCGCATGGTATGAGGGTCGACCGCTCAACTACTCGCTCTCGCACATTCCCCGCACTCAGGATTTGGAGGCTGTATATGTCGAAACATCAGCATTTTTCATCTTCCGCCGCGAGGTGTGGTGCGACAAGCACCGACGCATAGGCGATAAGCCCTACATGGCCGTCACCGACCGTATCGAAAGCATCGACATCGACAACGAAGATGATTTACGCTTAGCCGAGGCCGTTGTCGCCGCAGGGTTGAATAAGTAGAAAAAAGGAGGCTCAAGCCTCCTTTTCGTTCTCTATAATCCTTTGTGCGCTATCTTCCACGCCAACCAATTATACACGGCCAGCAGCCATGGGCGCATAAATCGCGGCATGGAGTTTAGGACCTTAACCTTGAGCAAAGCGCGACGCGAAAGGCGCGTATAAGAAAAAAACTTCGCTGCACGCGTTGCCGCCTGTGTGCCACCCTTTACGCTCTCGGTAAGAGCCTTACCCAACGCTACGCGCGCAATATATTCGTTACTCAACTCACTTTGCGAGTCATCATATAGCTCCTCGAACGAAAAACGCGTCTGCTCGGCTCGATATATCGCAGCCGAACGATTCGACGCCTCACGCGAATAAATAACCATACAACGCGGCGAAAATGCCACCTGCGAAGTGCGTGCAATCTTGGTCCACAGATATTGGTCCTCGCCGAGGCGCATACCCTCGGGAAAGCCGCCCAACCTCAGCACCAAATCGCGACGCAAAACCACAGCCGAAGGAATCAACACATAATGTTGCATGGCCTCGGCAAAGAAATCAACCACGCCCTCCTCATTGGGAGTGTCGGCCGCAACACGCTCTTGGCCGTTCTCGATATAAAACGCTGTGCCATAAGCTCCGCAATCGGGATAATGCTCGATTAGTCCCGCTACGGTTCGCAAAAAATCGACACACCACACATCGTCGCCATCCAGCAGCGCCACCCACTTTGTTGCGGCGGCCTCGATGCCGACATTGCGCGCCACGCTCACTCCACGATTCTCTTGACGAATAAGCCTTATCAAAGGCGATGCAAAGCCCTCGACAACAGCTCCGCCGCCATCCGTAGAGCCATCGTCAACCACAATAATCTCACGCGGCAGCACACTCTGCCCCAACACCGAATTCAGGGCCCGAGCAATCTCTGCCGCCTTATTATAAAGAGGTATAACAACCGTTATGTCGGAAGTTTGTGCCATATAATTGCAAATGTAACTATATTTTATTAGTTTTGCAATAGCGTAAAATTACAGCAAATGCGATTATCCGAGAAAATAGTGCGCTTCATTCGCAACACCTTCGATACAATGCTCTTCTTTGCGGCAATGGCCGTGAAGGAGGATTTTCGTAACCATGTAGCCCGCGCAGGAGCTAACAACATGCACCCCGACCGCCGCATGCTTATTCTCGGCAATGGCCCGTCGCTCAAGGAGCAACTCCCCTCACTTATCGCCACCCGAGCATGGGAGCAGGGCGATATTATGGCGGTGAATTTCTTCTCCACGAGCGAGGAGTTTGCGATTTTGAAGCCCAAATATTACATCCTCTCCGACCCGCAGTTTTTCCGCAAGGCGGGTTACAGCGAGCGCGTCGAGGCTATGTATAAGGCCCTGGCCGAGAAGGTTTCGTGGCCCATGACGCTCTATGTGCAGTATTACAATCCCGAACATTTCGACTACGCAGCCGCCGTAGGCCACAACCCCAATATCCGCATCGTGAAGTTCCACACACTCGTGTTCCACGGTTTCCGCAGTGTGGAGTTTTGGTGCTACCGCAGGGGGCTTGGCTCGGGAAACTTCGGCACTGTGGTCCAAAATGGCGAATTTGTGGCTATGCTGCTCGGCTATCGCACCATCGAGCTCTATGGCGTCGACCACACGCTGCTCGAGGGCCTTATGGTGGACGACGAGAATCGCCTGTGCCGCATCCAGAGCCACTACTACGATGCTGCGCCCGCCGAGCCGAAACCAATCTATGTAAATGCCACCACCCCGCCGCGCCCCTACACCATGCAGAGCTATCTGGCCGAAACGGCCGAACTTTTCCGCGGACACGAGGTCTTGGCCGAGTTCTCTCGCTCCGAGGGCGTGCGCATCATCAATCGCTCGCGCGGCTCAATGATTGACGCCTACCAACGCGACCCAATGCCCTAATTTTTAGGCCCTTGGCGCATGTGGGCTTTCGCTGCAAAAAAAATATTATTCATTCCCTCGCATATAAGA
This sequence comes from Alistipes sp., assembly GCA_045125895.1. Taxonomy (GTDB): domain Bacteria; phylum Bacteroidota; class Bacteroidia; order Bacteroidales; family Rikenellaceae; genus Alistipes. The sequence goes on from JBGVNT010000006.1 coordinate 117,590, forward strand.
CCTACATTTTTGCATATATGCAGGTATTTTCATTTTATTACGCATAAATATTCCAAATTCTTAGGGGGGGGGTATTTTTTTAATCATTTTTTTTCGTATCTTTGTGCAAATATGTTTACATAGGTAGTTTGGCAGACTAACCGCGTGTGCAGTTTAACAATCGAAAAATTTAACTTTTTTTATTAACTTAAACCCCTTTAATTAGCGACACACCTTTTTATTAATTAATTAAAATAAGTTTAACATGAGAAAAATTTTCTTGGCAGTTGCAGCAATGGCCATGCTTGCAACCGCATGTACCAAGGATGACGCTGTATCAGGCGGCACCGAGTCTTTGGTATCGTTCACAATCGACTCTCCGGAGTTGGCAACTCGTGCCGAGGATGGTAAGGGCTTGAGCACCAACCACCTCCAGTATGCTTTCTACGACGAGACTGGTGCAATTCTTCCCGATTTGAAGGGTGAGGTTACCGATTTCGTCGGTTCTACTAAAATCAACATTCCTTTGGTTGAGGGTCGTACATATTCAGCTATCTTCTGGGCTGACAACACCGATGCTCCTTATGATGTAAGACTTGAGGACAAGACTATGCAGATTACCTCTACCACTCTTGCTGGCAATGCCGACAAGTACGACGCTTTCTACAAGTTTGAGGCTAACATCGACCCAAAGAAGAAGGTTCACAAGATTGAGCTTACTCGTCCATTTGCTCAGATTAACATCGCAACTGCCGATACTGAGGCTGCTCGTAAGGCAGGTGTTGAGGTAGCTACTTCAGAGGTTGCTGTTGTTAAGGGTTACACAACCTTGAGCCTCGTTGATGGTGAGGTTTCTGACAAGGCTGATTTCACTTTCTCTGCTGCAGCTCTTCCTAATGATCCTGCAACTGTAACTGTAGGTGGTAAGACTTACAACATGCTCGCAATGAACTATGTATTGGTAAACGACCGCGAGTTGTTGCAGGAGGTTGCTTTGACAATGGTTGATACCGACGGTAAGACACTTACTCGCAACTACACAACTGTTCCCGTACAGCGTAACTACCGCACTTACATTTTGGGTAACTTGCTCACTACTCCTAACGAGTTCGAGGTTGAGACTAAGCCTGGTTTCGATGGCACTGAGGAGTATGTTGTTTGGGATGGTACAAGCACCACAAAGCCTGCTTACGACGAGGCAACCAAGACCTATACTGTTAAGACTGGTGCAGAGTTGGCATGGTTGGCAAATCTTGTAAATGGTACTCTTCCTTCTAGAATGCGCTCTACAGAGTATGCTGATGCAGAGACATTGCAGGGTGTAACTATCGAGTTGAATGACAATATCGACCTCGGTGGCAACCAGTGGACTCCTATTGGTAACAATACAAATAAGTTCCAGGGTACTTTCGATGGTAAGGGCTTTACAGTAGGCAACCTTGTAGTTACAGGTAATAACAGCTATGTTGGTCTGTTTGGTTTTACTACCAATGGTGAGATTAAGAACCTTGTTGTTGAGAATGCAAAGGTTTCTGGTCGTCTTGGCGTTGGTGTTGTAGCGGGTAGTCCTTATACTTCAAAGTTTACAAACATCACTGTTAAGGGTCATGTTGAGGTTAATGGTATGGCTTATGTCGGCGGTGTAGGTGGTAGAAATGCTTACGCAGACTGGACAAATATCACTGTAAATGTTGATGAGACTTCTTATGTAAAGGCTAACTCTGTTGAGAATGGTACAGCATACCGCACATATGTTGGTGGTGTTATCGGCTTTATGGGCGAGGGTGGCCACACTGTAAAGAATGTTAAGTCAAATATCGATGTTGAGGGCTCTACTATCGATGCTGGTGGTGTAGTTGGTATCGCTCACTATGGCAACCAGTTCGAGAACTGCTCTTGCTCAGGTGATGTTAAGATTACTGCAGCAGAAGAGGCAGAAGAGGCTCAGGAGATTGGTGGTATTGCAGGTGTATGGAACAATGGTGGTGCTAATGTAGTATTCACTAACTGCAAATTTACTGGTACTTTGCAGGCTAACATTGAGGGTGTTGATTTCTACTATGGTGGTCTTGTAGGTGCTCCTTATAGCGCAACCGGCGCTGGCAAGCTTATCATCGACGGCTACGAGATGGTTGCTAACGGTGTAGGTTTGAAGGATGGTGAGTACTATGTACTTAGCGCACAGGGTCTTGTTTGGGTAGAGGCTCAGGCAGACAACTTCTTTGCTGGTAAGACTATCAAGCTTGCAAACAATATTGACATGGTGGGTGTTACCCTTGAGAAGCCTATCAAATTCTGGAATGGTAGAACAGTATTCGATGGTCAGAATTATACCATTTCTAACCTTACAATGTCAACCACATCAACAGCGAAGCAGCCATTTGGTTTGTTTGGTGGTACTGCTGATATTAAGAATGTTAAGTTTGATAACGCGAACATTAGTGGTTATAGCTATGTAGCTGTTGTTGCTGGTAACTTGTATGGCAATATCGACAATTGCCATGTTGCAAATTCAAGCGTAACATGTACTTATTGGATGGCTGGTGCTTTGTCTGGTCAGTATAATGCTGGTAATGTAACAAACTGTTCAGTGGCTAACACTACTGTAACCGGTCCTGCTGCTGTTGGTGCGTTGGTAGGTGTTATCAACGAGACTGCAGGTGAGCGCAAGGTTGAGAATTGTACAGTTACAGAGTGTACAATTGCACAGAATGGTTCATTCGGTGGCGATTATGACTTGATGTTTGGTGCAGCTGTAGGTTTGATTAATATTGAGAATTCAAAAGTTTATTTCACAAACTGCAATATTGAGAATACCACTGTTAAGGGCTCTGCTTCTACCGCTCTTTATGGTGACGGTAGTGACTCTAATACAGTCTATATCAATGGTGCTATAATTGCGAATTCTGCTGAGGAGTTTACTACAGCGCTCTCTGAGGGTGGAAACATTTTCCTTCAAGAGAATATAAATATCACAAAGCTTGATTTGACAAATCTTGCAAATGATGTTGTAATTGATGCTAACGGCAAGACAATTACAACTCAGAGCAACTATGGTGTTCAGGTTAAAGCTGGCAAGAACATCACATTGAAGAATGCTAAAGTTGAGATGACTGTTGAGGGTAACTACATTACTTATGCAGCAGGTCTCAAGATTGAGAATGGTGATTATCAAGGCACGACCATTTCATTGGAGAATTGTGAGATCAAAATGTGTAATACCGACTGGGCGTATGCAGTAAATTTGCCTGCAAGCGTTAAGAATTTGAACTTGGTAATTAATGGTTGTACACTTGAGGGTGCTATTGCAGTGCAGTGCTGGGGTGACAACAACACAATTACTATGACCAACAGCAACCTTATTTGCAACTACACAACATCTTCAATGTACACCTCATATTGCGTGGCATTGCAGGGTGATGGTACAAATAATTCAGAGAACAATACACTCAATATTAGAGGTTGCGCATTCTCGTATTCGGGTGTAGATAACTATAACTCTACTATCAAGGCTGTTTACAAGCATGATAACGGTACAAATACAATCACCGTTGATAATTGCACATATGATGGAAAAGTTGAGGCTTACTAATAGCCAAGGTTGTACAGTTGATACAAACAGTTATCTTCTCTGATGCACATAAGGAGGTTGTTTATACCAACTGTAATTTCGGTGAGGGTTCAGAGACTTTCTAATCCTTAAGATATAATTAACTATTAACTGCGCTCTTCGGGGCGCAGTTTTTTTGTGTCTGCCCACTCCGCCCTCCATGCACGATTTTAGTGAATTTAGGGGAATTAAGGCATTTAAAGCCGACCATCTGTGCATCTCTAAATTCCCTAAACTCCTTAAACTCCTTAAATTCTCACCGTCACTCTGAGGAGGCGTAGCCGACGCGAGAGTCTAAAAGAAAATTAATGAGATTAGAGAAATTAGGGCATTTCACACAGATGCAAAATCAGTCCGAGCATACTTAAACCCTCCCCAAGGAGGGCTATAAATGCAAAAAGGTCACGGATTTTACCGCAACCTTCATAATATTAAGCAAATACCACTTCGTACTGCAATACAAGCCGCAAACGGGACTTGAAACTCGTGCAAGCACGAGTGCTTTATATTTACATTCCTCCCAACCCTCCTTTGGTAAAGGAGGGCTATAAATGCAAAAAGGTCACGGGTTACCGCAACCTTCAAAACCTTTAGCCATTGCCTCTTGGCTCGCCTTTCAGAGCCGCAAACGGGACTTGAAACTCGTGCAAGCACGAGTGCTTTATATTTACATTCCCTCTAACTCCCTTTGGAAAAGGGAGAACCAAAGGTCACGGGTTCTATCCGCTTGCTTTGGTTCTCAGAATGTAGCGCAAATTACGAGCCGCAAACGGGACTTGAACCCGTGACCTTTTCATTACGAGTGAAACGCTCTACCAACTGAGCTATTGCGGCAACAGAGCTTCGTGAGCCCTTTTTGATGGTGCAAATATCGCAATTATTTCGCAAGATGACGCACGCCTAAGGGAAAAAAGTGTATTCTTTTTGATTTTTTTAGTAAATTCGCAGTGAGATATACCCTAAATGCGGAACTTCTAATCTAAAATTGAGCATATGATTACCTTTATTATTTGCCTCTTGTTGCTCGTAGCGGCGTATTTTATTTATGGCCGATATTTGGAGAAGGTATGCGGAGTGGACCCCAAGGCAAAAGTCCCCTCTGAAACGCTTTACGACGGAGTGGATTATCTGCCCATGCCGCGCTGGCGCACTTTCCTGATTCAGCTACTGAACATCGCCGGTGTAGGTCCCATCTTCGGAGCTATCATGGGTGCCTGCTTCGGCCCTGTGGCATTTGTGTGGATTACCTTAGGTGGTATCTTCCTCGGAGCGATGCACGACTTCGTGTCGGGATTTATACTCGTAAGACACAACGGATTGAGCCTGCCCGAGGTTATCGGAAAATATCTCGGCAAGGGCGTACAGCAGTTTATCCGCGTATTTACCATATTCCTGCTTATTTTGGTGGGCGTAGTATTTATGCGCTCGCCAGCGAGTCTTCTCAACGGCATGTTGCCCGACATAGGTTATTGGTGGTGGTTAGGCATTATCGTGGTCTACTATTTCATCGCGACGATGCTTCCTATCGACAAACTCATCGGCAAAATCTATCCGCTTTTCGGAGCAGCTCTGATATTCATGGCTTTAGGATTGCTGGCGGTGATAGTCTTCGGCGACTACTCCATTCCCGAGCTTACGGCAGATAATTGGCGCAACTTCCAGCCCAATCCCGAGAAGCTGCCAATCGTGCCGGCGCTATTTATAACCATCGCCTGCGGAGCTATTTCGGGATTCCACGCTACGCAGTCGCCACTTATGGCGCGCTGCCTGAATAACGAGAAGGAGTGCCGCATGATATTCTACGGCTCGATGATTTCGGAGTCGATAATTGCCCTTATTTGGGCAGGCGTAGCCATGGCCTTTTTCCACGACACCGAGGGCCTTATCGCAGCCCTGGCCGAGCATGGCAACGACGCTGCATGGGCCGTAAATCATATTTCAACCACGACACTCGGTATTTTTGGCGGCTTCCTTGCCATGTTGGGCGTAGTGGCAGCCCCTATCACTTCGGGCGACACGGCTTTCCGCTCAGCACGCCTTATCGTTGCCGACATATTCCACATCGAGCAGCGTTCAATCCCCAAGCGTCTGGCCATTGCCACTCCGCTCTTCGCCATCGGCATCATCATGACATTCATCGACTTCGACATCATCTGGCGATACTTTGCGTGGGCAAATCAAACCTTGAGTATCTTCACACTGTGGATGATTGTCGTATATCTCAAGCAGCGCAGCCGCAACTATTGGATAGCACTGCTCCCCGCCCTATTTATGACCTATGTGTGCGTAAGCTTTATGTTCGTTTCCGACCAATTCTTCGGCATGGGGCCTTGCTCTATGGCTTACATTTTGGGAGGTATAGCCACTATAATTACAAGTTGTCTAATATTAATTTCAGCTCGCAATGCAAAGAAAACCATCGCTTAAACCTCAACCTACGGGCCTCTGGCACATTGTAGGCGGAGGATTCGACAATATCCTGCAACACTCTCACGACCTGGAGTACGACGGCGAGTGGGAACAGGCGTGCGAAGTGCGCTTAGAGGGTGTCGAGCAGATTCTCAACGCCCTTGACGAGGAGGAGCAATACACGCTCGACTGGAACGACCGCGAGTCGCGTGCCGCAATGGAACTACTATACCTCTCGGCCACCGACCACCTATCTATCGGCGAGATAGAAACCGCCGCCACGCTTTGGGAGCAGTTGGTCGACCTTGACGAGGAGGACCGCACCGAGGCTATGACGATGCTCGCCTTCTGCTATGTGGCGTTAGAGGATTGGGAGTGCTTCGAGGGAGCGATGTTCGATATATCGACCAAATCGCCCGAATATCATCTGCTCACGCTGTGGGAAACATTCCGCCGCACGGGAGGTATCGAGCAGAACGCCCTGCACGAGCTGCGCACGCGCCACAAGGAGTGGTGGCGCGAGTTTACCGCCGAGGAGCACCCTGCCGACGAAAAATATCTGGCCGATTGCCAGAGCGAGCGCCCCTCGCAGACTACCCAAGCCCGCCAGCTATGGTTTGCAACAGCAACACTTTGGGCCGAGGATAAGGATTTTTTGAAAAAGGTAAAATAACACTATGAAAACACATACTTTTATTTTGATTATCTGCTTGCTGTTGGCAGGTTGTAGTCATAAAATTGTCCCGTCACATATCACCGAAGTGAATTACTTAAAGGCCGATAGTGCGATTTGGCTGGAATATGAGAAGATATGTGATTCTCTATCCGTCGTAGCAGAATCAGCATCACCAGAGGAACTTGAGAAGATTGAAATCGAAGCCGAAGAGATATTGCAAACTACACTGCAACGCAATGCCGAGTTAGCGTTGGAGTATGCCGCCACACCAAGCGGACTCGAGCGACTATATATGGTTCGCTGCGATATTTCGAAGGAGCAAATCAGCGAGGCCCTGCAATCTATTCCCGACTCGATGCAACAGTCGGAGTATGGCAAGTTACTGAAACTGCACCTCGACACCCGACAACTCGGCGAAGGAGATAAATTCCAGCCCTTCGACTGCACCACTATCGAGGGTGAGCCGCTGAATTGGGACGCATTGTCAGGCAAAAACAGATTGCTGCTTTACGGCGGTTTGGGTTGCATGGGGCGTTCCGGCCGCAATTACCTTTCACAATTGCATCAGCAATATCCCGAATTGGAGATTGTGATATATTATACTGTTGCCAATGCCGAACAGTTCCAAGAGGAGTATGCCGCATGGCAACAGAGAGGTGTAGATTTCGATTATCGGGCCGTATCCGATTTCAAGGGCGATGCCAGCCCGATAAGAATTATCTACGGCACGCAGGCCACACCCACTTGTCTGTTTATATCCCGCGACGGCACGATAAAAGTCCTAAGCGAAGGACTCAATCCCGAACGATTTGAAGAGGAGTTAAATAAATAGGGAAATAGGGAAATATGAAAAAACTAATTCTGACCTTAGCCTGCTCTTTGAGCCTAATTTTTGCCTCGGCAGGTAATTATAAGATAGAACGCGACATTGCCTACCGCACATCTAAGGATAGCTACACTCAACAGCAGTGCCGATTGGACATTGCCGCAGAAGAGGGGGCAAAGGATGCTCCCGTTATCGTGTGGTTCCATGGCGGAGGCTTAATGGGCGGTTGGAAAGAGTTGCCACAACCATTGCTGCGCGACGGCGTGGTGGTCGTAGGTGTAGGCTATCGCCTTGCACCCAACGCTACGGTCAATGAGATTATCGACGATGCCGCATGTGCTGTGGCATGGGTGTTTGAGAATATCGAGAAGTATGGAGGCTCGCGCAACAAGATTTTCATCGCAGGGCACTCGGCAGGTGGCTATCTGGTGAGTATGGTAGGATTGGATAAGAGCCGTTTGGCGCGCTATGGCATAGATGCCAACTCTTTGCGCGGCATTGTACCCTTCAGCGGTCAGGTCATCACTCACTTTACCGAGCGCCACGCGCGTGGCATAAAGGATACGCAGCCCATTGTGGATTCCCTCGCACCGCTGTATCATGTACGCGGGGATGCAGCGCCTATGTTGTTGCTATTGGGCGACCGCGAATTGGAGATGTTGGGGCGTTACGAGGAGAATGCCTATTTTTGGCGCATGCTACGCCTCGCCGGGCACAAAGATGTTACGATACGAGAATTTGACGGCTATGGTCACGACATGGTATATCCGGCATGGCCGCTATTGTTGGAGTTTGTAAAACAACACAAGTAGTCTTCGCCGAACAAACGATATAGCCACCGACAAACATTGTCGGTGGCTATATCGTTTATAATGCGTAACGCAGAAGTTCGCCTTTTAAGCTACTTTTGCAACTATTTGCGGTTCTTAATAACCCACTCAGCAATCTGAACTGCGTTAAGAGCCGCACCCTTCTTAATCTGGTCGGCAACGCACCAGAACGCAAGGCCGTTCTTCGAAGCAATATCCTTGCGCACGCGACCCACATACACGGGGTCTTTACCTGCGATAAAAAGCGGCATAGGATAGACCTTATTCATTGGCTCATCCATCAAGATAATACCCTCGCTCTCGGCAAATGACTTGCGAGCTGCCTCAACGCTAACCTCCTCGGCTGTTTCCACCCAAATGCTCTCCGAATGGGCACGCATAACGGGAACACGAACACAAGTAGCCGACACCTCGATGTCGGAGTGCATAATCTTGCGTGTTTCGTTATACATCTTCATCTCCTCTTTTGTGTAGTCGTTATCGGTAAAGACATCAATATGGGGAATGACATTATATGCCAACTGATAGGCAAATTTATTCACCGTAGGCTCCTCACCCGCAACCAACTGTCGGTGCTGCTCCTCCAACTCGGCCATAGCCTGCGCACCGCCACCGCTTGCCGACTGATATGTGGCAACATGCACGCGCTTGATATGCGAAAGCTTTTCGATGGCCTGCAACGCCACAACCATCTGAATTGTAGTGCAGTTGGGATTTGCGATGATTCTACGCGGAGCATTCAAGGCATCCTCGGCATTCACCTCGGGCACGACCAAAGGCACATCCTCGTCCATGCGGAAGGCGCTTGAGTTATCAATCATCAACGCGCCATGTTTTGTAATGGTTTCGGCATACTCCTTCGAAGTAGAGGCTCCGGCCGATGTGAGAGCTATATCCACATCCTTGAAATCGTCGTTATGTTGCAGGAGTTTTACCTCATACTCCTTGCCTCGGCACATATATTTTCGGCCTGCCGAGCGCTCCGAGCCAAACAACACGAGCTCGTCAAAGTGGAACTCCTCTCTCTCGTTCAAAATGGTCAAAAACTCCTGACCTACGGCGCCACTTGCGCCAACAATAGCAATTTTCATATCAGTTGTTTATTTATTTTCTCACTCTCTTTAATCGAAGAACTCGTCAGCTATAACCTCCTGTGTCGTAAGCGAATCGGCGTCTATCGCCTTGGGGCAATCGTAGGGCTCCCAACCCTCGGGGCGCGAGAAACGCGCCTGACGACTCATGCCGAGCGACGGGTCTTTATAGATTTTGGTAAGGAACTCTCCCACGATAGGCAACGCCATAACACTACCCTCGCCCTGCGCGCTTAAGTGCACCGACTGGTCCTCACCACCGACCCACGAGCCGGCAACCAAGGCCGGAGTAACGCACATAAACCACGCATCGCGGTTTTCATTCGAAGTACCCGTCTTACCTCCGATATCCATATTCTCCATGCCAAATTGCCATGCCAAACGGCCTCCCGTACCGGCTGTAATTACGCGCTGAAGCATCGTAAGCATGGTGTAAGCCGTATGCTTATTGACAGCATCCTGCGACTGCGGAACAAACGACGAGATAAGATTGCCCTGCCTATCCTCGATGCGCGTAACGAAAATCGGGTCGATGTGCACGCCCTCATTCACAAAGGTCGAGTAGGCGCTCACCAACTCGTAGACATTCGACTCGAAAGCCCCCAAACATAACGCATAGGCGGGATAGATAAAGCTCTTGATGCCCATGTTATGCAGGAAGTCGGCCACAGTTTCAGGTTGCTTTGCCTGCTTCATAATCCACGCCGAATAGTTGTTGCGCGAATTTGCCAAACCCCAATACAGCGGATGCAACACGCCGTCGTACTCGACATTTCCCGCCTCCTTTGGCGACCAGATTCCCGCAGGGGTTTCAATCGACACGGGCAAATTGGGCGCCATGGTACAAGGCGTAAGGCCCAGCTGGTCGATAGCGAAGGTATAGATAAACGGCTTGGCAGTAGAACCCGTCTGGCGCTTACCCTGCTTTGCCATGTCGTATTTGAAGTAGCGGAAATTAGGTCCTCCGACATAAGCCTTGACATGGCCCGAGCGGGGGTCCATAGCCACAAGGCTTGCTCGCATAATGCGCTTATGATGCAGAATGGAGTCACGCGGAGTCATGATGGTATCGCGCTCGCCCTTGAAGGTGAAGATGCGCATGCGGCACTTCTCGCCAAACGAAGCGAAAATCTCCTTCTCCGACTTCCCGTCGCGCTTCATTTCACGATAGCGGTCAGAGTTCTTCATCGCTCGCTTGATTATAGCCTCCCTATCCTCGGGTTCGACATCCTGGAACAGCACTCCCGTATTTCGCACCTGACGGTCCATGCGTGGTTGGATAACTGTTTCCAACTGCTTCTGCACAGCCTCCTCGGCATAGCGCTGCATGGCGGGGCTGATTGTGGTATAGATACGCAAGCCATCGCGATAGATGTTATATGGAGTACCGTCAGCCTTGGTATTTTTATGACACCAGCCATAAATCGGATTTTCTTCATACTCCTTCAGAGCCTGCTCGTAGTCCCAATCTGTAAGATATTGACGGCGCGTAGGGCGCTTGGCATTCATCGTCTGGCGCAACATCTCGCGGAAATAGGTCGCCTCGCCGCTATTATGGGTGATGGGGCGATAATTTAGCAATATGGGCAGACCGCTGAGCGAATCACACACCGGCTGCGAAATTGCTCCTGCGCTACACATACGATTCAGCACGAGGTTGCGACGCCGCAAAGCATTTTCGGGATTCAGCACCGGAGAGTAGCGCGTAGGAGCATTTACAACGCCCACTAAAACCGCCGCCTCCTGAATATTGAGCTCATCGGGAGATTTTCCAAAGAAAGTAGCTGCCGCCGACTTTATACCATAAGCATTCGAGCCGTAGCCCACCGTATTGAGATACATTGCCGCAATCTCCTCCTTGGTGTAGTTGTGTTCGAGTTTCAAAGCCGTAATCCACTCCTTGAATTTCGACTGCACAAGTTTCATGGTGCGAGAAACTTTGTTGCGATTGCGCACTGTATCACGCGGGAAGAGGTTTTTGGCCAGCTGCTGGGTGATGGTACTACCTCCACCCTGCGAGGAGTTGCGGAGCAAAATGGTCTTCACGCCCACACGGAAGAGCGAAGGAATATCAATGCCCGAATGGCTGCGGAAGCGAATATCCTCCGTAGAGATAAGTGCCGCAACAACAGGAGGAACATCATATCCGTCGAGCGAGATATGGGCTGTGGAGTCCTTGGGAAACATATCCTCATACTGCACATAGGAGCGGTTCTCGACAAAGAATGTTCCTATTACATGGCCATTATCGCCATAAATCTCGGTTGCCAAGTTGCTCTTTGGGTTCTCCAACTCCTCAAACGAGGGCATACGACCAAATACGCCCATTGCTGCCAAAGCAAGCATCAAAAACAGCATTACGACGGGAGCAAATGCCACAATCCACATCGCGCGGATTACATTTCTCTTCTCCTTGAAAATATCTTTTATATTCATAGCCTTCATTTGCTAATGTTCCAAGATGCAAAGTTATAAATTTTTCGCAGATATACCTATGGTATAAAAACAAATAGTGCAAGGCTCGGGAATTAAGGCCCATTCTATAACGGGAAAAGAAGAAAAAGATTGCCTTAGAAAGGCAGTGCCATACCTGCCGAGAAGAACATACCACCCTCGTTAGGACGATATACCGACAGCGTTAAAGCCATGGTAGCCGATGCCGGACTGCTAAAGAGGTTGAAGTCAAAAGTCAAGTCGCCTCCAATCGAGTTTATGCGATGCCAATCACGACGCACCCTACCATTGGAAGTGAATTTTTGCCTCTCATATTGCGCCACATCCAAGCCCAAATTCAGGCGTATGCGCTTCACATAAATCATACCCTGCCAGCCTCCCTCGGGATAACATAGCGGGAGCTGATAGTTGAGCGAGGCAGCCATATAGTTGCGGTTCTCAATCTGCGTGGTATCGAAACCTCGAGGCAAAAGCTTCGTAGAATTAAAGGTCAATGCCGAGAGAGCATCGTTGCTCTGAAAACCGCCAATCGAGTGCTGATACGCCACCGCAAGCGACAAACTGTTGTGCTTGGCAAAGCCCGGGGTATAAAGTTTGGCATACAAAGCCAACAAATCGCTAAACTTTCCGTCGGCGGGATTCATCGCATAGCTCACCGAAGTAATCAAACCCCACGGAGGCAGGAAATCGCGATGCGCCAAGCGCACAACATCTTGATAACCAAGCGAGAATGAGGTCAGATGCAAACCTTCGGCATAGCCTATTTTGGCAATATTGCTGATGCCGTCGGCATCTATTTGCAGATTACCCGTATTGGCGACCAGACCATTTGAGTAGTTCCAACCGGCCGAGGCGACAAAATAGCGGGTATGATAGCCCCTCTGGAACATCAGAGGCAGCTGCACATCGACACCCACCGAGTAATATCTGCCGACAGAGGCGGGTTCCGGGAACTCTATCTTATGCGTTTCGGGATTATAGACATACACAGGATAGAGTTTTTGCCGACCTCCGTAAGTGGCATTCAGGCTTATGGTCGGACCCAATCCGTAATAGCGCAACTTACCTCGCAGAATACTGCCCTGATGACGACTATATCCATAGCTCAAGAATCCCTGCATCGACGACAGCAGATTCTGAGTCATGGCCGTAGCTCCCAAGTTGAAACTCACAGCTCCCTCTTCGCTGAGTGCAAAGGGGTCATACGACAGCGGTGCCCAGCTATGGAAATTAAAGAGTGTCAAGACCTTACGATAGCGTTTCTCCTTGCGCGCCACTCTATCGACCACACTATCGGGCGGTATAATGCTCACCGAATCTAAGTTTATGACATTCCACCTCTTACGCGGAGGATTTACCACATTTTTCGGCAAACGAGAATACTCCACCTCGCGCAAAAGTTTATCCTCGCGCTGCATGGCCGGATGATAGCCCGACGAATCATATGTTGTCATCAGGATATTCCCATCGGCCGCAGGAGCGACATCGAACGAGCCATACGACGACTCGGTAAGCCGGTACTCCACGCCGCTCTGTAAATCCAGGCAATGAATTTCATCTCTGCCCGAAGCTATCGAGCCGAAATATAGTTTTCCGTTCTTAGCACGCAGTTTACTCAATGTAATGTATGCGGGCGCAGTTACCCTCTCTACATTACCCTCACTATCTATGCCGGCTATCCACATACCCTCATCGCCCGTCACAATGCAGTAGAGGCGTTGGGTCGTATTATCCCATGCCAAGGAGTGAATCTCCTCACCAAACGGGAAAACAACAGGTCGGCCGTCACCCATAGAGTGCTGTATGGTATATATGCCGCAGGGGTCGTACTCTACCCACGCCATATCTCCCTTATCGTCGAATGTGGGATATAACACATTTCGATGAATATTGACCGTACGCGGACGCAAATCATCCATATCCATATAGCAGAGTTTCGACCTCACACGCTCGGCAAACATCAGGCTGCGACGATACTCGGTCCACCACAAACGATTGCGACAAGCGTCATATACCGGTCGTGTTGAAACCTCACCGACATAACTCAACCTGCGCTCCGAACCGCTCTCGGCATCCAACGCCACAAATCGCATCGGACGGTCCAAATCGCTCTTCAACGATACGACTTCTCCCCCAATCCACAGAGGGTCGGAATAGGTGGTATAGCTCGTAAATCGAGGCGTCGCAAGCATCTGACTGCTATTTTCGGGCAGAGGCACCTGACTCCAAAAATCATTCAACGATTGAAATGTTTCACGGAACAGCATATAACCATCAAAGCCAAACAACCGCTTCATGCGCCAATTCTCCGAGATTATCATCCATGGCTTACGAGGGCCATACGCCGCCATGTCGTTCGCCATAACACGCCCGACCTTTTCGTTGCCATAGGCGACCATCTGGTAACCCAACTGATAATGGTCGGGGATAAAATCGCGATACGAGCCACAGAAGAATTTATCGGGATTGCGATATTTGGTTGCAATGTTGCCCATGGCGCGGAACTCGAGCGTAAAGCGAGGTTGCAAGGCACGACCAAACGACGAGGTTTCGGTTTCAAACTGCGTAGCATCGCCCTCAATCATCCACAGCGGCATAAAGACAAGTCCAATAGTGGAGCTCTGCTCACCCAGCAGATATGAGAGAAATTTCACCACACCCACATTGAGGTTGTTGTATTGCACCGCATGGCGATATTCATGCGCCGAGAGTTGCTTGAGCCACGGCATCGAATAGCCATCCGTAGCCGGCGAAGAGAGAAACTCCACGCGCTTGGGCAACCACATGACAAGGCCATTCGAGCGCATATTTTCGGGATGTACGACAAACGGCAAATCCAACGGCGGGAGCTTAAAGCCGTAGCCTATATAAGGCTTTAACACCTCTGTAAAATAGAGAGTTGTAAGGCCTACCTTATCGGCATGTGAGGGATATATTACCGTCGAGCGCTCGGTAGAGGCCTTCATCCACCTGAAATTAGCAGGGTCGGCACCCCAACTATAATATTGGGCGTCGGCTCGCTGCGTGGCAACAAGCAGAAGAGTGAAAAGTGTAATATATCGCAAAAAATGTTTCACCGCCTACATTCGAGTTAGATTAATTTCCGGCCTTCTTGCACTTGTAACCGGCCGCCGTCAGCAACTCCACCACCCTGTCGCGATGGTCACCCTGAATGATTATCTCGCCATCCTTCGCCGAGCCTCCGACACCACATTTGCTCTTGAGCATACGCCCCAAATCGGCAAGGTCGTCATCCGAGCCCACAAAACCCTTAACCAAAGTCACCACCTTGCCACCGCGCTGTTTGCGATCAAGCCACACGCGCAGGTTCTGCTGCTGTGGAGGCAGAGTCTGCCGCTGAGGTTCCTCCTCCACCTGATATTCAAAGTCGGGATTGGTCGAATAGACCATGCCCAAGCGCTGTTTCCAATCGTTCATTTCCAATAGTTTTTTACCCCCATTTGGTCTTCCTCGGAGCAAAAGTAGTTCTTTTCCCGCCTTTGAGGATAGAAAATAAGAGTTTATATTTGGTGCAAATTTACTATTTTATTATTTTTACGACAAATATGAGGCGAAGTTCGAAATATAAATATCAATACAACCCCCTCGGTGAGGGTTGCCTGCAGGGTGAAAGGTCGCTCCCACAGAGCATAGACGACGGACGCGAGCAGGTGAAGGTATATGTCGAAGGCTATGAAGATGTGGCCTTCTGGCGAGGTATTTTCGACCATTTCGACAACCCCTATCTGCGTTTTGAAATCTCGGTACCCAATCGTGAGGATTTGCCCAAAGGCAAGAAGGTGCTGATGTCGATGATTCCCCGCTCGAATGAGCACATGTTGCTTTGCGTGGATTCCGACTTCGACTACCTATTTGGCTCACGCACCGAGCAGTCTACACTGATAAACGACTCGCCCTACATGTTCCACACCTACACCTACGCGACAGAGAATTATCTGTGCTATGCACCCTCGTTGCACAATGTATGCGTAAAGGTCACAAAAAACGATAGCCACATATTCGATTTTGTGCAATTCATGGCCGAATACTCCCGCGCGATATATCCCGCATTTTTGTGGTATGCGTTTTCGGCACAGCTCTCGTCGGAAAATATTTTCACGCTCGTAGATTTCAAGAATACGGTGAGATTGGGTTATTTGGAACTCGAGAAAAATGGCGCCGATACCATAGCCTGGCTCTGCCGAAATGTACAACGACGCATCGCCCGCCTCGAGAGCGAGCACCCCGAAATGATTGAGGATTTGAATGTTTTCGCCGGTTACTTGCTGCAGCGAGGTGTGACACCCGAAACAACATACCTCTACATGCACGGCCACACACTAATGGACAATGTAGTGATGATTATGCTCAGCTCGGTATGCGACAGGCTAAGGCAGATGTCGGTCGAGAAAATCAACTCTTCGAAGAAAGAGGGACTCTCGCTGCGTAACAAAATGAGCAACTACATGAATTCGCTACGCTCGATACGCGATGTGCTGCTCGACAACGAGAACTACACATCGTGCCCCTTATACAAAACATTGGAGGATGATATTCAGCACTACATCGACTCCACAATCGCAAAAATCATCGCACGCAAACATAAAGCCTTAAAACCTTAAGGTGAAGCCCCGCACAAACCGCCCCTACATCAAAAAAAACAGAGAGGACTCGCATCTATAAATGCGAATCCCCTCCTTAACACACTAATTACCTATTAATTACCCAATCAATTCAACTTAAAGTCCTATTATTCGGCAGTTGCCAAAGGTGAGGGCGTGGTATACACTCGCGCCGCCAACTCCTTGTCTACCATATAGAGTCCGAGTTTATCATCTGCAACCATACGCAACTGGTCGATTAGGTCACGAGCGTTCTCCTCTTCCTCCACCTGCTCATCCACAAACCATGTAAGCATGCTGCGTGTGGCATGGTCTTTTTCCTCAATTGCCAGATTATACAGGTCGTTTATCAGAGAGGTGACTTTCTGCTCATGCTCAAGCGTATTCTCATACATTGCCAGCGGAGAGTTCCACTCAGTCTGCACAGCATCAATCGCCGCCAAAAGCACTCGTCCACCTCGAGCATTCACATAATTTATCAGAATCTGCGCATGGTCCTGCTCCTCCTTAAACTGAATTGCGAACCAATTCGCTACACCTTTTAAGCCCTTAGCCGACGCATCCATCGACATTGAAAGATAAAGGTAGGCCGACCACAGCTCTGCATTTATCTGAGCATTTAGGGCATTTTGCATTTTTTCGCTTAACATAACCTAAAAGTTTTAGAAGTTTAATTTGTTTGTTTTATTTTTCACAAATATAGATATTATAACACATATTTGCAACACTTTTTACATCAAAATTATTTATATTACGATAAACAAAAATTATCTAAACACTCTTTCAATTTAATAAACGGACCACACCACGCCCAGCAACCAATTCAGCATCTCTCTCCCACAAAAAACGCTCCAAAAAGCCTGTTTAATATTTTCAATATTATTTTCCTTAGCGCAGAGTGTGTTATTATACTATTTTTTTGTAATTTTGCAGGGATTTTGATTCTACAACAGAAAACTAATAAGAAAACAGATAAAAACAAATTAAGTCATGGCAGATTTCATTTATCAGGAGCCCTATCCTATCGAAAAGGATACCACAGAGTATGAGCTCGTAACCAAAGATTATGTAAAGGTCGTAGAGTGCGACGGTCGTAAGATTTTGAAAGTAGACCCCAAAGGTTTGGAGTTGCTCTCAAAGCGCGCATACAGCGATGTGTCATTCTACCTTCGCCCCTCGCATTTGGCAAAATTGGCATCGATTTTGGAGGATGACGAGGCTTCGGATAACGACAAGTTCGTAGCCTACACCATGCTTATGAATCAGGCCGTTGCTGCCGAGGGTGAACTCCCAACTTGCCAGGATACAGGTACAGCAATCTGTATCGGCCACAAGGGTGAGGATGTTTACACCGGCGCCGATGATGCAGAGTGCATCGCAAAGGGTGTTTACGAAACCTACAAGGAGCGCAACCTCCGCTATTCTCAGGTTGTACCTTTCACCATGACCGACGAGAAGAACTCGGGCACAAACCTCCCCGCCCAGATTGACATCTATGCAGGTCACCCCGGCTCAATGGAGTATGAGTTCTTGTTCATCACCAAGGGTGGTGGCTCGGCAAACAAGACTTTCCTTTACCAGCAGACCAAGGCCCTTTTGAACGAGAAGTCGCTCGTGGCTTTCTTCAAGGAGCATTTGAAGGATTTGGGCACTTCGGCTTGTCCTCCCTACCATTTGGCTGTCTGCATCGGCGGAACATCTGCCGAGATGTGTCTTTCGACGGTAAAGAAGGCTTCGGCAGGTTATCTCGACCATCTACCCACATCGGGCAACGAGGGAGGTCGTTGCTTCCGCGATTTGGAGTGGGAGGAGCGCATCACCAAGATGTGCCAGGAGATGGGCATGGGCGCTCAATTTGGTGGCAAATACTATGTTCACGATGTTCGCGTAATTCGCGCTCCGCGTCACGCAGCCAGCTGCCCCGTAGCAATCGGCGTAAGCTGCTCAGCCGACCGCAATATCAAGGCAAAGATTACGCCCGAGGGTATTTTCGTTGAGAAGTTGGAGAAGAACCCCGCACGCTTCCTGCCCGCTAAGGCTCCCGCAATGAGCCCCGCTATCGACATCGACCTCGACGAGGGTATGGACAAGGTACGCGAGATTTTGACTCAGTATCCTATCAAAACCCGTTTGAATTTGAAGGGCACTTTGATTGTAGCTCGCGATATCGCTCACGCACGCATTAAGCAGATGTTGGACGAGGGAAAGCCTATGCCCGAGTATTTTAAGAAGCACCCCGTATATTACGCAGGTCCTGCAAAGACTCCCGAGGGCTTGGCTTCAGGCTCATTCGGTCCCACAACAGCAGGCCGCATGGACCCATATGTAGATTTGTTCCAGAAGGCCGGTGGCTCAATGGTTATGGTTGCGAAGGGTAACCGCTCGCAGGCTGTAACCGACGCTTGTAAGGCTAACGGAGGCTTCTACCTCGGCTCAATCGGTGGCCCGGCAGCAGTTTTGGCAAAGAACTCAATAAAGAGTGTCGAGGTTGTAGACTTCCCCGAGCTCGGTATGGAGGCTGTGCGTAAGATTTATGTCGAGAACTTCCCAGCGTTCATCATCGTTGATGACAAGGGTAACGACTTCTTCGCACCATTTGCACACTAAGATTTTTCGATATTGACATTTTGCACCTCCAAAAGCGGGGTGCAAAATGTTGTTTTACGGCACCCGTTGCCGATTTGTTTGCGGACAAAATAATTCGAGGTCCGCTTGCGTTTTATTAGGTAATCTGTGGATTTACCACAGATGGTTAGCAAAACGAATATGACGAAGATTAAAGGAATTTTATTACGAACGATTTTTACTTTGGCAGCGATGTTCTCTTTGGCAGCTGCCCGCGCCGACGAAGCTGTGACATTTGAGATAAACACACCTCTTATCGTGACGGCCGGTGAGATGTTCCGTGTGGAGTTTATTTTGCAGAACGGACAAATTGAGGACAACTCGTTCAAGGCGCCCGACTTTGCCGGATTGGATGTGTTGGCAGGTCCGACAGTATCGACAAGCAGTTCTGTACAATGGATAAACGGCAAGACATCGAGGACTTCCACCTACACCATCACCTA
Organism: Alistipes sp.; assembly: GCA_045125895.1. Lineage (GTDB taxonomy): Bacteria > Bacteroidota > Bacteroidia > Bacteroidales > Rikenellaceae > Alistipes. Next base: position 137,155 of record JBGVNT010000006.1, read on the forward strand.
TGTGGTTGTGTCGCAAACGGAAGGCAACCTGAATATCGGCTCGGCAAGCGTTGTGGTTAATGGAAAGACCTATCACACCAAAGCCACCCCCATTGAGGTTGTTGCCCAAAGCAATAATCGCCAGGAGGAGGCTGCTGTGGAGCAGGGCAACGCTGTGCAGAATCAGGTGGCGCGCGACGATATATTGCTACGACTCAACCTTTCGCGCTCGACGGTATATCAGGGTGAGCCTATTCGCGCATCGCTTACGCTCTACACCCGTGCAAACATTGTAAATTTCGAGGATGTAAAGCTCCCGACATTCAATGGATTCTGGTCACAGGAACTCTCGACGGATAATTACCAGACACAACGCGCTACGGTCGATGGCAAGGTCTACGACTCACGCATCATAAAAGAGTATCTGCTCTATCCGCAGAAGGCGGGCACCCTGACAATCGAGCCCACCGAGATAACTGCCATAGCACAGGTCGTAATGCGCAACAATCGCACCTTCGACCCATTTTTCGGCACCGGAGCCGAGGTCTACAACATCCCTCGCAAGCTCTCGACAGGTGCTATCAAAGTAACGATAAAGCCTCTTCCGGCGGGCGCTCCATCGTCGTTCTCAGGCGCTGTGGGAGATTTTTCACTCTCCGCATCAGAACCCGCAACCGAGCTGAAAGCAAACTCGGCAACGACCTACACCATAAAGATTTCGGGTTCGGGAAATTTGGCATTTGTCGAGGCTCCGAAATTGGAGCTGCCCTCGTCGTTCGAGCTCTACAATGTCCGCTCAACCGAGGCTATACAAAGCTCGGCAGCAGGTACCTCGGGCTATCGCCAGTTTGAATATCCGTTCATCGCACGCGCCGAGGGCGAGTATGATATTCCGGCGGTGAAATTTTCGTATTTCAGCCCCGAGAAGGAGTCGTATATAACACTCGAAGGCCAACCCCTGCACTTCAATGTTCTGCCCGACGGTTCGAGCAGCGCAACATCTATCCCGACGCAGGTTCTGCCCGGCATAGCCAAGGAGGGCGTCAGACAATTGGGTAGCGACATTCGCTTCATCAAGCTCGGAGAGCCTCAATTGCGCTCGTCGGCAATGCCGCTTATGTTCAGTGCGACATATTTTGCACTTCTCGCGCTTATTCTGCTGCTATTCGTTGTGGCGTACTTCATGCTGCGACGCGCAATTAGCAACAACCGCAATGTTGTTTTGGTGCGTAATCGCCGAGCTAACAAGGTGGCAGTGCAGCGCTTCCGCTCGGCCGAGAAGTTTATGAATGGCGGTAATCGCCATTCTTTCTTCGAGGAGATGCTACGCGCCCTGTGGGGATATATGAGCGACAAGCTCAACATCCCCGTTTCGGACCTTACGAAAGAGAATATCCGCCAGGAGTTGCAGCGCCGAGGCGTTAGCGCCGAGCAGGCACAATCCTTTACCGACATCATTTCACAATGCGACGAGGCGCAATACTCTCCGGCAGAGTCGGTACAGATGGAGCAGGTATACGCCGAGGGCGTAAAGATTATTTCGCACATAGAATCCATAATTAAACGATAACGAGATGAAACGATATATTATCACCCTACTTTCGCTTTTATGCTCACTTTGCGTTATGGCTCAGGGCGCAGAACAAGCAGGTGCAAATGCAGATGCCGAGGCGGCGACAGAGAATTCTTCCGTCGAAGAGAATATTCCCACCGACATGAGCGCAGAGGAGCTATGGAGCAGTGCGAATGAGGCTTACAACAAGGCAGAATACGCCACAGCATTAGAGCGCTATAATGCTATTTTGGATAGAGGCCTACATTCGGCAGCACTCTATTACAACTTGGCAAACACCTACTTCAAAACCGAGCAATTGGGCAAGGCGATACTCTACTATAACCGCGCCCTGCGTTTGGCTCCCGCCGACGAGGATATTCGCCACAATTTGGAGTATGCCGAGCAGATGACAAAAGACAGCATCGAGGAGATTCCCGAATTTATCCTCACAACATGGGTGCGCGCCGTGCGTGGAGCATTGAGCTCTACGGCGTGGAGTGTAATCTCGCTCATACTGCTCGCTGCGGCACTCGCCATGGCCCTATTCTATCTGCTGGCACAGCGCTTGTCATTGCGCAAGATGGGATTTTACACCATGGTAATCGCCGCGCTACTCTTCATCCTGACATCGCTCTTTGCGTGGAGCGAGCGCGAGATGATTGTAAACAGCAAGGAGGCGATAATCATGAGTTCTGCCGTATCAATTAAGAGTTCACCCGACCGCGCAGCAACCGAGCTTTTTGTCCTCCACGAGGGCACCAAGGTGAGCATCGGACATGAGATTGCCGGCTGGGCCGAGGTACGCATCTCGGACGGCCGCAAAGGCTGGGTGGAGCAGAGCCGCATAGAGAAAATTTAACCCTAAAAGAAGATGTCACGACTACTACAAGAGGCCGTAACCGAATTTGCAAAACTCCCTGGCATAGGGCGTCGCACGGCACTTCGTCTGGCGATGCACCTGCTGAAGATGGACGAGGCAGCCGTTGAGCAGATGACTTCGAGCATCGCACGCTTTCGCCGCGAAATTCGCCACTGCGAGCTGTGCAACAACCTCTCCGACACCGCCGTATGCCCCATTTGCAGCGACTCCGAGCGCGACCACTCGACAATTTGCGTTGTTGAGCAGGTGGGCGACCTAATGTCGATTGAGAATACCCACCAATACAAAGGCTTGTACCATGTCCTGGGTGGTGTAATCTCGCCGATGCAGGGCATAGGCCCTTCGGACCTGAAAATAGATATGCTCGTTGAGAAGGTTGCATCGGGAGGGGTAAAGGAGGTAATTTTGGCAATTTCAACCTCGGTCGAGGGCGAAACCACTCTCTTCTACATCATGAACCGCCTGAGGCAATACCCCGCAGTGAAGGTTACGACCATAGCTCGCGGCATAGGCTTTGGCGATGAGTTGGAGTATGTCGATGAACTGACAATCACTCACGCGATGATGAATCGCCGCGAAATAGAGTAACAAACCGTTTTTGAATTTATTTACAGAGTTAATTATATCGTTGCAAACATATTATGGCATTAATAGACGAAATCACCAAACGACGAACATTTGCAGTCATTGCACACCCCGATGCCGGTAAGACCACGCTTACCGAGAAGTTGCTCCTTTTCGGTGGAGCTATCCATGTGGCAGGAGCCGTTAAAAGTAACAAAATCAAGAAGGGAGCAACCTCCGATTTTATGGAGATTGAGCGCCAGCGAGGTATCTCGGTGGCAACATCTGTGATGGGCTTCAACTATAAGGATGTGAAGATTAATATCCTTGACACCCCGGGTCACGAGGACTTTGCCGAGGATACATATCGTACACTCACGGCGGTCGATTCGGTTATCATCGTAATCGACGGCGCCAAGGGTGTCGAGGCGCAGACCTTGAAGTTGATGAATGTCTGCCGCATGCGTTCTACGCCGGTGATTGTCTTTGTAAACAAGATGGACCGCCCGTGCAAGGACCCATTCGATTTGCTCGACGAGATTGAGCGCGAGTTGCAGATTCGCGTGCGCCCGTTGGCATTCCCCATTTCGAGTGGCGACACATTCAAGGGCGTCTACAACATCTACGAGAAGAATCTCTCGCTCTTCACCTCCGACGAGCGCCAGACGGCCGATGCCTCGACGGTAGATTTCAGCGATATATCATCTCCTGAACTGGATAATTACATCACCCCGAAATTCGCTACGCAGCTGCGTGAGGATTTGGAGATTGTCGAGGGTGTATACGACGAATTCGACCATCAGGCTTACCTCGACGGTAAGCTTGCGCCGGTATTCTTCGGCTCGGCGGTGAATAACTTCGGTGTTCGCGAGTTGTTGGAGTGCTTTATCCGCATCGCCCCCTCGCCACGCCCCTCGACAACCGAGAGCCGTATGGTAGAGCCTTCGGAACAGAAGATGTCGGGCTTTATCTTTAAGATTCACGCCAACATGGACCCCAACCACCGCGACCGCATCGCCTTTATGAAGATATGCTCGGGAACATTTGAGCGCAACAAGAACTACCTGCATGTGCGTAGTGGCAAGCAGCTCAAGTTCTCGTCACCCACAGCCTTCATGGCCGAGAAGAAGTCGGTCATCGACTTCGCCTACCCGGGCGATATTGTCGGTCTGCACGATACGGGAACATTTAAGATTGGCGACACATTCACCGAGGGCGAAAAGCTTAAGTTTACGGGTATTCCTTCGTTCTCGCCCGAGTTGTTCCGCTATATCGAAAATGCCGACCCAATGAAGTTCAAGCAGTTGGCAAAGGGTGTCGACCAATTGATGGATGAGGGTGTGGCACAGCTCTTTACCTCGTCGCTCAATGGTCGCAAGATTATCGGTACGGTGGGTCAATTGCAGTTCGAGGTTATACAGTATCGCTTGGAGCATGAGTATGGCGCGAAGTGCCGCTGGGAGCCTATTTCGATTTATAAGGCTTGCTGGATTGAGAGTGATAACCAAGAGCAACTTGCCGATTTCAAGCGTCGCAAGCACTCGAATATGGCGGTTGATAAGCACGGTCGCGATGTATTCCTTGCCGACACAAGCTATGCTTTGGCTTTGGCGCAGGAGAATTTTAAGGATATACGATTCCACTTTACCTCGGAGTTCTAAAACAACAGAGAATCAAAGCCATGAAACGACTATTTTTTGCAATAATTGCACTTGTGGCAATGGCCTTTACATCGTGCTATGCCTACCTGATTGATTGGGAGGCTACGCCCGAAACAGATATTGTGCAGATACCCCAGGAGGGTGGCCGATACTATTTTGAAAATTTCGAGAGCAAGAAAGTCGGTACAACACGAATGTATGATCCGGGGAAAATTCTTAAGTGTATGCGCTATCGCCTGATTTTAGGAGAAGAGGTCGGGACGATTATTCACGACAACGGTATGCCGCTTGGGTTTGATGTTCCAGCTAACGAGGGCGATACGGAGCGTCGCGTGACACTTGAAATATCGAAAGCTGCGGATTTTCATCTCCACTCCGATTCGTGCGACGAGGCCGACCTCGCGGAGGAGAGTTGGGAGGAGTGGCAAGCCGTTTGGTTTGGTGTTCAGGCTGGCAGATAGGCAAACAGAGAGGCAAACAGACAGAATATGGAGCGCAAGAGTATCATTGTCCCCGCAGTCGAGGGCTTTGCCAACATTGAAAAGTTTGCGCAGGGCGAGATTGACGAGGTAAATTGGGCGGAGTATTCATATAAACCCACCGTAAGGTTCGCTGTCGCCCACACGGCGGATGCGCTGCTGATAAGATTCGATGTAGACGAGCAACATATCGTCGGGCGTTGCACGCAAATGCACGGCGAGGTATATGCCGACAGCTGTGTGGAGTTTTTCGTGCGTGAGCCTCAGGCCGACCACTACTACAACTTCGAGATAAACTGCATAGGCACTGCTTTGGCTGCGCGCCGCCTGTCGCGCAACGAGTATGAATATCTCTCGGCCAAGAAGATGCAACTAATTAAAGTGCGCCCGTCATTACCCGCCGCTATTCCCTTTGAAGGCGAGGGCAAGTGGAGCATCGAGTTGGAGATTCCGTTCAGTGTGATAGGTATCAATGGCACGCCCACGGCCTTGGAAGGGAATTTTTATAAGTGTGGCGACAAAACTCCCGTGCCACATTTCCTTAGCTGGTCGCCAATAGCTACCCCGACGCCCGATTTTCATCGCCCGGAGTCGTTCGGCGAGCTATTGCTGCGATAAAAAAGTTTTAGCAAAAATAGTGTCAAAAATACTACAATTAAACAATGTATAAAAGATATTGAAATTGTTGTTTTTCTATCTTTTATGCTTCATTATTTGTATTTTCATCAAATAATTTCTACTTTTGAGAAATTACATTCCGACGCTATGACTATCTGCCGAGCATATCCTCGACCCCTAAACACACCAGACGGAGAGGGTATTCATTCGATTATCAATGGATTATGTTTCGCGCGGCATAATTTACGCAACATATTCGCCTATTTTTCGCTCGCATCGTATAGTGCGGGCCGAAGGTGTTTTTGCGAGATGAAAGAGGGAAGATAAAATACCTTATTTAGCATCAATCCCAAAAACTCACTATTTCCAAACAGAAAAACCTATTCATTAACACATAAAATTTTATAACCATGAAAAAGATTTGTATTGCATTAATTTTAGCTCTGTCAATGACTGCGATAGATGCTACCGCCCAGAACTTGTTGAAAAAAATCGGCAAAGCCGTAGAGAAAGAGGTTACAAAAGCGACTCACAAGGAAGCAGCTAAGCAGGAAAAGGAGCCTGCAAAGGCACAAGCACAGCCTGCACAACAGCAGAAGGCTACGGAGAGCGCTCCTGCCGTTCCGACCAATGGCAAAAAGACTTATATAGGTAAGGATGTTGCAGTATACTACAAAACAGGCCGAGTGGCGTATGCTGCTTGTAGGGTGTATTATGACGGCACTAACTATTATGTAAAGGAAGGAGGTAACGAGTATAAACTTACCCCTTGTAATGTTGTGCATGAAGGCAATAAATATTATTTCACTTTCATTGAGAAAATTTATGGTGCAGATGTGTATATTAAAGATAATCTGTCCTCAGCCGTTAATGAGCAGCCCGCACAGCAGGCTTCTGCCGCTCAGTCTAATGGCGAAAAGAAGTATGTGAAGAATATCGACCTATACTACAAGACAGGTAGCGTGGCACAGGCTGGCTGTAAGTTGTATTATGACGGTAGTAACTATTATGTAGATTTAAGTAAGAAAGTGACTAAACTCACACCTTGTGATGGCGAGTTTATGGAGCGCAAATATTATTTCTTCGTCGTTGATTTTGGGGTAGAGCTGTATGTTAAAGAGAATCTGCCCGGTGCTGTTGGCAAGAGGGTCGTTAAGAATGACCACGATATTAAACCTCGAAATATGTAATACCCGATTTCTAAGATTTCAACTATGCAAAAAGTGTTTGTTATCATATTGTCAATCTTTTTAACCGTAGGTGTAACCGACGCATCGGCACAAAGTTTCCTGAAAAAGGTCTCTAATGCCGTAAAGCAGGAGGTTAAAAAACAGGTCGATAAAGAGGTTGATAAATTGCTAAGTGGAGAGAAACCCGCTCAGCAGACTCAGCCCGAGCAGGCCCAACAAGTACAACCCGAGCAGGCTCCTGCGCAACAAACTCCATCACAGGAGTCGCAGGCTAAACCTTGGTGGGAGAAGACTAATAAGCCATACGCAATTACGACCATTGATGCGATTGTTCCCTATGGCCCTACGACGGGTCAGATTGGAGGCCATCAGTGGGTGGATATGGGACTTCCCTCTGGCACAAGATGGGCCACTTGCAATGTGGATGCCGCCTCTTCGGAGCAGCCCGGTAAGCACTATTCGTGGGGTGAGGTGGCTGCAAAAACCTCATACACCGCGGAAAATACCAAATTCTATAAAAAGGATGTGGCCGACATCTCGGGCGACAAAGCCTCTGATGTAGCAGCGGCCAAGTGGGGTGCGGGTTGGAGAACGCCCACCCTGAAGGAGTTCTACGAATTGATAGATGTCTGCTACTGGAAATATACGCAAAAAGGTGGCCGTTGGGGTGCAGAATTCACAAACCCAAAGAATGGCAGATCGATTTTCCTTCCTGCCACAGGTGCAAAGGAGGGAACAACACTTGACGAACCCAACGGTTGCGGTATGTATTGGACATCTACGCCTCTTAACGACGGTGTGAATACAGGTGCTCACAACTACCACTTTGGTGCACCGCTCGGCGAGATGGGCGTAGCAGAACGCTATTATGGTTTCGCCATCCGCCCCGTATTCGACTACGATGTGAAGGTGGAAGTCCCTTCGTCGGGCGAGATTGAGGGTCATAAGTGGGTAGATTTGGGACTGCCGTCGGGCTTGAAGTGGGCTACCTGCAACCTCGGCGCAGAATCTGTCGACCAAGATGGCGAGTATTTCGCGTGGGGTGAGATTACACCACTCATGGAGGGCTATAAAAATAAATTGCACGGCAAGACCTGGCCCAATATAGCAGGTGCGGATAAATATGATGCTGCACGAGCGTTGTGGGGTGGCACTTGGCGCATGCCAATGGCAGATGAGTTTATAGAACTTATCGAAAACTGCACGCTTGAATGGACAATTATGGGCCGTCGCAGTGGCTTAAAGGTTACGAGCAAGGTAAATGGGAACTATATCTTCCTCCCCGCGTCGGGTAAATGCTCGCGCCCTACATCCATGCTTGCTTCAGGTGGTGCAGATGTTCAGAAGCTAAATAGCATAGGCACTTACTGGAGCTCTACCCCATTGAGGACGCTCACGACCGATTCCTATGTGTTTAGTATTTCGCAGCCATCGGTGATTGTGAATAGCGAAGAGCGCTTGCGAGGATTGACCATCCGCCCCGTGTCGGAGTAGTATTCTCAATCAGCGTGATTGGCATCAATGGCACGCCCGACGCCCGATTTCCATCGTCCGGAGTCGTTCGGCGAGCTCTTGCTTCGATAGAGCATTTTCGCAATCAATAATTCACAATTTTTTAGGAGATATGAATATCTCCTAATTTTTTTACCCAGAAAAATAATGTCAAAAATATTTGTCTTTTTGTAAAGTTTGTTTTACATTTGCATTGTATTCGAATACCTCAACTGATTTTATTATAAACTTTAGAAAAACGAAAAATTATGAAAACACTACTTTTTCCACACCGCTTTCAGAAGGTAGGGTGGGTAATTTTCGCCTTGGCGGCAGCATTGGGAGTCTATCTCTGCATAACGGAATTTGAAGGCTTTGACGGCTCATACACAATGAACAATATCGCAATTATCGGTATTGCCATAGGTGGTATTTTGGCAACCTGTTCGAGAGAGATGGTCGAGGATGAGATGATATCTCACATCAGGCTCAACGCGCTGCTAATTGCGCTATATGTCAATTACGCAATACTTATCGTGTGTTCATTGCTTGTCTACGACTTCGATTTCGTGCAGGTGATGATTTATCAGATGTTCACCATCCTGCTGGTTTTCATGTTTATTTTCCGCTATAAGGTGTGGCGCTTACAGAAAGGAGTCGGCGATGAAGAATAAGATAAAAGTGGCTCGTGCCGAGCAGGGCTTGACGCAGCAGCAATTAGCCGACGCCGTAGGCGTAAGTCGCCAGACGATTAACGCCATCGAGAGTGGTAAGTTCGTACCCTCGACTGTATTAGCACTCAAAATGGCTCAGATTTTCCGCAAGTCGGTCGAGGAGATTTTCTTTTTGGAAGAGGAGGATTAGCCCACTCGCAGATACCGACTTGCAACGAGATGATTTGATTGTGATTCTCACGCAAAACAAGTTTTGCTCAGAATGACATAGGGGATTTAAGGAGTTTAGGGATATTAGGGAAATTAGACGACACAGCTTTTGCGTCAGCGCTAATTTCCCTAATTTCCTTAAATTCACTAAAAAAAACAGAGCGAGGCAAGTACGAACTTGGCAGCAAAAGCTAAACAAAGGTAGATTCCATTCATCACACGCAGGAAGTGCCACAAATACCTGCAAGCCAATATCGTGCGTGTGATGTGGAATGACGGTTTGATAGTTTATAAAAATGATAGTCATCATTTTTATAAACTATCTTATAGCGAGGCAGATGCCGACTTGCATCGAGATGATTTGATTGTGATTCTTACGCAAAACAAGTTTTGCTCAGAATGACATAGGGAATTTAGGCGGCACAGCTTTTGCGTCAGCACTAATTTCCCTAATTTCCTTAAATTCACTAAAAAATATAGCAAGGCAGATGCCGAAAGAGCCTTGTTATACGGATTCTTTTATATCAATCCTAAATTCGCCAAGAATATATAAACAATCAGCAGCGGCGTTACGAATCTTAGCGTAAAGAGCAACAAGGGGAATGCCCGGCCCTTGAGTTCGCCATAATTGGTCATCTCGCCCTTGAGGAACGAAGGTTTCATATACCATGCCGCGAAGATACAGGTCAAAAGGCCTCCAAGAGGCATTAGGACATTGGCCGTAAGGTAGTCGAAAATATCGAAGAACGAAGTGTTTTCAACCTTAATTCCCGCAAAGTCGATGTCGAATGTGAAGGCCAAGGCCAGCAAGCACAATCCGGCAGAGAGAGCCGAGGTGATATGGGCAGCCGCACGACGCGACAGTTTATACTCTTCGGAAAAGTAGGCCGTGAGCACTTCGTGGAACGATATTGTCGAAGAGAGCGCCGCCAACGCCAGCAGGATAAAGAATATCAGCGACCACAGCCCCGCAAATGGCATATCCTTAAATATTTCGGGCAGTGTGATGAAAATCAGCGAAGGCCCCTCGGTGGGCTCCAAGCCGGCACTGAAAACCGCTGGGAAGATTACCATACCCGCCAAAACTGCAACCATCAAAGTTAGCAATGACACGCTCATCGAGGTGCTTGTAAGGTTATTATTGGGCTTAAAATACGAGGCATAGACCACCATGCAACCCATACCCACCGACAGCGAGAAGAAGGCCTGACCTACGGCCATAAGTATCACCTTGGGGTCTAACACGGCACCAAAATCGGGTGTAAAGATAAACTTATAACCCTCGATGGCGTTAGGCATAAACGCCACACGCACAGCCATGACAATCAGAATAATAAAGAGGGCCGGCATCATGATTTTCGACGCCTGCTCGATACCCTTCTCAACGCCGCGCGCAATAATGAAATGCGTCATAAGCACAAACAAAACGGTATAGATGGCCTGGCGAGGTGAAGCCTGGAATGTCGCAAACTGCTCGGCAAAGCTCACTCCCGACGAATAGAGAGCTCCCGATGCCGACGATACGATATACTCCAACGACCAGCCGGCAACAATATAGTAGTAGCCCGAGATAAGCATCGCACCCAAAACTCCGCAATATCCCAACCAGCGCCATTTGTGCGACAGCGTGCGGAAACCTCCAACGGCATTTTGCTGCGTCTTACGCCCTACGGCAAACTCGGCCAACATAACGGGGATACCGACAATAAAGACGCACAACAAATAGAGCAACAAAAATGCAGCACCGCCATTCTCGCCCGCCATATAGGGGAAACGCCATATACTACCCAAGCCAATGGCGCTACCTGCCGCCACCAATATGGCACTCAACTTGCCTCCAAACGAGGCTCTTGCTTCGCCTTCCATATATCGTTTATTTTTCAACAGATAACAAATATACGATTTTTTTGAAAGTTTGGTATATATTGGACAAAAAATCAGGGTCAAACGCCTCCGTTTGACCCTAACCATTGCAAATAATAAGAATTTTACCCCTTCAGGCTGACGCTCACCCTGCCTACCTTGCCACCAAGTGGCGGAGCAAGTTTTGCCACCGTACACTCCACCTCGACAATCTGCGGGAAGCGCTCCTTGACCGCTACGATGATGTTTTGCGCCACACGCTCGATGGTCCGCTGCGTTATGCGCATCTGCTCGCGCACAACCTCATACACGGTAAGATAATTAACCGCCAGCGTCACATCATCGCGCTCGGCAACCTCACCCAAATGAGCCGTGATAGTCAAAGCGACATTGAAGCGGTTGCCCACCTGCTGCTCCAAATCATAGCAACCGTGATAGGCACGGAACTCCATATCCTGCAAATGTATCGTGTAGAGCATCTTTTCGGGGTTTCTCAAGCATCTGTTTTCAGACTCTCGCGGTCGCTATCGCTCACTCAGAGTGACGAAAACAAATGCTCGAAATGACACATATCCTAAATATATACTATCAACTTGCGACCTCTTACTCAACGATGATAAGGAAATAATTCTTCTTACCCTTCTGAGCAATCATATACTTGCCGGCAATCAAATCCTCCTCTGTGATGGTGCGCATAGGGTCCGCAACCTTCTCCTTGTTGAGCGACACACCACCCGCCTGGGTCATCTTGCGGCACTCGCCCTTTGAGGGGAATACCTGAGTATGCTCGGCGCAGAGGTCGACAAACGAGCAACCCAACTGCTCACGCTTGATAGCAAACTGAGGAACACCCTCGAAGACCTGCAACAGAGTCTGCTCGTCAAGCTTCTTCAAAGCCTCCGAAGTAGCACCGCCAAACAAAATCTGCGATGCCTCAACAGCCTTCTCGTACTCCTCGCGCGAGTGAATCATAGTAGTAATCTCCTCGGCCAGGCGCTTCTGCAACACGCGCAAATGTGGGGCTGCATCATGCTCCTCGATAAGAGCATCGATAGTAGCTTTGTCCAGGAGAGTGAAAATCTTGATATAACGCTTGGCGTCGTCATCGCTCACATTCAACCAGAACTGATAGAACTTATAAGGCGAAGTATAAGCCGGTGAGAGCCATACATTGCCACTCTCGGTCTTACCGAACTTGGTACCGTCAGCCTTGGTAATCAGCGGGCAAGTGATAGCAAATGCCTCATTCTCCGAGCCCAATTTACGGCGAATAAGCTCTGTTCCTGTTGTAATATTACCCCACTGGTCAGCACCACCCAACTGCACCTTGCAGTTCAAGGTCTGATAGAGGTGCAAGAAGTCGTAACCCTGCAAAAGCTGATAGGTAAACTCGGTGAACGACATACCGTCGCCCTCGCCATTGAAGCGCTTCTTAACCGAATCCTTCGCCATCATATAGTTTACGGTGATGCACTTACCGATATCGCGAGCGAAGTCCAAGAACGAGAACTCCTTCATCCAGTCGTAGTTATTTACCAACAGCGCCTTATTCTCCGCCTCCGACTCAAAGTCGAGCAACTTGGCAAGCTGCGCCTTGATAGCCTCCTGATTGTGACGCAAAGTAGCCTCGTCCAACAAGTTACGCTCCTGCGACTTACCGCTGGGGTCGCCAATCATACCAGTAGCACCGCCAATCAATGCAACAGGGCGGTGTCCACACATCTGGAAGTGCTTCAAAATCATAACGCCCACCAAGTGACCAATATGCAACGAATCGGCCGTAGGGTCAATACCCAAATAGGCTGTTGTCATCTCCTTCTCAAGTTGTTCTTTTGCTCCGGGCATGATGGTATGTATCATACCACGCCACTCCAACTCCTCTACAAAATTCTTGTTTGCCATATGTGTAATTATTTCGTTATTTTCGTTATTCTTACCAATACCTCCACCTCCGCAGGCCTACTCATACTCCATATCCAAAGCCTTCTTCAACTCCACAAGGCGGGGATTTCGCTCCGACATATACTTCACCCTATCCTCCAATTTTATGGGTATCGAAGCCTTAATCTGCTCATTTACCTTAATCTCAAGCTCCAAAGAGCCATTGACACCTGCCACCGAAGCTATTTGCATCAATATCTCGAGTTTCGAGCGCATTATCTCCTCATATAGCATGCGCGTGGGGACCTCGACCTTGATAACATTACCCTCGACCTCCATGCTCTCGAAAGCAACCACAAAGCGCGGACGCTCCTCCAAAATTGCAGCAACAACCTTTTCGCGACAAGAGAGTATCTTCTCCTCACTCGCGGCATCAACTCCCACAACATTCGGGGTAGCCTGCTTAGGCTCTAAGGCCGAGGACTCGACTCCCTCATTCATTAGCGACGAGAGCGACAAGCCTCCAATGACTCGACTACGACGCACCGCAGGCATAACATCCGCCTTTAGCTCCGCCTTGGGCGCAACCTCGGGCTGAGGGACGCACTCTTTCACCTCCTCGCGAGGCGCAGCACTCGGCATGGCAGCTGTAAAAGTATCTACCTCTGTATTGCCCGACGCAGTCTGAGGCTTCACCTCTTTAGGGGTCTGCGACTCAGCAGCGGCCTGAGGCTTCGGCTCGGCAAGAGCACCCTGCTGAGTAATCTGCACAGCAGCACCCGCGGGTGTAATAGTCTGTGGAAGTTCCGGCAGCGTGTACTCCTCTGCCTCTAAAGGGAAGTCGTTATTTTTTTTTTTGCCCAAGCCCGCAATCTTCATCAGGCTCAGTTCAACCAACAATCTCTGGTTTGACGACTGTTTTATCTTGCCATCGGCCTCGGTCAGAAGCGATATAGCTCCGAACAAAAACTCCGGAGTGCACTGCGTCGCCTGCTGACGATACCTATCGAGCAGCGAACCCGTAAGTTCTATAAGCGAAATGGCCGGACCCTGCGCCAACAACAAGTCACGCATGTGGTTGTTCAGGCCCGCCATAAAGGTCTGGCCCGAAAAACCCTTCGACAGCACCTCGTCAAAGCGCAACAGCGCCGAGATATAATCGCCTGCGAGCAGCAGCTCGGTCATCTGGAAATAGGTGTCGTAATCCAACACATTGAGCGTCTGTGCCACCTCCTTATATTGCAGGTTGGCGTTGCAGAACGACACCGCCTTGTCGAACATCGACAGCGCATCGCGCATACCTCCATCCGCCTTCTGGGCTATAAGGTTGAGCGACTCCTCGTCATAGGTCACGCCCTCCTGCTCGGCGATATGCTTCAAATACCCCACCGAGTCCTCAACACGGATACGGTTGAAATCGTAGACCTGGCAGCGTGACAGGATTGTGGGGATAATCTTATGTTTCTCTGTCGTCGCGAGGATAAACACAGCGTGCTTTGGAGGCTCCTCCAAAGTTTTCAGAAAGGCGTTGAACGCCTGCTGCGAGAGCATATGCACCTCGTCGATGATGAAGAGTGAATATTTTCCGATTTGCGGCATTATGCGCACCTGCTCAATCAGCGCGCGGATATCATCTACCGAGTTGTTCGACGCGGCGTCCAACTCGTGAATATTCATCGAGCGACCCTCGTTGAAGGCGCGGCACGACTCGCACTCGTTGCACGCCTCCGAGCCATTGGGGCTCAGGCAGTTGATAGCCTTGGCGAAGATACGCGCACAGGTGGTCTTACCCACTCCGCGAGGTCCGCAGAAGAGGTAGGCGTGCGCCAACTGACCACGCTCGATGGCGTTTTTCAGCGTCGAGGTAATACTCTGCTGACCCACCACCGACTGAAATGTCGCAGGACGATATTTTCTTGCCGAAACAATAAATTCACTCATAGCAAAGGCAAAGATAATAACTTTTGGCAACGCAACAAAAAATATCGAAAAAAACCTGCCTAACAAAAAATTGATAAAAAAGCCCGTCTATACAAGACGGGCATAAAAGAGGATTGCTACTTATCCTCATCCTCTGTAAATTCCACAATCGCAATTATAACTGCGATTACACCTATTGCGGTCACAATAGGTGGGCCTTGCAGGGCCACATGTAAGGTTAAGATAGCAGATCCTAACCCTAATCAATTCAAAAATAATTTTTTCATAATTATATGAGAATTAATTAATTGTCAATGTACCTCTTCGCAGAATAGCGATACAATCTTTTTACTCAATAGCATAAATTTACTATTGGTCGGTTAACCTAAGTCATCTGCGAACTGACTTTGTCAATCAAAATGTTCCCACTCTATGCCTTTATTTCGCAAACCCAAAACAAGGGCAATGATAGCAGTTAGTATGCCTACAATTAGCATTATTTTTCCTAGCAGTATGTTCCAATAAACACCACCAATAGCCACAAGGACGATTCCCGATATGCTTGTTATCAGATACCAAATATTCTCTTTCATCAATTCAATCCATTCCTTAATTTGCATAGCCGAACATTTATAATTCAATGGTAATAAAATCATTATCCATTAAAGGTTCTTTTCCAATCATTCTGTCTAAATAGTCGGCTTTTGAACTTTTTGCGATGATATACACAGATGTTGCACCCGGATTTCCGCCACCTAAATTTTTATTCTCGCATTTGTCTTTAAGTCCCTTGTGATTTTTATAATAATCTATTAAATCTTTTTCAGCCGTATCTACCTTTTTTGTATCGTCGCTATGCGCAATGATGCTGACTAATGCATAATCGTCGTAGTCGTTGGCTGCAAATCGTTCGTCAACATCACCAGTTTTGCCAATCTTAAACTTGGTAATATATCCTTTTAATAATTGTTCATCGATCTGATTGAGAACTGCTTGCAATTTATTATTCATAATTATTCTATTGGATTATTCTCAAAATCGTATTCCTCGAAATAGTCCGCATAATGACTCCAACCATTAGCGGCTTTGTATGTATCCATAGTTCCTATTGGTATGTATATTTTTAAATTAGTTTCATCGTATAATTTCAAAAATGTTCCATTGCCAAGGGTGATGCTAGTACTGCTCAAGGAAACTTTATGATATTGGGGTGGTGTTTTTGCCTTGACAAATAATTTCCGAATTTGAGACGGTAATGATGCGGAATACAAATCCGTTATGGTAGAAGGGAGTATAAAATTAACTATTCTAGTACAGTCGTGAAAAACTTGCGCCTCTATAACTTCAACGCCTTCAGACAATGTAACAAACATTAAATTATCACAGCCATAGAAAGTGTTTTGTTCAATTGTTTTTATGGTGGATGGAATGCTTATCTTATTCAAATTTGAACACTCAGAAAAAACGCGTTCTCCCAATG
The DNA here is from genome assembly GCA_045125895.1 of Alistipes sp. Lineage (GTDB taxonomy): Bacteria > Bacteroidota > Bacteroidia > Bacteroidales > Rikenellaceae > Alistipes. The sequence continues at coordinate 153,600 of JBGVNT010000006.1, forward strand.
AGGCAAGCCCTTCGGGTAGCGAGATCTCTTGCACACGGCATCCGCAGAAAGCAGAAGAACCTATCGACTGTAATGTAGATAGGAATGCTATCGAATATAGGCGACTATACTGAAAAGCTGATTCTTCGATAACCTCAACACCATGAGGAATGGTAATTCTAGATATATTACCACGCATAAAACAGCGTTCTGGAATCGTGCGAATACCTACAAAGTATTGAAACTCCTGAAAAGAATCTATCAAATTCAAGTCAACTGCACCTTCTAGGGTCTTAACTGCAGCAGCTTCGGCATAACTTAATTCATTATCTCCATTAGTGTCCCAATTTTTCAAACAGACTGCCTTAGTGTCTATATCTGAAAACTTTATATACTCATTCTCTGAGGGTTTGTTTTCCTCTGTCGGTTTATCTTCTTCAGGTGTGATTGTTGCCTTTTTAATGGTAATAACAGAGCCATCGCTTAATTCGAAATACACATATCCATTATCTTGCGTTACGCTTTTGAAAATACTATCGCCATCTGCGCCGTCCTCGCCGTCTGCACCATCCTCACCGGTGGCTTTGCCAAGTTGTTCCCAACTCTTGCCCTCGTCGTAAGAGATATACCAATAGTCATCTTCGATTTTTAGGCGTGGGGTAACGCCATCGACGCCATCTTTACCGTCGGCGCCATTGGTTCCGTTGCTACCGTTTGTGCCGTCGGAACCATCGGCTCCATCCTTACCGTCTTGACCGACAGCCTTGATTTTATTACCCTTACCATCGAGGAGCCATTCGCCATCGACCGTCCAATAATAGATGTCGTCGGTATCCTTCATCACGCCAATTTGCGGAGTGTAGCCATCTTTACCGTCTGCACCGTTTTGGCCATCTTCACCATGGTAAATTGTGATTGTATCGCTGTGGGCGAAAGTGATAGTATAGCCTATTACCTCGCCATCTTTGCGCACAGGCGACACATTTGTGATGTAATCGTTTTGTTGAAGGGCCGCAACGATAGTCTGCAACGATGAAATATTGGTATTCATCTGCTTGCATAGTTCTTCGAGTTGAGAAATACGACTTTCGTGATTGTCGAGTTTGTCCCAAATCTTTGAATCGTCGAATTCGCTGCACGACGCCAACAGCATTGCTCCCATAAGAGCAATAAAAGCAAAAAATCTCTTCATAGTAATTTGTATTAAATTAAACTTTAAGTGTTCAACTCAAATTACTATCCGCTCCTCGATAGTGGATTATATAAAAAAAGAAAGTGTGGAGTTGATTTTCGTTTATCTAACGAGAGGCTCTGGAATGCCCAACTAAAAATAAACGATTACAAGACCCCACACTTGGATAGTATGGGGATAGATACGCCAAATGCGTATAGCCACATAACTATACAAGAAATGAGTGTCGTCGTTATCCTTTTAGTTGTGAAATTTTCCAGATTTCTCGTTAAGGATAAAAGCGAAAACACTTTCATCAAATATGTAACGCCAAGGGCATACTACCCAAGGTGTTACAAAATTAGTAAAATTTTCGCAATTGACAACACTCTTTCGGGGTCTTGTTAATTATAGAATAAAAAAAGTGGTGCCGACCAGACGGTCCAGCACCACTTCGTATTTTTATCGCGGAAATTTACTCCTCGTCGTCGGACTCGGCCATGGTGGTATAGACATTTACCACATCGTCGTCCTCCTCCAACTTCTCCTGCAACTTCTCGACAGCCTCGCGCTCCTCAGCAGTGAGTTCCTTGGTGTCGGTAGGGATACGCACGCCCTCACCCGATACCAACTCGTAGCCCATATCCTCGATCCACTTCTGGATAGCGCCGAATGACTCGTAAGGTGCGCTGACGGTCACCTCACCCTCCTCGGCGAAGAACTCATCAACACCCAAGTCAATCATCTCCAACTCCATCTCCTCCAAGTCGGCACCTGCAGCAGGCTTGAACTTAAAGATGCACTTATGCTCGAACATAAATGCCACCGAGCCCGAGTTACCCAAAGTACCACCGCACTTGTTGAAGTACATACGCACGCTGGCAACCGTACGGTTGGTGTTGTCGGTAGCGGTCTCGACAAGGAAAGCCACACCGTGAGGGCCGTAACCCTCGTAAATCATCTCCTTATAATCGGCTGCGTCCTTATCTGTCGCACGCTTAATAGCACGCTCGATATTCTCCTTGGGCATATTCTCTGCCTTGGCATTCTGGATAAGGATACGCAGACGGGTATTCGATGAGGGGTCAGAACCCGCAGCCTTAACGGCAATCTCAATCTCCTTACCAATCTTTGTAAAAACGCGGGCCATGTGTCCCCAGCGCTTCATTTTTCTTGCTTTGCGATACTCAAACGCTCTTCCCATAGTGAGTTATATTTTTTGTTATTTACTTTTTCCGAGCGCAAAATTAGTAAAATAATTACCAACGAGCAATTTTCGGTAGTAAATTTATCGGCTACGATGACTTCGGTTTGCAAATTTTCACTATTTTTGTGGAAAATAGATTGATTATGGAGAAGGAATTACAGGCCGTTTTGGAGGTGTTGCGTGCCGGAGGCATTATCCTCTACCCCACCGACACGGTGTGGGGCATCGGATGCGATGCTACAAACGAGGAGGCTGTGGCGAAGGTCTACGCACTAAAGCGCAGCGAGAATAAGCACTCGATGCTCGTTCTGTGTCGCGATGCCGACATGATTGTGCGATATGTGAACAAAGCCCCGGGCATAGCATTCGAGGTTATGGAGATGAGCGAGAAGCCTCTGACCCTGATTTTGGAGGGCGCTGTGGGTGTTGCGAAAAACCTTATTCCCGAGGAGGGTACTTTAGGTGTGAGAGTCCCCGACCACGAGTTCTGCCGCCAGCTATTGCGCAAATTCGGCAAACCGATAGTTTCGACCTCGGCGAATATCTCGGGCGAGCCCACACCCATGAAGGGCTTGGGCGAGGTGAGTCGCGAGATTATCGACGGCGTGGATTATGTGGTAAATCCCCGTTTTCAGGGTAAGCCGACCTGCAAGCCGAGTGCCATTATCGCCTTTGGCGAGAGGGGCGAGGTGAACATCATTCGCAAATAGGAGATTTATGTATAACCAAGAGGGCGCAATGGTCGCCTATGCTAAATAATTATTAACAATTAACATTAATAGAGTATGGAAACAAAGGATAAAGTATTGGCAACAATGAAGGAGGCCGGCGAGCCTCTGAACGCAGGTAAGATAGCAGAGCTCAGCGGACTTGACCGCAAGGAGGTAGACAAGGCGATGAAGCAGCTAAAGGAGGAGGGCGCAATCATCTCGCCCGTACGCTGCAAGTGGGCTCCGGCCAACTAATCATCGAGCGAGCAATTTTGCAACGCAACCAACAAAAGAAGTTCGGCACCCGTTTGGATGCCGAACTTCTTTATTATATGTGACAGCTCCTTACAACTTCGCCAAGCACTCGGTTACATTCTTCTCGATGCGGGCCAAGACATCGCCCTCCTCGCCCTTGACGAACTTCTCGCCGACGATATTTTCGTAGAGCTCGATATAACGCTCGGTGATGCTATCGACAATTTCGGGTGTCATCTCGGGTACCTGCTGACCCTCCTGACCCTGGAAGCCGTTAGCCATCAGCCACTCGCGAACAAACTCCTTCGAGAGCTGCTTCTGCTTCTCGCCTGCAGCCAGACGCTCCTCATAGCCCTCGGCGTAGAAGTAACGCGATGAGTCGGGGGTGTGAATTTCGTCCATAAGATAGATTTTACCCTCCTTCTTACCGAACTCATACTTTGTATCGACCAAAATCAAGCCCATCTTCGCCGCAATCTCGGTTCCACGCTGGAAAATTGCGCGTGTGTAGGCCTCCAACTGCTCGTAATCCTCGCGGCTCACGATGCCCTGAGCGATAATCTCCTCCTTAGAAATATCCTCATCGTGACCCTCGGCAGCCTTAGTTGTGGGGGTGATGATAGGCTCGGGGAACTTCTGATTCTCGACCATACCCTCGGGCATCTCTACGCCACAGATTGTACGCTTGCCAGCCTTATACTCTCTCCATGCGTGACCCGACAAATAGCCACGGATAACCATCTCAACCTTGAAGGGCTCGCACTTGTGACCTACGGTAACCATTGGGTCGGGAACTGCGATTTTCCAGTTGGGAAGAATGTCGGTTGTGGCGTCGAGGAACTTTGCAGCAATCTGATTGAGCACCTGACCCTTGAAGGGAATACCCTTGGGCAAAACGACATCAAAAGCCGAGATACGGTCCGATACGACCATTACAAGATAATCGCCCTCGATGCTGTATACATCGCGCACCTTGCCGACATAGTGGTCGGTCTGGCCCGGCAGATTAAAATTAGTCTTTACAATTGCTTCCATAATATTTAGAGTTTAATTTTCGAGTCTATTTGCGGTTAGCCCTCCTGGTGAGGAACTTTGTTCACTTTCTGCCACAAAAATACGAATATATTTATTTTATCTATACTTTTTCAAAAAATATCGTTCAACAAATTATTCACAAAAGCGATATTTGCAGCAGCGCCGGCGGCTCTTTAATATTCATTAGACTCTCACGGTCGCATGCGCTCCCTCAGAGTGACGCTATATGGTAGTCAATGCGTCATTCTGAGGAGGCTTCAGCCGACGCGAGAATCTAAAGGAGATTAGGGAGTTTAGGGAAATTAGGGAAGATAGTGTCATGCCACAATTTGGAGCGTTAGCGAGAAAATGACTGGCATCCCTAACGACCAATTACTTCGGTAGAGATTAATTATTGTGATTTGACGATGGTTGAGATTCTCACGCAAAACTGCGTTTTGCTCAGAATGACGGCAGGGAATTTATTAGGGAATTTAGGGAGAACTTTTGCGTCAGCGCTAAACTCCTTAATTTCCTTAATTTCCTTAAACTCCCTAAAAACTACAACAAAAAAAATAGTATGTTCCAAATTCGTGGAACATACTATTTTTTTCAAACAAGGCAGATACCGAAATAGCCTTATTCCTTCCAAGGATTCGTATAACAAGAGCTATTTTGAAGCTGCTCGAAGTTCGCGAAAGCGCAGCATACTGAGGCGTATGTGAGCATTTCGGGAACGAGGCAGATGCCAAAAGAGCCTTGTTAGACGGATTCTATTTCTACTACATCATTCCGCCCATACCTCCCTGCGGCATCGCAGGCATAGCAGGTGCGGGCTCCTTCTTCTCGGCCAAGACGCACTCCGTGGTGAGGAACATCGAAGCGATTGAAGCAGCATTCTCCAATGCTACACGCGATACCTTGGTGGGGTCGATGATACCCGCAGCCAACATATCCTCATACTTGTCGTCACGAGCATTGTAACCCATTGAGCCCTCGCTCTCCTTCACCTTATTCACTACAACCGAGCCCTCGCCACCGGCGTTAGCTACAATCTGACGCAAAGGCTCCTCGATAGCGCGCTTAACAATCTGGATACCGGTTGTCTGGTCCTCGTTCTCGCCCTTCATATTCTCAAGTGCGGCAACGGCACGAATATAAGCCACGCCACCACCGGGAACGATACCCTCCTCAACGGCAGCACGCGTTGCAGCCAAAGCGTCATCCACGCGGTCCTTCTTCTCCTTCATCTCAACCTCGGTAGCAGCACCTACATAGAGAACTGCAACACCACCCGAGAGCTTCGCCAAACGCTCCTGCAACTTCTCACGGTCGTAGTCCGATTTGGCAACCTCGATACCGCCACGAATCATTGCGATGCGGGCTGCGATAGCCTCCTTCTTACCGGCACCGTCAACGATAGTGGTATTCTCCTTGTTCATCGTTACCTTATCGGCCGAGCCAAGCATATCGAGTGTGGTATCCTCAATCTTCATACCCTTGTCGGTAGAAACCACTGTACCACCTGTGAGGATTGCAATATCCTCCAACATATCCTTACGACGGTCGCCGAAGCCCGGAGCCTTGCAAGCCGCAACCTTCAACGCGCCACGCAACTTATTCATAACCAATGCCGACAAAGCCTCGCCATCGACATCCTCGGCGATAATCAAGAGCGAACGACCGTTCTGTGCCACGGGCTCCAAAACGCCCATAATCTCCTTCATGGTCGAAATCTTCTTGTCGGTGATAAGAATAAGTGGCTTCTCCAACTCGGCAGCCATCTTCTCGGTGTCGGTCATAAAATAAGCCGAGATATAACCGCGGTCGAACTGCATACCCTCGACAACATCTACATGAGTCTCTGTACCCTTAGCCTCCTCGACGGTGATAACGCCCTCGTTGTTCACCTTCGCCATAGCCTCGGCGATAAGTGTGCCGATAGCCTTGTCGTTGTTGGCCGAAATGGTAGCCACCTGCTCAATCTTCGAAATGTCGTTACCTACCTCCTGAGAGAGCTTGCGCAACTCCTCGACAACAACTGCTACGGCCTTATCCATACCACGCTTCAAATCCATAGGATTAGCACCTGCCGTTACATTCTTCAAACCTACGCCAATAAGCGCCTGTGCCAATACGGTTGCAGTAGTTGTACCATCACCGGCATCGTCGTTGGTCTTTGAGGCTACCTCCTTAACCATCTGGGCTCCCATATTGGCGAAAGCGTCCTCCAACTCAATCTCCTTGGCTACGGTAACGCCATCCTTTGTAACCTGGGGTGCGCCAAACTTCTTGTCGATAATCACATTGCGACCCTTGGGGCCCAAAGTAACCTTCACGGCATTTGCCAAAGCATCTACGCCCTCCTTCAAGAGGTCGCGTGCCTCTACATTATATTTAATCTCCTTTGCCATATCTTTTTTGTTTTTAATCGTTAGACCTGAAATTAGCAGATAGCCAAAATATCGCTCTGCTTCATAATGAGGTAGTCGGTGCCATCGACATTGATTTCGGTGCCGGCATACTTGCCATAGAGAACTGTGTCGCCCTCCTTAACCTCCATCTTAACATCTGCTGTGCCGGGGCCTACTGCCACAACCTTACCCATCAAGGGCTTCTCTTTTGCTGTATCGGGGATGAACAGACCGCCTGCGGTCTTCTCCTCTGCTGCATTGGGCAATACCAATACTCTGTCTGAAAGTGGTTTAATAGCCATAATCTTTTCTGTTTTATTTGTTATTGTTAAAATTTTCCTCTTTGCACTTACAACCTTCTCGGTTGCGATATATTCTCCAACAACAGATGTGCCAAACGATTTTTGTCACACAAGACTGCCACGCTTTGCGTGCGTGGTCTGCCATTTTGTCAGCCATGCAGATAAAAAAGCGTCGTAATTTCAACAATCTGTCATTTCAGGTGCGAAGTTTGCAAAATTATTTCTAATTTTAGCCTCTCAATCGGAATTTCTTATGAAAAAACTGTTTTTAGCAATAATATTTGCCTTAACGGCAATGCTGACACCCTCGGTGGCGCAGACCCTTGACTACGATGCCGTAGCCAAACATCCCCGTCTTTTGCTCCACAAGGGCGATATTACGGCGATGAAGGCCTTTGCCGCAACAAATGAAAACGCCCGCCTCGTACACAACAAGATTATCTCGTCGGCGGACGGCATCCTCGCCACCACGCCCACGACATACGAATTGGAGGGTGCGCGCCTGCTCGACACCTCGCGCGAAGTGCTAAAGCGCATATTCTATCTGTCGTACGCCTTCGTCACAACCGAGGATATGGAGTATGCCCGTCGTGCCGAGCGCGAAATGCTTGCCGTAAGCAATTTCAAGGATTGGAATCCTGCACACTTTCTCGACACCGCCGAGATGATACTCGCCTTGGCGATTGGATACGACTGGCTCTACAATGTCCTGCCTGTACATTCGCGCAGCATAATCGGCACAGCAATTTATGAGAAAGGCCTTCGTGCCAGTGAAAATAGTGAGGAGGCGTGGTTCTTCAGCGCTTCGAACAATTGGAATCAGGCCTGCAATGCCGCACTGCTGTGTGGCGCATTAGCTACTTTGGAGCGCGCACCCGAATACTGCAAAACACTCATTGACAAGTGTATAGCATCCAATAAAAACGCCCTTACGGTCTATGAGCCCAATGGCGTTTACCCCGAAGGATTCGGCTATTGGGAGTATGGCACGACATATCAGGTTATGCTCACCGCAGCACTTCAATCGGCCCTAAACGCCGACGCCGGAATTACCGACAATAACGGTTTCATGCACTCGGCCGAGTTTATGAACTTCATGATTGCGCCCTCGGGTAAGGTCTACAACTTCGGCGATTCATGCGATATGCCCTGCTACCTGCCTGCAAAATATTGGTTTGCAGTCGAAACAGGTAACCCCTCAATCGTGAATATAGACGAGCAACTCATTGCCAAGCAAGGAGTTAAAGCCGACAGATTATTGCCGCTATACATGATTTTTGCGCACAAGTTACAGCCGCACAAGGTCACAGCACCCGCAACGCGCTCGTTCGCAAGCAAGGGCGCGGTGCCACTTTATATCTATCGTAGCGGCTGGGGCAGCCCTACCGACGCCTATTTCGCAATCAAGGGCGGCAAGGCGGCCGCGAGCCATGGACATATGGATGCCGGTTCGTTCATCTACGAGTGGGCGGGCATTCGCTGGGCAGTAGATGCCGGCATGCACCCCTACGAGGCGTTGGAGCAAGGCGGCATTGACCTTTGGAATGCCGCAGAAAACAGCTCTCGTTGGGATGTATTCCGCATCGGCGCAGAATCACACAACACCCTCGTAATCAATGGCAAAAAGCACAATGTAGAGGGCTCGGCAAAGCTGTTGGAGCACTCCGCTTCCGCCTCGCACAAAAGTGCCAAACTTGACCTCACACCACTCTTCGGCGATGATATTCAGAGCGTTGTACGCACGGCCGAGTTGGATAAAAAAGATTTCCTCACCCTTACCGACCGCATCACCACAGGGGCAAAACAGGCAGTCGTAGAGTGGAAAATCGCGACCTATGCCACCCCGGAAATTGTGGGTCCCGCAGCCATAAAGCTCACACAAGAGGGCAAGGAGGTATATCTGAAATTGCACACAAAGGGGCGCTCGGATGTAAAGATATGGAACACTCACAACTATATGCCATGCGAAACTCCCGACGCGGGATTGCAGCGCGTAGGCTTCGTAGTTGAGATTAAGCCCAACCAAACCGTCGATATCGAGGTGGAGATTTCACCCGCACGCAGCAATGCCTTGGGTCGTCTGCACGACAAAATAAAGTCGTTGAAACGATAATTAACTCCTTTTCGGAGGGCCTTGTGGCGCAATTTTATAAGATTTTTACGATTTTATTTGCATAAACCGCCAAAAGCCCTTATATTTGCACATCGATTTGGGAAACCAAGTCGACATGGTGGATGTAGCTCAGTTGGTTAGAGTAGAGGATTGTGGTTCCTAAGGTCGTGGGTTCGAGCCCCATCTTCCACCCTGAAATTTGCAGATGCGAGGTTTTTACCTCGCATTTTTTTGTTTCCACAATCTCGTATACCCGCAGACAACACTGCCACACCGCAACACGCTGAACGAGTCCATTTCAGACACACAAAAAACACAACGAAGCCTCCCTTTCTCAAAGGGAGGTTTGGAGGGAATGTAAATATAGTTGCGGAGTATCCGCACAAAAAAATAGAGAGCAATCAGCTCTCTATTTTTGCAGTGCGGATAAAGGGACTCGACCGCCGAGCTTTAGCGAGGTGAAGCGGGAATACCTCTGAAAATAAAATACCATTTTATCCCGAAATAACCTCCGCTGCAATTTAGCCGATAATTTATAGCCTCCCTTTCTCAAAGGGAGGTTTGGAGGGAATGTCAATATCATTGCGGAGTATCCGCACAGAAAAAAGAGCAGTCTTGCGAACTGCTCTTTTTTTTGTGCCACATCGTGCCAAACCATCGAACTTTCATAGATGACTACTTGAAAATCCTTGACTTTATTGATTGGTTAAAGGTCGCATATCCCGAAAAGGCAAAATTTCTCACCGAAAAATCTTGACAATATCATCGCTTCGCACGATATTATATAAAATGAGGCGTTATAACCACTTATCAAGGTTAAGTTTTCGGTTTTTTAAGGAGATTTATATGGAAATAATAAAGAGAAAAATATGAAGCATAGTGATAAAATTCGATAAGATTAAAATTGTTAGTTCAATAGAAAATATAAAATCATTAAATGAAGATGTATTTGAAAATAAAGTAAAAGATGGATGTATCGTAGAACAACGATATACAATGATGTCCCCATATTATCTATATATCGAGGCAGATTATCGTGAACAAGAACTCATTTTAGAGTTTACAGGTAAGATATTAAAAGATGATTATAAAGATTTAATCCACGCAAACAATATCCACACTTGTCTATCCAACATTAATGATTTGGGTTTATGCAACCTCAACATTGGCGGGATATTGGCAGATGGGGAGATAGTCAAGGCAGATGTTTGTTTGGATGTTGATTACCCCGATTGCAAGGCATTAACAAAATCACTTCGTGCTAATGTGTCTAATTTCAATAAGTATCTTGCCCGTACGATTGGCGACAACTTTGTGATTGAAAAGAATGTTCAGACAAAAGGCTACAAGCGCAGATTGACTATATATGATAAGGCGAAAGAGATTCAGAAGGCGGGCAATCGTGGGTTCTTATCAACATTGGATAATCCACAATTACTATTAGACTACTTTGATGGCAAGATAAGATTTGAACTCAATCTCAACTCTAAGGAGCAAATTCGCAAGTCACTAAACATTTATGATACATCCATCGTGGCAGTACTTAACTCAACCGCCACTCCCATTTGGGATTTACTTGATAATGCCATCGAGGAAAGTGATGGCGATACTGCTTGCTCTAATCTCGCCGACCTGAAAAACCGATTGATTTTGGAACACTGCGGTGGCGATTTGGCAAAGGTGGAGGCGTTATTACGAAACTACTATTCCAAAGGCACGCACATATCCCAAGTGATGAAACCATACAGAGAATTGGCGACCAAACTTGCGGAGAACCTCACCCCATCCCTCAAACAGCAACTTCGCAACCTACTATTGGAGGTGCTCATCTTGTTTGGAATTTTTATTTAGGGTGTATTCAAGTTGTCGGTGTATTCAGAAAAATCGGCAGTCACTTAATTGCGACTGCCGTTTTTGTATTCGGATTATTCAAAGATTTATTTGCTTTATACCACCCATATTTTGTGTTTACCAAATAAGGGTGTTATTATTTAAGATTCGCATCTCGCAGTTGAGTCAATAACTTGCCAAGTAGGTTTTTACCTTTCCACGCCTTCCCCTCATAAGCAGCAGAAACAGATAACCCAATACCCCAATTCACATCTCTCGGGCTTGCTTCGACAAATGTTAAGCCCCTGTACTCCTCCGACATCAAGACGCTTCTAAACTCCTCATCCACCTCAAATTTGGCAGACAGAGCTGTGTACATCCACTGCTCTCTATTCGCGAAGAACACATATTTGTTAAACTTACACTTCTTACCCAAGCTCTTAGCTTTGGCAAATCGTTGTCTATCGGTCAGTTTGGCATTGTCATCTAAAGCAAGTATCTCATTTGCTACTTTGTCATCACCTAAACCTCTCGCCTTCAAGTACATATATAGCGCCTCGGATGATGCAAAGTCGTGACCGTCGTATGGGATACGAGGATTAGAAGCCCACCAATTACTTAATGGGGTGTTTTGGTAGAAATAAACGAACTCATCTGTGCAACGGATGGTTGAATTCGCTCGTAAAGCCTTCGGTTGTTTCGTTTTTGCTCTTGCCTTCTTTGGAGTCTGTTCCACAACTTCAACTGCTTCAGTAGTAGCCTCAGTTACTGAGTTGGCAGCAGCCTCTCGTCTCGCCAAATACTCACGAATGAACTCTATGGGTAGTTTGTCGAGGTATGCAGTTTGTCTTTTATTAAGGGCTGTGATTGCTTCTTTTTGGGCATCAGTTTTCCTGGCGCGTGGTTGTAATTTTGCCTTACCTTGTAAAATATTCCAATAGCGAACTACGGTGTTTATACCTCGACCCGATTGTCGAGCAACTTCCGCTTTTGAGGCGTTTGGATGCTCTTTGAGATAGTCTTTCATACTCTTTAGCACCCTCTTTTTCTCCTCGTATCGGCGGTCTACGCCTCTCGTTCTGATGTAATAGCGCACTGCATCCTCCGTAACGCCATTACGCTTGGCGTTCTCGGCAATACTAAGAGATGGGCTATATTTTATGTTGCTCGTCTTGGTCATATTCCATTGTTTTATAACCCAATATTTGCGTTCGCAAATAATGGGCGCAAGTCTTGCTATGATATCCGATTGCCTAGAATTATTTCAGGCGAGATAAAATTGAAACAATGAGCGCCCGGCTCGAAAGAGATTTTATAATTCATAATAGCCGCCCTATAATCTGATAGGCTTTGAGTCATATAATCTATATCTCGTTGCAATTTCTTTACATACTTTAGGCAGTGTGAGCATATTTTCAAACGGGCCATAGCCTCAGTTTTAGAATATACTCTAAAAATAGCATACTCTATATCTTTCTTTTCAGTTATGAAACGAATCTCGTTCTTGCTTACAATAACAGCCTGTTCAAACTCGTGTTCTGTGGTCTTTACATCCAACCATTGCTCTTGTCCGTTGGCATATTTGACCCAAAAATCGTATGGCCTACCAACCTCGTGACTTCTATTGCTCCAATCATAAGCCTCAACTCGCCCATCAAACTTTTCTCGAGAAAGATACTCGTTTACCATTTCTTCACCTGCTCGGCCTATCTCTCTTATATAACTTTGGGCTTTACGAACATCGTAATCCTTAAATTTAGGATTATCAGTCTCCATTTCAGCCGCCAACTCAACTTCTTTCTGTAAGTTAATAGAAACTTTCTCTAATTTGTTTCTAGCATACATAAGAATAGGATGAAAGGCCAAAACACTATCATCAATTACTTTAATATTTCTATCTCTCAATTCATTAAAAGCGCAATAATGATTGAGCGCAAGGTAATCTTCCGCACCCTCTCTAATTAACCAAAATACCGGTGTTCCACTATCTAGGCCAAACCATAAAAGATAGAAATCTAATTGTGGGTAGCGAGATGCAAACTCTCGAATCTTCCTAACAGCAGAGTTTTCATCCCTGCCTCCGGTCTTAAGATTTGGTGCATCATATCTACCACTTCTACGCAAGATTTTACCAACTTCACATTTTACAATATCGCAGAAATCATCGTAAATCAGCATAGCAGCGTATTCCTTCTTATCATCCTGCATAAATGTTAGGCTATCATTTGACAAGCCTATATGGGTTTGATGCGATGTATCATTTCGCTTCAAATCTGCATCAGACAACCTTTTATAGGATATCTTACCCTCGCTGTGAATCTCGAATATCATAATTGTTATTTGATTAGGTTCTTCTTCACTAAGTAATACACTATGGCATATATGGTGTTTACACTCACTGCATTGCCCGCCTGTTTGTATAGTGCACCGTCCGACACACCTGCATCCTGCGCCTTGTCCGCAAACTCTGCCGGGAACCCTTGCAGTCGAAATGCTTCTTGAGGTGTGAGTTTTCTAATTTGATGCTTTGCAAGCTCATCCTTGCTACAATTCAAATATGGATTACATATCCCTTTACTTGCAATAAAATCTTGGCTATAATAATTATCTTGACAAGCTCTATGCATCTTGTGCATACTTGCAGTTAGTGGTCTAGCAATCCTAAGGTTTATTTCAGATTTTGACTTAAAGTTACCTGAACCATCGGCCAAAATTGTAGGTTTTATCTTCTCTGACAAGAAATACTTTGTTGGAACATCTACATCAAGTATATCAAGTGTTGATTCGTATGTACACAAATTAACCTCATTTATATTATCCCAAAAGAACTCTTTTACTGCAGTTGGTGTAAACTCTTCTTTTTCCTTTTGAGTTAGAGGCTCTTTTGTTGCAAATATAATGACTCTATTGCGAGTCTGAGGAAGACCGAAATCAGATGTGTTATATATGTTTGGATATGTATAATATCCTCTATCATAATGTTAGACAGGCTTTATTTTTAACTCACTGATTTTCAGCGTTAGTTTTTACGAAAATTACGAAATTCTACATAGGAGACTACATGAAGGTCGTAATTAAGCCAACTAACTACGAGCACAAAGGTAGACAAATCTTTTGAAAGTAAGGTACTGAATACAAATATCTTTCGAAGATTTGTTGTGGACAAACGACAGTGGCGTATGAAGGAACTACGCAGTTCCCTACATACGCCACTTTTGTATGTTATTGTTTCTTATTAGTTTACATTATGTATTACTAATATATAGGAGTATAGGAATCACCTCTAAAATTATCTATATCGCCTTGATAGAGGTTTGATGAGTATATCTATGTGCTGGTTGTTTAAGATATGCTCCATTGCTTTATAGATTGCCATCTTCTCAATGCCGGCGATTTTTAGAGCCTCCAATTTTATAGTGTTTTCCACAAGCTGCAAATACTCGTGCTCTTTAAGCTCGACAACACGGATTGCTTGTGATTTTAATTTTGCCATACCTATTTATATATTTAGAGATTACTTGTTTCCGAAGTCTGCAGGCGTTTCGCCCCACTTGCGATTATCCCAATGTAGCACCTGAATATCGTCTATTTTAGCCGCCATAACTTTGAGAAATATTTCCGCTAATTGCAGCTGTTCACAGCGTCGAGATGACGCGGTTTGCTTATTACGATACCAAGTGATTGCGGTAATGCTATCCGAGTAGATAATGCGAGGTGCTTCGGGGTGTCTGAGGATATATTTGACAGCCTCTACGATGGCGAGAAACTCTCCGATGTTATTTGTTTTATTGCCTATGGAATGATTGAAGAGTTCCAAACCAGAAGAGAGGTCAACCGCTTGATAGCGTGTCAACCTCTCTGTTGTGAAATGAGCATCATCGGTTGCTATTCCCACCTTTGGTTTGCTCATTTTCAGCCTTCTCCTACATAGCTTGAATTTCCTCTTTTTCTCAAATATTTGTTAACAGCATTGTGATAATCAAGCCTGCGGTCAATCAGCTCCGTTTCGGCTGTGTTCAAGTCAAGTTGCGCTTTCATAAATTGAGTAAATGTAGCCACTCCCGCGTTATAATCACTCTCTGTTTGCAAGGCTATAGTTCTTTTCAACTCGACAGATTCGTTAGCTGCTGAAACTTCTTCCCAAGATAGAAGTACTTCCTCCCAAAGCATTTGCACTTGTAGCATAAGCTGTTTTCTTAGAAAATCTCTATCGTTGATGGCTTTTTGTTTTAGAGCCTCTTCTTGTCTAAGTTTATGAGAAGTTTTACCCCAATCGGAAATAGGGATTTTGATGCTGGCTAAAATCGCCCCATTCCATTTCGGATTTCCAACAACTTGGCCATAACCATACGATGCACCTATCCCAATCTGAGGAAGTGCCTCAGCAAGGACTATCTTCTTTTGCAGTTCGTGAGACTTGACAGAAAGATTTAATAGTTCCGCTTCCTCCATTGAATCAGCAGCCATCTCAGATTCATAATAGTAACAAGAGGGCTCAAGGCCATATAACTCATCGTCATCAAAAATGATGTTGTCCAATGCCGGGATGTCATTCGTTGCGGAAGATTCGAGTATGCAATACTTCATCCCAATAGTATTCAGTAGATCCATTTTTGCCAATCTTATTCCGCTACGAAGTCTAGAGTGCTTTATCCTCAATTCATTGCGTTCATTGCCGACTTCATTCAGATCTGTTTCAACAGCCAGACCTGCCTTGTATGCAGAATTTACATCTTTATAAAGTGAATCTAGCAGGCTGAGTCCAGAATCGACAACATCCATCTTCTTTTCCAGAGATATCACTTGCCAGAACTTATCTTGAATCTCTACATTTGTACTCTTTGAAGTCAGGCTTTTTTGAAGTTCAGCGGCTTTGATTCCCAACTTTGCAAGACGGTTACTGTTTACAATCTTGCCACCGGCATATACAGGTTGCATAATAGATACATTGGCCGAATAACCCGATTGGAGCAGTGAATAGGATGTGTTGATCCCGTATAGATTTGCGGCTGTATTGATATACCAATTCAGATTTTGCGCCATATCAGATGTTCCCAATATATCACTGACTTGAATTTCAAGCAGAGGGTTTTGGAATCTTATCGCCATAGACGATACATTGACCGTTGGGAAATAATATGTAAACGCCTCCGCCTTTTTCGCTTTTGCATACGACACATCAAGGTCTGCATTTAGAAGTGCAGCGTTGTTTTTCTCTGCGAGTTCAATACAATGTTGTAGGCTTAAGCGTGTAGTATTCTGTGCCGAGCCAGCTACGCATAATAACAACATTGGTAACACTAATATTATCTTACATCTCATTTGTTTCAATGTTTAATGATGAACTTCTAAAGATAAGCCAGTAAGCAACCGGCATAATAAGTATTATCAGACCGGCAGATAACAAGGTGCCGAAGCATATCACAACACCCATAGGCTGCCATAAGAGGTCGCCACCCGTAATCATAGGCAAAACTCCCAATGCAGTAGTACACGAAGTAAGGAAAATAGGTCTCATTCTTCGCTGACCTGCTAACATCGATGCTGTTTTAATGTCATACCCCTCCTTAAATCTCAGTTCTTCTGCATACTCATACATCAGAATACCGTTTCTCACGATAATTCCGATAAGACTGATGACTCCGAGAATGGCAGTGAGACCAAAATCAAGATCAAATATCCAAAGGCCCCAAAAAGCTCCGAAGAAACAGAGTGTACTCATTACAAGAGTGAGTATCGCCAATGAAAATTTCTTAAAATGGAACACCATAAAGATTGTCAGCACACATACTGCGGCAATGACAGCGAGAATGATTTCTGGAATGACATCGGAGTTCGTCTTGGACAAGCCGCCGTATTCTATTGTTGCTCCTTCCGGAAGATTCTCTGTGATGTTCTCATCCACAAATCTTTGTATCTTCTTCATTACTTTAGGATGGCTTTTTCCATATTTCATATCAGCATATATGCTGATGGACTCTTCTGTACCTCGTCTCTCCAGCATAACATTCTGCCAATCCATTTCCAAAGTTGCAGCTTGTCTTAGAGGCACGCTAATACTTGGAATCGAAGTCGGGATAATTTGATTTGCTATTTCGCCAATATTATCTGTCGCTTTTGCATCGGAATACACATTAACAGAGACAGAGTTATCCTCTTCCCATAGAGTAGCGATGTTCTGACCATTGTAGATTCCAGATAATGCCAATGACATCATCGCTTCGTTGATTCCCAGTCTTGCCGTTTCACTCGGATCCGGAATGACACTCACAACTGGGTTAAACAAATCAGCAGTAGTATGAATCCACATAAGATCAGACGAGAGTGTCATCAGATATTCTTTAATGCTCTCCGCGTGCTCCTTTAATAATTCTCTATCCGGACCTTTCAGCGTGATTATGACAGGTGCGTCCACCGCCTGATAGTCTATCTGCTTATACCTCATGAGCGCGTCCGGGAAAATGTGCTCAAAATTGTTCTGATATTCCCTCAGAATATTCTCTGTGGCCTGAGCAGACTGTGTGTTTACAATCATCTGCGATGTCAATTTATCGGGCGTAATAGGGGCATATGTGCCGGTAAAGCGAGGGGCTCCTGTGCCTACAAATGATGTCACAGACTTTACTCTTTCGTCTTTTAGAAGCATATTCTGCAGTGAGTCCGCGACTTCCTTCGTTCTTGTCAGTCCATTTTTGCTCTCAACTTCCAACTCTATGGCAAAGAAGTCTCGTGCAGCCTTTGGCATCATCTGCACATTAAGTTGGGTAAAACATAGGAATGCAGCCCCCAGAGCAATGACACCTGAGCATATAGTCAATATCGGGTGCTTGAAACAGAATTTCTGTACCCTCACATATATTTTCTCCAACCACTCGAACACGACATTCTGAACTCTTTCGAATACTCCTGCATTCTCGCTCACTCCGATAAGTTTAATCTCAAGAGATGGGACAACACTGATTGCATATACAAGAGAGATAAGTAGAGCAATAGCTATGACCCAAGGCAGCAGACTTACAAAATCGCCTAAATAGCCTGTAATGATGAATTTAATCGGGAAAAACATCGCACTTATAGCCAATGTGGCAGCCAATGTCGGAGCAAACAACTCCTTGATACTCTTTACAGCTGCGTCTTTTCTGCTCATTCCCTCTTTCAATTTCACTATATATCCATCCATAGTGATGATTGAATTGTCCACAATCATTCCTAACACCACAATCAAGGCCGCCAATGTAACTGTATTGAGGTCTATGCCTGTAATATACATCACGGCCAATGTAAGAGCTGTACATATGGGGACACCAGAACTTGCAATCAATGCCGATTTTAGAGGGAACATTACGAGCATTACCAGAATAACCACGAACATAGAAAATAGCAAATCACTTAAAAATGATTTTACTGAATCATCAACGACCTTAGGCTGGTCAGTAATGTTACTCAAAATAACGCTGTCTGGCAATTCTTCAGAAAAGTTCTCTATTACTTTATCAACTTTTTCGCCGAATGCAACGATGTCATTTCCAACACGCATTTCAACTGATATGATAAGACACGGATGACTGTTATATGTGATATATGAGTCAGGTTCTTTTATCCGTCTTTCAATATCAGATATATCCTTAAGCCTTATTATATTGCCATCAATATCAGAATAGATTATCTTCTCGGCAACCTCTGCCTCTGAGTTAAGATTGTCTATAACATGTATTTGAGCATGAATATCATCTCCCTTGAATATTCCCGATGGTACAGGCAGCGAAGCGAGTTGATACTGAAACATAAGAGTGTTGGAGTTGATGCCGTAGGAAGAAAACTTTTCCTTGTCTATTGTTACAGCAATCTCTTCGGTCTGTGTTCCAAGAATTTTCACATCAGCAAGTTCTGGTATTCTTCTAAGCTCTGTGCAGAGTTGCTCAGCGTACTCTTCAAGTTCAGAGTAACTCTTGTCTTCGGATTGAATAGCAATAAGCATTGAAGAGATAGAACTGAAATCGTCCATGACAACAGTTCCAAGAACGCCAATCGGAAGTTTAGTCTTTTCTGCATTCAATTTCAACTTTATGCGCGACCACACTTCATCTTTTTTACTTGCTGCACAGTTCGGATCAATATAAACATAACAGATGCCTTCTTTTGAAACTGTACGGATGCTGTTTCTGTCTACCTCCGGAACAGATATTAAAATATCTTCCAAAGGCTTTGCCAACTGATTATCAACCTCCTGCACAGATGCTCCGGGGTAGATGCCGACTACAAGTCCCTGTTTTACAACGAATGATGGAAATTCATCCTTTTTCAAGTATTTCAATGATACAGCACCTGCAATTGTCAAAATTGCAACCAATGAATAGACAATCCATTTATGTGCAATTGCCCATTTTACAAAATCGCTTATATTTCTCATCTCACCTCGACATTAACTTTCATTCCAGACGAGACCTTTCGTCTGCCTTCAACAATGACAAGATCACCGATTGTCAGTCCGTCAGAAACTACTATATCATTTGAGCTATACCCACTTACTATTATATAACTCTTTTCAACAGTATCCCCATTTACTCGCCATACATACCTTCCTCGCATGTCTGTCATTACACAATGTGCAGGTATGGTAATGCCAGATGCCGATTCAGCCTCGACATTGACTGTACAAACCATACCAGGAAGAAGCCCGTTTGAGTTGTCAATGTGTGCGATACAATCGTATGTGTGCGATAGTGGTGACGCGGTGTGTCCCTTGACCACAATTGAACCCTCTGTGGTGCGTTTTAATGCTGGAATTTCAACACAAACCTTCTGTCCGACATAAATAGAGCTTATCTCATTTTCCGGTACGGGGAAGTGAATCTCCACATGATTGATATTGAGTATGCGTACAATGGGTGATGCGATTGATACTTCAATACCATTCTCGGCGAAGACTTTATTTATAACCCCATCAAAAGGGGCTTTTATCGTGCAGTTATCCAGCCCTTTTTTAGCTATTCTTTCACTTGCTTGAGCTTTGGTCAATTGCGATTTGATCTCCATGAACTTTTGTTCGGTAATGCTTCCCGAAGCAAAAGTTTGCTGCGCGCGTTCATACCCGTCTTGTGCAAGCAGTAAATTAGATTTTGCAATGTCGTATGCAGACCGCACCTGCTCCGAATCCACTATGCCAAGTATATCTCCTTTTTTAACTTGCTGCCCCTTTCTGGCATTTAATTCAACCAAAGTGCCGACTGCCGAAGAGTTTATAATTACATCTTTTGATGGCTCTACATTACCGACATAATTCCATTTAGCCTCATTTTCAGCTTCCTGAACTTTGATAACAGAAACGGTTATTGGTTCAGAAGACAAATCGCTGACGCTCTTGTTGCCTACCATATTGCATGATACAAGATTTAAGGCAATAATAATAAATATTAACGCTTTCATTAATTCAAAGTTGCAATACATTCAACATAACTTTCAACTATACTCATATTCACACCACTTATAGACACAACACCATTATAAGTCAATGTGAGAACAATGATATCATCGTAAAGGTGACCTTCACCAGTATAAACAACGAATCCACCACCCAATTTCTCTGATCCATCAGTAACTGCTATTGTTTTCTGCTGAGCATCGCTGATACTGATATTATCCCCGTCTATGATAGCATTTGCCATACAAGCATTGCCAAATAAGTCGTTAAATGTAATTATAACGGTGTTATCATCTTCACTTACAGATCTAATATGCATCTGCCCTTGTTCAGGTTGCAATGCTATCCATTGTGGAGATGGTGTCATACCCATAGTTTCCAGATAAGCCTTTTCTTCATCGCTGGCATTGACATAGTCTGATGGAAGCAGGGCCACCTTGCCGCTCGTTTTATACGAGTAAGTGCCATTGAAAATTTCTACATCCGACTTTTCACAGGACGAAAACAATGTCGCCATAACGAGCAATACAATTGCTGTAAATCTAAAATGTTTCATATCTCTAAACTCATTAATAATTCGAAGGCAAAATTATCTTGTTTGCCACTCTCTGAAAATATCACAAAATCCCTAAAACTGTTCATATGGTACTATTTGGTGTATTTATTTAGCTCTTACAAGTGGATTTTTTGTTGATTTAGTATAATTTTGCACTTATGAACAGTATTGCTTTACCAACACACCACGGCGTAGTGAGAATAGACCATAACTATATGGCGTCTATCAATAGTGTATTGGATTTTCCAAAAACAGGCTTTCTGCTTTGTCTGCAAGGGTCAATCAGCATTGCCGATACGAACAATTTCCATGATCTGACTAGTCGAGATTTATATATTTACAAGCCTAATACTCAGATATATATCAAGACATGGAGTAGAGATTTTGAGGCATTGGTTGCAGTGATTGACATCGAGGTAATGATGCCGATAATAGCTCCTATCATAGACGTTGAAACCGGTATGACAGTATTGGCGAACCCGTGTGTGTCGCTGTCTGCCCAACAGGTATCAGGAATAATTGAATTGACAGATGCTTATATGCGAAGAGAACCACTAACTGACAGCCAGATTAAAACCGAGCTTATGAACTCTTTAGCATCAAGTATCTGTTATGAACTTGCTTTGGCATATAAAGAGAACATCAAAAAAGAACCCCAGCCTTCAACCAGAGCAGACCAGATATTCATTAAGTTTCTATTTTCTATTAAGGAAAATATATCTTCGCATCACGAGGTCGCCTTTTATGCTGGCAAACAGAATCTGAGCCCCAAATACTTTTCTTTAATAATAAAATCCGTCACAGGAATTTATGCGGGAGAATGGATAAGAATCGTAATATTGAGCATTGCCAAGAATATGCTTAAACATTCAAAAACATCAATCAAAGAGATTGCATATAGTCTAGGGTTTCCCAGTCAGGCGAATTTCGGACGATTCTTCAAACATAACACAGGTATCTCTCCGGGACAATTCAGGAACAGAAGTTTGCATTAAAGATATTGTTTTATCCTCCCCATAGACGGCGAAATAAACTCCGATGATATTCTAAGTGAGATAACATCTACTTGTTATGAAATTGGGATTTTGGTTTGATTTTAGATTGCACCTCATTGCACTCCATTTCACTCCGTTGCACCTCATTGCAATCTTGGTGAAATCTCTTTAATAGTGGTAGGACAGGTGATGATATCTGACATTGTGGGACAAATATGGCCAAAAAAAGTGATAAACTATGCTATATCAATGACAACTTGACTTTATCACAAAAACACGAAAGGCGCTCTAAATGAGCGCCTTTAATAGTTTATGACAGCTAATGATAAAGTGATTTTACTTGCCGATGCAAAATATTTTTTTAACGCCTATTTATGTTCTTGTAAGTGCTTGATATATAATATATTGCAGAGTTTTATCGAAGGACATAAGTTCGTTCGGGGGGACAAACTGGGGACTGCATTTCTGCAAAGAAACTAATACA
>JBGVNT010000007.1:0-186048 GCA_045125895.1 Alistipes sp.
GCAACAAGTACTTGACTATTAATCTCATTCTCGTATTTTTCTTCCAACGAGAAAAAATGATTACCTTTGTCTGTGCAATGATAGATAAAACAAGCGTTCTTTGTGGCTGTTGTAGGGTATGTGCAAGAGATTAAAGATGCTGTTTCTACCAACTTTCCCTTCTATAAAAAGGCAACGGATAGGTAGCAATTCTTTCTCTAATACCCACCATATACGGCTATTTCTGCCGAAATTAGAAATATGGCGGGGTAACACAAAAATGGTATATGTACCAACCACTTATCACATTTTGCCCTCATTCTGCCATTTTTACGCAAGTTCTTCCTATATTTGTAACAAAGAAAATAATATTTTTATAAATAGCGTATGGCAAAAATAAAAGGACATGTTGTTGTAGACAAAGAGCGATGTAAGGGCTGCGCGGTGTGTGTATCGGCTTGCCCTTGTGATGTGTTGGCTCTATCAAAGGAGGTGAATGGCAAGGGTTATAACTATGCCATGATGCTTAATCCGGAGGCTTGTACGGGATGCGCGTCGTGCGGTATAATATGCCCCGATAGCTGTATTGTTGTTTATCGTCAAAAAGTCGAGTAATATGGCAGAGAAGGATGTAAGATTGATGAAGGGTAATGAGGTTATCGCTCATGCTGCCGTGCGTTGCGGATGCGACGGATATTTCGGCTACCCTATTACTCCGCAGTCGGAGGTTATGGAGACGCTTATGGAGCTTCGTCCGTGGGAGAGCACCGGTATGGTGGTTTTGCAAGCGGAGTCAGAGGTGTCGTCTATAAATATGGTTTATGGAGGTGCTGCAACCGGAAAGAAGGTTATGACTTCGTCGTCAAGCCCCGGTATCTCGCTAATGAGCGAGGGAATGAGCTATATTGCAGCTTGTGAACTACCCTGTCTTGTTGTGAATTGCCAGCGCGGAGGTCCGGGCTTGGGTACCATTCAACCATCGCAGGGCGACTATTTCCAGGCTTGTAAGGGCGGAGGACATGGCGATTATCACTTTATCGTACTTGCTCCGTCGTCGGTTCAGGAGATGCACGATTTCGTAGCCTTGGGATTCGATTTGGCTTTCAAGTATCGTAATCCGGTGATGTTGTTGGCCGACGGCGTTATTGGTCAAATGATGGAGAAGGTGGAACTTATGCCCCAGCAGCCACGCCGTACTGCCGAGCAGATTGAGGCGGAGTGTGGCGCATGGGCGGCCAAAGGTAAGGGTTCGCGAAAGGAGATGCATGTTTGTACCTCGCTGGAGCTTAAATCCGAACTTATGGAAATAATTAACGAGCGCCTGCAAGCTAAATATCGCCAGTTGGAGGCTGAGGAGGCTCGCTGGGAGGAGGTTGAGTGCGACGATGCCGACTATGTCATCGTTGCGTTTGGCTCTTCGGCTCGCATATGTTCTGCTACGGTCGAGCAGGCTCGCAAGGCGGGACTTAAGGTTGGTTTGTTGCGTCCTATAACTCTCTACCCCTTCCCGACGAAGGCTATTGCACAGCTGGCGGAGCGCGGCGTGAAAGGTTTCCTTTCGGTGGAGCTGAATGCCGGACAGATGGTTGAAGATGTACGCTTGGCGGTGGAGGGAAAAGCTCCGGTTTATCATTATGGCCGCATGGGAGGTATGTTGTTTAATCCCGAGGATGTGCTTGAAGTAATAAAGCGTAAATTTGAAGTTGAAAAATTGTAAATCAGATAGTTATGGCGCAAGTGGAGATAAAGGCTGAGAATTTGGTATACCAGAAGCCACGACTTATTACCGATGAGGTGATGCACTACTGCCCCGGCTGTAGCCATGGCACGGTACATAAACTCGTCGCTGAGGTTATCGACGAAATGGGCCTGGAAGGCTCAACCATTGGCGTGTCGCCTGTGGGATGTTCGGTTTTTGCTTACAGATATATTGATGTTGATTGGGTCGAGGCGGCGCACGGTAGAGCATGTGCGGTAGCTACGGCGATGAAACGCCTGCATCCCGAGAATATGGTCTTTACATATCAGGGCGATGGTGATTTGGCCGCGATAGGTACAGCCGAGACTATTCATGCTGCGGCTCGAGGCGAGAATATCGTTACAATATTTATAAATAATGCAATATATGGCATGACGGGAGGTCAGATGTCGCCCACTACCCTTTTGGGAATGAAGACGGCGACAACGCCATGCGGTCGTGATGCCGCATTGAACGGTTTCCCGTATAAGATTGCCGATATGATTGCGCACTTGGACGGTGCTACCTATATCACGCGCCAGAGTGTACATA
The DNA here is from genome assembly GCA_045125895.1 of Alistipes sp. Lineage (GTDB taxonomy): Bacteria > Bacteroidota > Bacteroidia > Bacteroidales > Rikenellaceae > Alistipes. Next base: position 2,270 of record JBGVNT010000007.1, read on the forward strand.
CTCCGGCGGCAGTTCGCAAGTGCAAGAAGGCCATTCGCAAGGCGTTTGAGAATGCTATGGCAGGTAATGGTTATTCGCTTGTGGAGGTTGTGGCTACATGTAATAGCGGTTGGAAACTCTCGCCTGTCGATGCAAATAAGTGGATGGAGGAGAATCTGGCTGTGGAGTATCCTTTGGGTGACATAAAGTGTTCGGAGTTGCCGAAATAAGTGGTCAAATGAGATTTTAAGGCGTATGAAAGAGGTAATAATTATAGCAGGATTTGGTGGCCAGGGAGTCTTGTCGATGGGTAAGATTCTGGCATATTCGGGCATTATGCAGGGCTTTGAGGTGTCGTGGATGCCGTCGTACGGTCCCGAGATGCGTGGCGGTACGGCTAATGTTACGGTTATTGTGTCGGATAAACGAATCTCGTCGCCCATTGCCGGTGAGTTCGATACGGCTATTGTGTTGAATCAGCAGTCGTTGGATAAGTTTGAGCCGATGGTAAAACCGGGTGGATTGCTCATATACGATACAAATGGTATCATTCATCCTCCTACTCGCAAGGATATATCGGTGTATAAGATAGATGCTGCGGCGGAGTGTGCCCGACAAGGCAATGCCAAGATGTTTAACACCATGATTTTGGGCGGTTTCCTTAAGTTGAAGCCAATAGTTGCGATGGAGAATGTTATGGCGGGACTAAAGAAGTCGCTGCCCGAGCGCGCATGGAGTATGTTGCCACAAAACGAGGCGGCAATTTTGCGTGGCGGTGAGATTATCGAGAAGAGAGATTAGGTCGCGATAATAATAAAACAAGAGGGTGCCTGAGATTATTCGGACACCCTCACTTTGTGTTTGCGGCTGAATGGCTGCATGCTAACCTTTGTACCAAACGCCTCCTACATCGAATACTCCCGAAATCCAATCTTCGAGTTTCAGGGCGTAAAGACCTATGTCGAGCATGGTGAAGCGGTTGCGGATGTGGCGCACGATGGGAATGTCGGCGCGCATCTGCTCGAGCGAGATACCTACATCTTCGGGCGAGGTGGGAGCTCCAACCGTAGAGAGTAGTTTGTGCATTTGTTTATAGGTGTAGCATTGCTCTTGTAGCATCTGCTTAATGTCGAACCAGTTATCCTTCATGAGCTGAAGTTGTCGTCGAACCTCCTCCCTATCCTTGTATCGCGATATGGATTCGGCGATGACATGCTCTCCATATGGTAAATCCTCGAACAAATCCTCGGCCTCATGGCGCATTTGACGGCGATTTTTCCATTGCGAAACGCATGCTCGGACATCCAATTTCGAGAAGTCGGTCTTGCACATCTCGTCAAACAGAGAACACATCATAAGCGTGCCGACGCTAACCTGAAAACCGTGTGACGGAGTGCGGCCATTGTGAGTGTGACCACGCATGTTCCATAGGTGACTAAAGAGGTGCTCTGTTCCCGATGCGGGAATACTCGAGCGGGCTGCCTGCATGGCAAATCCACTTAACATTAGGCCCTCGACAAGGGTTGCAATAGCCTCGGGGCGTCGTGCGGCGACACCTTCGGGGTCTGCAAGCGACTCCTTGAGCCCATCGTGTACGATGTGCCAAGCAACATTGTGTATAAGTTCCACGCCGAGGAAATCCGACAGCATCCACTCTGTGCCTGAAGGAATCTTGGCTGCCAAATCGGCATATCCCGCAGCGGTCATGGCTGCCGGAGCTTGTGCCATAATCGCGGCATCGGCCAAAATAACACGAGGTGCCGGGCAGGTGAATGTCCGCTTCATGTTCTTGTATATGACTGAAGCTCCAAATGATGAATAGCCATCGACCGATGCAACGGTGGCGACACACATGTATTGGCGATTCTGGCGATATGAGCAGAGCTTGCAGAGATCGTTTATCGTACCCGAGCCAACGGCTATGGCAATAGCGTCGGTAGCGGCCAAGCGAGCATCGAGCATCTCAACGAAGCTCCACTCTGCGTGGAAATTCGGGCTATCGAATATGTAGGGCTCTTCGCATGTTACGCCGGCGGCGATAAGATATGCGTTTACAGCCTTGCCGGCTGCTTCCCAGGTGAATTTATCTGCTATGACGATGGCTTTTTTGTTGGGGAACTGCTCCTGAAACATGGTTGGTACTCGGTCAAGTATTTCAATGCCGATTTCCAACGCTACCGTATCGGTTGCAACTGCCAAGGCTCTGGCCACTCGTTGATTGTTATTCATAGTATAATCTTTTATAATCACATGTCTATCAGCTGGTTATGCGGCTAATAAGCGTGTGGTCGATAAAACTATCAATAACAAAGATAGTAAAAAAAGATGAAAGCGCAAATCTAAGAGGCAATAATTACCTTACACAAACTTATACTCCTCTATGTCGCGCCGGCCCAGCAGTAGCTCTCGGTTAGTCATGCGGCGCTTACCGGCCATCTGCATCGAGAGGATGTGAATGATGCCGTCACCGCATTTAACCTCGATTTTATCGCGGCCGTCCGAGGTGATGGTGCCGGGCTCTACATCAGATGTTTTAGGCTCGAAGCTTACTTCGAAAATCTTTGCCGAACCGGCATCTTCCTCGCCTTTGCTGAGTGCTCCCCATGCTGCGGGGTATGGCGAAAGGCCACGCACGAAATTTACGATACGCTCGCCCTCCCAAGACCAATTGATGTGGCAATCCTCCTTGAAGATTTTTGGAGCGGGCTTAAGCGTTGATTCGTCGTGGTGCATCTGCTCGATGGGTGTATAGTTGCCTGCGGCAATCTTTTCGACAGTATCAACAACCAAATCGCAACCGGCAATCATGAGTTTGTCGTAGAGCGTGCCGACATTGTCCTCGGGTAATATGGGCATGCGTTGCTGCCCTATTATTGCGCCTTTGTCAATTTCATGATTCAAGAGGAAGGTTGTGATGCCGCTCTCCTGTTCGCCATTTATGATGGCCCAATTTATGGGCGCTGCACCTCGATATTCGGGTAGCAACGACGCATGAAGATTGAATGTACCAAGTCGAGGCATTGCCCAAATAATCTCGGGCAACATGCGGAAAGCGATGACAATGCCCAAGTCGGGCTGGAGCGCACGCATAGCCTCGACGAAAGCCTCGTCGCGGAGTTTCTCGGGTTGAAGAATCGGAAGTCCCAACTCTTCGGCAGCTACCTTAACATCGCTTTTGTGGAGTTTTTGGCCTCGGCCGGCAGGCTTGTCGGGTGTGGTTACCACAGCTACGATATTGTAACCCTCTGATACTAATCTTCTGAGTGACGCCGTGGCAAATTCGGGCGTACCCATAAATACTATGCGTAAATCTTTGCTATTCATGCTTCTTGTGTTTTGCTTTGCGGAGCTTGATGCTTGGCATCTTTTGCCATATCGTCCACGACGAGATTTTGCCCTTTACGGGGTCCCAGATGGCATGAAAACGCTCCTTGATGGCAATATATTTATTGTAATACCAATCGGTGTCGAGTAGCGAGGCGTCGTTTGTAGCCTTAATCATCAGATATACGGCGATGGGTGTGAGGACAAAAGTCGATATCCACATGCCGGTCAAAGAGTCCCAAACGCCCTCTTTTGCGGCTTTTTCGCCGTTAAGGCTGATGATATAGTAGAATACGAAGAATGCTACCGAGATGACAATCGGCGTACCCAATCCACCCTTGCGGATAATGGCGCCCAGAGGAGCTCCAATCAGGAAAAAGATAAATACCGACACAGGTACTGCCAACTTTCTATGCCAATCGTTCTTGCTGCGATAGAGCTGCGATAAGGCAACCTTGGCCGTAGACTCGTCGAATGTGAGTGAGTTGCGCGAATTGAGGGCCGAGGAACGCGCCGATGACCATATGCGGTTTAGAGTTCGTGTATCCAGATCCTTCAATGAGTCCAAAAGGTAGGCATTGCCAAATTCGCTCTTGTCGATGCGAAGCGAGTCGGGCAATTGCAGAACCTGAATATCCTTGACGAAGATATTATCCTTCAGTAGAGGTTCATACGACTTTGAAGAGGCTTCGTTTACTCTCAGGTCCAACGAGTCGATGTCGTGCTGCAACTCGACGATATTCTTGGTTTGAGAGCCGTTGAACATGTCGCTGTTGTCCTTACGCTCGAAGTTGAAGCCCTCCATAGCGATTTTACCCTCCTGAATCTTGAACTTGTCGTGGCGCATGGAGCTCTTGGTATACCAGCCTGAGTTGCGCGTATGCTGGTAGTTTTCGCCGTTGTAGAGCGTAATGAGCAGGAATTTCTTGTCGTCGCTCAGGCGGATATATCCCGATTCGGCAATTGTGGTGGTCATGTTTCCACCCTCCGACGAATTGTCGTAAATCAATACATTGTGCAGCATACCCGTTACAGGGTCCTGATACTCGGGGCGAATGCTTATATTCTCGTCTATGCCATTGAAGAACAGTCCGTCGTGGAACTCCAACACCTGCTTTTGCTGGCGGATGTCGTAGAATATACTGTTCATCTTTTTGTTGGCATAGGGTACTAAGTTGTTGACTACAAAGAAACTGCCTATTGATAGGAAAAATACCAAAATCAGCAGCGGTTGCAGGATTTTGATTAGGGGCATGCCTGCCGACTTCATGGCGAGCAGCTCGTAGTTCTCGCCCAAGTTACCCATGGTCATGATTGCTGCAAACAGCATCACCAAAGGCAATCCCATGGGGATAAGGTTGGTGGTGGCGTAAAATAGCAACTCGACGATGACATCGGCACCAAGGCCCTTGCCGGTAAGTTCATCAATATAACGCCACAAAATATTCATCATCAACACGAATGTGACGATGAAGAATGTGAGTACCAACGGACCGAGGTACGATTTTAAGACTAATTTATGTATGGTTTTTAGTCGCATGCTCTTATTTTTTGCTTCGCAAAGATAATACTTTTACCGTAATAAGCGCTAAAGTAAGTATAAATATTATACTTGCGCCCGACGGAATCTCTAAATAATAGCTTACGAAGAGTCCCATTACGGCTCCCGTCGTAGCGATAATTGCTGCCCAAATAGTTATTTTTGAGTACGATTTGGTGAGTGCATTGGCTGTGACTGCCGGGATGGTAAAGAGCGACAAAAGCAATACTATGCCCATGATTCTGATGGCCATGACGATTGTTACGGCTACGATTATCGACATCATATACGATATGACATTTGTGTTAACGCCTTGGCTTGCAGCAAATTGCCTGTCGAAAGCCAAATACATTATTCCGCGCCACCACATGCTGTAACATACGACGCATAGCAGCGTGAGAATGCTCAAAAGATAAACATCCGTAGTGGTTACTGTAATGATGCTGCCGAACATGTAGCTTGCCAAGTCGCCCGAAGTATAGCCTGGTGTGAGGCTCATGAACAGCGCTCCGAGGGCCATGCCGATAGACCAGGTGATACCGATGGCTGAATCTTCGCGAATCTTGCCTCGGTTGGATGCCCATTCTATGCCGAGCGACGAGAGTATAGCGAAAATCAATGCGCCTCCTATTGGGTTGATACCCAGATATAAAGCCATGCCCAAGCCGCCGAATGAGGCGTGTGTGATACCTCCGCATAGGAATACCATGCGTCGCGATACGATGTAGGTGCCTACGATGCCGCACAAAATACCGCACAAAATAGCGGCTATGAGGGCATTTGAGAGATATGAATATTGAAATATGTCGGCAATAAATTCCATTGCAATGTTAAGTCTTCGCCAAAAACATGCAAAAATACCGATTTTCGCGGATTATATCAAAATTTTTTCCTTGTTGTTGGAAGATTTTGTATTTTCGCAGTGGAAAAAGATGCTTTTGACATGAAACAAAGAGTAAGTTTTCATACGCTCGGCTGCAAGCTGAATTTTTCGGAGAGTTCCACCATTGCCCGCCAATTCGAGGAGGGCGGATTTAGGCGTGTGGGCGTGAATGAGGAGAGTGATATTTGCGTGATAAATAGTTGTTCGGTGACGGAGCATGCCGATAAAAAATGCCGTAATCTGATACGAAAACTCAATCGTCGTAACCCGAATGCCATTATTGCCGTTACGGGGTGCTATGCACAGCTTAAGCCGCACGAGGTCGCAGCTATTGACGGTGTGGATATTGTTTTGAGTAACAACGATAAGGGTGATTTATATCAAGCTGTTGTTGATGTTGCGTCGAAGGGCGGAAAATACCTTACATCGTGTGATTGTGACGACATAACCCGCTTCTTTGCGGCCTTCTCGTCGGGTGACAGGTCGCGTTCGTTTCTGAAGGTGCAGGATGGGTGCGATTACAAGTGTGCTTATTGCACCATCCATTATGCTCGCGGCTCGAGTCGCAATATGCCAATTGCGGAAATTGTGAAAGAGGCTGAAGAGGTGGCTGCGCTGGGCCTGAAGGAGATTGTGATAACGGGTATAAATACCGGGGATTTCGGGCGTTCGACGGGTGAGAAATTTATAGATTTGTTGCGTGCTTTGAACGAGGTTGAAGGCATCGAGCGCTATCGTATTTCGTCGATTGAACCCAATTTGCTAACTGACGAGATAATAGAGTTTTGTGCCTCGTCACCTAAATTTCAACATCACTTCCATATTCCCCTGCAAAGCGGGTCGGATAAGATACTCGGACTCATGCGTCGCCGCTATACTGCGGAGCGTTTTGCGGACCGTATTTTCAAGGTGCGCGAACTTATGCCCGATGCCTTTATCGGCATAGATGTTATTACGGGCTTTCCGGGTGAAACGGAGGAGGATTTTTGTCAGACATACAATGTTTTGGAACGCGTGAATGCTTCGTTCCTTCATATATTCCCATTCTCGGAACGCCCGGGTACTCCGGCTGTAGATATGCCCGACAAGGTGCCTGCGCGTATCTCTACCGAGCGAGTCGAACGCTTGGAGGCGCTGAGTGCAAGGTTGCACTATGATTTCTGTGCGGCGATGGTCGGACAGGAGGCTGATGTGCTGTTTGAAAGCACCATAAAGGGTGGTATGATGTTCGGTTATACGGGCAATTATGTCCGCGTAAAGATGCCTTACAGTCGAGACCGTATAAATAAGGTTTGTCGCGTACGCCTGCTCTCTATCGAGCCAAATTGCGATGTTATGGCCGAGATTGTGGAATAATCTGCACTTTCAGGTGGAAAAAATCGCTTACATTACGATTATTTTAGTATATTTGCATAATTGGTAAATGATTTCTAATTATGACAGGTATTCGTAAACGAATAACAACCGGTTTTTTGAGCATTGTTGTACTGCTCTTTTTCTCGGGATTGGTGTCGCTCTATGAGCTTAATCATATGAGTGTCGATATAGAGTCTATTTTGGCAAGTAATCGTCGTAGTATAGAGCTTTCGGAGACGATGCTCGATGCTATTCGTGCCAACGACCGCGCTGTGGTGAACTATGCGGTGTTGTGTGATACGGTGTATGCCGATAGCTGTCGTCATTCGTTTGAGGCTTTCCGTGCCAAAATTGCACAGGCGCGTAGCGAATCCAATGCCTCGGCTGCCCCACTCTTCGACTCCTTGGAGGGGCATGCTCTGAATATGAATCGTGCTGTGGTGCAACTGCTCGGTAGTCGGGCTATTGAGTATAAACTCTCGTTGCCGGACTCTCTTGCCGGGTTTGACTCTTTCGATGGTCGTCGATGGTATGATAAGGAGTATCTGCCTGCCTACAATATCACCAGCGGTGCTATTATGAGGGTTATGTCGGATTCGCAGACCTCCCTAACACCGCGCGCCGAGCGTTTGAGTCGCAATGCCTATCGCGCTGTTACTCCGGTGTTTATCTCGCTTGTTGTGATGATTGTAATCCTGCTTTTGTTCTATTACTTTGTGATGATTTACATCGCGAAGCCCATCGTCGAAATGGATAAGAGCCTGGGCGAAACGCTGCGCTACAAAATCCCGTTTGTGGTAAAAAGCGAGTGTCGTGACGAGATGCTGGATTTGAAGGAGAAGATTTCGAGTGTGACTAATACGCCCAAAAAGTGATTTGTTAATATCCCTGGTTATGAAGAAATTATTGTTGGTAACACTGTTTGTCTTGATGATGTGTTGTTGTGTGTCGGCTCAGCAATGCCCATTGTTTGGAGAGCCATTGGTGCTGAGCAGCCCTGCAATTGTGGATGTACCTGCAGGAATGGATGAATTTATACTCTCTTTGCAGGAGTTTTCAACCACCTCGGTTGGCCGTGTTATTTGCATTTTGCTTTTACTCGTGCTTTTACCGCTTGTTTTGGGCCTGTATCTGTTGGTGCCGGCATTTGTGGTGTTTTTGGTGATGTTTGTGTTTAATTTCGACGCACTAAGAAAGTGGTTTAACAAAAAGGCCGGGGCTAATGTAGTCTTTTACGATAGACTCGACAAACGCCTTTGGCGTGTACCTGTGTTGATAGGTTTGTTGGCTGTTGCTGTCTTGATTGTTCGTGAGTGGCCGAGTGCTGCCATACCTGTGGTGTTGGTCATGTTGATATACTGCATCGTACGCGTAAGAATGCGGGTGGCTGAGTATGGAAGTCGCAAAGCTGCGTGGCTCGAGATTATATATGTGCTCTTTGCGGGTTATGCGGTGTTTATGTTGTGTATTCTCTTCTTCTGGGCAATAATAATATACTTTGGTGTGAAACTGATAACCGAGCCGAGTGCGTCATCCGGCTCTTCGGGTAAGGGCGGCGGCTATACTTGCTATCATTGTGTCTACCACGATAGTTCGGAGGATTGGTGTCATGCTCGTAAGATGAGAGCTTATAGTGGCGACAGTGCGTGTGGTTCACTTCGCTTAACAAAGTAAACAAAGTAAGAATTTTATCGTAATCATTATGCGATTAAGCGTAGTTCTCAGGTATATAGGCATCGTGCAATTGGTGTTGGCGGTGTTCATGTTGCTCTCGGCCGGCATTGCCTATGTGAGCGACATGGATACTTCGTACTCGCCACTTGTGATGTCGTCGTTGCTTACGCTGCTGTTGGGGTGCTTTCCGTTGATTTTTGTACCTCCGACCAACTATATATCGCAAAAAGAGGGCTATTGCATTGTCGTAGGTGCCTGGGTGGTGTCGTCAATCGTGGGTATGTTCCCCTATCTGATGTGGGGAGGTGAGTTTACGGTTATAAATGCCTGGTTTGAGAGTGTGTCGGGATTTACAACCACGGGAGCCTCGATTTTGAATAATATCGAAGCACTGCCGCGAGGATTGCAGTTTTGGCGCATGGCGACCTGCTGGATTGGCGGTGTGGGTGTCATTATGTTTGCATTGGTGATTCTGCCCTCGATAGGCAAGAGTAAGATGATGCTCTCGAATATGGAGATTTCTTCACTGGCGAGGGATAACTTCAATTATCGCACGCAAACCATTGTGCGCATTATACTTACGATATTTGTGAGCCTTACGGTTATTACCTCGGTGGCGCTTAAGATGAGTGGAATGTGCTGGTTTGATGCCGTGTGTCATGCCATGTCGGCTACGGCAACCTGTGGATTCGGAACCAAAAACAGCAGCATAGCATTCTTTAACTCACCGCTTATCGAGGTGGTGTTGATGCTGACCATGACCATTTCGGGTATCCATTATGGCTTGATTTATGCCACTTTTGCGGGTAAGCCCAATAATATCTTCCGCTCGGAGGTGACGCGATTCTACTTCTCGATAATCGGCCTTGCGGCGTTGTTTGTGGGTTTGAATCTGTGGTTTGCGGATGTCTACCCCAACCTGTTTGAGTCGTTGCGTTATGCGCTCTTCCATGTGGTGTCACTAATCACCACTACGGGCTTTGCTACGGCCGATTGCAATACTTGGACCTCGTTTGCTATACTTGTGCTCATCTTTCTTTCGTTGGTGTGTGCTTGCGCAGGCTCAACTTCGGGAGGTTTGAAGATTGACAGGTTGTTGTTGGCCATAAAGATGATGCGCAACCGCTTGCGCCGTCAGCAGCACCCTGCGGCTATATTCCGTACCAAGATTGACGGTATTCCGCAGGATAAGGATATGTTAAATACGGTGATGGTCTACATCGTAGCCTTTATGATGATGATTCTCATCTGCACATTCTTCAACACTTTGTTGGGTGTGGATATGATGACCGGATTTTCGTCGGCTGTGGCTTGTGCAAGCAATGTGGGACCCGGATTTGGCGGTGTGGGCATGATGGACAACTATTCGGCCATGCCTATGGTGATAAAGATGAACTTGACCTTCCTGATGTTGTTAGGTCGTTTAGAGATATTTGGATTGATTCAACTCTTTTTTATAAGATGGTGGAGATGATGTTTAAAGGCTTAAAAATAGTGTTTTTAGGGGTTTTGACCCTGCTTGGGGGTGTGGATGCCATGGCTCAGGAGGTGATGGTGAGAATCCCCGAATTGGCCGATAATAAGGTGTATGTCGACTTGCTGCGTCGCGATGTCGGACTGACAAGCAGAGGCGATTCGCTGTCGAATGTGGTGAATGGTTTGCGCCGCGATATGCGCGATATGGTCGAGATGCGTGATTCGTTGGCTTATAGGGGTATAGATTCGTTATCTAAGGTGATGCACGAGGTTGAGCGCGAGATGTTGGCACTGCGTCGCGAGAAGATGGCGTTGGTGGATAAAATCCATGCCATCGAGCAGGAGCGTGTGCTGTCGAACATAGCCAATGTAGCTTTGGTGCAGAGCCAGGCATCGGGCTCGATATTCGACAATAGCTATTTCCGCGAGAGCCTCTTCGAGGAGGATTACCAGGTGCTGATAGATGTGCATAAGCGCGAGGCGGAGGCTGAGGGCTATGCCAAGCAGTATGTGGCCAATTACGATAAGATTAAATCGCTGTACGAGCGCTACTTAAAGGCGTCAACCGAGGCTGAGGCCGAGGATATTTATGCCTCGATAGCTGCGGTGCAGGATGAGAATATAGTGGTCGAGCGTCGATTGTCGAAGCTGTGGGCCGAGATTTTCGACCAAAAGACCTATGTCTACTCCTATTTCCTGGAAAAAGAGGGGCGTGAGGATATTCTGGAGCTCACCGAGGGGCTTACTTCGGAGGCGCGACAGCAGCAAATGATGCTTATCGACAACTGCTCGTCGGAGGCTTTGGCCGATTACTGCCTGCAAAAGCCTGTGGTGCTGAACTATGAGGTGTGTGTGGCTAAGTTGCTTAATATGCCTCATGTTATTGACTCGCTGTCGACCGTTACTCGCTTGGTGCTGCAAATCGACTATCGCTTGCCGGTGATGGATATTGAGCGTCGCTCGTTTGTCGATTATGACCCCATAGAGTTCCGCTCGCGTACGCCTTACAGCTCGTCGAATCCTGTGCCGGAATGTGTGGTGTATGAGTATGGTACGATATATCGTATTTTGTTGGGTACTTACAAATTACCACAAGCTACCTCAATCTTTCGTGGAGCTGTACCCTTGTTTGTCGAGAAGGAGCAGGATGGGCGTTACAGCTATTATGCGGGAGGTCTGCGCACGCGTGCCGAGGCCGAGGCTGCTGTGGCTGCGATGATGAAGAAAGGCTTTCGCAATCCGCGCATCATCGAGTGGTGCGACGGTCGGAAGACTAACCTCTCGGAGGCGGGCGTGACGGGCGCTGTGTCGTATCGCCTGATTATCAAGGGTGGCGTGTTGGATGAGATGGTGCATGATGTTATTGCGACAATGGCCAGGGGTTGCCAGGTGTCAAGGCTCGCGGATGATACTTTCGTGGTGGGAATGTTTGAGAGTGAGGCCGTTGCGCAGCGTGTGGCAAATGCGGTGAAGAAGTGCGACGAGAGCCTCTCGGTCGAGGTGTCGAGGTTGGAGTAAAGAGAGAGGAAAGAGGAAAGAGGAAAGAGGAAAGAGCAAAGATAAGGGGTTTAATGAATTTAAGGAGTTTAGCGCTGACGCGAAAAAACTTAGGTGCAGCCCTAACCCTAAGTTCCCTAAATTTATTAAAAAATGAATTTTGAACCGACGCCAAACCGAGGGCAATCAAACTTATTTGAATTGCCGAGGTGCGAAGGAGGAAAAGCCGACTTTATGTCGGGTTAATTTTGAATTATACCGCCTATGGGACTTATTATTGAACTTTTGATTTTGGGAGCCTTCTTCTTGGTTGCGGAGTTGGTGTTCCTGCCGGGAGTGACTCTTGGCGCAATTTTGTCGCTCGTGAGCTATGGCGTAGCCGTATATTTCGGCTTCGAGCGATTTGGATTTGTTGGTGGCATGCTCACGCTTGTCGCTGCGGTGGCTTTGGCACTGATAGTGACGGTGTTATCGCTCAGGGCGAAGACCTGGCAACGCTTGGCTTTGCACAATAAGGTTACGGGTGAGAGCAACGAGCGAGCAGAGGCTACGCTTGCTGTGGGTACTCGTGGTGTGGCACTTTCGCGCCTCTCGCCTATGGGTAAGATTGAGGTCGAGGGCAGAGTTTATGAGGCTAAATCTACCGATGTCTATATCGACCAGCGTAGCGAGGTCGAGGTCGTGGGCTTCGAGAATTTTACCGCCATTGTGCGCCGTGTAGAGTAGCTGATGGTGCTCTTGCTGTGGTTTATATAAAACGATGTAAAAACCTAAAAACTATACAGATATGATTATGAACGATTTTTTGATTCTTATTGCGGGCGTATTGCTCTTTATTGCCATCTGGGTGTTCTTCTATTATATTCCGGTTGGCTTGTGGTTCTCGGCCTTGGTTTCGGGCGTGAGAATCAACCTCTTACAGCTCTTCCTGATGCGCTGGCGCAGGGTTCCGCCTTCAATTATCGTGTCGTCGATGATTGAGGGTACAAAGGCGGGTCTTTCGCTCGATTCCAACGAGTTGGAGGCACACTTCTTGGCCGGAGGTAATGTTACGAATGTGGTGCACGCCCTGGTGTCGGCGCAAAAGGCGAACATCAACCTCGATTTCAAGATGGCTACGGCTATCGACTTGGCGGGTAGAGATGTGTTTGAGGCGGTGCAAATGTCTGTAAATCCGAAAGTTATCAATACCCCACCCGTGGCTGCTGTGGCTAAGGATGGTATCCAGCTTATCGCCAAGGCGCGTGTTACGGTGCGTGCCAACATCAAGCAGTTGGTCGGCGGTGCCGGTGAGGAGACCGTGCTGGCGCGTGTCGGCGAGGGTATCGTGTCGTCGATTGGCTCGGCTGTGTCACATAAGGTTGTGCTGGAGAATCCCGACTCTATCTCGCGCGTGGTGCTTGAGAAGGGCTTGGATGCAGGTACGGCGTTTGAGATTTTGTCGATTGATATTGCCGACATAGATGTGGGCAAGAATATCGGTGCGCAGTTGCAGATGGACCAGGCGGATGCCGATAAGAATATCGCGCAGGCGAAGGCCGAGGAGCGTCGCGCTATGGCTGTGGCGCTGGAGCAGGAGAACCGCGCAAAGGCTCAGGATGCGCGCGCAAAGGTTATTTTGGCGGAGGCAGAGGTGCCCTTGGCTATGGCTGAGGCGTTCCGTAGCGGCAATTTGGGTATTATGGACTATTACAAGATGAAGAACATTATGGCCGATACCCAGATGCGTGACGCAATCTCAAAGACGGATAAGAAGTAGCCTCTGAAGGGGTCTTAAGGGGGTTCAGGAGTTTAAGGAGATTAAGGAGGTTGGGGTCTGAGCTATTTTTTGCTTCGGCGCTAACCTCCCTAAATTCCTTATCCACCCAAACATAAAATGTAACAATGTAACTCAAAACATGGCGTCATGCCACAATTACTGCACAACTCGAGTGTACAGATACGCAGTAGTATATCTGCAGTAATTGAATGGAATCGACTGCTTATTTTGACCTTGCTACCAAGTTCGTACTTGCGAGGCAGTATTCCCAAAGGTAGATGCCAATCATTAGCGCAATGTTAGGTTATTGGTATCTGTAAATCAACACTTTGCACTAATGTGGCATGACAATATTTTTATCTTTGCTCTTTCATCTTTCCTCTTTGCTCTCCCGGTTACAGAGTAACAGAGTAACAGGGGTGTTACTGTTGTTACTATTGTTACTTTTGTTACACAAAACTGATGTGCATAAAAAAGGCGTACCTATTATTAATTAGATACGCCCAATTTATTATGTGTAGACCCTCTGCTACCCTACTCTCTGACGCAGCGCACCTGCATTGCGTTGGCGCGATACATGGCCTTGCGGGGCTCGTAGTGGTTGTTTACGGCGCGGGTGTTGTTCAGGTCGAAGTACAACGAAAGCGCCTTAGAATCAGCCGAAACTGACTCCGCGGTCCAATAATATCCAATCCATGGCAGGGGTGACTCGTAGCCACCATAGTCGCTCATGTTGGTGAAGACGCCCGACTCGAAACTCTTGCGACCGGCTGCGGGCATAAACATCTCGACTCCCGACACCTTGTCGACCAAATTCCAGCCATAGCGTGCACGCATGTCGGCCGAAGCGGCTGCGTCCTCGTCGGTAGCAATGTCAAACACCTCAAAATCCTCGGCCTTAGGCAAGCGCCAGCCCTTGGGACATGGGTCGTAGAGGCTCTTTGTGTCGGCGCTCCACAGCTCGTTGTCGTGAGCCTCATAGAGCCAATCGTAGGCGTTATCCTTGTCGCCACGCACGAAAATCATGGGGTTTTCGATGGCAAATGCCATGCTTCCCACCTCGTCGTAGTTGCCCGTGTCGGCATACTTGAAGCGCAAGGTGGTGTTGGTGCCCGAATAGACCGTTTTGTCGCTATTGTTGCTGAAAGCATAGTCGTAGGGGCGATAGAACGGGTCTTTACGGCCCCACTGGTAGTACATTCCATAGCCGTTGTAGATGTCGTCGCCACTGGTCGAACCCTTGGGGTCGGCGTAAGCTCCGAGGTTGCGGTTCATGAACTCCACGCCGTTGGATGCGACGATGGAACCCTCGCCCAAGGCTGTCTGGGTCGACCACACATGCCAGCTCCAGATAATTTTGTCGTTGGCGTCGTAGGCCGCAATTACGGCATTCGAGGCGGGTATGCGGGTGGCTACGACATTGCCGCTATCATCCTTAACCTCTTCATTTCCAATGAAGAATGTAAAGGTTTTATTCTGGGGCTCGTAGCCATAGAACTGAATGAAACTCTTTGCGCTCTGCCACAAAAGGTCCACGCGTGCAGGTGTTATAAGTTGGTCACTCTCGCCCTTGTGGCTCACATCAATCGTGTAACGCGTGTCTTTCTGCGTTATGGCATAGCTGTTCGAGGGCTCGGCTGTGAGGTCTATCTCGTGGTTGAGCAACGAGAGGTAGGAACTCGCCGACACGCTTGTACCTGCGGCTGTGTAGCCCGTAAGTTTCAGCGTACCGTTCTCTACTACGGAGCCGTCTTCCGAAGAGTATTTTGCTGGTGCTTTGATAGTTACGACCCAGTTCTTCATGTCGATATTCTCAACGCTCCAGCCCTTGGGAGTCGAGCTCACCGACACCGAGGTGATGTTGCGAGCCGTGAAAGGCATGGTAGTCGTAGCACCCGGCTCGGCGACGATGCTACCCGGGATGTTGAACTCGAAATCGTAAACCTCATCCTCGCCCTTACACGACGAAAGTGCTGCAACACAGAGGGTTGCACTTGCTAAGATGTAAAAAACGCTTTTGAAAAGAGTTTTCATATTGTATACCATAATCAATTATCGAACAAAATATCTGCAAATATATCAAAAACTTGCGACATAGCGGCACGAAAACCGAAAATAATTTCAAAAAAGCAGATGTCGCACACTTATAACGGCACGCCTCGTGAAATATTGCATGCGCTAACAATGTAACAGTGTAACAAGGGTGTTACTTTTGTTACATTGTTACATTTTCATGTTAGGGAGTTTAGGGAGATTAGAGAATTTAACGCTGCCGCTTACTTTGAATTCTCTTTTTACAACATCGCATTCACCCCTTGCAGGGCCATGATTATCAGCAGATAACGCAGGGCCTTGCCTATGCACATTGTGATGGTCGTAAGCGTGAGATTGCTGCGCAAAAAACCCAACATGACGATTATGGCCTCGCCCACCCAGGGCAGAACGCCAAAGAAACCCATCCACGCGCCATAGCGCCTGACAAAGCCCGACGCCTTGTCCAACTTCGCTTTGTCGACCTTCAGCCAGCGCTCAATCCACTCGGGGTTACCCAACCAGCCGAGCCAATAGCAAACCAGACCTCCCAAGGTGTTGCCTATGGTGGCCGAAATTAGGCATAACCACGGGTCGGCACCCATCTGCACCAAGATGGTTATCACCACCTCGGAGCTGAACGGCAGGATGCTTCCCGCAGCAAATGCCGCTATAAACAGACCGATATATCCCCAATCGACGAGAAATTGTACTATTGTGTCCATAATCTTGAAAAACCTATGCAAAAATAGTAATATTTTCATCTTAAACCTACCCTTTTTTAGTATATTTGCAGCCGACCTGCGGCATGAAAGTGGCCTTGAGTGCGGAAATGAGGGATTGTCGAGGTCGTGGTTAGGTTAAAGTTGCATCGTAAATAGATGCCTATAAATTTTTGGTTATGAAACGATTACTTATATTAATATTTGCTCTGCTGAGCCTTGATGCTGTGGCGCAGATTACCACAGCTTCGTTGCGTGGTGTGGTGCAGAGCGAGGCGGGAGAGAGTCTGGCCGGAGCAACCATCCTGCTTAGGCAGACCGAAACGGGCGTTGTCTACTCTGCGGTTGCCGACAAGTCGGGTCGCTTTGCTATTCACGGCGTGCGCCCTGATGACGGCTATGTGCTTGTGGTTGAATATCTTGGCTATGACAGCTCGCGCCGCGAAAACCTTGTTCTCCACTTGGGCGAGGTCCACAACGAGCGCATTGTGCTTAACGAGAGCCTCACTTCTGTGGGTGAGGTGGTTGTGGAGTCGTCACCTCGCAAGATGTCGGGCGTGGCAACCGACTTTGATGAACTATCTATCACTGCGCTGCCTACCGTGTCGCGTTCGCTGTATGATGTGGTGCGCCTTACGCCTCAGGCCGTGGCGACCAAGACGGGAGGCATGTCATACGGAGGTGTAGCTAATCGCTATAACACATTCAGAGTCAATGGTGTTGCCAATAACGATATGTATGGTCTGTCGTCGTCGGGAACCAATGGAGGCTTGTCGAATGCTAACCCCGTATCGTTGGATGCCATCGAGCAAATCGAGGTGTCGGTAGCACCTTTCGATGTGCGTATGAGTGGCTTTGGCGGCGGCGAGATAAATGCCATTACCAAGTCGGGCACCAACGCCTTTAAGGGCAGCGCCTATACCTATTATAATAATCAAGACTTCTATGGCACTACCGCAGGCAGGCATGTCGCGCAGCGTGAGAAGTTGGAGCAGCAGACTACCCAAATCTATGGCTTTACGCTGGGTGGCCCGATAGTTAAAGATAAGCTCTTTTTCTTTGTCAGTGGCGAATATAACCGCGAACTCTCGCCCTCGTCGTTCTATGAGGGTTTCGCGGCTGCAAGGCTCGACAGCGAGGAATTAAGGCGTATTTCGGCTCGTTACGAGGCTTTGACGGGTTATGGCGGCGGTTCTACTTCGCGCCGCGATGTCGAGCAGCGTTCATTGTCGCTTTTGGCGTCGATGGATTGGCACATAAATTCGCGCAATCACCTCTCGTTGAGTTACAGTTGGCTCGATGCGCGTGCCGAGGAGTATGCCAACTCACTCACTTCGTTTACCTTCTGCGGCTCGGGATATGCCAATTACAGCACTGCGCACCATATTGCGGCAACGCTTAATTTGCAGCTCTCGGAGCGTCTGCATAATACGCTGCGCGTGGGCTATTCGCGTGTGGGCGATGGCCGCGAGAGCGATATGAAAGGTCACTACCCCAGCGTTATAATCAAAAATACGGGCTTGGACGGTAATGTGACCGTAAACATAGGAAACAACCGCTATGCGGGTATTAATGCCCTGAAGCAGAATGTCGTAACTCTCTCGGATGATGTGGTTTGGGAGTCGGGTGCCCACTCCTTTACATTGGGTATGCACCACGAGTTCTATGATATTCACAACCGCTATATAGCCAATTCGTTTGGTACTTACACCTACAATTCGGTTGCCGACTTCGAGCAGGATAAGGCCGCGATTTACGAGTATAACTACACCGACGAGAAGATTGCCGGTACAAAGACATGGGGACCCCGATTCCGTGCTGCCGAACTAAATCTCTATGTGCAGGATAATTGGGATTTGGGCGAGGATGTGGTGCTAACCTATGGCGTGAGGGCTACCCTGCCGCTGATTTTCAATACTCCGACTCCGAATGAGGAGTTTAATGCGGGTGATATAGCCCGCAAACATGGCGTTCGCATTGGCGATGTTCCGCGTGCGCATCTGCTCCTCTCGCCGCGTGTGGGCGTTAGCTGGCATCGCGACTATGCGGCGGGCCGCCTCAATGTGGAGGGTGGCGTTGGCCTCTTTACGGGTCAGATACCCTTTGTGTGGGTTGTGAACAACTATTCGAATACGGGAGTCGAGCAGAAGGGTGTGCGCCTGACGGGCGAGGAGGCCGATAAGGTCGATTTTGTGACCATACCCCGACCTACCGATATTTCTAACACCAGCTTTATGCTCAATGCCATGGATGATGAGTTCCGTTATCCTCAAAACCTTAAGGCGAGTGCTGTGGGTGAATTTACATGGCGAAATGGGTGGTCGGTGCGTGCTGAGGCTCTGTATACCAAAGTGTTGCATGGTGTGAGGTTTAGGAACTTGGCAGTTGAGCGTACGGGTAAGAATGTGCTGGCTGTGCCTATGTTGTCGGGCTGGCATGTTGTGGGCGAGTACCCCACTTTTGAGCGCGTTACAAGCGATTATTCGGCGATTTACTACATGCAAAACACCTCGAAGGGTTATTCCTACTCTTTGGCGGGAAGTGTGTCAAAACTCTTTAATTGGGGCTTGTCGGTGGCTGCATCATATGCCTATTCGAGGGCTTATGCGGTGTGTGATGTGCCCTCTACCTCCTCTTCGACCAATTGGTCGCGAGGCTATGGCATCGACCTGAATGCCGACGAGGTGGCCATTTCGGCTTACGATGTACCTCATAAACTCTCGGTTGTGGCAACCTATCGTAAGCGCTATGCGCCGTTGTTTGACGCTACGCTGTCGCTTGTGTATCAGCTGCAATCGGGGCAGCGCTACTCGCTGTGCTTGGGTGAAACGGTCGATTTCAATGGCGACGGAGTGTTTGGCTCTTCGCTGATGTATATACCCACCGAGGAGGAGCTCTCTGTGATGAAATTTGCGGATGGTGACACCTCGCGCAAGAGGTTTGGTGATTATATCGCTCAGGATGACTATCTGAGTTCGCATCGTGGGCGTTTTGCCGAGCGTAATGCCATGCTTGCACCTATGGAGCATCGTCTGGATTTGCACCTTGCGCATGGCTTCTATTTTGGTCGACAAACCGAGCGTAAGATTGAGCTGTCGCTCGATGTGATGAATCTGGGTAATCTTATATGTCGCCATTGGGGCAGCTACTACAATATATCGGGCTGGCGTCATCAGCCTGTAAAGGTTGTCGGTGTGGAGGATAACGCCCTTGTTTACCAGTTCTCTTCGGCCGATATTCTGCCTTCGGATTTGCTCTCTCGCTGGCATATGCAGGTGGGCGTTCGCGTGGTGTTTTAGTGAGGCTTAGGCGGGTGAAAAATATTTTGACAAAATAGGCTTAAAAAGAGTAATAATTGGAATTTTTTTTCTATCTTTGCCCAAACTAAGGGTGTATGACAGGAAAGGGATATAACTACTCACAAGTTGAGCGTTTGAGCGTGTTGCAATCGGCAGAGTGTCGAAAGTCACATTCTCAGCAGGTTAGCCCCTCTTGTTGTTGTGCTGTTTGTGTTAATTATTCTGTTACTGTTTATTTTTATTGATATATTGGCGGCTGTTTTAGTCGCCTTTTTTGTAATTATAGGGTGAGTGCTATGGATAATGCAAGGATAATACTCAAAGGCGGAACGGTGGTTCGTGGCGGAGAGTCTAAGAGGGCCGATGTGGCTGTCAAGGGCTCTTGTGTAGAGTGTATAGCTGCCGAAATTGTGCCCACGGAGGGCGATGTGGTTGTGGATTGTCGTGGCCGCATAGTTGTTGCCGGCTTGGTCGATTTGCATGTGCATCTGCGTGAGCCGGGCTTCTCGAAGAAGGAGACTATCGCTACGGGAACTATGGCTGCAGCACATGGAGGCTTTACGACTGTTTGTTCGATGCCCAACCTTGCTCCGGCACCCGATTCGGTTGAAAATCTCAAAGTTCAGCAAGATATTATCGAGCGCGATGCTGTGGTTAAGGTTCTGCCCTATGCCACAATCACCCGCCAGCGTTATGGTCGCGAGTTGGTTGATTTTGAGGCTTTGGCACCTATGGTTGCGGGCTTCTCGGACGATGGCAGCGGCGTGCAGAATGAGGATATTATGCGTGAGGCTATGGCCGAGGCGGCAAAGTGTGATGCTATTATTGCAGCCCATTGCGAGGTGGATGCGCTGTTGCGTAAGGGTTATATCCACGATGGCGAATATGCCGCGCAGCATGGCCATCGAGGCATCTGCTCGGAGAGCGAGTGGGCGCAGATTGAGCGCGATATAGAGTTGGCGCGTGAGGCCGATTGCCGCTATCATGTATGCCATATCTCGACCAAGGAGAGTGTAGCGCTTATTCGCCAGGCAAAGCGCGAGGGAGTGAAGATTACTTGCGAAACAGGTCCTCACTACCTTACAATGTGCGATATGGATTTGCAGGAGGATGGTCGCTTCAAGATGAATCCCCCGATTCGCTCGGCAGCGGATAGGGATGCTCTTGTAGAGGGCTTGCAGGACGGAACGATTGATGTTGTGGCTACCGACCATGCCCCCCATACTGCCGACGAGAAGTCACGCGGCTTGGAACTTAGTGCTATGGGCGTTGTAGGCTTGGAAACATCGTTTGCAGTTATTTACACCCACTTGGTTAGAAAGGGCGTTATATCGCTCGAGAAGGCTATTGATGTGATGAGTGAGGCTCCACGCCGCATCTTCGGCTTGGGTGAGGCACTTAAGGAGGGCGCTGCAGCCGATATTGCTGTGTTTGACCTTGAGAAGGAGTGGGATGTCAAGCCCGAGGAGTTTAAGTCAATGGGCCACGCTACCCCCTTCGAGGGTTGGCATTTGTGGGGTGAGTGCTGCCTCACGATGGTCGATGGAAGAATTGTTTACGAGAGAGAAAATTAGTATAAATCAATATATAGCAATGAAACCTTTTACAAAAAAATTAGTCCTTGAGAACGGTCGCGAGTTCTACGGCTACGGCTATGGTGCCGATGTGGAGCGCGTAGGCGAGATTGTTTTCAACACTTCGGTTGTAGGCTATCAGGAGATTATCTCGGACCCCTCATGCTTGGGTCAGATTGTTGTGATGGCTTACCCTTTGATTGGTAATTATGGTATCACAGACGAGGACTTTGAGTCTAAGCAGTCGCAGTCGTTGGTGAGTGGTATGGTAGTTAGGGAGTGCAACGAGAACCCGAGCAACTTCCGCTACACCAAGACCTTCTCGGAAACTCTGGACGAGCAGGGTGTGCCTTGCATCGCAGGTGTCGATACACGCATGATTGTGCGTATTATCCGCGAGGAGGGTGCGCAGCGTGCCGCTATCGTAGGTGCGGATATGTCGAAGGAGGAGGCTTTGGCGCTGATTAAGTCTACCCCACTTCCCGCGAAGCAGGCGGAGCAGGTGAGCTCGCGCAAGCGTTGGTTCTCGCGTACGCCCAACCACAAGTACGACATCGTGGCCGTGGATTGCGGTATCAAGCACAGCATTATCAGCCAGTTTAATTCGCGCGGCTGTAATGTGACGGTTGTGCCGTTTGATGCTACCTTAGAGGAGATTATGGCCTTCAATCCCGATGGTATCTTCCTCTCGAATGGTCCGGGTAGCCCCGAGGAGTTGCCTCAGATTGTCGAGCTGATTAAGAGCGTAAAGGGTAAGGTGCCGATGTTCGGTATTTCGCTGGGTATGCAGCTCATTGCCCTGGCTTATGGTGCCGAGGTAAGGAAGATGAAGTGCGGTCACCATGGTGGTGCTGCCGTTAAGGATTTGGCTACGGGCAGAATCGACATGACGGCTCAGAATCATGGCTATGAGGTTGTTGCCGAGTCGGTGAAGGGTACTTGCCTGGAGATTACCCATGTGAATATCCCCGATGGCTCGGTAGAGGGTGTCGAGTGCGCCGCCGACAAGGTATATGGCGTGCAGTTCCACCCCGAGAGTGCCCCGGGTCCGCAGGACAGCGTATATCTTTTTGATAAATTCATTAAACTGATGGAGGAGAAACAAAATGCCTAAGAGAACAGATATAAAGAAGGTTATGGTAATCGGCTCAGGTCCGATTGTCATTGGTCAGGCCGCAGAGTTTGATTATGCAGGTACTCAGGCGTGCTTGGCATTGAAGGAGGAGGGTTACGAGGTAATACTTGTGAACTCTAACCCCGCAACTATTATGACCGATACCAACATTGCCGACAAGGTCTATATGGAGCCTTTGACGCTGGAGTATGTGGCAAAGATTGTGCGCTATGAGCGTCCCGACGCCATTGTTCCGGGTTTGGGAGGTCAGACGGGTTTGAACTTGGCTGTACAGCTTGCCAAGAAGGGTATTTTGGATGAGTGCCATGTCGAGATTCTGGGTACTTCGTTCGAGAGTATCGAGAAGGCCGAGGATCGTGAGCTCTTCAAGGAGTTGTGTATCGGCATTGGTGAGCCGGTGTTGCCCTCTTTGGTTGTAAATACTATGGAGGATGGCGTGAAGGCTGCCGAGCAGATTGGTTACCCCGTTGTGTTGCGTCCCGCCTTTACTTTGGGTGGTACAGGTGGCGGTTTTGCCGACAACGAGGAGGAGTTGCGCGAGATTATGCGTAACGCGCTTATCCTTTCGCCAGTGCATCAGGTTCTAGTCGAGAAGAGCATCAAGGGCTACAAGGAGATTGAGTTCGAGGTAATGCGCGACAAGAACGATACGGCTATCGCGATTTGTAGCATGGAGAACATCGACCCTGTGGGTATCCATACGGGTGACTCGATGGTGGTAGCTCCTGCGCAGACCCTTACAGATAAGGAGTATCAGTTGTTGCGTGGCAGTGCGCTCAAGATTATCCGCGCCTTGAAGATTGAGGGTGGATGTAATGTGCAGTTCGCGTTGGACCCCTTGTCGTTTAAGTATTATATCATCGAGGTGAATCCTCGTGTGTCACGCTCGTCGGCTCTGGCTTCGAAGGCGAGTGGTTTCCCCATTGCCCGCGTTACGGCGAAGATTGCCGTGGGCTTGACTTTGGACGAGATTACCATCTCTAACCGCCCTGCATGCTTCGAGCCTGCGCTTGACTATGTGGTGCTGAAGGTTGCACGCTTCCCATTCGATAAGTTCAGCGATGCTTCGAATGAGTTGGGTACGCAGATGAAGGCTACGGGTGAGGTTATGAGCATTGGTCGCACCATCGAGGAGGGGCTGTTGAAGGCTGTGCGCTCGCTCGAAACAGGCGTTTGCCACATCTATCACAAGAAGTTTGACGATTGGAAGGTGGAGGCTCTGCTGGAGTATATCCGCAAGGGAACCGACGACCGCATCTATGCCATTGCGCAGCTTATTCGCTTGGGTGTAGATTTGCTTATCATCTACAACCACACCAAGATTGATATGCTGTTCCTCGAGAAGTTGAAGAACATCGTTGAGATGGAGAAGGTTGTAGTGGCTGCCAAGAGTGATGTCGAAGTTTTGAAGGAGGCCAAGCGAATGGGTTTCAGCGATAAATATATAGGTATGCTTTGGGGTATGACCGAGGCTGAGGTGTTCCTCCTGAGAAAGAAGGAGGGCGTATTCCCCGTATATAAGATTATCGACTCATGTGCAGGCGAGATAAATACCTATGTACCCTACTTCTACTCAACTTACGAGTGTGAGAATGAGTCGGTGAAGAGCGATAGAAAGAAGATTTTGGTGCTTGGCTCAGGCCCTATCCGTATCGGTCAGGGTGTGGAGTTCGACTACTCTACGGTTCATGCCATCTGGACCATCAAGGAGGCGGGCTACGAGGCTATCATCATCAACAATAACCCCGAGACGGTATCTACCGACTACACTATCAGCGACAAGCTCTACTTCGAGCCATTGACGGTAGAGGATGTGATGAATGTCGTGGAGCTGGAGCAGCCCGATGGTATCGTGGTGTCGTTGGGTGGTCAGACAGCCATCAACCTTGCCGAGCCTTTGGCCGACCTGGGTGTTAAGATTATCGGTACAGGCATCGAGGCTATCAACAACGCCGAAGATAGAAAGTGCTTCGAGCGCATTATGAACGAGGTGGGTATTCCTCAGCCTAAGGCTAAGGCTGTTACCGATATCGAGGCGGGTGTCGAGGCTGCAGCCGCTATCGGCTATCCTGTGCTGGTGCGTCCGAGCTTTGTGTTGGGTGGCCGCGCAATGCAGATTGTCGGCAACGAGGAGACTCTGCGCCACTACTTGCGTTCGGCTGTGGAGATTAACGAGAAATCGCCCGTCTTGGTCGATAAGTATATTCAGGGTAAGGAGTTGGAGGTTGATGCTATATGTGACGGCAAGGATGTATTTATTCCGGGCATCATGGAGCATGTCGAGCGTACGGGTATCCACTCGGGCGACTCAATCAGCGTCTACCCCACTTTCAGCGTAAGCCAGCAGGTTAAGGATACCATTATCGAGTATACCAAGCAGTTGGGCTTGGCTATCGGTATCGTTGGTCTATTTAATATTCAATTCATTGTCGATGAGCAGGATAAGGTCTATGTTATTGAGGTGAATCCTCGCTCGTCGCGTACCGTGCCGTTCTTGTCGAAATCTACGGGCGTGCCTATGGCGAAGATTGCCACAATGGTTATCCTCGGTCACTCGCTTAAGGAGCAGGGAATTGAGGAGGTTTATGGCAAGGAGAGCACTCGTTGGTTTGTGAAGTCACCGGCGTTCTCGTTTGCCAAGATTCGCGGTGTGGACTCTTACCTCTCGCCCGAGATGAAGTCTACGGGTGAGGCTATCGGCTATGACAAGAGCCTGAACCGTGCGTTATATAAGTCGTTGCAGTCGTCGGGTGTTGCCGTGGCGAACTATGGTACAATCTTCGTCACTATCGCCGATGCCGACAAGCAGCGCGCATTGCCGCTGATTAAGCGATTCTATGACTTGGGCTTCAATATCGAGGCTACAAAGGGTACTTGCGAGTTCTTGCGTAGCAATGGCATCCGTACACGCCACTTGCTCAAGCTCAGCGAGGGCAGCACCGAGATTTACGACTCGCTGCGCAAGGGTCATGTGACCTATGTAATCAATACGATTGATGTGAACCAGCACAGCACACGCCGCGATGGTTATGACATCCGTCGAGCGGCTGCCGAGAACAATGTTACGCTGTTTACGGCTCTGGAGACAGTGAGCGTGCTACTCGATGTATTGGAGGAGATAACTCTCGGAGTATCAACCATTGACGCTAAGTAGTTAAAGTAAAGATGTATAAAAAAGGAATCTATAAAATCCTCTCGAACGAGCCTTTGACGCGCGATGTGTGGCGTATGGTTTTGGAGGGAGATACCGAGTGGATAAGCCATTCGGGTCAGTTCGTGAATATCGAGTTGGAGGGACTCTATTTGCGTCGCCCCATCTCGATTTGCGACTGGGATGAGCATTCGATAACCCTGATTTACAAGGTCGTAGGTCGCGGTACGGAGCAGATGCGAGGAATGCAGGCGGGTGAGTGCCTCGATGTGCTTACGGGCCTGGGAAATGGCTTTAACGAGGCGGTGGAGTGTGAACGACCGCTGCTCGTAGGTGGCGGTGTGGGTGTTCCCCCACTCTACCACTTGGCAAAGGAGCTGATTGGGCGTGGCCGCAAGGTGAGCGTCGTTTTGGGCTTCAATCGTGCTGACGAGGTCTTTTATGCCGACGAGTTCAGGGCTTTGGGTGCCGAGGTCTATATCTCTACTGTGGATGGCTCGGTGGGCGTGAAGGGCTTTGTGACCGACGCAATTCGTGAGGCAGCGATAGATTTCGACTACTTCTACTCGTGTGGCCCATTGCCTATGCTCAGGGCGCTGTGTGGCGCTACCGAAGTGGATGGTGAGCTCTCGTTCGAGGAGCGTATGGGCTGCGGCTTTGGTGCTTGCATGGGCTGCTCGTGCAAGACCTTGACGGGAAATAAGCGTATTTGTAAAGAGGGCCCCGTGATGAAGCGTGGTGAGATAATTTGGTAGGCTATGGATAAAAAGTTTGATTTGTCGGTTGAGTTGTGTGGCGTGAGGCTGGAGAATCCCGTGGTGCCTGCTTCGGGAACATTCGGCTTTGGCCGCGAGCACAACGAGTTTTACGATATAAATGTGCTTGGCTCTATCTCGGTCAAGGGTACTACACGCGAGGCACGCTTTGGTAATCCTACACCCCGTATTGCCGAGTGCCGTGCGGGTTTGATTAACTCGGTGGGACTGCAAAACCCGGGTGTCGATATGGTTATCGAGCGCGAGTTGCCCGAGTTGAGAAAGATTTTCCGCAAGCCTATAATTGCCAATATCAGCGGCTTCTCTATCGACGAGTATGCCGAGTGCTGCGCCAAGATGGATAAGCAGGAGCAGGTTGAGATTTTGGAGGTCAATGTGTCGTGCCCCAATGTGCATAATGGCGGCATGAGTTTCGGTACACAGCCAGAGATGGCTGCCGAGGTTACGCGCGCGGTGAAGGCTGTGACCACAAAGCCGGTGTTTATCAAACTCAGCCCCAATGTTACCGATATTGTAGCCATTGCTAAGGCTTGTGAAGAGGCAGGTGCAGATGGTATCTGTCTGATTAACACGCTGTTGGGTATGCGAATTGACACCCTGCGCCGTAAGCCCGTCATAGCCAACAAAATGGGTGGATTTTCGGGCCCTGCGGTGTTCCCCGTCGCAGTGAGAATGGTCTATCAGGTGTCGAAGGCTTGTGGTATTCCCGTTATGGGCTGTGGAGGTGTCGAGAGCGCGTCGGATGTCATCGAGATGATGATGGCGGGAGCTACGGCTGTGCAGGTGGGTGCTGCCAACCTGAAGAATCCCTACGCTTGCAAGGAGATTATCGAGGCTCTGCCCCGCGAGATGCAACGCCTGGGCATTGAGCGCCTGAGTGATATTATAGGTATCGTGGAGTAAACAATAGTAGTAAGCGATACGCATTTGTTGTGGCGACACTCTTCCTTTTTGGGGAGGGTGTCGTTTTTTTACTCGCGCTTATCCTCGTCGGGAGCGACTATCGGATTTTTCTCGTCGACGGACACTGTGGTCGGATGGTTGTTGAATTTCTCTATCTTCTCGACCATGTTTTTGAAGTAGCTGCGCGATACGGGTATGGGTTCAATGTTGGTATCATTCAGCACCACAAATCGACCTTGTGCGCTCTTCTTGATGTGGTTTATCTGCATCACATTGACCATATATGAGCGGTGGCAGCGTACCATCGAGGTCTCGGCGAGGTTCTCCTCTAAGGTTTTGGTGCGGCAGCGCAGCATGTAGGAGTGTATCTTGTCCTGATACTTGTAATGCACCTTTATGTAGTTGTCTTGCGACTCCATATAGTAGAGCGAATCGGAGTGAATCGTGAGCTTCAATGTGCCATTGTAGTCGTAGAGATTAATCAGCGAGGGGTAAGTCACTGAGCTCTCCTCGGATAGCGACATCTTGTATTGCAGCATTTCGAGCTCCTCTTTCTTGGATTTGTAGGCCGCAAAGAGGGTTATAATAATATAAGGTATAGCTATTATGAGCGTAACGCAACTAAACGCCCTGAGCAGGATATATCCTACCGACTCATTCACCGGAGGTACATATACGAATGTGAAGTGGGTATAGAAAATTGAGATTATTGAAACCTCCGCGATAATCCACAATATATAACGCAAATAGGTGATGCGAATCTTGTTTTGCAGCGACGACATGCCTAACTTGCTGAGCAGAAGTATGGCGAGAGCTACGACATAAAACGAGAGCGTCATGCCAAACTGCTGCATATCGGTAATACTAAACCATGAAGTCATCGAGAATGGCGAATATATAACCATAAACAAGACTGAAAAGGTCAAAATGAAGAATACCGAGCCCACGAGATAGCGTTTATCTAATAGAAACTTGGGTATATCGCGGTTTTTTCGTATATTTGTCATAGCATATTAGGTTAATATCCGATGCAAAGATGCGAATTTTAGTTTGAAATACATAATTTTTACCGCCTAAAAAAGCAATTTCGTCACAAAAACGCGCTTTTAACCGCATGTAGAGGGGTTTTGTTTGGGGGTTGGTTATATTTGCATCCGACGATTCTGCAGGGTCGTTTTTATGTATTAACTCGAAGTGTTTTTTTAAGAGATGAGAATTATTGGTACAGGCAGGGTGCATCCTGCTAAAGTTGTGACAAACCAAATGCTCGAAGAGTTCCTTGACACCAGCGATGAGTGGATTAAAGAGCGTACGGGAATAGCCTCTCGACGCCTTATCACCGACGAGAAATTGGAGGATATGGCCGCCGAAGCTGCCCGGCAAGCTATCGTAGCTGCGGGTTTAACGGCTAAGGATATCGACTTTATAATCTGCTCGAATGTTGTGAATGAGTATATCACCCCGGCATTGAGTTGCATCGTGCAGGGTAAAATTGGCGCAAAGTGTGCATGTGTGGATGTGAATGGCGCATGCTCGGGATTTATCTATGCACTCGACATGGCCGACGACAGATTAAAGAGCGGCAAGGCTCGGAACATTCTGGTATTGGCGGCCGAGGAACCCACACGCATGGTCGATTGGAGTGACCGCGCAATGTGCGTGTTGTTTGGCGATGGCGCAGGTGCTGTGGTTGTAACCCATGGCGATGAGCTCTTCGCATCGCGCCTCACGACGGTGAGCAAGACCGATTGCTTGCACTATGTGCGCCGGTTGGAGCCTACGCCCTATATAAGCAAAGCGGAATCCTCGAGTCCCATGTATATGAATGGTCGTGAGGTATTTAAGACTGCGGTGCTTTCGTCGGCACGCGACATCACTACCCTGCTCAAGGAGAATGGCCTGCAACCCGACGATATAAAGTATTACATCCTCCATCAGGCTAACATGCGTATTGTGGAGGCTGTGGCTAACTACCTGAAGTTGGATATGGCGCACTTCCCGCACAATGTGGAGCGTTGCGGTAATACATCCTCGGCGAGCATACCCCTGCTTTTGGATGAATTGGTGCGCGAGGGTAAATTGGAGCGGGGTGACAAGGTCGTGATGAGTGCCTTTGGTGCAGGATTCACAACAGGAGCATGCGTTTTGGAGTGGTAAGAGAGGTTAAAGATAAAAGATGAAAGAGGAAAGATAAAAGATAAAAGAGATTCTCACGCACAACAAGTTGTGCTCAGAATGACGAATTGCCTACCACTTTTCGTCACTCTGAGGGAGCTTTAGCGACCGTGAGAGTCTAAATAAAAGCAAACAAGAAACGAAAAACATACTATAAACATGGAACAGCGTGTAGTGATCACGGGCTTGGGAGTTATATCGCCCGTAGGAAACAATATCTCGGATTTTTGGCAGTCGCTTGCCCAGGGTAAGTGCGGCATTGACCACATAAAGGGCTATGAGGAGTATGAGCTCCCCGTTAGCGTTGCCGGTCAGGTTAAGGATTTCAATCCCGAAGAGCAGGGCTTGGAACGCAACGATGTGCGTCGCAACGACCCCTATTGCCAGTACGCATTGGCGGCAGCTATTCAGGCTATGAACGATAGCGGACTTAAGTCGGGTGAAAATATCTCCGCAGAGCGCTTGGGCGTGTATATCGGCTCGGGCATAGGTGGCTTGCAGACCTTCGTTACAGAGACCGAGAAACTGCTTAATGAGGGTGTACACCGCATTTCGCCACTCTTTGTGCCGATGATGATTTCCAATATCGCAGCCGGAAATGTAGCCATAAAATTTGGCGCACAGGGCGTATGCTTGCCCGTAGTTACGGCTTGCGCTACGGGAACACATGCCGCAGGCGAGGCTTATCGTGCCATTAAGCATGGCTATGCCGATGCCGTAATTACGGGAGGAGCCGAGGCCTCGGTGCATCCTTTGGCTATCGGAGGCTTCGCAAACAGCAAGGCCCTGAGTCGTTCGACCGACCCCTTGAAGGCGTCGATTCCATTCAACGCCAAACGCAATGGCTTTGTAATGGCCGAGGGTGCGGGTGTGTTGGTTTTCGAGTCGTTGGAGAGTGCTCAAAAGCGTGGCGCACACATCTATGCCGAGGTTGTAGGCTATGGCAATAGCTGTGATGCTCACCATGTTACGGCTCCGAGTCCCGACGGAGTACCCGCATCGCGTGCAATCAGGCAGTCGCTCGATGAGGCGAAGTTCGATGCCCAAAGCGATGTGCTCTACATCAATGCACATGGCACATCTACGCCGCTGAACGACAAGTCGGAGACTGCGGCCATTAAGCTCGCCATGGGTGAGGAGGCTGCCCATAAGGCTATGATTAGCTCGACGAAGTCGATGACGGGCCATATGTTGGGTGCTACGGGCGCTGTGGAGTTGATAGCTGCCACTTTGGCGCTGAAAAATGGAGTTGTGCCCCCCACCATAGGACTTGATGAGCCCGATGCGGAGTGCGATTTGGACTACACGCCCAATGTGGCACGCAAGGCGGAGCTTACGATAGCCATATCGAACTCTTTGGGCTTTGGAGGTCACAATGCCTGCGTAGCACTCCGAAAGTGGAACGAGGAGTAAAGCATAGGTTTAATACGGAAAGACTAAAACATTAAAATATAGCGATATATGAAACTTTTAGAGGGTAAAGTAGCACTTGTAACAGGTGCTGCACGAGGTATAGGCAAGGCTGTGGCAATGCGATTTGCCGAGCAGGGTGCCGACATCGCCATTACCGATTTGGTGATAAACGAGGCTGCCGAGCAGACCGTAAAGGAGTTGGAGGCTTATGGTGTGAGGGTCAAGGCTTACGCATCGAATGCCGCATCGTTCGACGAGGCGCACGAGGTTGTGAAGCAGGTTGTCGAGGAGTTTGGCCGTGTGGATGTGTTGGTGAACAATGCCGGCATTACGAAGGATGGCCTTATGATGCGCATGTCGGAGGCACAATGGGATGCCGTAATCAATGTGAATCTGAAGTCGGCATTCAACTTTATTCATGCCGTAACCCCCGTTATGGCACGCCAGAGGGGCGGTTCGATTATCAACATGTCGTCGGTTGTGGGCGTGTCGGGCAATGCCGGGCAGTGCAATTATTCAGCCTCGAAAGCCGGTATGATAGGCCTTGCGAAGTCTATCGCCAAGGAGATGGGCCCTCGCGGTATTCGTGCCAACTGCATCGCTCCGGGTTTTATCATCACCGAGATGACCGCAGCGCTGCCTGAGTCGGTGCGTGAGGCGTGGAATCAGCTCATACCCCTGCGTCGCGGCGGTACACCCGACGATGTGGCAAATGTGGCATTGTTCTTGGCCAGCGACCTCTCGAGCTATGTCAGTGGGCAAGTTATCCACTGCTGTGGCGCAATGAACTGCTAAGCCGGCAGAAAGTTGCAGGGGTGTAACTCTGTTTTAGGGAATTTAGGGAGATTAGGGAAATTAACGCTAATCTCCCTAAATTCCTTAAATTCTTTAATATTTTGTCATGTCAGTCATTAGTACAATGTTAGGTTGTTGGTATCGGTAAATCAACACTTTGCATTAATGTGGCATGATAATATTATTATATAGATTCTCACGCTATTATTTTTTTTAGATTCTCGCGTCGGCTTATGCCTCCTCAGAATGACAAAAAAAATAATTGCTCAGAATGACGGGTTAGCTACCCAATGGCGTCACTCTGAGAGAGCTTTAGCGACCGTGAGAGTCTAAAAAAATAATTGCTCATAATGACGACGAACATCTTACTCGTTACACTCGCTTTCGCGTCTGTTGCTCTTCAATTCTGGTAGACAATATTATGATTGTTTTTCTCGAAAAAAATACTTAAATTAGCGCAATAAATTGCCGGAATGAATCCGAAATAGAAATTAATTAAACTATATAGCTATGAATCAGAGAGATGTAATCATTGCATGTGATTTCAGCAGCATGGATGCTACGCTTGCATTTTTGGACAAGTTTACCGACTGTAAGCCTTTCGTGAAAATTGGTATGGAACTTTATTATGCCGCAGGCCCTGCTATTGTGTGGGAGTTGAAGGCGCGAGGTCATAAAATCTTCCTTGACCTGAAGTTGCACGACATCCCCAACACCGTAAAGAAGGCGATGAAGGTATTGTCGGCTCTCAATGTCGATATGTGTAACCTCCACGCAGCTGGCACTATCGAGATGATGAAGGCTGCACTTGAGGGTCTTACTCGCCCCGATGGTTCACGACCCATTTTGTTGGCTGTAACGCAGCTCACATCAACAAGCGAGGAGCGCATGCAGCGCGATTTGCTTATCAATGCCTCGATTAACGATACCATTGTTCACTATGCAAAAAATGCCAAAGAGGCAGGTCTTGATGGCGTTGTATGCTCTCCGTTGGAGGCCGGCATGGTCAAGGAGGCTTGTGGCAAGGAGTTCGTGACCGTCACTCCGGGCGTTCGCTTTGCCGATGGCGTTGTGGGTGACCAGGTGAGAGTCACTACCCCCGAGCGTGCTCGCGAGATAGGTACCGACTACATCGTCGTGGGTCGCCCCATCACCGAGGCTGACGACCCCGTAGCGGCATATAAGCGTTGCGTGGCAGAGTTTGTCGGAGAGTAAAGAGTGTTGGGCGTTTTGAATTGTCATTCCACCGAGCCAAAGGCGAGGATTGGAATCTCTACCGAAATAATTTGCCGTTAGAGATGCCGGTCATTTTCTCGCTATCGCTCCAAAATGTGGCATGACACTATCTTCGCTAAACTCTCTAAATTCCTTAATATCGTTTAACGCCAATAGAATATAAAGTAATAAAAAATTAAATAAGATTATGAAAAAGAGTATTGCAAAAGACCTTCTTTCAATCGGCGCAGTATTTTTGCGCCCCGAGCAACCATTTACTTGGGCAAGTGGCATCAAGAGCCCTATCTATTGTGACAACCGCCTGACACTCACAGCGCCCCGCGTGCGTGACAATGTCGAGAAGGGTTTGTCGGAGCTTGTGAAGTCTTATTTCCCTGAGTGTGAGGTGTTGATGGGTACATCGACTGCCGGTATTGCTCATGCAGCTATCGTGGCTACAATTTTGGACAAGCCTATGGGCTATGTGCGCAGCGGAGCGAAGGACCACGGCCGTACCAACCAGATTGAGGGTAAGCTGGAGAAGGGTCAGAAGGTTGTCGTAGTCGAGGATTTGATTTCGACAGGTGGCAGCTGCATCGAGGTTGTGAATGTACTGCGTGAGGCTGGTGCCGATGTACTGGGTGTTGTGAGCATCTTCACCTATGGCATGAAGAAGGGTTTGGACCGCATGGCCGAGGCCAATGTCATCAACCACTCGCTCTGCGACTTGGACGCTTTGGTCGAGGTGGCTGCCGAGGAGGGTTACATCAAGCAGGAGGATTGCGCACGCATCATCGCCTTTAGAAACAACCCCTCGGACGAGAGCTGGATTAACAAATAGAGTCTTAAACGGAAAAATTTTGCGATTATGCGTCACTTGATTGATACTACCGATATTTCGGTGGCCGAAGTTGACCAGATAATAAATACGGCGCTCGACATCATCGCCCATCGCGAGAAGTATGCCGAGGCCTGTAAGGGTAAGAAGTTGGCTACGCTCTTTTATGAGCCGAGTACGCGTACACGCCTGAGCTTTACCTCGGCGATGATGGAGTTGGGCGGAAGCGTTTTGGGTTTCTCGGATGCCGCCTCATCGTCGGTGAGCAAGGGCGAGACCGTTGCCGATACGGTGCGTGTTTTGGGCTGCTTTGCCGATATTATCGCCATGCGCCACTCTAAGGAGGGAGCTCCACTGGTGGCTTCGCACTATTCGCGTGTGCCTGTCATCAATGCCGGTGATGGTAGCCATGCCCACCCAACGCAGACGCTGACCGACCTGCTGACTATCCGCCGCGAGAAGGGTCGTCTGGATAACCTTACAATCGGTTTCTGTGGCGATCTGAAGTTTGGTCGCACGGTACACTCGCTCATCAAGGCTTTGTCGCGTTATGAGGGTATAAATGTGGTACTTATCGCCCCCGAGGAGCTACGCTTGCCGTCGTATATCCGTCGTGAGGTGTGCGACAAGAACAATATCCCCACCCGCGAGGTTACAACCATGGAGGAGGTGCTGCCCGAGTTGGATATCCTCTACATGACGCGCGTACAGAAGGAGCGTTTCCTCGACGAGGAGGAGTTTGAGCGCCTGAAGGATAGTTTCATTCTCAATGCCGAGCGCTTGCAGGCTGCCAAGCCCGATATGATTGTGCTGCATCCATTGCCCCGCGTCAATGAGATTACGCGCGATGTGGATAACGACCCGCGTGCAGCATATTTCCGCCAGGTCGAGAATGGTAAGTTTGTGCGTATGGCGCTGATTTACACTCTTTTGAAGTGGGCCGAGGAGCAGCCCGCCGAGGGCCTCACACCGCGCTTGCGTGGCGAGGAGATGCACAACGATTGGCAGTGTAGTGGTCGTCAGTGCATATCGAATGCGGAGGATGTAGATAAGTTGTTCCACCCAACCGAGGATGGCGAGTATCGTTGCGCTTATTGTGAATCAAAAGTTAAAAAATAGAAGTCGGAGCAAAGAGATTAGGGTTACCCGTCATTCCACATCACACGCACGACGAATGGGGGGTAGTTAGTGAATTGCTACCCTGCGTGTGATGATTGGAATCTACCTTTGTGGATTACGACTTTGTAAGTTCGTACTTGGTAGCAAAGGTAAATAAGCGGTAGATGCCAGTCAATTTACACATAGACCAAACAACGGACTTTGCAGCCAATCGAGTGTGTAAATTGTGGCATGACGCATTTGTAATGGTAAGACGAAAATATTATCGTCATTCCACATCACACGCACGACGAATGGGTATAGGTAGTGAATTGCCACCCTGCGTGTGATGATTGGAATCTACCTTTGGGAATTACAGCCTTGAAGATTGTGACTTTGCGGCGAGGTAAAACAAGTGTGTAAATTGTGGCATGACGAATACTTGAAAACTATGAGAATATCATATGTTTACATATTAACCAATAAGGATAATAGTGTATTGTATACCGGCGTCACAAGTAATCTTTCACAACGAATATCGGAGCATCGTGCAAAGAGCAAAGGTGAGTTCTCTGCCCGTTATAACCTCTGCAAGGTGGTATATATCGAAGAACTGCCCGATATAAAGAGTGCTATTGCCCGAGAAAAGGCTATAAAAATGCTGTCGCGTGCGAGAAAAATTCAACTTATTGAGAGGATTAATCCTTTTTGGAAGGAATTGGTAGAATAATTTTAATAAAATAATAATATGGTAAAAATTGGTACCCCCATGACCGCCGTAGGCAAGAAGGCCGTGCTGTGTGGTTCGGGAGAGTTAGGCAAAGAGGTTGCTTTGGAGTTGCAACGCTTTGGTGTAGAGGTAGTTGCATTGGATAAATATGAGAATGCTCCTGCTATGCAGGTGGCACATCGCTCTTATGTGCTGTCGATGCTCGACGGCGAGCGTCTGCGCGAGATTATCGAGAAGGAGAAACCCGACTACATCATCCCCGAGGTCGAGGCTATCGCTACGCCTACGCTTGTGGAGTTGGAGAAGGAGGGCTACAATGTCATCCCTACGGCCAACGCTACGCTTTTGACGATGAACCGCAAGGGTATCCGTCAGTTGGCTGCCGAGGAGCTCGGTATCAAGACCTCACCCTACCGTTTTGCTGCTACACGCGAGGAGTTCGATGCCGCTATCGAGGAGATTGGCACACCATGCGTCGTGAAGCCTATCATGTCGTCGTCGGGTCACGGTCAGAGTGTCTGCAAAAGCCCGGAGGGAGCTGATGCGTCGTGGAAGATTGCCCAGGAGGGTGGTCGTGCCGGAGGTGGCGAGGTTATCGTCGAGGGCTTCGTGAAGTTCGACTACGAGATTACACTCCTCACGGTTCGTCACTCGGGCGGTACATCGTTCCTTAACCCTATCGGCCACCATCAGGTCGATGGCGACTATCGTGAGTCATGGCAGCCCCAGCCTATGAGCGAGGTGGCTTTGGCAAAGGCTCGCGATATTGCCAAGAAGGTTACAGACGCTCTTGGCGGTTACGGAATTTTTGGCGTTGAGTTGTTCGTCTGCGGCGACGAGGTGCTGTTCAGCGAGGTGTCACCCCGCCCCCACGATACAGGTATGGTGACGATGATTTCGCAGGATTTGTCGGAGTTTGCTCTCCACGCGAGGGCAATTTTGGGTCTTCCAATTCCTCATATCGAGTTCTATGGCCCATCAGCATCGAAGGCTGTGGTTGTAGAGGGCGACAGCGATAAGGTTGTGTTCAGTGGCTTGGAGGATGTGCTCTCGGAGAAGAATGTTCAGGTGCGCCTGTTCGGTAAGCCCGAGGTCAAGGGCCACCGCCGTATGGGTGTTATCCTTGCGCGTGACAATAGCGTCGAGGAGGCTCTCGCCAAGGCTGAGGCCGCCTACGCTAAACTCCAAGTCGAGGTCCTGCCGAGATAAGCTGAAAGAGCAAAGAACATAGATTTTCAGGTCTTTGCTCTTTTTTTATACCGTCATTCCACATTTGAGCAACGGAAGTATTGGCAAGTACGCAGTAGTTACCCTTGCTCAAATGATTGGAAACTACCTTTGGTAATTACTACTTCGCAAGTTCGGACTTGGTAGTAAGGGAAATCAGCGGTAGATACCATTCAATTACTGCAGGTATACTACTGCGTACCTACACCCTCGCATCGTGCAGTAATTGTGGCATGACAAAAAATATAAAAGAGCAAAGATCAGAAAATCTTTGCTCTTTTATTGTTGTCAATATCCAAAGCGAATTTTGAATTTTAACCCGACACAAGTCGGCTTTTCCCTGCTTCTGCTCGGCAAAGTGTAAGATTTTCGAGATTCTCACGCAATTATTTTTTTCGTCACTCTGAGGGAACTTTAGCGACCGTGAGAGTCTGAAAAAATAATTGCTCAGAATGACGGATTCAAAAAATAATTTTGGCAAGCTGCAAGGGCTTCCCTTAATTGCTCCGCCATAACATAGTCTGCAAGCAGCCTCTGTATATGGCTTAATCGCAATTCTGAATTTTGAATTCCTCTACCCTATTTCTCCATCTTCTTTAGGAAGCACTCGATGGTGTTCTCCATCAGGCAGGTGATGGTCATCGGGCCTACGCCACCCGGTACGGGAGTGATAGCCGATGCCTTGGGCTCGATAGCGGCAAAATCAACATCGCCACAGAGCTTCTTAGTCTCAGGGTCACGGTTTACACCCACATCAATCACCACAGCACCCTCTTTGACCATGTCGGCCGTTACGAACTTCGCGCGACCGATAGCCACAACCAGAATGTCGGCACGGCGTGTCACCTCGGCCAAATCCTTGGTGCGAGAATGAGCGATAGTCACCGTAGCGTTCTCGTTCAATAAGAGCTTCGATACGGGCAGACCCACGATGTTCGAGCGGCCTACAACCACTACATCCTTGCCGGCAATCTCCACATTGGCGCGCTTCAACAGTTTGATAATGCCCTTTGGTGTGCAGGGAAGTGTGCAGGGCTGCTTGAGCCACAAATTAGCCACATTCATAGGG
Source organism: Alistipes sp. (assembly GCA_045125895.1). Classification (GTDB taxonomy): domain Bacteria; phylum Bacteroidota; class Bacteroidia; order Bacteroidales; family Rikenellaceae; genus Alistipes. Next base: position 39,909 of record JBGVNT010000007.1, read on the forward strand.
TGGAAACCATCGACATCCTTCTCGGCCTTGATAGCTGCGATTACCTTGTCGGTGTCGATATGCTTGGGCAGGGGCAACTGCACCAAGATACCATCAACAGTGTCGTCGTTGTTCAATTCGTCGATGATACCCAAAAGCTCCGCCTCCGAGATTGAGGCATCCTTGCGGATTGTGGTGTTCTTGATTCCCACCTCCTCCGAGGCTTTTGCCTTGCCCGTAACATACGAAACGCTACCCGGGTCCTCGCCCACGAGGATAACCACCAAGTGAGGCACGCGGCCATACTTCTCGGTGAATGTTGCTACATTGGCCGCCATCTCCTGCTTGAGCGAGAGGGCCAACTCTTTACCATTTATAATTGTTGCCATAATTTTTATCTTTTATCTTTCATCTTTGCTCTTTGAACTTTGCTCTTATAAGAACGCCTTGTCGCCGATGTCGGTGCGGTGGAAGAGGTTGTCGCACTCAATCTTCGCAACCTCTGCGGCCGCCTTCTGCTGCGCCTCACGCAAGGTGGGAGCCTGGCAAACGACAATCATCACACGACCGCCCGCAGTGAGATACTTGCTATCTCGGAGCGTTGTACCCATATGATACACCGAGCCATCAACCTTGTCGATACCCTTAATCTCGAAACCCTTGTCGTAAGAGCCCGGATAGCCTTTCGATGCCAGCACGATACCCAAAGTAGCGAAGTCGTGCCACTCGATTGTAGGTCGCTTTCCGTCGGCTATGTCGCAGAATACCTGATATATATCGCTCTTCATGCGGGGTAGTACAACCTCGGTCTCGGGGTCACCAAAGCGAGCATTGAACTCAATAACCTTGATGCCGCTACGGGTCTTCATCAGGCCGCCATACAATACGCCGCAGAACTCGCAGCCCTCCTTTGCAAGTGCCGCCGCTGTTGGGCGCATAATCTTCTCCATGGCATAGGCGAGGTCCTCGTCGGTGATGAATGGAAGCTCGGTGTAAGCACCCATACCGCCTGTGTTGGGGCCCTTGTCGCCGTCGTAGGCGCGCTTGTGGTCCTGTGCAACGGGCATAGGATAGACCTCGGTGCCGCTAACGAAGCACATCAGCGAGAACTCGGGGCCTTCCAAATACTCCTCAATCACGACCTTGCCTTTGCCGAACTTTGAGTCCAAAAGCATGTCGCGCAAAGCCTCCTCGGCCTCCTCCATGCTCTCGGCGATAACTACGCCCTTTCCCGCTGCCAAACCGTCGTATTTCAGAACGGTGGGCAATGAGCCCGCCTTTACATAAGCCATAGCCTCGTCGAAATCTTCGAAGGTGCGGAATGTCGCCGTAGGAATCTCGTACTTCTGCATCAACTCCTTGGCGAACTCCTTGCTGCTCTCAATCTGCGCCGCAGCCTTCGTGGGGCCAAACAGGCGCAAGCCTGCCTCGCGGAAACAATCTGCGATACCTGCCGCCAATGCAACCTCGGGGCCTGCAACGGTGAGCCCTATGCCCTCCGCCAAGGCAAAGTCACGCAGTGCCTCTGTGTCGGTCTCCTTTATGGCAATGCACTCGGCCAATGCAGCGATTCCCGCATTGCCCGGTGCACAATAAATCTTCTCTACTTGGGGTGAGCGGCTGAGTGCCTCGACAATGGCGTGGCAACGACCGCCCGAACCTACTACTAATGCCTTCATATGCTGTCGATTAGTGCTTAAAGTGACGCATGCCTGTCATAACCATCGCGATACCGCACTCGTTGGCCTTCTTTACCGAATCCTCGTCGCGTACCGAGCCGCCCGGCTGAACGATAGCCTTAACGCCATACTCGGCAGCCATGGTAACAGTGTCGTCGAATGGGAAAAAACCGTCCGATGCCAACACCAAATCCTCGGTGAAGCCTGCGGCGTGAGCCTGCTTGAGGGCAATCTCGGCCGAACCTACGCGGTTCATCTGACCTGCACCAACACCCACTGTGTGGCCATCCTTAACCACTACGATAGCGTTCGACTTCACATGCTTAACCACTCTCCAGCCAAAGTTAAGGTCTGTAAGCTGCTCCTCCGTGGGCTTAACCTCGGTTACGCACATGTCGGCTGTAACGGTGGCTGTTGTCTTGTCCAAATCCTGCACAAGCAAACCTCCATTTACGCTTACATACTGATTTACTACGCGCTCGTCCTTCGACATATCAACCTGCAAGAGGCGCAAGTTCTTCTTCGATGAGAGTACCTCCAATGCCTCCTCAGAGAACGAAGGAGCCATGATAATCTCCAAGAAAATAGGCTTCATAAGCTCGGCAGCCTCCTTTGTTACCTCGCGGTTTACGGCTACAATACCGCCGAAAATGCTCACCTTGTCGGCCTCGTAAGCCTTGGTCCACGCATCTACCACATCCTTGCCGATTGCAGCACCGCAGGGGTTCATGTGCTTCAAACCCACGCAGAAAGGCTCGTCGAACTCGCGAACGATGCAGAGAGCAGCATTGGCATCCTGAATATTGTTGTACGAAAGCTCCTTGCCATTAAGCTGCTTGGCATTGGCCAAAGAGTATGAGCCGGCCTCGGCTGCGCCGTAGAATTTAGCCTGCTGATGAGGATTCTCGCCGTAACGCAAGCCCTGCTTGAGGTCGAACTCCAAGAACAATTTCTCGTTCAAACCTGCTGCCTTGCGCATGTAGGTTGCAATCATCGCATCGTACTGCGCTGTGTGGGTGTAAGCCTCGGCCGAGAGCTGCAAACGAGTCTCAAGTGTAGTGTTACCATTTGCCTTAATCTCCTCGATAATCTTTGCGTAGTTCTCGGGGTTGCAAACTACGGTTACATCCTTGTAGTTTTTGGCAGCTGAACGCAACATTGAAGGGCCGCCGATGTCGATATTCTCGATAGCATCCTCCATAGTTACATCTGCCTTGGCGATAGTCTGACGGAACGGATAGAGGTTTACGCACACCATGTCGATAAACTCAATCTCGTTATCCTTCAATGCTTTGAGGTGGCTCTCGTCATCGCGACGCGCCAACAGACCACCATGTACTTTGGGGTGCAAGGTCTTAACTCGTCCGTCGCAAATCTCGGGGAAGCCCGTAACATCGCTGATGTTGATAACCTCCACGCCCTTTTCGCGCAAAAGGTTCATTGTGCCGCCTGTGGCGATAATCTCCCAGCCCAAAGAACGCAATGCCTGTGCAAACTCCACAACGCCGTTCTTGTCGCTGACGCTAATTAATGCTCTCATCTCTTTTATTTGGTTTTAATAGTTAATTCAATAATTTTTTAATAGCCTTGATATAGAGCGGGTGCTCTATGGCATGAATCTTTGCTGTAAGTTCCTCGATGTCGCTACCCTCATATGCAATGGCCTGCTGGGCAATGATTTTACCTCCATCGAGCGACGCATCCACATAGTGAATTGTGGCCCCAAAGACCTTTACGCCATACTCCAAAGCCTGCTCAATGGCGCGTGCGCCCTTAAACGACGGCAATAACGACGGATGAAGGTTTATAATGCGACCGGCATATGCTTCGAGAAGTGTCTTGCCTACGATGCGCATATATCCCGCCAGGCAGATGAGCTCCACCTTGGCAGCCTGCAACTCTTCGACTATCAGAGCCTCATACTCCTCCTTCGACGAAAAATCCTTGGCCGAGAATACAAAACTCCTTACGCCCAACTCCCGAGCCAACTCAATAACGCGTGCCGAGGGCTTGTCGCAAACCAGCAATGCCACTTCGCAATCCAATTCGCCACTCTGCGCAGCGCGTGTTATGGCCTCGAAGTTTGAACCATATCCGCTGGCAAAAATCGCTATTTTATGCTTCACGCTCACCCTACCTTATATTATATAATGGTTACGCCCTCGCCCTCGACGATGCGACCGATAACCGAAGCCTTCTCGCCATGCTTTGCAAGAATCTCGATGGCCTTGTCAGCCTCTGCTGCATCGAGTGCGATAACCATACCTACACCCATGTTGAAGATGTTGAACATCTCGCGGTGAGCAACTCCGCCCCACTTCTCCAAGAAACTGAATACGGGCAAAATCTCCCAACTGCCCTCCTTGACCTCGACGCCCTGACCCTCGGAAAGGATACGGGGAATATTCTCGTCGAAACCACCACCTGTGATGTGGCTGATGCCGTGAACATCACACTCGCGGATAACATCCAAAACCTGCTTTACATAGATGCGTGTGGGTGTCAAAAGTACCTCGCCCAGAGGTTTCTCGCCCAAATCGGCATGAGGCTGGTGCAAATCGAACTGGTTGTCGCTGACAATCTTGCGCACCAAGCTGAAACCATTTGAGTGAACACCGCTCGAAGCGATACCAACCAAAACATCGCCCACTTTAACCTTTGTGCCGTCGATAAGCTTTGCGCGCTCCACAACACCGCAAGTGAAACCTGCGATGTCGTACTCGCCACCGCCATACATGCCCGGCATCTCGGCAGTTTCGCCACCAATCAAGGCGCAACCCGCCTGACGGCAACCCTCAGCAACCGAAGCGACGATAGCCTCAATCTTTGCGGGCTCGTTATGTCCTACGGCAACATAATCGAGGAAGAACAAAGGCTCGGCACCCTGAGCCAAAACATCGTTTACACACATCGCCACAGCGTCAATACCGATGGTGTCGTGCTTATCCATCTCGAAAGCCAACTTAAGCTTCGTACCAACGCCATCTGTACCGCTCACCAGAATAGGCTCCTTGTAACCCAACGATGCGAGGTCGAACATACCTCCGAAAGCTCCGATGTTACCCATAACACCGGGACGATTTGTAGACTTTACATGCGACTTGATTCTGCGAACCACTTCGTAGCCGGCCTCGAGGTTTACACCGGCATTTTCATAACTTTTAGCCATAATTTATATCTGTTTTTTGTTATTTGCCCTTAAAATAGTTTACAGCATTCTGGAACAGGCTCTGAGTCTTGTTGCCGTGAATGTTCTTAAAGAGGTTCTCCTCGTAACGCTCCGTGTGGCCCATCTTACCCAAGATTTGACCATTGGCACTGATTATACCCTCGATGCCATAGCTTGAACCGTTGGGGTTGTAAGGCGCTGTGAGCGTCGCGTTGCCTTCTGAATCAACATATTGGAATGCAACCTGACCATTCTTGAATAGCTCCTCTGCCATCTCCTCGCTTACGACAAACTTACCCTCGCCGTGGCTCACCGCAATGGCATGCTCCTCACCAAGCTCGAATGATGAAAGCCAAGGTGAAGCGGTTGTTGCTACACGAGTGGTGACAATCTGCGAGATGTGGCGGTTAATATCGTTGCGGAACAGCGTGGGTGACTCCTTCACAACCTGTCCCAAGCGGCCGTAAGGCAACAAGCCCGACTTAACCAATGCCTGGAAACCGTTGCAGATACCCAATATCAAACCTCCGCGGTCGAGCAAAGCGTGGATAGCGTCGGTGATAACCTTATTGTTTAAGACATTTGCAATGAACTTACCGCTACCATCGGGCTCGTCACCTGCCGAGAAACCACCACTGAGCATAAAGATGTGACACTCGTCAATCATCTGCTTCATCTTCTCAATCGAAGCAAAGATGTCCTCGGCTGTAAGGTCGCAGAATACGCTCATCGAAACCTTTGCTCCTGCTCGCTCGAATGCCTTTGCTGTATCATAGTCGCAGTTTGTTCCGGGGAATACGGGAATGTAAACCTTAACTTCCTCAACCGGAGCACCGCTATACTTGATAACTTTCTTCTCGGGCTCGCTCTTGCGTGTTACGCCACCCTGCAAGCCGCGGTCGGGATATACCTGACAGAATTTTTGAGAGTTCGTCTTCTGCAACTCATCAACCTGGAAGCGCTCGCCGCAGAACTCAACCTCGGCCTCGGCGATAGTCTCTCCGATAAGAATTGCATCGGCGAAATCCAACTCCTCCGCAGCCTCCACAACGATAGAGCCGTATGCGTAGTCGAAAAGTTCCTCCTCCGAGAGATTTATCACAGCACCCACTCTGTTACCAAACGACATCTTCGAGATAGCCTCCTGAACGCCACCGAAGCCTACGGCGTAGCCGGCAACGACCTTACCTTGCTCGATAGCCGAAGACACGAACGAGAAATTCTCCTTCAACTGCTCGGTGTCGGGCATATAGTTGTTCAAGGGGTTATGTTTTACCAAATAGAGTTTATGACCTGCCGCCTTCAGCTCGGGGCTGATTACCGTGCGGGCATCAACTGTAGTGATACCAAATGCCATAAGCATCGGTGGTACATTTATATCCTGGAAAGTACCGCTCATTGAATCCTTACCGCCGATTGAAGGCAAGCCCAACTCAACCTGCATCTTCAATGCGCCGAGCAAAGCCGCCAAAGGCTTACCCCATGATGTTTCGCTGTTCATGCGCTCGAAATACTCCTGATAAGAGTAGCGCATCTTATCGTAGCGAGCACCCGCAGCAACAACCTTTGCTGCAGCCTCAACGACTGCATATGCAGCACCATGATAGGGGCTCCAAGATGCGAGATAGGGGTTATAACCGAAAGCCATGATACTTGCTGTGTTGGTAATGGCATTGCCTACGGGCAACTTCTGCACCGATACCTGAGTCTCTGTGTTCTGGGTCTTGCCACCGAAAGGCATCAAAACGGTTGAACGACCGATTGTCGAGTCAAACATCTCAATCATACCGCGCTGCGATACTACATTGTTATCCTCCAAGTTATTCTTAACCTTCTCGGCAAGAGTTGCACCCTTTACTTCGCGGCGGAATGGGTCCTTATCCTCAACCTCGGCAATGCGAATCTTGGTGTAGTGCTTTGCACCTGCCGAGTCGATGAACTCGCGCGAAAGATTTACGAGCATCTCGCCATTATAGAACATTCTTAGGCGAGCCGTATCCGTAACATTTGCTACATGCGTAACCTCGATATTCTCCTCGTGACAGAAAGCTATCATTGCCTCCATATCCTTCTTCTCGATTACGATGGCCATACGCTCCTGCGACTCGCTGATGGCAAGCTCTGTAGAGTTAAGTCCGCTGTATTTCGTTGGTACGCGGTCGAGGTAGATATCCAAACCGTCTGCCAACTCGCCAATGGCTACGCTGACACCACCTGCGCCAAAGTCGTTCGACTTCTTGATAAGGCGTGTAACCTCGGGGCGACGGAACAGACGCTCCAACTTGCGCTCCTCGGGAGCATTACCCTTCTGTACCTCCGACGAACACTCCTCGATAGATTTTACATTGTGCTCCTTTGATGAGCCGGTTGCTCCGCCAATACCGTCACGGCCTGTGCGACCACCCAAAAGCAGAATTACATCACCCGCCGTAGGCGACTCGCGGCGTACATTCTCCGCCTTAACAGCACCTACAACCGCACCAACCTCCAAACGCTTGGCTACATAGTCGGGGTGATAAATCTCGCGTACATGAGTCGTGGCAAGACCAATCTGGTTGCCATAGCTCGAGTAACCCGAAGCGGCCTTTGTGGTGATGATGCGCTGTGGCAGCTTACCCTTCAAAGTTTCGGCTACGGGCTTGTAGATATCACCTGCACCCGTTACACGCATCGCCTGATAAACATAGCTGCGGCCCGACAATGGGTCACGAATAGCACCGCCAAGACAAGTTGATGCACCACCGAATGGCTCAATCTCTGTGGGGTGATTGTGCGTTTCGTTCTTGAACTGCAACAACCACTTCTCCATCTGGCCATCCACATCTACATTTACATATATCGAACAAGCGTTGTTCTCCTCGCTCTGCTCGAGATTATCCAAAACGCCGGTCTTCTTGAGGTAGCGTGCACCGATTGTAGCAAGTTCCATCAGGCAGAGGCTCTTGTTTTCGCGACCAAGCTCTGCGCGCATATCCTTCAACGACTCTAAAGTCGCCTCCAACTCGGCCGAGAGGAAAGAGTCGTCGATAGTAATCTCCTCAATCTCGGTCGTAAAGGTTGTATGGCGGCAGTGGTCACTCCAATAAGTGTCCAAGATGCGCAACTCGGTCTCGGATGGGTCACGGCCCTCATTCTGGTAGTAGTTCACCACCTCGCGCAAGTCGTCGGCATTCATAGCCAAGCCGTACTGCTTGCAGAAACCCTCCAACTCCTCATCTTTGAGTGCGGTGAGGCCATGCAGAATGGCTACGGGCTTAACCTCGGCCGACTCCATGTCGCTCAGTATGCTCAAATCCTTGCGGCGTGACTCTACGGCATTGATATAATAGTGCTCGATGCGAGCCATATCCTCGTCGGTAATGGCGTCATCGAAAATAAGCAACTTCGATGACTTGATGCGCACATCGGCCGTAGGCTCGATGAGTCGAACGCAATCCACAGCCGAGCTTGCTCGCTGGTCGAACTGACCGGGAAGGAACTCTACGGCCAAATACTTCTTACCCTCAAGGTCGCACTCGTCGCTGACATTGTCGGTAACGACCTCACCAAAGACCGCATAACGGCTCTTCTCCAATAACTCCTCCGAAAATCCAAACAAATCGTAGACATTTAGCAGACGGAGTGACTCGAGGTTTAGTCCCAAATTGTTGTTCAACTCCTTGCGCAGAGTCTCTGCCTCGACTTGGAAACGAGGATATTTCTCTACATAAATACGGTAATTCTTCATATCTTGATTACTTGTAGCTTAATTGCAATGAAATTATAACTCTGCCTCCAGTACCTTCTCGGTCTGAACCTTGCGGTAAGCCTCGAGGCGAGCCTCCAGTTCCTTGTCGGTAAGGGCGAAAATTGAAGCCGCGATGAGTGCTGCATTTTTTGCGCCGTTGATTGCGGTTGTTGATACCGGAATACCGCCGGGCATCTGGACTATCGAGAGCAAAGAGTCCAAGCCTCCGAGTGCTGAGGTTTTGATAGGAACACCAATAACGGGAACGGTCGTAAGGGCTGCTGTTACGCCGGCAACATGTGCTGCACCTCCTGCACCTGCGATGATGGCGCCAATACCACGCTCGCGAGCCGTAGTGGCATATTCGAACATCAAATGAGGCGTGCGGTGTGCGCTGATTACGCGCTTCTCGTACTCGATTCCCAACTCCTCCAAAGTCTCGACTGCGGCTGACATTACGCCCCAATCGCTGGTAGAACCCATAATAACTGCAACTTTCATAATTGTTTGTAGTGTTAAAAACACAGCCGTTGCAACAGATGCTGCAGCGGCCGTTATTTATGTTAAAATTATTTGATATTTGTTCTCATATTCGTTTCGCGAGAAGGTGATTTTATCCCGTTTTCCTTAACGCATGCGCAAAGATACAATATTTAATAATAAGAGTGAAATATTTAGGCAGTGAAAATATTAACAAATTATTCACGAAATGTCAAAATTTGATGAAAGAACAACGAAGAGAGGAGGTTGCCCTCCCCTCTGTCGATTTGTGCCCGTAATGTTATGGCTTACATCTCCACGGGCTGCGCTTGTAAGGGTTGTTTCCTTGCAAGCGGTTGCTACCTTGCGGTAGTCGGAAAACTATTCATTAAACAAACAAAATAAACTCATAGATTGCGCATGGCCATAAAATTCGGCGATGTGCGTTTCTGTTTGCAAAGATACTAACCGCGCTGCGGGTTCACAATAGCGTAAAATTGTGATTGTGCAAATGTTTGATAGCTATAAAAAGGGATTGGTAAAGTCGTGAAAAATGTATATTTTTGCATCGCAAAAATAGTTGTGGCTTTTTAGAAAAGACGATATAAATATATGTTGTTATCGGAGTTAAAGACCGGACAGTCGGCTGTAGTTATCAAAGTATCGGGACACGGAGGTTTTCGCCGCCGTATACTTGAAATGGGCTTTGTGCGTGGGCAGAGGGTGGTAGCCATATTGAATGCCCCGTTGCGTGACCCTATCAAGTATGGCATTATGGGTTATGAGGTGTCGTTGCGTCGCAGCGAGGCCGCCATGGTTGAAGTTATGACAACCGAGGAGGCTTTGGAGATAAAATCCATATCCGAAGGTGCTGCCATTGTCGAGGATGAGAACAATTCCGACATCGAGCAGGTAGTTAGCGCCCGCCTAAGAGAGATAAGTGTGGCGTTGGTGGGTAATCCCAATAGTGGAAAAACTTCGTTGTTTAATGCCCTGTCGGGAGGTCACGAACATGTCGGAAATTATAGTGGCGTTACGGTGGATGCCAAGTCGGGCTCGTTCCGCTATAAGGGTTATAAAATTCATATCACAGACCTGCCGGGTACATATGCTCTGTCACCCTACTCTCCCGAGGAGATGTATGTCAGAAAACATCTGATGGAGAAATTGCCCGATGTGGTGGTGAATGCTGTCGTTGCTTCAAATCTTGAAAGAAATCTCTATCTGACCACAGAACTTATTGACCTTAATCCCAAAATGGTTGTTGCGCTGAACATGTACGACGAATTGGAGCGCAGTGGCGCGACTTTGGATTACGAGCAATTGGGTCGCATGATAGGTGTGCCGGTTGTGCCGGTTGTGGCGCGAGAAAGCAAGGGTCTGGATGCGCTGTTGGACGAGATAATTCTTACATACGAAGGTCAAAACGCCAAAGAGCGCCATATTCATATCAACTACTCGTCTTCTATCGAAACCGAGATAGGAGCGCTCTCGAAAATGATGAAACGCCATGTGGATGAGCTGCCGAAGTGTTTTCCGCCCCGTTATTGGGCGATTAAAATGTTAGAGGGCGATAGCGGCGTTATGGAGATGTTGCGCTCGTCGAAGCATTTCACCGAATGGAAGAATCAGAGCGTCAAGGGCGCAGCGCGCATAATTGCAGCCTTGGATGAAGATGTCGAGGGGGCTATAACCAACGAAAAATATGGTTTTATCGAGGGTGCGTTGGCCGAAACCTTTACCCCGAGTGAGCAACATTCGCATAAGCATACATCGTGGATTGACCGCATTGTTACACACAAATATTTCGGTTTCCCGTTGTTCCTTGCCGTAATGTTTGTAATGTTCTGGAGCACCTTTACTCTCGGAGCATATCCTCAAGGATGGATTGAGGCGGGCTTTACATGGTTGGGTGAGAGTGTCGGCAGGTTGATGTCGGATGGGCCTCTGCGCGACCTTATTGTCGATGGCATCATAGGCGGAGTGGGCTCGGTTGCGGTTTTTCTGCCTAATATATTGATTCTCTATCTGTTTATATCGCTTATGGAGGATTCGGGCTACATGGCGCGTGCAGCATTTATAATGGATAAAGTTATGCACCTTGCCGGTCTGCATGGCAAGTCGTTTATTCCGCTTGTTATGGGCTTTGGATGTAATGTCCCGGCAATTATGGCGGCGCGAACTATCGAGAGTCGTAGTAGCCGAATAATCACAATACTTATTAACCCATTTATGTCGTGCAGTGCCCGTCTGCCGGTGTTTGTCTTGCTGGCGGGAACATTCTTCCCCAAGCATGCCGGTGCTATGCTGTTTGCGATATATATTTTGGGTTGTGTTGTCGGTTTGGTTACCGCCCGACTGCTTAGACGGTTTATGTTTGGAGCCGACGAAACCCCATTTGTTATGGAGTTGCCGCCCTATCGAATTCCCACTCTGAACGCCACTTTGCGACATATGTGGAATCGTAGCGAGCAATATATCCGCAAAATTGGAGGCTTGATTTTAGTGGCTGCGGTAGTGATTTGGTTTTTAAGCTATTATCCACACGAATCTAAAGCAGAGATTTATGACAATGTAGCCGCTGAAGCTTATATCGAAAATGTGGAGTCGGATGCTGCGGTTAATACGCCTGCCCGACAATCCGAGAACTCATATTTGGGTAAAATCGGCAAGTTTATCGAGCCTGTCATGGCGCCTATCGGATTGGATTGGAGAGCGAGCGTTGCCATATTGTCGGGAGCTTCGGCAAAAGAGATAATTGTATCGACTTTGGGCGTGCTTTACTCGGTTGATGATGCCGAGGATGAAACAGCCTCATTGTCGGCTCATTTGGCAGCGTCAAATAATTATTCCCAGGCGTCGGCTTTGGCCATGATAATCTTTATCCTGCTCTATTTCCCGTGTATCGGAACAATAGCAGCAATTGCGCAAGAGGCGGGAGGCTGGAAATGGGCACTCTTCTCGGTTGTGTATAATACCGCCCTTGCATGGGTTTTGGCATTCGTGGCGTATAATATCGGCATGTGGTTGGGCCTATAATTGCTGCATGATTTTTTTTGAAAACGAATAATTGTCGGTTTAGGGTTATGACAAAAAGTTATAAAACGGATGGTAATAATCATGTCATCTTCTCGGAGGATATGAAACTTGCAGAACTCATTGATGCGGATTGCAATCTGCTCTCGGTTTTGCTTCGATTCGATATGGAGTTGCCGTTTGGCGATGTTTCGGTGGCTGAAATGTGCCACAGCTATGGCGTATCACCGTCGCTTTTTCTGATGATATGCCAGATTTGCACGCTGCCCGACTATCGTCCCGATTATAAGGAACTTAAGGCCGCAGAGGATATTGCTAATTTGATAAAATATCTGAGAGCTTCGCATCGGTATTATACTCAAACGCTTTTGCCTCGCATAGTCACAGGCGTAAACAATATGTTGCATGAGTGCGAGGATAAACAACGCAATCTACTGAGTAAGTTTTGTGCCGATTATGTAAACGAGGTGCGAGCGCATTTGGAGTATGAGGAGCGCGAAATATTTCCGTATATCGAGGCCCTGATGCGTGGTGAGCGATGTGGTTCGGAAATAGGTGTTTATATGAATAGTCATACCGATGTGTGCGAGAAGATTGACGATATGAAGAGCATAATGATTAAGTATCTGCCGGTTGCTTGTCCTATGCACAAGCGCTGCGAACTGCTCTTCGATATATTTGCTTTGCGCGAGGATTTGGCTCGTCATACAATGTTGGAAATCGAGGTCTTGGCACCTCTTGTTAAACGCGAGGAGGGAGTATGAGACGATATAAAGTTGTAGTTGTCGAACCTTCGGAACTCATTGTAGAGGGTTTGCGTGCCATGCTATCGCAGAGCGAATTTGATGTGGTGGCGCATTTTGCCGACATAAAGTCGTGTATTGAAAAATTTTCTGCCATAGCACCCGATGTTGTGGTTGCCGGTTCTCAGGTTATAAGCGCCTTTAAGCGGGATGTGAGGTATCTATATCCCGAATTGCAAAGCGTGGCGTTGTCGTTGTTGTCAACTACGGTGTGCAACGAGGAGTGCGTGCGATGGGTCGATAGCGTTGTCAATATCTATGACGACAGTGTAGCAATTGCCCGAAAACTAAATCAGGCAGTTGAGCAGAGCCAGACCAATCCGTACACGGATAGCCATGAACTGTCGGAGCGAGAGTTGGATGTGTTGATTCTTTTGGCTAAGGGCCTTACAAATAAGGAGGTTGCCGAAAAATTGTATATCTCGATTCATACGGTAAATACTCATCGCAAAAACATCTCCCACAAAACGGGTATAAAGTCGGTTGCGGGACTTACCATCTATGCCATTTTGCATAATTTATTAGACCCTGCCGAGGTTGAATTATAGCCAATACCACTACACTGTCGGATGTGTGTGGATTGTAGCAAGTTTAAGTTTTTTGTCAAAATCTGCATATAAATGAAAAATAAGTGCTATATTTGCCCATGATAAAAGAACTGTTTCAATGGCAAGTATGCAGTACATATCTAATCTGTCAGGTTGTGGCCTGAATATGCTTGGCGCTCGTTGTATGATGGGACCGATGCGAATGTGCCGATAGGCACGCTGTTATTTGCCGGTAGCTATGTGCTACCATGTGTCGAGGACACAAAATCTCACCTTTTGATTTTATTTTGCTAATTATGGTTGCCTGACCTTAGGTCGGGCGATAACGATTTAATATACATAAATATGTCGGAAACTAAGAATTTAAGATTTGAGACTCGCCAGATACATGGCGGTTATCATGTAGATCATACCGGCTCGCGTGGTATAGCCATCTACCCCACTGCAGCCTACCATTTCAAGAACTGTGACTATGCGGCTCGCCTGTTTGAACTTAGCGAGGGCGGAAATATCTATACGCGTCTGCATAATCCCACAACAGCGGCTTACGAGGAGCGTGTGGCATCGTTGTATGGCGGCGTGGGTGCGCTGGCTTTGGCGTCGGGCATGTCGGCTATACTTATTACCGTTACGGCTCTTGCCCAGGCGGGTGATAACATCGTTGCTTCGCCATTTCTTTATGGCGGTACTTATAATCAGTTCCGCATTTCGTTGCGCAAGTTGGGTATCGAGTGCCGTATAGCCAAGTCGGAGCGTGTCGAGGATATGGAGCCATTGGTGGATGAGCGCACGAAGTTTATTTATGCCGAGAGCATGGGAAATCCCACATGCGATGTCCCCGATTTGAAGGCCTTGGGCGACATGGCAAAGCGCAAAGATGTGCCATTTGTGGTTGATAATACTTTCGGTGCAGCAGGCTTCTTGTGTAATCCGTTTGACTGGGGCGCAAATATCGTTGTCGATTCGGCTACAAAGTGGATTAACGGTCACGGAACGGCCATGGGCGGAATAATCGTCGATGGCGGAAATTATAATTGGGCAAATGGCAAATTTCCACAAATAGATGGCCCTTCAGAGGGCTACCACGGCTTGAATCTGTATGAGGCATTTGGCAATGCTGCATTTATCGTAAAGTGCCGCGTGGATGGTCTGCGAGATTTCGGATGCTGCCCCTCGCCGTTTGATGCCTATTTGATGCTGTTGGGTCTGGAAACACTCTCTTTGCGAGTAAAGCATCAAGTGGAGTCTACATGGAAGTTGGCGGAGTTTTGTCGCAACCACCCCATGGTTGAGCGCGTAAGTTTCGTGGGATTTGAGAATCATAACGGCTACGAAAATGCCAAGAAATATTATCGCTATGGCTCGTCGAGCGTCTTTACCATCGAGTTGAAGGGTTCGTTGGAGAGTACCGTTAGATTTGTCGAGGCGCTGAAGTTGGCGGGCAATATGACCATGATTGGTGATTCAATCACAGTTGTTACTCACCCTGCATCTACTACACACAAGCAACTCTCGGAGGCTGACCTGAAGGCTGCGGGCGTTACTCCTACCCTGCTGCGTATATCGCTCGGATTGGAGAATGTGGAGGATATAATTGATGATTTCGAGCAGGCTTTTGCTGCGGCCAAATAATTCGTGATATAATGGCTCAAACTTATAGATACGAAAAACCTTTTGAGTTGGAGTGTGGCGCGGTGTTGCCGTCGCTTGAGATTGCATACGACACTTTCGGAGAGATGAACTCCGATAAGAGTAATGTCATCTGGGTATGCCATGCTCTGACGGCCAACTCCGATGTAGCCGACTGGTGGCCTCATACGGTGGAGAAAGGGTGCTTCTTAGACCCCGAAAAATACTTCACCGTGTGTGCCAATTTCCTCGGCTCACATTATGGAACAACGGGCCCCTTGAGCATTAATCCCGCAACGGGAGAGCCTTGGTATGGCGATTTTCCGCAGATTACGGTAAGGGATATGGTACATGCGCATCAACTTTTGGCTGAGCATCTCGGTATTGAGCGAGTGAAATTGCTGATTGGCAGCTCTATCGGAGGTTTCCAGTGCTTGGAGTGGAGCGTTATGCAACCCGACTTTGCCGAGCGTACGGCATTTATCGCTACGACACCTCGCACTAAACCCTGGGCTGCGGCATTTAATGAATCGCAGCGCATGGCTATCGAGGGTGATGCAACATTTGGAGAGCGCAATGCCGAGGCCGGATTGAATGGTATGGCTGTGGCTCGCAGCATAGCTTTGATGAGCTATCGTGGCGGCATGGCCTACGATAAGACTCAGGAGGATGAAAACGCGGATGAGGCTGGATTCAAGCGTCGCGTACACTCATATCAGCGCTATCAGGGCGAAAAGTTGCGTCGCCGCTTTAATGCTTACTCGTATTATCGCCTGTCGCAAGCTGTCGATTCGCATAATCTGGCGCGTGGTCGTGGCCGCTTGGAGGAGGTTCTGCGAGGTATTAAGGCGAAATCGCTGGTTGTTGCCATAACTTCCGATATATTGTTTCCGCCCGAAGACCATAAGCCGCTGATTGAGAATATCCCCGATGTGGAGTATCATCTGATAGACTCCGATTTCGGACACGATGGCTTTTTGGTCGAGCATAAGCAACTCAACGATATACTTTTAGAGTTTTTGAAATAATAAGAAACGAAACACAATATAACTATGAATGGTAAGAAACTGAATATCGGACTTTTTGGCTTTGGTACGGTAGGCTGCGGTCTGTATGATGTATTGAAGCGTATTGGCTCGAAGAATGTGGAAATTAAGCGCATCTGTGTGCGTAATATCAACAAGAAGCGCTCGGTGGATGCCGAGTTTACCGACAATCCCGATGATATTTTCAATGACCCCGATATCAACTTTATTGTGGAGTTGATTGACGATGCCGATGCTGCTTACACTATCGTTAAGCGAGCTTTGCAGATGGGCCTGCCCGTTGTGTCGGGTAATAAGAAGATGTTGGCACATCATATCGAGGAGATGATTGAGTTGCAGGCGCGTTACAATGTTGCTCTGCTCTATGATGCTTCGGCTTGTGGCTCAATTCCCGTTATTCGCAACTTAGAGGAGTATTACGACAACGATTTGCTTACCTCGGTAAAGGGTATCCTGAATGGCTCGTCAAACTTTATTCTGTCGAAGATTTTCAACGAGAAGATGTCGTATCCCGACGCGCTGAAGCTGGCGCAGGATTTGGGCTTTGCCGAGAGCAACCCATCGCTCGATATTGATGGCTGGGATTCGCTCTTTAAGCTTATTATCGTTACGGTTCATGCCTTTGGTCTGTATGTCGCTCCCGAGAAGATTTTCACTTACGGAATCTCGAATATGAACGATGATGACATCCGCTTTGCCAACGAGAAAGAGCGCCGCTTTAAGCTGGTGGCGCATGTCGAGAAGTTGGACAATAACAAGTTGATAATGTGTGTGATGCCTCAACTTATCTCACGCAATAAATATATTTACAGCGTCGAGGACGAGTTCAATGGCGTGGTAATCAAGGGTCTATTCTACGACAAGCAGTTTATGTTTGGTCGTGGTGCCGGCGGCTACCCCACCGGTTCGGCTGTGTTGAGCGATATTACGGCTTGCTTGTATGACTATAAGTATGAGTATAAGAAGCGTAACGACTCGCAGTTGCCCGAGTATACACTCGACCACTCATTCCGCGTATATTATCGCTATGTGGATTACGCCGACCTTAACCTGATAAAGTTTGAAGAGGTGAGCGAGAATTACATTTCCGACAGCTACAAATATGTCGTAGGCAAGGTGTCACTCGCCGAGCTGCACCGCGTGCAGGATGAGTTGCGTAAACGCAATATCTTTATCGCGGCATATCCAAATGATTAAGGCATAGAGAACAATAATGACCTGTCTAAAACTTATTAGACAGGTCATTATTCTTTTAGCCTATTCTTGCTTTGATAAAAACTCTTTTATTGCCTCGAAGCACTCCTCCGGGGTTTTGCATTTGGCGCACGCCTTCTCTATGGGGCAAATATCGTCGCCTTTGCGATTTATGATGCGTTCGGTCTCCTCTCCCCACTCTACCGTCATGTCGTAATCGTTAAGGAACTTTATGGCATCACTGCTTATAACTTCCGTAAAAAGTCGCCTTACACCACCTAATACCATCAGCGCCGCAGCTCCTTTGCCTACGATTTTATCTGCCACATAGGCACCGCGCAATATTTCGGGCTGCTTGGTGAGAAGATTGTAAAGGTCGTCCACCCCACGCGCCGTAAAGGTGTAAATCTGCCCATGATTGGCGATTACACATGAATATGATTTTGAGCGACGAAGCTCTATTATATCAGTCTGCATCATACCTGGTCCTTTTGTTTTGATTAAAACTCCTTACCCTGTCGTAAATCCTCAATGTAGCGGTCTATGCGGCGAATCTCTTTAGGTATGTCGATGCGTTGCGGGCAGTGGGGATTACACTGCTTGCAGCCTACGCAATGGTCGGCCTGGCGCTCACGCTCGACAGCTCTGTCGTAGCCGACAAGGAAGGCACGACGCGCCTTTTTGTAATTCTCGTCTTGCGACGAGGATGATAGATTGCCCTCGTTTACACATTTGTTGTAGTGAAGTAATATGCCGGGTATGTCCAATCCATAAGGGCAAGGCATGCAGTATTTGCAATCGTTGCATGGAATTGTCGGGTATTGCAACATCAGCTCTGCTGTTTCAAACAGAAACGCCTGCTCCTCTTCGGTAAGCGGTAATACGGGAGAATAGGTGCGGATATTATCCTGAAGATGCTCCATGTAGGTCATACCGCTCAGTACGGTCATGACATTTGGGAATGTACCATTAAAACGGAAAGCCCACGAAGCTACGCTCTTCTCCGGCTCGCGTTGCTTAAGGCGCATAGCGATATGGTCGGGGACTTTCGACAGGCGCCCTCCGAGCAGCGGCTCCATAATCATTACGGGAATCTGTCGTCGCTCTAATTCGGTGTAGAGATATTCGGCATTGACATTACGACCTCGCGCATTTCGCCAATCCGAATAATTCATCTGAATTAGCACAAAGTCCCAATGTACATCGTCGTGCATGGCTATAATTTGGTCGAAAACCTCCTTCTCGCCATGGAACGACCATCCGAGGTTGCGTATACGGCCCGCTTTGCGCTCCTCGATAAGGAAGTCAATCATGCCATTGTCGCGATAGCGGCGATTGAAGTCGTGGATGCTGCCTCCCACCGAGTGCAACAGGTAGTAATCGAGATAATCCGTTTGCAACTTCTCGAACGAACGGCGATACATCATAATCGAGTTTTCTCGCGTGGAGTTTGCAAAATTTGAGAGCTTTGTCGACAGGAAATAGCTGCTGCGTGGGTATCGTTTGAGGGCAATTCCCGTAGCCTCCTCCGACATGCCCTGACAATAGACGGGTGAGGTGTCGAAGAAGTTTACTCCATGCTCGATGGCGTAATCCACCAATTCGTTCACAGCTTCCTGGTCGATGCGCGTTTTCTTGCCCTCTTCCGTAATTGTCGGCCAACGCATGCAGCCATAGCCCAAGAGCGATACCTTGTCGCCGCAGTTGTGGTTTGTGCGGTATGTCATCTTGTCGGTCGGAACATCTTCCGATGAGTTTGCATTCGTTATCTCGTCGCTTTTGCATCCCGCCAAGAGCGCAGAAGTGAGAACAGAGCCGGCGCCTATAAGCTTAAGAAATTCGCGTCTGTCGATTGTATTGGTATCTTTTTTCTGCATAATGGTTGATGTTTAGATGGTTTTATGGACTCTGTGACCTTCGACATATATCGCACTGAAAGGTCGTGAGGGGCACAGGTTTTCACACGCTCCGCAACCGATGCAACGCTCGGCGTTGATTGCCGGAATCTTTTTCGACTGAGGATTCTGAGCATCTATGGCTACCATGGTAATTGCTCCCGATGGGCAATGACGCTCGCAGTTACCGCAATCGACATCGTCGGTTATAACCACGCAATTCTTCTTCACCCATACCGCGTGGCCAATCTGAGTGGAAGATTTTTCCTCTACCGAGATAGGTTGAATCGCTCCCGTCGGGCATACCGATGCGCATGCGTTGCACTCCGGGCGGCAATACCCTTTTTCGTATGAAATAAATGGCTGCATAAATGTTGTCAGCTGAGTGGATGGGCGCAAAATCTGCGATGGACAAGCCGCAACGCAGAGCTGGCAGCCTGTGCAGTGTGTCGTCATGTTGCGTGCGCTTAGCGAGCCGGCCGGCGTGATTTTATTTTCACGCGGAGGAGCCTGCTTGTCGATTATGGTGGCATAACCGCCGTCCAACTTCATCTCCTGGGCCTTTACTGCCGAGGCGGCAAGCAGTCCCGTAGCTACTAAAAAGTCGCGGCGCGACTCGGAAGCCTTCTCAGGCTTGGGTGTTGGGGTCGCAACGCGCTTGCTTCTGCGCAGAGAGTAGCTTATAGCCCCCTGATTACAATTCTCGATGCAATCCATGCAGACCACGCATCGGCTATAATCAATCGTATGCGCTTTGGTGTCGATGCACGATGATTTGCAGTTACGCGCACAACGATTGCAGCCATTGCACTTCTCGGTGTTGATAACGGGCTTAAATAGCGAATATTTCGACAACACGCCCAAAACAGTACCTACGGGGCATATCGAGTTGCAATAGAGGCGACCTTTGCGCCATGCGACGATGGCGAGTATCAGGAGTGTAGCTGCTGCAACGATAAAGGCTCCGACGCTGCGAATCCAAATGTCGGTTGAGTAGAACGCATAGCTGTCAATTCGCTCGGCTATCAGAGCAAGCAGGTTGTTGCCCGCCTGCCAAATGGGAGCCAAGAGGTTTTGGGCAATACGACCAAATGCGCTATATGGAGCTATGAGCAGCGCCAAAGAGCCAAATCCCAAGTAGAGCAGAGCGACAAACACAGCCAATACTCCCCAACGCAATAGGGTGTGAGGCTTTGTGTATTTGAAATGGTTTTTACGCCTGCGACCTGCCACCCACGAGAAGATGTCCTGCATAATTCCCAAAGGACAGATGACCGAGCAATACACTCTGCCGAAGAGTAGTGTCAGGATGATTAATCCCGCTACAACTCCGAAGTTAAGGGCCAAAACTGCGGGCAGAAATTGAATTTTTGCCATCCAGCCAAACCATGCGTGCAGCGTGCCCGTAAAATCCAGAAAGAGGAGCGTTACGAGGGCAAAACTGATTGTGGCCGTAAAGATGCGTATTTTTCGTAACATGTAATAAATGATGTTTATGATGGTTATGCTATGATTCAATAAACAAATATAGACAAAATAATTAAAATCTCCTATAATGTGCCAAAATAATCAATCGTGGCAGTTGCGCTGTGCCGTATGGCTCTTTTGGATTGTAAATTGGCAAATATGGGCTTGTGGCATACTTTGGCAAACAATTTGCTCGTTTAATAGTCAGTGGTTGGAAAACCACGAGGTTTCTTCATTTATTTAAGTTTGGGTTAGTAGTTTAGGCGGGGGTAACTCTGCCGAGGTAAGAGGTCGTTGGGAAACGCCCTCTTATTTTTTTGTCCGTGCGCCGCCTAAACTACTTTCAACCTGCTTACGCAGCAAGCCTCTGCTCGCTCGTGGGCAAAGGGCTCTGCGAGCCTATAACGATATTGGCGAGTGGCTGTTCGTGCAAGCCCGACCACCAATCGCTAATATCGTCAAACTACTATATAGTTTCCTTTGCCCTCTCTCGCTCGGAGCCTTTGTTCTGCTCCTGCGGTCGTTAGTAGTTTTTAAGGTGCTGACGCAATCTTTTTTTTATTTGGCGGGGGTAACCCTGCCGAGATAAGAGGTCGTTGGGAAACGCCCTCTTATTTTTTTGTCCGTGCGCCGCCTAAACTACTTTCACACAATTACGCCTCGGGTGACTCGTCTGCGTGATGGTGATAGTCATTATTGCTGCGCAACTACGACAACGAAATAGATAGCAGCCGCTCAAACGAGTTTGGCCACTGCTATCTATTTCATTCTCTTAACCTTCGGTTTTATATATCACTCTCCTACCCTTTGCTGCGTTTTTCGGAGTAGAGATTGGTGACATAGATTGTGAAAATCGGGAAGAACATCATGCCCAATGATGGGAGGAGCACTGCCAAAACCTTGCCGATTGCCGTTACGGGAAATATGGCGGCGCCCACGGTGGTGACATTCATCCAGGCCCACCACAGCGCATTCCCGAAGCCTTGCAGGTGGCGGTTTACGCCTATTTCGTAGTCGTAGAACATCAAGGCTGCTAAATATGTGAAGCCCACAACGGTGAAAATATATGCTCCGAAGATGCGCTTCGCCCTACCCTCGACCATCCATTGCACCACTACGCCCATGGCGACAAATGCGCGGAGCAATGGCAGTGCCGACATCACTACGGCAAGGGCCCGATGTGGCGTGAGGTGCATCCACTCTAATATATTAAGGTATGGGATGGATATAATCAGAAATAAGATATTCAGTAGCGTATGACGATATGAGCTGCCACCGACAAATAGTGCATGGGCAAAATCCAAAATAAAGATTATGCAGACGATAAATTGCAACCATAAATACCACGCAGAGTATGTGTGATGATTGCCCGTGAGTACCTCAATCGAGATTCCGACGATGAGAGCCACGCCGGCAAGAAGATTTAATGTGCGCATGAAATAATTCTCTGATGTCATAATTCTCAGCGTTTTACACCATTCAAGCAAAATGCGTGCCGAAGAAAAACGACTTTTTTAATACATTTTTTCACAAAACTATTTGCATAGATAAAAAAAATACCTATCTTTGCACTCGCATTTACGCAATGGCGAGATAGCTCAGCTGGTTAGAGCGCATGATTCATAATCATGAGGTCGAGAGTTCAAGTCTCTCTCTCGCTACTTCGGGATGTAGCTCAGCCCGGTTAGAGTACACGTCTGGGGGGCGTGTTGTCGCTGGTTCGAATCCAGTCATCCCGACTAAGTAAAACACTAAGCCTTCGAACAAAAGTTCGGAGGTTTTGTTGTTTTATGACCCGTTGCGCTGATGCTATTGTTGAACAGACGATTATGAAACGACTACTATCTACCCTGCTATTGTGTGTCGCATGCGGCTTAGTGCCTCTATTTGCGCAGAACTCCGCTCCGGATGCTTCATCGGCGAAGAAATCCGCCGTGCAACCATATCTTACAACCGACCTTACAAGTGCCTATTTGTGGCGAGGTCAGCGACTTGCGGGTGTGAGCATCCAGCCTGTGATGGGTATAAAGTGGAAGGGGCTGAATGTGTATGCGTGGGGAAATGCCCAGGTGGCACCTCCTGCCGGCCAAAATCCTGCAAAGCACGAAATTGACCTTTTTGTGAAGTATCAGGTGGCGCCATGGCTGAATATCGGGCTCAAAGATGTGTATGTCAACACGCGCGGAAATGGATTTTTAACTTGGGGTCATATCGGCGACGCGTCGCATGGAACGGACGCAATCGTGGCTTTTACGACGCGCCATTTCTCGGCCGAGTGGAGTACGACAATCCTCGGGCATGACGGATTAAACAAGCATGGCAAACGCTCTTATAGCTCTTATCTGCTGGCGAGTCTTCCGTTTCGTATTTCGCATGTGCAATTTGCCGCTTTGGTGGGTGTTGTACCCTACTACACTTCGCGCTACGATGATTTGTCGTCGGGATTCCATGTAAATATGCTATCGCTCAAGGCTGTGTATAATGTGCCGCTGTAGCAGCGATATGAGCTTCCCGTCTATTCGCAACTCATGGTAAACCCCAGTAATCGCCGAGCCTATTTTCAGGTTGGTTGCAAATTTAAGCTGTTTTAGGCAAGCCGTTTCGGAGGAGTATCGTTCATAGCACTACAAGAGGTCAAGCGCATGCAGACCTCTTTTTGCGTTTTTTTGCCCCGTTTTTGCATATTTTCTTTGCGTGGTGGTAATTTGTGCCATAAAATTATTAACTTTGATGTATCATAGCATGTTAACTGAAAAGAATAACTAAAACAGATAATTATGAAACGACTAAATGGTAATGTTACGCTGATTACAGGCGGAGGTAAAGGTATTGGATTTGGTCTGGCTGAGGCGTTTGCCGAGGAGGGCTCAAATTTGGTTCTTACGGGTAGAACCGAATCACGCCTTGTGGAGGCTAAAAAACGATTGGAGGAGAAGTATGGCGTCGAGGTGCTGCCTCTGGTGGCCGATGGCGCCGACGAGGAGGCGATAAAAATGGTCGTCGCGAAGACTATCGAGAAGTTTGGCAAGTTAAACACATTAGTAAACAATGCTCAGGTTTCGAAATCGGGCTTGCCTCTTGTCGAGCACACGAAGGAGGATTTCGACCTTGCCATCTATTCGGGATTGTATGCGGCATTCTTCTATATGCGCGAATGTTTCCCGCATTTGAAGGCTTCACGAGGCTCGGTAATTAACTTCGCGTCGGGTGCAGGTCTGTTCGGCAAGTTGGGACAAGCATCGTATGCTGCAGCCAAAGAGGGAATTCGCGGTATGTCGCGTGTTGCGGCTGCTGAATGGGGCCCTGATGGAGTAAGGGTGAATGTCATCTGCCCGCTTGCCATGACCGAGAGCCTGCAACAATGGAAGGAGCACTTCCCCGAACTGTATGAAAAGACTATTCAGGGTATTCCGTTGGGTCACTTTGCCGACCCCAAGGTTGATATCGGTCGCGTATGTGTATTCCTTGCTTCCGATGAGGCTTCGTATGTCACAGGTGAAACCATTACTCTGCAAGGCGGTAGCGGTTTAAGACCATAAACAAATCAGGCTCAGCGTTTGCTGGGCCTTTTGTTTTGAATATGGGAGAGCGATGATTGTTTTATTTCTCGCGCAGGCAATTCTCGCGAATTATATTTACACCCCCGACCCCTGAAAGGGGAGATTTGGCGTCGCTCCTTCGAGCCTGGTTCTCGTTCTATCCGAAGCCTCCCTTTGTCAACATTGCGATTAAGGCGAGAGAAGAGCAAATAAATTTGTTCTTCCGAGCCGTAGCAACGAAAAGGAGCGAAGTGAACTTAAAGGGAGGTTTGGAGGGAATGTCGATATAGTTGCGGAGAATCCGCTCTCGAAACAAAAAAACGACAGCTAAGTTGCTGTCGTTTTTTGTTTTGAGAGCGGAAAACGAGACTCGAGCCCACGCTTCGCGTAGGCGATTCTCGCGAATTATATTTACACCCCCCGACCCCTGAAAGGGGAGATTTGGCGTCGCTCCTTCGAGTCTGATTATCCTAAAATCAAAACGGTTAGCATCAAGCTAACCGTTTGATTTTGAGCGGAAAACGAGACTCGAACTCGCGACCCCAACCTTGGCAAGGTTGTGCTCTACCAACTGAGCTATTTCCGCAAAATATGTCATACTCCTTTTTGTTTTGCGCATCCCTTGCCAAGGTTGGAGTATATAATCCTTTTGGGGCAAGGTTGTGCTCTACTTTCCTGAGCTATTTCCGCAAATATGTCCCACTTATCGGGGATTGCGAGTGCAAAGGTAAATAAAAAATCTTATAATCCAAATTTTTTCTTATCTTTGAGCAAATATTTTTGCAAATATGTTGTCTGCGATTGAAATATTTACGGAATTGGGGAGGCGTTTGCGCCGTTTTGGTGAGGATGAGCGCTCGCGAAATGTGCTTTGTGGGGCTATCTCGGCAAATGAATGGTTCTCGGAGAAGGATATAAAAATGGCAATAAACGCCATTTGTCGAGAGATGCTGGATGAGAACAAGTTGCGTGAGTGGTTGTCACATTACCCTACCCCCTCCGAGGCTCGCCGAGTAGCGATTATCATGGCGGGGAATCTGCCATTGGTGGGATTCTTCGATTTACTGTGCGTTGTGGTGTGCGGGTATACCGCAATCATCAAACCCTCGAGCAAGGACAATGTCCTTATGTCGTATGTCGTGGATTTGTTGCGCGAGATAGAGCCTTGCGTTGCCATTGAAGAGTATACCGACGCATCGGAATTTGATATGGTTATCGCGACGGGAGGTGATGCTGCGGTTAAATACTTCAAGGAGAAGTTCGCCGATAAGCCTGCGCTGATTCGAGGTAGCCGCCATTCGGTGGCGGTGCTTTCCGGTCGGGAGAGTCAAGAGCAGATAGACGGGTTGCGGCGAGATATGTATTCCTACAACGGGCTTGGTTGCCGAAATGTGTCATTACTATTTATTCCCAAGGGGTGGCAGAGTGTGATACCACGACCTCGAGGTGTGGTTAAAATGCGATACGATAACTACATCTGCGACAAGGCGATGCTGAGTATGACGGGGGTGCATTTTCTGGATTTAGACGGCGCTTTGGCAATAGCGTCATGTTCTTTGCCCGAGGCATTGAGTCGTATACATTATGTCGAATACGACGATTTGACAGAGGTTGAAGAGTGGCTGTCGAAGGAGGATGAGAAGATTCAATGCGTGGTGTCGCTGTGTGTCGCGCATCCTCGCAGGGTCGATTTCGGCGAAGCTCAATACCCTACCCTGATGGATTATGCCGATGGTGTAGATGTTATGAGTTTTTTAATAGCTTAAGATATGGAGAAAATTTACGATTTTGACAAAATTATCGACCGCTCGGGGTCGCATAGCATAAAATATGATTCACTCAAAGAGTTGTATGGGCGTGAGGACCTTATACCATTATGGGTCGCTGATATGGATTTCGAGACTCCCGATTTTATTATAGAGGCCATGAAGCGACGCCTTGAGCACCCTGTTTTAGGCTACACTGTGGCCTACGATGAGTATTGGCAGAGCATTGTCGGCTGGCTTAAGCGTAGGCACAATTGGGCGGTGGAGCGCGAGTGGTTGCGATATATTCCGGGCATTGTAAAGGGTATCGGCATGGCGATAGCATGCTTCACCGAGCCGAACGACAAAATTATAATTCAAACTCCGGTGTACCATCCGTTCCGTTTGGTGCCGGAGCATAATGGTCGCCGCATTGTGGAAAACCCACTGAAAATTTCGGCAGACGGGCACTGCGAAATGGATTTTGAACAACTCGAGAGCGTGATTGATTCGTCGTGCAAGATGATTATATTGGCTAATCCGCACAATCCGATAGGTGTGGTTTGGGATAAAGCATCGCTTCAGCAATTGGCCGATATTGCCGTGAAACACAACTTGATAGTGGTGTCGGATGAGATTCATTGCGATATGCCTTTATATGGAAATGTCCACACACCGTTTGCCACGGTTTCCGAGGCTGCTGCGGAGTGTAGCATCACCTTTGGTGCACCAAGCAAGACCTTTAATATCGCTGGCGTTGTGAGTTCATATGCGGTAGTTCCAAATCCTCATCTGCGCGAGAAGTTCTTCTCGTATTTGGAGGCAAACGAGATGGATATGCCGACGATTTTTGCGATGGTGGCAACCGAGGCGGCTTTCGCGCACGGCGAGGTGTGGCGTCAACAGCTGGTGAAATATATCGAGCAGAATATCGACTATGTGGCGGATTATATCGCTGAAAATATTCCCGCAATTAAGGTTATTAAACCCCAGGCTTCGTATCTTGTATGGATAGATTTTTCGGCATTGGGACTTTCGCATGAACGCATGGTCGACATGGTGGTAAACGATGCTCGATTGGCAATGAACGACGGTGCGATGTTTGGCACGAAGGGTAGGCAACATATGCGTATGAATGTGGGTGTGCCTCGCTCGGTTTTAGCTAAGGCATTAGAGCAACTCAAGGTTGCGGTTGCGAATTTGTAGATGTGAAGTTTTGCTTCGTGGCTTTATGACGCAGTGCGCAATAAGCTAAAAAGAAGTAGATGACACATAGTAAGATAAGGGGCTTTAGTTCGGGCATAACTTCCCGAATTGAGGCCCCTTCTGTTGCAATTTTCACAAAACCCTGAGTGGCAAATGTGCTTGGGAAGATATTAGCCAAATAACGCAACCATGTGGGCATGGCTTCATGTGGAAATGAGATGCCCGACAACATCAACAATGGTATTGATGTCCACAACATCACCATAAGCGGTGTTTCCCTGCGCTGAAACAGAGCCGATAGAGCGATACCCAAAAATATAACGGTCAGAATGTACAATCCGATGAATATTGCAAGAAGAGAGGCCGAGCCTATCATCGGATAATGGAATATACGATAATGGATGTGCAGCAGGTAGAAGATTATTATACTATATAGCGAGGCATAGGTTATGGCTTTACCTGTTATGACCAAAAGAGGATTACCCCAGGCCTCACGCTGTAAAACGCCTCGAGCGGATGATTCTCGCTCGCGCCAAGTACCGCCTATCATACATATGCCTATGAGAAGAGTTTGTTGTAGAATCAACATCAGCACGGGCGGCATGACAAAAGTACCATAACCTAAATATGGATTAAACAGTGCATGGCTTTGGTAGACGATGGGACTTGCGATGGATTGTGGGGGTGTTGAATTCTCGCCGAGCGACATAAGACGATTTACCGCTATGTCGTAATTCAGTTTGCTTACAATGGCTGCAATCTCTTGAAATACTTGGCGATAAAACAGCATATAGCTCGCGTCGAGGTAGATTGATATGGCGCTCGATTTTGACTCGGCAATGTTATGAGCATAATTGGCGGGAATGTAGATGATTCCATGTATTTTGCGTGAAAACAAGAGCTCTTTTGCCTCGCTCATATCGCCGGGTTCATAAGCGACATGAGTATTGGGACCCATATCCAACATTGTGACAAGCTTGCGCGATGAGGATGTTTTGCTCATATCAATGACGCCAACGGGTACATCGCGCAGCACTTCACTGCCGTATACGCTTGAGTAGATTGTGGCATAGATAATTGGCGCGAGCAGCATTATCAGCAAAACCCCTTCGTCACGAAATATGGAATATGTTTCGAGGCGTATAATGCTTGCCAACTTACCTAAAGAGGTCGATATGTAGTCTTTTATTTTCATGGTTGTCAGTCTGAAACTTAAATTCTGCCCCAAAATGCGGGTTGTGTGGAGATGCGTTGCAATCGGCCATAGGTTAATAGTGGCAACAGCCAGAAAATCATCATGTAGCAAATTTTTGGCACAGAAAACGCGGTGGGCGCACCTCGCATCACCTGGTCGATGACAATGTCGGTGAAATAGGTGAATGGGAACAGATAACTCAATAATACCACTCCTTTGTGCATTGCCATTAATGGAAAGGTAAGTCCCGAAAATGAGAATGCCATAACGGCGTATCCTCCACCAAGCGAGAGCGCCAATCGCATGTCGGCCGTTAGTGCGACAATAGCAACAGCTATACATATATAGCTTATAATAAACACCATGCCGCCTATTGCAAGCGTAAAAAAGTTCCCGTTGAAAGGTATATTCATAAGATAAAATTGAATAAAAAACATCAGCAATAACATGATGCTCATAGCCAAAAGTATGGTTAGAAATTTACCCGTAAAAGCAATCGGGAACGAACCTCCGGCCGTGTTGAGCCACTCCTCGCAGGTGGCATAGCGCAGCTCTGAGCCATAGGAGAATATGGTCGCCAATATGGTGAATATGAGCAACATCATGGGCATAAAACTTGGCGCTAAATAGTAGTTGTAATTGGTGTATGGGTTGAAGAGCGGATGTTTCTCCATGCGTATAGGCATAGCGAGGCTTAGGGCTTGTGCCGCAGGGATGTTTTGCGCTTGCAAGGTCTGTATCTGAATACCGGTCGAAAATGTTGTGATAGAAGTGAGCAACGCTTCGGTTATGAGCCCATTGACGAGAATATTTGAGCCGGTAATATAGGCCTCGATGTTTGTGGGGGTGAGGCTGAGTATGTCGCGCTCGAAATTGTCGGGTATGAGTAGCAGGGCGTCTACCCTACCGCTTTTGAGAAGCTGCTCTGCGGTCAACAGTTTGTCGACCTGGTAGCGAATGTCGATTTTTGGCGAAGCGCCGACCATTGTGGATAATTGGCGCGAGAGGGATGTGTGGTCGTAATCGACAATGGCAATGGGGAGCTTTTCGGGGACTCCCTTGTGGAATAACATGCTGAAAAACAGCAGGGAAATGACAGGTAATACAACTATCACCAACAGGTATGCCGTATGTTGTGTTATACGGCATAATTCTCGGCGTATGACAGCCATCAGTTGACTACGCATACCCATCCACCTATTTTATTATACTCCAATCAACCAGTACGCTCATTCCGGGGCGCAGATGCGGTGGTTGAGATTTTGAACGCGCCCTGACTTCGAATGTCCGAATATCGAAACTGCCCTGTGTTCGTGTGGCATTCCATGTGGCAAAGTCGGCTTGTGGCGAAATATAATACACCTGCATGTCGACCTTGGCATCGAGTGCAGGGATGTATGTCGGAAGAGTTGTGCCAATGTGAATATGCGGCATCAAATCCTCTCTAATATTGAATGTGGCCCATAAATCCGACAAATCAACGATGGCGACCACCGGGAACCCCGAGCCTACCAATTCGCCTGCGTGGGCGGTAATGCTCGATATTTCGCCATTGATGGGTGAGTACACCATGGCATCGCTAAGGAATGACGATACTTCGCTTACGGCCCCCTTGGCTTGTTGCAGCTTGGCCGCCGCAGCCTTTTTGTCGTCTGTCGTGGCGCCATCGCGTACGAGCAGATATTGGGCATGCGCCGCTTGCTCGGTGGCTTTGGCTGCCTGATAATTCGCCTGAGCTTCATCGAATTGTTGCGCTGCAATGACGCCGCGGTTATGCAGGTCTTGCATACGCTTGAAACTCTTTTCGGCAAGTTGCAATCCCGCTAAGGCTTTCTGCCATAGATTGCGCGCTGCGGTTATTTCGCCTTTACGGGCTCCCGACAGCACCTTGTTATCCAATGCCGAGGCTGCATTTTGTACGGCTTCGGCCTGTTCCAATTGAGCATCGAGCTCGGGGGTTGACAGCCGATACAGGAACTCTCCTTTCTCTACATTATCACCCAATTTCACCGCCATGCTGTCGATACGCCCTGCGATTTTTGAGCTGGCTCTATAAGTTGTAGACTCTATTACACCTTGCAAAATTAGCGGTTCGCGTCGCTTAAGATAGAGCCCCACGATGGCCATGAGGGCTATTAGCGCCACGATTGATATAAATATAAATACGCTCTTTTTATTGTTCATTGTATTTGCTGTTTTGGTTGTTAAACTCTATGATTTTGGCTGTTTTGGCGTTCATGTAGCTGCAAAAACTATCGCTTATGCCGGCCGCTTGCAGCAGGCGCGCCAATGTCACATCAAAAGCATACACAGCCTCGATGCGCTCAATCAAAGCTTTTGAAAGATTAAGTTCCGCATCAGTTAGGTCTGTAGCGGTTGTCAGCCCTTCGGTGAAAGCTATGCGTTTGTTGTGGAGATACTCTTCGGCGAACGATATTGATGAGTTAAGCGATAAAATGCGATTATGGCAATTACGCAAACCATTGTATAGGCTCTCGATGAGGGTTAATACTTCGTTGCGGGCTTGCTGATGCAAATACTCCACCATGGATGCCTGCTCGCACGCCGCAGCATAATTATATTCGCGCGTTAAGCCATTAAATAGTTTTAATTCCACGCCGATGCCGACAGCCCAGCGGGGAAACATCGGAGTGACTCGATAATTATAGAAAGAGCTGCCTGCCAAGGCTACGATTTGCGGGAAGAACTCGGCCCTTTTCAGGCGTATATCCTCCTTTGCGAGCTGTCGTTGCAGGTCGATTTCGGCAAGTTGCGGATTGCGATTTAAGGCCTGGGTCTTAAAGTAGTCCACATCGGGAAGTGTCGCTATGAAAAACATGGGAGAGGAGGGCGTATATGAGTGCTCGAAATCGGTATTCAGAGTGAACGATAGCGCCTCTGCGATTGTCTTTTGGCGGAGCTGTGCCTCTTGTAACTCGCGTTCGGCTTCTGCCATTTTATACTCAATAAACAGCCGTTCGCTACGCGCGATTATTCCGCTTTGCTCCATGATTATGGCGTCTTGCAGGTGATTTTGCATTGCTTCTACCAACAGTTCACGCACCTCTATGGCATTACTTGCGACGAGTAGCCCGAAATATCGTTCAATGACCTCGGTTGTGAGAGTATTTGATGTGCTGTCATATTGCTGCTCGGCAATTTGTCTATCAATGTGCGCTACGCGATTGGCTATATTTATACGGCCTCCCATAAATATCGGAAGGGTAAGTTCTCCTGCAATGATGCCGAAATTTTTCTGTTGCAGATTTATGCTCCAATCTGCGCCGGCTAATCCCGACAGAGCACCTTCAATGAGAGGTGCAGCCGAGGGAGGTATGATGCCATCCTTAAGCCCCGAGGCGACTAAATCTTTGGCTGACGACACAACCGAAGGTTTGAGATGGTTGGCGTCGATGGCAATATTCTTACCCATATGTACATAATTGCCCGTGATGGAGAGCTGCGGAAATCGCATACCTATCGCAGCTTGCTGCTTGCGTTTGCCGGCTAATATTTTGTAGTGAGCAGCCTCAATTGCGGGATTGCGTTCAAAGGCCATATCGAGGGCATTTTGTAACGAAATCGAGTCATATGACCGAACGCTTGCAGGTTCGAAGTCTTGCGAAAAAATGGGCACCGAATATAACAGAGTAATTAAAAGTAACAGGCTACGCTTTGTCATATGTGTAAGTTGAATTTTATTTTGCTACACTACCAAATTTGTAGCCAAACTCTTGCCGTAATTTGAGTAAGGTGGAGAAATGCCTGTTTGTGGTATGGTTTTCTTTTCTTTTATCGGTGATTTTTTATTATCACCTATTATGCTTATCTTTGTCAATATGAAAAATCTCGTATCCATAGCACTTATGTTAATAGTGGCGTTTTTGCCACTGCATTTTGTAGAGTTCGATGCACCCGAAGCGGAGGAGTCTGCCGAAGAGCCCGAGGTGCAGGTGCGCAGGGTGAGAATAGTTGCTGGTGGAGATTTCATGCAGCATACTCCACAACTTAAAGCGGCGCGTACTATCGACGGAGTGTATGATTACAGCCAATCGTTAAAGTATGTGACGCCATTATTTCGTGATGCCGACATCGCGATTATAAATCTTGAAACTACCCTATCTCGCAAAGGCCCATATTCGGGTTATCCGTGCTTCTGCTCGCCGGCAGAGGTTGCGGTTGCCTTACAGGATATGGGTGTGGATGTGGTGGCTATGGCGAACAACCATTGCTGCGATAGAGGGATAAGGGGTATTCGGTCTACAACGGCAATTGTCGACTCTTTAGGCATGAAGCGCATCGGAGTGTGGCGAGATAGTGTTGATTATCGCGCGAACAGAATCTGCTATATCACTCGCAATGACATCTCGTTTGCCATAGTGAATTATACCTATGGTACAAATGGCATTCCTGTTCCGAAAGCGTGCCGTGTGGCGCACCTCGACACCTTGGCAATGGCCGAGGATTTTGCACTCATCGCGCAAGATAGCGTGGATTGCGTAATTGCTGTGGTGCATTGGGGTGCGGAGTATCAACTAAAGCCCAATAGCGAGCAATATAGGTTGGAAAAATTCATGAAACGATGTGGTGTGGATATTATCATCGGCTCACATCCGCATGTTGTGCAACCTTATAAATGCGACAGCGTTGATGGTGTAACGCTTTATTCGTTGGGGAATTTTGTGTCGAATCAGCGAAAGACCTATTGCGATGGAGGGGTCGTAGCCTTGATAGATGTCGAGCGAAATGCTTCAGGTGATATGCGCTACACGCTTGACTTAGAGCCGATTTGGATACAAACTCCCGGATACGCCATCTTGCCGCGCCAAGTGGGCGATACGCTCCGGATGAGTAAGGCCGACAGAGCTATGTATGACAGATTTATGGGGCTGTGTCCTTGATTTTGGGGCCATAGCATCACACTAACCCATAAAACAAAAGGCTGCCGAAACCCGCAGGTCGCGACAGCCTTAAATTTTAGCTTAATTAGATTAATAATTCTCCTTCTTAGGCTCGAAATATGCCTGAGGATGTGCACATGCGGGACACTTGATGGGAGCCTCCTTCGCCAAGAGGATGTAACCACAGTTGCGGCACTGCCACCAAATCTCACCGTCGCGAACGAATACGGTGCCATTTGTAACGCGCTCCAAAAGCTTCAAATAGCGACGCTCGTGCTCAGCCTCGACCTTTGCAATCTGACGGAAAGTCTCAGCAATCTCCGAGAAACCCTCCTCGTCA
This sequence comes from Alistipes sp., assembly GCA_045125895.1. GTDB lineage: Bacteria > Bacteroidota > Bacteroidia > Bacteroidales > Rikenellaceae > Alistipes. The sequence goes on from JBGVNT010000007.1 coordinate 73,487, forward strand.
GCTACGCGAGCAAACTCAGCATAGAGTACATCCCACTCTTCGTGCTCACCCATTGCTGCAGCCAACAGGTTCTCGCCGGTAGTACCAATCTTTCCTGCGGGGTATGTTGCGGTAATCTCCAAATCGCCACCCTCCAAATACTTGAAGAAACGCTTAGCGTGCTCCTTCTCCTGCTCTGCTGTCTCCATAAATACGCCAGCAATCTGCTCGAAGCCCTCCTTCTTTGCTACGCTTGCGAAGAATGTGTAACGATTGCGAGCCTGGCTCTCGCCTGCAAATGACTTTAAGAGATTCTTCTCTGTCAATGTACCTTTTACGCTTTTCATAATACTATTTGTTTAATGAGTTTAGTTTTACATTTTCTGATGCAAAATTAATTAAATATTACACTTCTGCAACCTTATTTTTATTATAAAGATTTATACTACCATAAGTAAGACTTATAACAATATCTGCAACAATGGCCGAATCTTGTAATTTGCACTAAATTGCAGGCGTTTTATTAAATAAATGGTATATGGGTTGGTAGTCTAAATTTAGTTTTGTATTTTTGCCAAGATATAAGAATATAATAAAAACAATATATATGGCAGACGAGAAAATAATCTTTTCGATGGTGGGTGTGTCGAAGACCTTCACCAATCAAAAAAAAGTGCTTAACAACATCTATTTATCATTCTTCTACGGTGCGAAAATCGGTATCATCGGTCTGAACGGCTCGGGTAAATCTACCCTGATGAAGATTATCGCAGGCATCGACAAAAACTATCAGGGCGAGGTGGTTTTTGCTCCGGGTTACTCGGTGGGTTATTTGGAGCAGGAACCTCAATTAGACGACACAAAGACCGTAAAGGAGGTTGTCGAGGAGGGTTGCGCCGAGACCGTAGCACTGTTGAAAGAGTACGAGGAAATCAACATCAAACTCTGCGAGCCGATGTCGGACGACGAGATGAATCGTCTTATCGAGCGTCAGGGTGAGCTTTATGAGAAGATTGACCATGTAAACGGCTGGGAGTTGGATAGCGTTTTGGAGCGCGCTATGGACGCTTTGCGTTGCCCCGACCCCGACCAGAGTGTGAAGGTGTTGTCGGGAGGTGAGCGTCGCCGAGTGGCGCTGTGTCGTCTGCTTCTTCAGCAGCCCGATGTATTGCTTTTGGACGAGCCTACCAACCACCTCGATGCCGAGTCGATTGATTGGTTGGAGCAGCACTTGCAGCAGTATAAGGGTACGGTTATCGCCGTTACGCACGACCGTTACTTCTTGGATAATGTTGCTGGTTGGATTTTGGAACTTGACCGCGGCGAGGGTATCCCCTGGAAGGGTAACTACTCGGGTTGGTTGGACCAGAAGACCAAGCGTTTGGCTATGGAGGAGAAGCAGGAGTCGAAGCGCAGAAAGACTTTAGAGCGCGAGCTTGAGTGGGTGCGCATGTCGCCCTCGGGCCGTCGTGCCAAGAGCAAGGCTCGTCTGTCGGCTTATGATAAGTTGATGAATGAGGATGTAAAGCAGAAGGAGGAGAAGCTCGAAATCTTCATCCCGAATGGTCCTCGCTTGGGTGATGTGGTTATCGAGGCTAACGATGTCAAGAAGGCATTTGGCGATAGAGTTTTGTATGAGGGCTTGAACTTTAAGCTGCCACCCGCAGGTATCGTGGGTGTGATTGGCCCTAATGGTACGGGTAAGACTACCCTATTCCGCATGATTATGGGCTTGGAGCAACCTACCGAGGGTACTTTCACCGTAGGTCAGACCGTAAAGTTGGCCTATGTCGACCAGCAGCACAAGTCTATCGACCCCGAAAAGACCGTCTACGAAGTTATTTCGCAGAATTCGGATTTGATTACTTTGGGCAATCGTCAGATTCCGTCGCGCGCTTATGTCGGCCGCTTTAACTTCAGCGGAGCCGACCAGGAGAAGAAGTGCGGTATGTTGTCGGGTGGTGAGCGTAACCGCCTGCACTTAGCTTTGGCGCTAAAGGAGGAGGGAAATGTCCTGCTGCTCGACGAGCCGACCAACGATATTGATGTAAACACTCTGCGTGCTTTGGAGGAGGGCTTGGAGAACTTCGCCGGCTGTGCTGTGGTTATCTCGCACGACCGTTGGTTCTTGGACCGTATCGCTACACATATTCTCTCATTCGAGGGCGACTCGAAGGTTGTATTCTATGAGGGCTCTTACTCGGAGTACGAGGAGTGGAAGAAGTTGCAGGGTTGGGATACAGCGCCCAAGCGTGTGAAGTATCGCAAACTTACGGAAAATCAATAGGATTTTATAATAGACATAACTAATTCATAATTTGAATAAAATTACTCTCTTGTTTTGTTTGAGATAAGTGATTTTGAATTAAACAATATATGGCACAGAAACCATCAATTCCAAAGGGTACGCGCGATTTCTCTCCGGCAGAGATGATGCGCCGTACATACATTTTCGACACTATCAAGAGTGTGTTCCGCACATACGGATTTGCTCCGCTTGAAACACCCTCTATGGAGAACCTCTCTACCCTGCTGGGTAAATATGGCGACGAGGGCGATAAGTTGCTCTTCAAAATCCTTAATTCGGGCGAGTATGGCGCAAACCTCAGCGAGAGCGAGTTGCGTCAGGCCTCAAAGATATGCGAGAAGGGGTTGCGTTACGACCTGACCGTTCCGTTTGCTCGCTATGTCGTGCAGCACCAGAACGAGATTTCGTTCCCCTTTAAGCGCTATCAGGTGCAGCCCGTATGGCGTGCCGATAGGCCGCAGAAGGGCCGCTATCGCGAGTTCTATCAGTGTGATGTTGATGTTATCGGCTCGCGCTCGCTTTTGAACGAGGTGGAGCTTATCGAGATTGTGGAGCGAGTATTCGCCAAGCTGAAGATAAATGTCACGCTGAAGATGAATAACCGCAAAATCCTCTACGGCATTGCCGAGGCCATCGGTCATGCCGATAAGATGATGGATATTACGGTTGCGATTGATAAGTTGGAGAAGATTGGCTTGGAGAATGTCAAGGCTGAACTCGCGGAGCGCGGTTTGGAGGATGAGGCTATTGCCAAACTTCAACCGATACTCGAACTCAGTGGCTCTAATGCCGAGAAACTCGGTAAGTTGCGCGAGGTGATAGGTTGCTCTGAAACAGGCGTCAAGGGTATCAACGAGATGGCCGAGATATTCAGCTATGTCGAGCGCTTGGGCTTGCAGCTACCTATCGAATTAGACCTCTCTCTGGCACGCGGTTTGAACTATTATACAGGCGCAATCTTCGAAGTTAAGGCTATGGACTTTGCTATTGGCTCGATTTGCGGAGGCGGTCGCTATGACGACCTTACGGGCATCTTCGGCCTGCCTAACACTTCGGGTGTGGGTATCTCGTTTGGTGCCGACCGAATCTATGATGTTATGACGGGCTTGGACCTCTTCCCCGAGGAGGTGAACTTCTCAACCAAGGTGTTGTTCGTAAATCTTGGCGAGGAGGAGCAGTTAGCATCACTCCGTATCATTCGCTCATTGCGCGATAAGGGCATAGCTGCCGAGATTTACCCCGAGCCTACGAAGATGAAGAAGCAGATGGAGTATGCCAACCGTCGTCAGGTGCCTTATGTGGTGATTATCGGCTCAAACGAGCTTGCCGAAAAGAAGGCTACGGTTAAGAACATGCGTACGGGCGAGCAGTCGATTGTCGATTTCGACGCGGTTAGCGAGGTTATAGCGTAACCTGATTATATTTTTACGATGAACTTTTGGATGCGATATCTTCTTTGTTGTATGGTTGTGTCGTTGGCTTTGCTGCCGATGCAGAGCAAGGCACAGCGCAACAGAGAGGATTTAGAGCAAATCCAGAAGTTCAATCGTTTTTACTCATATCTCGCCTCGGGTTATGTCGATGATGTAGACATGGAGCCACTCATCGAGAGTGCTATTCGGGCTACTCTTGCCGAGTTGGACCCGCACTCTTATTATCTGAATCAGGAGGAACTGAAGGCCGAAATGGAGTCTTTTGCGGGTGAATTTAGCGGTATTGGCATTGAATTTAACATCCTGCAAGATACCGTTTTTGTCGTTAATACCATAGCCGGAGGCCCGGCGGAGAGCGTCGGTTTGAGGGCCGGTGACCGCATTGTAGAGGTTGACGGCAGGAGCGTTGTAGGGCTAAAGCGCAGCGAAGTACCGCCCATATTGCGTGGCGAGCGAGGCAGCGTGGTAAGGGTTGGAGTTTACCGCAGAAATAGTCCCGAAATAGTGCATTTTGCCATCACGCGTGACAATATCCCTATTACCACTATTGATGCAGCTTATAAAGCAGCCAAGGGCGTGGGCTATGTTAAGGTTAATCGCTTTGGGCATACCACTATGAAGGAGTTCCGCGAGGCTATGGCGTCGTTAGGCAAGTGCGAGAGCTTAATCCTCGACCTAAGAGGCAATGGCGGAGGCTTGCTTGGGCAGGCTGTGGAGTTGGCGGGTTATTTCCTTCCGAAAGATGCCCTTGTGGTCTATACCGAGGGGCGAGCGGTGCAGCCCGAATATTTCCATTCGCGAGGTGGAGGTGAGTTCGATGGCGAAGTTGTGGTGCTAATTGATGAGAGCTCGGCTTCGGCAAGCGAGATTGTCGCCGGAGCTTTGCAGGATTGGGATAGGGCCTTAATTGTCGGGCGTGATAGCTTTGGTAAAGGCTTGGTGCAGCGACAAGTGCCGCTTGGTGACGGCTCGGCTGTGAGAATCACCATAGCGCGTTATCACACACCTTCGGGACGAGTGATTCAGCGACCTTACGAAAAGGGCGAGAAGGAGAAGTATTATAAAGCCCATTTAAGCCGTTTGGCGGGCAAAGAGGCGGACTCTCTTGCGGTTGATAGTCTGCCCGAATATAAGACGCTGCGCTCGAAACGCACGGTTTATGGTGGCGGAGGCATACGACCCGACATTATTGTACATAGCGACACTACGCGAGTGAGCGATTATATGGTGAAGCTGTTATCTCAGGGCGTATATGCCGATTTTATAATGGAGTATATTGACTCTAACCGAGAGAATTTGCAGCATCGCTACCCTACCTTTGCACAGTTTGATTCGGAATTTCATTTCTCGGATGCCGATATACATCGTCTTACGGAGATTGCAACCTCGAAGGGCATAGAGTACGATGAGGCGGGCTTGCAGCTCTCTCGAGAACTTATCACAAATCAACTCTCGGCAATGGTTGCACAGCGATTGTTCTCAACTTCGGAGTTTTATCAGCTACTCAATCCGCGCGAAAATGAGCCATATAACGAGGCTCTGCGCCTCTTGGCAAATTGGGAGCAAGAGGCATTGCCTATATTAGAACCTCAAAAATAGTCATCAAAATGCCTCAAAAGAATGTTGTTTTAGGTTTTAGTGGCGGTATGGATAGTGTCACTTCCGCCATAAAGCTAAAGAGCGAGGGGTGGCGTGTCGTTGCGCTTACGCTCGATACTGTGGGCGATAAGGCTATGACAGAGAAGGCTCAACGGGTGGCTAAGGAGATAGGCGTGGAGCATCTGACGGTGGATGTCAGGGAGGCTTTTCGAGAAAAGATAATCAACTACTTTATAGATAGTTATTCGTCGGGGCATACGCCGGCGCCATGTACGGTGTGCAATGCTGCGATTAAGTGGCAGTGGCTCACTGCGGAGGCCGACCGCTTAGGCATCGAGCATATAGCCACAGGGCACTATTTCAAGGTCGAGGAGCGCGATGGGCGATATTATATCGTTCGCGCAACAGACCTCAGCAAAGACCAATCGTACTATCTTTGGGGCTTATCTCAGGATACTTTGCGGCGGGTGATTACACCTATGGGGGATGTCAGAAAGAGCGATATACGGTCTAATTTTACCGATAAACGCGAGAGTATGGGACTCTGCTTCCTGCAAGGCATGGCGTATAGGGATTTTCTGCTGGAGCATTGTCCTCAGACGGCGCGCATGGGCGAGGTTGTCGATGCCAACGGCAGAAGGGTCGGCACCCATTCGGGTGTGGCATTTTACACCATAGGTCAGAAGCGCGGTTTTGAGTGTTCGCTTGAGCGGGTGGCCGTTGTGGCGATAGATGCCGAGAGGAACAGATTGGTGGTCGGAGAGGATTCTCTGCTATATAAATCAACGCTTAAAGTTAGCGGATGCAACATTGTTAATATCAACGAATTTATCGGCTCTAATGATATATCAGTCATGGTGCGCGGCATAGGGCGCAACCCTGAGGGATACATCCGAAAAGTAGAGCCCGTGGAGGGTGGTTTTCGCGTGGAATTAGAGCGCCCGGCATGGGCTCCGGCAATTGGGCAACCCGTAGTCTTTTATCGTCAAAATCGCGTTATTGGAGGTGGATTTTTGGCAGGATGTTATTAAAATCGTGCAAAAACAACTAACTTTACCGGCGCTTAAACCTTAGATTTATGAATCTTGTCAAAAGAATATATGATTGGGTGCTCTCGTGGGGCGATTCGCGCTGGGGATGGCTCGCGCTTTTTCTGTTTGCTTTGGCGGAGTCGAGTTTCTTCCCTATTCCGCCCGATGTGCTGCTCATTGCGCTATGTTTGGGTGTTACGGCCCGCTCGTTCCGCTATGCGGCGATATGTCTTGCCGGCTCGATTATCGGAGCTGCGATTGGTTACGGTATTGGTTTTGCGTTGTGGCAAACTCCCTCGGGAGAGTACACTGCATTGGCCGATTTCTTCTTTGCGCATGTATTCTCGGTCGAGGGTTTCGAGCAGGTGGGGGCGCTGTATGACAAATACAACTTCTGGATTGTCTTTACCGCAGGATTTACCCCGCTACCCTATAAACTCTTCACCATTGCCGGAGGATTGTTCCATATCAATTTCGGCATGTTTATCCTTGCGTCGATTATCTCGCGAGGCATGCGTTTCTTCCTGATTTCGTGGCTTATATGGCGTTATGGGGCGCCTATCAAGGTCTTTATCGACAAGTATTTCAACCTCCTTGCCATAGCCTTTACGGTGCTGCTTATCGGGTCGTTTGTGTTAATCGGAAAACTGCTGTAATATGAAGAGATTGGGGCTTATTGGTCGTACTTTGGGCCACTCGTTTTCGGCACGCTACTTTGCCGAGAAATTCGAGCGCGAGGGACTCTCTAAGGAGTACGAATATGCGCTCTATGAATTGCCCGAAATAGCTTGCGTGGAGGAGTTTATGCGCTCAACCGAGGCTCTGGTGGGTTTTAATGTTACGATACCCTACAAACAGCAGATTATACCCTATCTTGACGACCTGAGTGCGGAGGCTTGTAATATCGGGGCGGTGAACTGTGTGAAAATTTTCGATGATGGCAGGCGCGTTGGCTACAACACCGATGTGGATGGTATTCGCCTATCGCTCAATAAATTACTTGGACAGGTGGAGCCCGAGGCGGCTTTGGTATTGGGCACTGGAGGTGCTTCGCAGGCCGTGCAGTATGTGCTGGCGGAGCGCAATATACCCTACCAGATTGTGTCACGCGATGCGGCAAAGGGTAACCTTACCTATGAGGATGTGTCATGGGAGGTACTCTCTCGGCATACGCTTATCGTAAATGCTTCGCCCGTGGGCATGTTCCCGAATGTGGACTCTGCTCCACAACTTGATTACTCGGGTCTTACGCCCAATCACTACCTATTTGACCTGGTGTACAATCCCACCGAAACAAAATTTATGAAGTTGGGAGCGGCAAGAGGCGCACACACCCTTTCGGGGCTTGATATGCTCTACGCTCAAGCCGAGGCTGCATGGGAGATATGGCAGAAATAATATTTTCGGGCAAAGTGACTACTCGGCCGAATAAGCCGCTAAAATCTCTCTTACTCGCTCTAAATCGGACTCTCTCACGACCAACTGTGCCGGCATAACTCCTGCCACATAGACCGCCGACATAATCTCGTTGCGTACCGTTGAGTATATACCCTCGCTCTCCAACAGCGATTGATCCCATAAAGCGTCGTTCACCGAATCGTATTCGCGCCAAATGACTAATTTATTCTCATCCATAGTCGGTTATGTATGATGTTTAACAAAGTTAAGTATTTTGTTAATAACTTGCAATGAATAAACCAAAATATTTCACTTTTTACATGTATATTTGTATGAATTTCCCCAGCAAGGCTGCGTGTGTCATGTAAATAGTTGATTATTAATGAAAAAGGCGCTTTATATATTCGTTGCACTTCTTGCCACAAGCTATATAGCTTGGAGCTTGTACTGCATGTGGCAGCGCGGCATGATTGCGAAGTCGCCGAGCCTTGATATGCAGCAGATGCAGCATGCCGACAGCGCCATACTCCGGGCAATAGAGAACCATGAATTCCCGGGTGCTGTGCTGTGTGTTGTGCGGTGTGCGGCGGATGGCGAGTCGATGGGCGAGATTGCTTACCTGAAGGCTTATGGTCATCGTAGTGTGCTTTCAAAGGAGGGTGTTGCCGATAGTGTGGCGATGACTTGCGATGCGGTGTTTGACTTGGCGTCATTGAGCAAGTGCGTGGGTACTACCCTCGCGGTTATGCGCTTGGTGGAGGACGGGAAACTGCGTTTGACGGATTGCGTGGATAGATACATCGAGGATTTCAAGCCGTGGGACAGCGTCGTTATGGAGAAGAAACCCAAGAGGTGGAGTCGAAGAAACACCGAGCCTAAGCTTCGCGTGGTGGAGAGCCGAAGGATAACGATAAAGCATCTGCTCACTCACACTTCGGGACTGCCGGCATTTATAAATGTGAAGCAGTTTGTGGAGCGCTATGCGGGGTGTGGGGATGTGTCGGCCAACCTCAAAGACTCGCTGCTTAAGCATATCGCCGTAGAGTCGCCGAGGATGTGGCAACCGGGCAGTCGCGTGAAGTATGGTTGTTTGAATTTTATTGTTCTGCAAGCCATTGTCGAGCAGCTCTCGGGATGTGAGCTTGATGAGTTCTTGTCGCGCGAGGTGTTTGAGCCGTTGGGATTGCAGCACACGCGCTATTACGACTTGGACGAGGATTTAGCCCCGATTGACTCACTACCTATCGTGCCTACCGAGATGCAGGCCGACGGCACACTGCTTTGCGGAGAGGTGCACGACCCCATAGCGCGCCTGATTAACCGCGGTGTATCGGGTAATGCGGGCTTGTTCTCTACGGCGGAGGATTTGGCTGTGGTGACATCTATGCTGCTCAATGGCGGAGTTATGCGCCTACCCAAGGAGGGCTGGAGGGGAAAGTTGGGGCTCTCGACGCGATGCCGTTTGTATGGTGAGCGGACCATAAAGACCTTCTTCTCTGTGCCGGAGTCACTCGCTTTGCATCAGAGGGCGTTGGGTTGGAGTGCGGAGTTTGACAAAGGTGGTTGCTATGGCGATTTGATGACACCCCACCATGTGGTAAGCCATACGGGTTATACGGGTACATCCATCGCGATAGATTATGCCGAGGGCGTGGCGGTGATATTGCTCACAAACAGGGTACATCCCAAAGATAGGGGCTCTTTGGCACGCACACGGGCTGTGGTGGCAAATGTGGTAATGGGGGCGATGTAGGAGTAGACGGAGAGGATTTAGAGAATTTAGGGATATTAAGGAGTTTAAGGATGTGTCAAGCAATAGCAGATAATTTTCCTGCGTCAGCGCTAAATTCACTAATTTCACTAAACTCACTAAAAATGCAATCAGTCATTTTTTTGAGGAGGCTTTAACGGCCGCAGGGGGGGGGTAACAAAAGTAACAATGTAACAATGTAACAGGGGTGTTACAAGTGTTACAGTAGTTACTTTTTTGAAGAGTAGATAACAAAAGAAAAAAACAAAGATATAGCGATAAAATTATGCACGATTTCGTTCATCTTCATGTACATTCACAGTATTCCATTTTGGATGGTCAGGCGAGTATTCAGCGCCTGGTCGACAAGGCTATTGCCGATGGTCAAAAGGGTATTGCCCTGACCGACCACGGTAATATGTTTGGTGTGAAGGAGTTTTGGAACTATATAAAGAAGAAGAACGGCGCGCGTCGCGACAAAGTGAAGGAGGCGAGCCAGAAGGTTGCCGTGTTGCAGGCCGAGGTGGATGCTGCGGAGAGTGTCGATAGCGAAAAACTCTCGGAACTTGCTCGCCTGAAGGCGGAGTTGGATTCGCTACCCAAGGAGGATTTCAAGGGCATTATAGGCTGCGAGGTCTATGTTGCGCGTCGAGGTCTGCACCTAAAGGATGGCAAGCAGGACCAGAGCGGTTATCACCTTATCCTGCTGGCAAAGAATGCCAAGGGCTATCACAACCTGATAAAAATCGTGTCGAAGGCGTGGACCGAGGGTTTCTATATGCGTCCCCGTACCGACCGTGCGGAGTTGGAGAAGTACCACGAGGGGCTTATCTGCTGCTCGGCATGCTTGGGAGGTGAGATTCCTCGCAAGATTCGCTTGGGTAACATGGAGGCCGTAGAGGAGGCGCTGATGTGGCATAAAAACCTCTTTGGCGAGGATTACTATTTGGAGCTTCAGCTGCATAAGGCCACTGTCGAGCGTGCCAATCACGAAACATACAAGGAACAGCTGGCGGTAAACGAACGCCTCATAGAACTCTCGCAGAAGCATGGTATTAAGCTTATCTGCTCGAACGATGTACACTTTGTCGATGAGGAGAATGCCGAGGCGCATGACCGTCTTATCTGCCTCTCGACGAGCAAGGATTTGGACGACCCGAAGCGTATGCTCTACTCGAAGCAGGAGTGGATGAAGACGCGGGCCGAGATGAACGCCATTTTCGAGGATGTGCCCGAAGCATTGACCAATACGCTGGAGATTTGCAACAAGGTCGAGAGCTACTCCATCGACCATGCTCCTATTATGCCCAACTTCGAGATTCCCGCAGAGTTTGGCACCGAGGAGGAGTATCGTGCGCGCCTTACCGAAGAGGATTTGTTCAACGAGTTCACGCGCGACGAGAATGGCAATGTCGTTATGGAGGAGAAGGATGCCCACAAGAAGATAGAAAAATTGGGCGGTTACGACAAGCTCTATCGCATTAAGTTTGAGGCGGATTACTTGGCTCACCTCACAATGATTGGAGCTAAAAAACGCTATGGCGACCCTCTGTCGGAGGATGTCAAGGAGCGACTGAAGTTCGAGCTTCACATCATGAAGACGATGGGTTTCCCGGGTTACTTCCTCATCGTGCAGGACTTTATCGCTGCGGCGCGTGAAAAGTTAGATGTGTCGGTAGGCCCGGGTCGTGGTTCGGCGGCAGGCTCTGCGGTGGCTTACTGCTTGGGTATCACGCAGATTGACCCCATAAAATATGACTTGCTGTTTGAGCGATTCCTCAATCCCGACCGTATCTCGCTGCCCGATATCGACATCGACTTCGATGATGATGGGCGTGGCAGAGTGCTGAATTGGGTTACGCAGAAGTATGGCAAGGAGAAGGTGGCACACATCATCACCTATGGCACTATGGCAACGAAAATGGCGCTGAAGGATGTTGCGCGCGTGCAGAAGTTGCCACTAAAGGACTCCGACAGGTTGTGTAAGTTGGTACCCGACCGCATTCAAGACCCCAACGACAAGGATAAGCAGCTGAAAATCAACCTCAAGAACGCTATAAATGCCGTTCCCGAGTTGAAGGCTGCCGAGGAGTCGGACGACCCTATCCTGCACGATACTATCAAGTATGCCAAGATGTTGGAGGGCAATGTGCGAGGTACGGGTGTGCATGCCTGCGGTACGATTATCTGCCGCGATGACATCACCGATTGGGTACCCGTATCGACAGCCGACGACAAGGAGACGGGCGAGAAGATGCTCGTGACGCAGTACGAGGGCTCGGTTATTGAGGATACGGGACTTATCAAGATGGACTTCTTGGGTCTAAAGACCCTCTCAATCATAAAGGATGCTGTGGCGAATGTGAAGGATACGCGAGGTATTGACATCGACATCGACACAATAGACATCGAGGACCCTGCGACATATAAGCTCTATTGTGAGGGTCGCACCTCGGGAACATTCCAGTTTGAGTCGGCGGGTATGCAGAAGTATCTGCGCGAGCTGAAGCCCTCGACTTTCGAGGATTTGATTGCGATGAATGCCCTCTATCGTCCCGGCCCGATGGATTATATCCCCGACTTTATCGACCGCAAGCATGGTCGCAAGCCCATCGAGTACGACATACCCATCATGGAGCAGTATCTGAAGGATACCTATGGTATTACGGTCTATCAGGAGCAGGTGATGCTTCTCTCGCGCCTGTTGGGCGGTTTTACGCGCGGCGAGAGCGACACGCTGCGTAAGGCGATGGGTAAGAAGATTAAGTCGAAGCTGGATGAGCTGAAGCCGAAGTTTATTGCGGGAGGTCAGGCCAATGGTCACGACGCTCAGGTATTGGAGAAGATTTGGGCCGACTGGGAGAAGTTTGCCTCGTATGCGTTCAACAAGTCGCACGCCACATGCTACTCGTGGGTGGCCTACCAAACGGCCTACATGAAGGCGAACTATCCGTCGGAGTATATGGCGGCGGTGCTGAGCCGAAATCTGGCCGACATAAAGTCGATAACGCTTTACATGACCGAGTGTAAGCAGATGGGTATCAATGTTATGGGTCCCGATGTGAATGAGTCGGTCATGAACTTCTCGGCCAAGCGCAATGGCGATATTCGCTTTGGTTTGGCGGCAATAAAGGGCGTAGGTGAGGCTGCCGTGCAGTCGATTATCGAGGAGCGCAATCGCGGTGGTGCATTCAAGAATATCTACGACTTTGTCGAGCGCGTGAACTTCAATACGGTGAACCGCAAATGTATGGAGAATATCGCTTTCTCGGGCGGTTTTGACTCGATTATCGACTTCCATCGCAGCAAGTTCTTTGCCGAGGATAGCCGTGGCGGGTCGGTGACATTCCTCGAGCAGCTCATTCGTTATGGGCAGCGCGTGCAGCAGGAGCGCATGAACGCCCAGCAGAGCCTCTTTGGCGGTGGTGGTACGGTGGATATTCAGCCCCCTACCCTGCCTGTTGCCGAGGATTGGAATCAGCTGCAAATGCTGAAAAAGGAGCGCGAGATTGTGGGTCTTTACCTCTCGGCACACCCTTTGGATGAGTATTCGGTCATACTGAAGCATATGTGCAAATCGCGCCTTGCCGAGCTTGCGAATCTCGACGACTTTGCAGGTCAGGAGCTCGGCATTGCGGGCATTGTGACCTCGGTGCAGGAACTTACGACCAAGACAGGTCGCCATTGGGGAAAGTTCACCCTCGAGGACTACGACGGCTCGCACGACTTTACGCTCTTTGGCAAGGATTATGAGATGTTCCGACCATTCCTCTATCAGGATTACTACCTCTTCATTCGAGGTAAGGTGCAACCTCGCCCCTATGGCGATAATCCCGAGTTGGAGTTTAAGATTCTCTCTATCGTGCAGCTTGCCGAGATGCGTGACACGATGATTAAGGAGCTGCATGTTACGCTCCCCATCGAGGAACTTACCGATGGATTCATCGAGCAGTTTGTGGGCGTTGTGAAGAAGAATAAGGGCAACTCCATACTGCGCCTCACGATTCTAAGCCAAGAAAATGGCGTGAATGTGAAGATGTATTCGCGCCGCCACAAGGTGGCACTAACGCAGGAAGTGGTGGACTTTTTGGAGAAGAACGAAGTTAAATTTACATTATTATAAACAACTAAAACATTAAGTATTATGGCATTAGCAATCACAAATGAGAATTATGAGGCTTTGATGGCCTCGGGTCAACCCGTAGTAATTGATTTTTGGGCCGAGTGGTGTGGCCCCTGCCGCATGGTAGGTCCAATCATCGACGAGCTCGCAGCAGAGTACGAGGGTAAGGTCGTAATCGGCAAGTGCGATGTGGACTCTTACGACGACATCGTGGCGCAGTACAAGGTGCGTAACATCCCCACCATAGTATTTATCAAGGGTGGCGAGGTTGTCGACAAGGTTGTAGGCGCAACCAGCAAGGATACCTTGAAGGCTAAGGTCGAGGCTCTGTTGTAGACCAACTTTGTAACAAATGTAACAGTGTAACAGGGGTAACAGGGGTGTTACTTTTGTTACACTGTTACTTTTTTGTTTAGGGAGGTTAGGGAATTTAGGGAATTTAGGGAGATTAGGGTTAGGGTTTGAGTTGCACCTGAGTTTTTTTGCGTCGGCGCTAAACTCATTAAACTCATTAAACTCTCTAATTTCCCTAAATTCCTTATTTTTCAGACTCTCACGGTCGGATGCGCTCCCTCAGAGTGACGGACTGAAAAATTCAATTCAAAATTACGAGGAGTAAATCCTCGTTTCCTCCTTCTTGCAAGGCATAGTGCAAATAAATTTGCCCTCTGCGCTTGCTTCGTTCGTCGGTTCAAAATTCAAAATTGACCTTCGGCTGGTAATTACAACAACAATATCCATTTTAGTGTATTGTACTACTCTATTTTTGTGCGTAATATTGCCGAGAATATTTCGGGGCGCAGCCAAATAATTATGAATTATGAATTTTGAATTCTCTGCCTACTCCTTTCTGCCAATTTCTGTCACAACAACTCGCAACGACTGCCAAAATGGCACAATAACTCGGCTGGCACATGGTTTGTGAACAAAACCTAAAAAATCAACAGAACAAAAACAAATAAAATAGATATAGGTATGAAAAACGGAAAAATTGGCGTTACTACGGAGAATATCTTCCCCGTGATTAAGAAGTTCCTCTATTCGGACCATGAGATTTTCTTGCGCGAGCTGGTGTCAAACGCTGTGGATGCTACGCAGAAGCTAAAGACCCTTTCGTCGAAGGGCGAGTGGACAGGCGAGCTGGGCGACACAACAATCCATATTTCGGTGGATACCGACCAGCATACGCTCACAATCACCGACCGAGGCATAGGTATGACCGCCGACGAGATTGAGCGTTACATCAACCAAATAGCATTCTCGGGTGCCGAGGAGTTCTTGGCAAAGTATAAGGACCAGGCCATCATCGGTCACTTCGGTTTGGGCTTTTACTCGTCGTTCATGGTTGCCGACAAGGTTGAGATTTTCACCCAGTCGTGCAACGAGGATGCCCCCTCGGTGCATTGGTCATGCGACGGCTCACCCGAGTATGAAATGGAGGAGCTGGCGGAGAAACGCGACCGCGGAACCTCTATCGTGCTGCATATCTCGGAGGATTGCATGGAGTATTGCCATGAGCAGAAGGTCGAGGAGTTGCTGAGGAAGTATTGCCACTTCCTGCCTGTGGAGATTGCCTTCGGCAAGGTTAAGGAGTGGAAGGATGGCAAGTATGTCGATACCGACAAAGATAACATCATCAACGACACCACACCTCTCTGGACCCGCAAGCCCACCGACATCACGGAGGAGCAGTACAAGGAGTTTTACAGCGAACTCTACCCCACCTCCGACGAGCCTCTGTTCTATATCCACATGAACATCGACTATCCGTTCAACCTGACGGGAATACTCTACTTCCCGAAGATTAACAACAACTTCGAGATTCAGAAGAACAAGATTCAGCTCTACTGCAACCAGGTCTTTGTCACCGACCAGGTCGAGGGCATCGTTCCCGAGTACCTCACGCTGCTGCATGGCGTGATTGACTCGCCCGATATTCCGCTGAATGTGTCGCGCAGCTACTTGCAGAGCGACTCGAATGTGAAGAAGATTTCGGGTTACATCACTCGCAAGGTTGCCGACCGATTGAAGGAGTTGTTCACGACCATGCGCCCCGATTATGAGCAGAAGTGGGACGACCTGAAGGTCTTTATCCAGTACGGAATCCTTACCGACGAGAAATTTGCGGAGAAGGCGCAGGATTTCATGCTGCTGAAGTCCACCGAGGGCAACTATTTCACCCCTGCGGAGTATATCGAGCAGGTCAAGGAGAAGCAGACCGACAAGAACGACAAGGTTATCCTGCTCTATGTCGATGACCCCGTAGACAAGCACCCATTTGTGGAGTCTGCCAAGGCTAAGGGCTACGATGTGCTCGAGATGAACGGACCGCTCGACAACCACTATATCAACTACTACGAGTCGAAGAACGACACGGTGCGCTTTGTGAGGGTTGATAGCGATGTGATTGACAAGCTCATCCAAAAGAAGGAGCAGCTTTCATTGTCGCTCAGTGAGGCCCAGCAGGAGCTTATGCGCCCTGTGTTTGAGAGCCAAATGCCTCAGGATGAGAAGATTTCCTACACCATATCGTTCGAGCCTATGGCCGCCGACGATGCGCCTGTGGTCATCACGCAGAACGAGTTTATGCGCCGCATGAAGGAGATGGCGAAGATGAGCGGTGGCGGCATGAGTCAATTCTATGGCCAGATGCCCGACAACTTCACCATTGCCGTAAATGGCAACCACCCCATCGTTATCGACATCTTGGGTAAGGTGGAGAGCGAGTATGGCGACAAACTCAAGTCCATAACCAAGAAGATTGCTGCCGCCGAGGCTGAGGAGCGTCGCTTCGAGGAGGTTGTAAAGGATAAGCGAGAGGAGGATTTGACTTCCGAGGAGAAAACGATGCGCGAGGAGCTGTCACGCAAGGTTATCACGCTGCGCGACGAACGCAATGAGCGCCTTAAGGAGATTGGTCGCCAGAATAAGTTGGTGCGCCAGATTATCGACCTCGCACTGCTGTCGAACGGCATGCTCAAGGGCAAAAACCTCTCGGACTTCATCCAGCGCAGCATTACGCTGATTGAGAAGTAAGAAAAGCCTGCGCAGCAGGATTAAAGAGCAAAGAGCAAAGATGAAAGAGCAAAAAATCTTTGCTCTTTCATTTTTTAATTGTGTCATACCATATCACACGCACAACGAATGGGTGTAGGCAGTGAATTGCTACACTGCGTATCTACATTCTTGCGTTGTGCAGTAATTGCGGCATGACAATATTATTATAGAGAATTTAAGGAGATTAAGGAGATTAGCGCTGATGTCAAAATTTCTTCCTTAAGTTCCCTAATCTCCTTAAACTCTCTATTTTTAGACTCTCACGGTCGCATGCGCTCCCTCAGAGTGACGCTCTTGGGTAGCAAATCTGTCATTCTGAGCACAACTTGTTGTGCGTGAGAATCTCTATCTTTATACCGTCATGCCACATTAGCACAAGGTATTGATTTGCAAATACTAACAACATAACATTGTGCTAATGACTGGCATCTACCGCTTATTTGCCCTCGCTACCAAGTCCGTATTTGTTAGGTTGTAATTCCCAAAGGTAGATGACATTCAATTACTGCAGGCATACCACTGCGTATCTACATCCTTGTGTAGTGCAGTAATTGTGGCATGACATTATTTTTTTAGACTCTCACGGTCGCATGCGCTCCCTCAGAGTGACGCTCTTGGGTAGCAAATCTGTCATTCTGAGGAGACATCTGCCGACGCGAGAATCTCGAAAAAATAATTGCGTGAGAATCTATATCATTATACCGTCATGCCACAATTTACATACGCAGGACATTGTAAGTATGTATGGCGGTATATATGTAAATTGACTGGCATCTACCGCTTGCTATCCTTTGCTACCAAGTCCGAACTTGAGAGGTAGTAAATCCCAAAGGTTGATTCCAATCAATTGGATAAGGGTAGGCACTACGAACTTAATCAATCAATACTTTACCCAATTGTGGAATGACGGAATTTTACATCTCTTTCCTCTTTTATCTTTCATCTTTGCTCTTCCCTGCCATATACTCCTCTAACTTGGCAACGAACCACTCGGGAGCGCGGCAGGGACGGCATGTTCGTATGTTATCAGCTCCATAATCAGCCGTTTAATCAGATTATCGCAATCATCACTTCACCCTCGCACACCTTGGGAGATATGCTCATCTGCCCCTTGCTGTCGACAATAAGCGTTGTCGCGCAATCGCCAATTTCAACATCGTAGCGACCCTCCGCAGGCAGCAATTTATGCTTATCCACGCCCTCAATCAAGCCATCGACCCCGACCCGAGCGAGTAGCATGTAGGGATGCGTCAATAGGCGTATAGCCTTATCCATCATGCCCATCGACACGGCCTGACGAATGATTGTCGAGCTCACCTTGCTGTTTGCCATTTGCTGCTGCTCGACCATGTGCAGCTCCATGCCGCCACGCGCCTCGAGGTAGTTGTAATCGCCCTCTTTCTTGTGCCCAAAGCGGTGGTTATACCCCACGACCATGCAACTGATGCCTACGCGCGAAATCTCCTCCAAGAACTCCTTGGGTGACTTTTGGCTGAACTCTATGGTGAAAGGTATTACTATCACATTGTCGATGCCCTCCCGCTCCAAGAGCCACAATTTCTCGTCAAGTGTGGTTATAAGTCGCATCTTCTCGCCCGTACCCAACACATAGCGCGGATGTGGGTCAAAGGTCAAAACAATGCTCTCTCCTGCGCGCTCCATGGCGAGTGTTTTAACGCGATGCAACAGCTCCAGGTGCCCGCAATGCACGCCATCGAACGAACCCATAGTCGCCACAGCATTAGTGAATTGGGGTAAGTTATCTAAACCTTTATATACATTCATACATCAATACAATAAATCCTGCCTCGCGAGCCTACGCTTAATTCTTGTCGCCCATCTCGTCACTCTCCTTGACAAAGTATGCCACCTTCTCCAAGATGGTGGTGATGTCGTAGTTCTCCGACACTATGCCCTGCGGAAAGTTGAGCGGTGCCGAGGTAAAGTTCAACACGCCCTTAATACCGGCGTTGATTATCGGCACAACGAGCGACGGCGCCACACGCGTGGGTGAGGAAATGACCACAATACTTATATCCATCGTCGAGACCACATCCTCGAACTCGTCCATATGATAGCACGGAATATCGTCAATCGTGCGCCCCACCTTCTCGGGGTCCACATCGAATGCCGACACGATGCGCAGCTTAAGGCCCTTGCCGTTAAAATACTTCGTAATGGCCTGCCCCAAGTGTCCCATACCTATAATTGCGACATTCATCACATCCTTGCTGTCGAGGATGTTGTTAATGAACTCTATCAGCACCTTAACATCGTAGCCCTTCTTCGTATCGCTCGAGAAACCTATGAGCATAAGGTCGCGACGCACCTGCACAGCCGTAATGCCGTGCATACCTGCCAAAACATGCGAGAAGACATGCGTTACGCCCTGCTTGTGACACGACAGCAGCGTGCGACGATACTCGCTCAGTCGTTCGATAGTCTTTTCGGGTATGTTGGTTGTAATGTTAGCCATATTACTTCACCTCTATGGTGTGGTTATTATTGTAGGTAATCAGCACCCACTCGCGATTCACATACTTGCCACCCGCCTGCTCCTGCTCGAATTTATAGCCCGTTTGCAGCGGCATATAGCGCTTGTCGAGCATGTTATACTCAATATCGGAGCGCATGCCTGCACCAAAGATTACAGCCGAATCATAGCCTCGATAAGCGTATAACGACGGCACAGCATTGTATGCCTTAATGTAACGGCTGTCGAACTGGCGCACCACCCGGGCATCACGCTTGGCATGATAGGTCGAAATCATCATGACATTATTATTAAAGAATGTCGTATGGTCGATATTTGCAAAGCGACCCCAGCGCGAAGTGCCCAACACCGAGTAATCGGCCACCTTTATGCTGCGCTCGGTATTCGACACCTTCGACGAAGAGAATGTTCCGAGTATGCGGTCCACATCCGTTTCGCGGTTGGCAAAGACGATGAAGAGAATCTCCTTGTCGGTATTCAAAATATCGATAGTCTCCTCCAAAGGGCGCGTTGTCGCGGTACGGGGAGTGAAGATAGACTCCTTGTCGAAAGTGTAGGTGTAGGAGTTGTAGCTCTTACCCTCCAACATCGTCATTATCTCCTGCTCAAACTCCTTGTCGTTCGACTCGGCATACACCAAGCATATCTCCCTGTCGCTGTTGATTATCTCTGCCACCTTGTCGTACTTCCGCTCCGTAGCCGGCGCCAGCTGATAGATGGCCGAGTGCTGCGTAGACTCCACATTTGCCAAAGGTGACACCACCGGAACGGCATTTTGGGTAGCATACTCCAACACGGGCTTCAGTTCATCCTCATACACGGGACCTACGATAAGGTTTGTCCCCTGAAAGAGCTCACTACGCACGATATTCTCCACCTTTATCGAGTCGTGCCCCGTATTATAAAGCGTGAGCGAAGTCCTACCCTCGCGCTGCTGCTTCAAGTCCTCAAGACCCAACAGAAATCCCTGATAGAACTCCACATAACTCGCATTGGGCTTACCTCCCACACTCAGCGGCAACATCAACGCAATATTCAGCGTCTGCTCCGGAGTCAAGGCGCGGAACACGATATTTTCGTCACTCCCCTGCGCATTAACCACAGCATTGTCGACCTTCGAGTTGGCATTGTCAATCATCGCAAGGTTATCCTCCTGCGACTGCGGCACACGCACCACAGCACCCGCCTTCAGGCCCATAGATATATCGTTCAGCTCGGCAAACTCCTTCTCCGTGATGCCATATTTGCGTGCCAACGAGTAGATTGTTTCACCCGCCTGCACAACATGGTACTGATAACCATCCCCGGCAGCACGATTCAGATGCTCGGCATACTCCTGCATCTCGCCATGAGCCTCCTCGGCAGAGGATTCACCCATCTGGGTGCGTCGTACCCATATCGTCTGACCAATCGTGAGCGACTGAGGATTCACCTCGGGGTTATCTTCACGCAATGTCGCCACCGAGATATTATATTGGCGAGCAATGGCATAGAGCGTTTCTCCCGCCTTAATTTTATGGGTCACGAAATCCTTTTTGCGCTTCTTTACCTCGCGCTCCTTCTCCGTCAGGGGAATCTTCACCGTCTGGTCTATCTTCAGGCCATCGGCAACCTTGGGATTGTTACTCTTTATGACCTCCTCCGTGACATTATACGCCTTGCTAATCGAGTATAGCGTTTCACCCGCCTTTACCGTATGGACATAGAACTTCTTGCCATTGATAAAGACAATGACCTCCGACCTTTCAATCGTCGGAGCCTGCCCAACAGCATAGCCCACCGCGATGGACAACGCCATGAAGAGCGAAAGAACAAATCTTCTCAAATTCATCGTAGTAAATTTAATGCGACACAACCTCCCCGCATAGGCAATCCTGCCTCGCCCTTTGGGTAATTGCTAAGCCTGCTTCGTTCGCAAATAAATCTCGGTGATAACCTTCTTTGTCGCCAAGGGGAAATCACCATTCATCATCCAAGTGTAGTAGCTGGGCTCGATGCCGAAAATCTCGGCAACACTGCGCCCCTTATACTTACCAAAGCCAAAGACCTCCTCGCCCTTTTCGTTGTAGACGATGCGACCCGCAAAGTCGGCAACCTCACCTCGTGAAGAGAACTCCGCCAAAGCGGCTATATCGTTCTGCAACTCGGGATAGCGGTCAAGCTGCGCCTTCAACACCTCATATGTGGCGCGAGTATCCGCCTCGGCCGAGTGAGCATCCATTAAATCCTTCTCGCAATAGAACTTATACGCCGCAACTAAGGTGCGTTGCTCCATCTTGTGGAAGATATTCTGCACATCGACAAACTTGCGCTTGCGGAAATCGACATCCACATTTGCACGCAAGAACTCCTCGACCAGCACCGGCAAATCGAAACGATTGGAGTTGAAGCCTCCGAAGTCACACCCCTCGATAAATTGGCTCAACGACTTTGCAATCTGGGCAAATGTCGGAGCATCCTTCACATCCTCGTCCGTAATGCCATGCACGGCCGTTGCCGCTTCGGGAATGTGCATCTGAGGGTTTATGCGGCGCGTCTTCACCACCTCCTCGCCGTCGGGCATAATCTTAATCATCGAAATCTCGACGATGCGGTCTTTCGCGGTATCAACGCCCGTTGTCTCTAAGTCAAAAAAGACAATCGGGCGCTTCAAATTCAGTTTCATCGCTTAGCTCTTACGCGTTAATCATCATCGGCATCAGCAGCATGAGAGTCTCGCTGTTCTGCTTATCGTCGTAAACAGGCTTGAATACTCCGGCACGAGTAGAGTCTGCCAACTCGATAACAACCGTAGGGGTCTCGATGTTTGAAAGAATCTCCACAAGGAAAGTCGACTTAAAGCCGATGGTTACGGGCTGTCCGTCATAGCTGCATGAGATAGTCTCGTTCGCCGAAACCGAGAAATCGATATCCTGAGCCGTAAGGTTTACTCTATTGTTGGCAATATCCATGCGGATAAGGTTGGTTGTGGGGTTAGAACATACCGCAACACGCTTAATACCGTTCACAAACTCTATGCGGTCAATCAACACCTTATTGGGGTTAGATGCAGGAATAACGGCGTTATAGTTGGGATAGTTACCCTCGATAAGACGGCACACCAACTTGAAGTTCTTGAGCTGGAAAGTCACATTCTTCGCATCAAACTGCACATCAATATCGCCATCCTCCTTAAGCAAGAGGTTCTTCAGCAGGTTTGCGGGCTTCTTGGGCAGAATAAACGCCGAAGTAAAATCACCCGTATGCTCGGCTGCGAACTTTACCAACTTGTGAGCGTCGGTTGCCACGAAAGTAAGAGCATTCTGCGAAAAATCGAAATATACACCATTCATCACGGGACGCAACTCATCGTCGGCCGTAGCGAAGATAGTCTTATTGATACCGCTCACCAACATATCCACATCCAACGATATAGACTTGCTCTCGGCACCCAGACTCTGTGTAGCGGGATAGCTCACGGCGCTTGCACCGGGAATCGACAAATGACCGCTTGCCCATGTAATCTGAATCTCCCAAGTGGTATCGTTAACCTCGATTACGAGAGGCATTTCGGGAAACTCCTTCAACGAATCCAACATCAACTTTGCCGGAGCTGCAATCACACCCTCCTGCTCCACGCTATCCACGGCAATTGAGCCCACAAGGGTTGTTTCCAAATCTGATGTTGTAACGGTCAACTGGCCACCCTTGAGCTCCATAAGGAAATACTCGAGAATGGGAAGTGAACTCTTATTACTGATAACCTTACCTGTTGTAGCCAATAACGACAACAACGCCGAACTTGATACTGTAAATTTCATTGTGTATTAATTTTTGTTATATTTTGTTTGCTGTTAAAGTGTCGAAAGTTTATCCAAAGCCATCTTAATCATCTTCTTGACGAATGGCTTGTAATCCGTGCAGGCATCTTTTGCCACACGCTGCGCGATGATTGTGCAGAGCGTTGTGGCACGATGTCCCATCAATCTTGCCAAACCTGCCAAAGCCGAGCCCTCCATCTCGTAGTTGGTGATGCGTCGACCCTCATAGTCGAACGACTCGATTTTGCTGTTCAAATCAACATCTTCGGGCCTCAGGCGCACCCACCTACCCTGCGGAGCGTAAAATCCGGGGGCTGCGATAGTCATACCCTCGGTAACCGAATCCTTGAATAGTTCCCACAATTCGGGGTCCGAGTCAATGAAGTATGGGCGCGGGAACAACGGATTCCAGCCCGTATGCTCAACAAAAGCCTCCTCAATAGCCAAATCACAAACCTCGTTGCGACCGGCATAGTAGTTCAACAATCCGTCAAAGCCCACCGAGGTGCGCGCATAGACAAAATCGCCAACCTTTATGTCGGGCTGCAAAGCTCCCGAAGTACCCAAACGCACCAATGTGAGCTGACGCTTCTGCTCTTTGACCTTGCGTGTTGCGAAATCAATATTCGCCAAAGCATCAAGCTCGGTGACCGAAATGTCAATATTTCCGATACCTATACCTGTCGAGAGTACCGTCATGCGCTTGCCCTTATATGAACCCGTTACGGTGTTGAATTCGCGATTTGACACTCGGCACTCAACCTCGTCAAAAAACTCTGCAATCATCTGTACACGCCCGGGGTCACCCACCAAAATAACGATGTCGGCCAGCTGCTCCGGCAATAAATGCAGATGAAAAATCGAGCCATCCTCATTGATAATCAGCTCCGAAGAGGGAATAATTCGTTCTTGTGTCATAAAAATTTCTCGTTAGACTTTTTTATATGGCATAAAAATAATATATTTACATCGAATTACAAAATAAATTCGCTACTTTTTACAATTTAGGTATTACGGTTATTTAGGTTATATATTACTACTATGACACTCATTAAATCAATTTCCGGTATCCGTGGCACTATTGGCGGATGCTGTGGTGATAATCTCACCCCGATTGATATCGTTAAGTTCACAACGGCTTATGTCCGTTTTATGAGCGAGAAAAACAAGGGCAAAAAACTTACCATCGTTCTCGGTCGCGACGCTCGAATTTCGGGAGAAATGGTTGCCGGAATCATCGAAGGCACACTGCTCGGCTGTGGTGCCGATGTTGTAAATGTCGGACTTTGCACTACTCCGGGCACCGAGATGGCTGTAATCGCCCATGGTGCCGACGGCGGCATCATAGTCACTGCATCGCACAACCCCAAGCAGTGGAATGCCCTCAAATTGCTTAACGAACATGGAGAGTTTTTGAATGACGCCGAAGGTAAGCGCGTATTGGCCCTTGCCGAGGATGAAGGCTTCACATTTCCCGAGGTGGATGCCATTGGCAAGGTTGTAGAACGAGAGGATTATAACCGCTGTCACATACTTCAGGTTTTAGATCTTCCATTGGTTGATGTAGAAGCCGTTAAAGCGCGAGGATTCAAGGTTGTAGTAGATGCCGTAAATTCGGTAGGTGGAGTCGTTATTCCTGCCCTTTTGCGCGAACTCGGCTGCGAAGTCATAGAACTGAATTGCACTCCAAACGGAGAGTTTGCCCACAACCCCGAACCACTACCCGAACACCTCACCGAAATCTCGGAAGTAATCCGTCGCGAGGGTGCCGATTTGGGCGTGGTTGTAGACCCCGATGTCGACCGCTTGGCACTCGTAAACGAGGACGGCACGATGTTTGGCGAGGAGTATACTTTGGTGGCCGTTGCCGACTATGTGTTGTCGAAAACGGGTGGTAATACGGTATCAAATTTGAGTTCTTCGCGTGCATTGCGCGACATCACCGAGGCTCATGGAGGCAACTACTATGCTTCGGCTGTCGGCGAGGTAAATGTCGTTGCAAAGATGAAGGAAGTGGGTGCTGTAATCGGAGGTGAAGGTAATGGTGGAGTTATATATCCCGAGTTGCATTATGGTCGCGATGCGTTGGTTGGCGTGGCTCTGTTTTTGACCCATCTGGCGGCTAAAAATTGCAAGATGACCGAGCTTAAAGCGTCGTATCCGGCGTACTACGCCTCGAAGAATAAAATCGCCCTGACACCGGCCATTGATGTAGATAAAGTTCTGCTTGAGATAAAGTCGCGTTACTGTAGTGAAAATATGAACGATATAGATGGCGTAAAAATTGATTTTGCCGAGAGTTGGGTACACCTTCGCAAGTCGAACACCGAGCCTATAATCCGCATCTATACCGAGGCAAAATCGGCAACCGAAGCGGATGATTTGGCTCAAAAATTCATTGCCGAAATCAAGGAAATTTGTAACCTGTAAATTACTAAATATAATAAGTATTATGAAACAAGTTCATGATTATATTGCGGCTCATAAAGAGGAGTTTTTAAGTGAGCTTTTTGAGTTGTTGCGCATACCCTCAATCAGCGCACAGTCGGAGCATAAACCCGACATGGTGCGTTGTGCCGAGTGGTTGGCCGCAGCCTTGGTAAAGGCCGGTGCTGACCGCGCCGAGGTTATGCCTACCGAGGGTAATCCGGTTGTCTATGCCGAGAAAATCATCAACCCCAAAGCAAAGACCGTTTTGGTGTATGGCCACTACGATGTTATGCCCGTAGATCCGCGTGCGGAGTGGAACACCGAGCCATTTGAGCCTGTTATCAAGGATGGTCGCATCTGGTGTCGCGGAGCCGACGACGATAAGGGTCAGCTATTCATGCACGCCAAAGCATTTGAGGCTATGTGTGCTACCGATTCTTTGCCTTGCAATGTGAAGTTTATGTTGGAGGGCGAAGAGGAGATTGGTTCACCAAGTCTGTATAAATTCTGTGAGCAGAACAAGAAGCTCCTGAAGGCTGATATTATTTTGGTGTCGGACACTTCGATGATTTCAATGAACACACCTTCAATCACTTGCGGTTTGCGTGGTCTTACTTATATGGAGGTTGAAGTTGTAGGTCCCAATAAAGATTTGCACTCAGGATTGTTCGGCGGTGCTGTGGCGAATCCCGCAAATGTACTTACCCGCTTGGTATCTTCTCTCATTGACGAGAATGGTCGTGTGACAATCCCCGGTTTTTATGATGATGTACGCGAACTCACTGCAGCCGAGCGCAAGGCATTTAACAAAGCTCCATTCTGCTTACGCGATTACAAAAAGGCATTGGCAATTGGCGATGTAGAGGGCGAAGCAGGCTACACCACAATTGAGCGTACAGGCGTGCGCCCATCGCTCGATGTAAATGGTATTTGGGGCGGCTATACCGAGGAGGGAACAAAGACCGTCATCCCTTCAAGAGCGCATGCTAAAATCTCGATGCGTCTGGTGCCAAATCAGGATTTTGTGAAGATTGGTAAATTGTTCGAAAAGCACTTCAAGGCTATTGCACCGAAGAGTGTGAAGGTAAATGTGAAATTCCTGCATGGCGGTGCGCCCTATGTTGCTCCTACCGACATGCCGGCTTACAAGGCTGCCGAGAAGGCAATTGTCGATACATTCGGCAAGAAGCCCTTACCCTTCTATTCGGGAGGCTCTATACCCATTATCAGCGGCTTTGAGCGCATCTTGGGCATCAAGTCATTGCTTATCGGTTTTGGTCTCTCGGAGGATGCCATCCACTCGCCTAACGAGAGTTACGGCCTGGAGCAGTTCGACAAGGGTGTAAATACAATCCCCTTGTTCTACAAATATTTCGCCGAGAGCAAATAATGCCCCGAAACAGAACAAAGAATCCCGACCTCTTCGCCGAAGTCGGGATTTTTTTTGTTGCATCAGTAATCGCTACAAACTATCGCCAAAGTCCTTGCGGAATTTGTGCAACAGCTTTGCAGGCCAATCGGTAGTCGGCTCCAATCCGCCCATAAAGAAACGAAGCACGGGTGGCTCATAAACGAATTTCAAGCCACCAATGAGCTTGCGGTTTTGATACAGCCAATCAATTCGGTCGATAACATAGTTAATCTGCGAAAGTGTAAACACACGACGCGGAACAGCCAAACGCAGCAACTCCACATCGGCAGGAATCTCCTTGCCATTCTCATCGCGAACGCTTGACACCGTACCGCGCTCCATGCCGCGAATACCCGAGCATAGATAGAGTGCAGCCGCCAATGCTCCGGCAGGATATTGCTCCTGCGGAATATGCTCGCAGAATTGCATAGCATTTACATGCGCTCCCAAAACTCCCGGAGGTGTTACCATCGGCACACCGCGTTTCTCCAACTCCTCGACCAAATATTTGATAAAAGTGGGACTCTGGCTAATCATCGTTTCGTCGAGCGTTTCACGCAAACCCACAGCCATAGCCTCAATCTCGCGCACCGAAATACCGCCATATGTAAGGAAACCCTCGAACAATGGAATCATAGCCTCCATCTTGGCATACAAAGCGCGCTGGTTGGTGCAGATACCTCCACCGCGTGAAGATGAGAGCTTACGCGCCGAGAAATAGACCAAATCGGCAAGTCCGGTCATCATCTTCAGGATTTCGCCCATGGAGTTCTCCTTCCACTTATCCTCGCGCTGCTTGATAAGGTAGGCATTCTCGCCAATAAGGCTGGCATCGAGTACCAACATAATGCCATATTTGTCGGCTATGCGTCTAACATCCATCAAGTTAGCCAACGAGAACGGCTGACCTCCGATAAGGTTTGTCGATGCCTCCATGCGAATAAACGGAATATTCTCTACGCCCGTCTGCTGGATGCACTTCTCCAACTTTTCGATATCCATGTTGCCTTTGAACGGATGCTCCGACTTGAGCTCCAACGCGTGGTCGTACAACAACTCGGCAACTTTACCGCCACACTCCTGAATATGTGCCAATGTAGTGGTGAAGTGGTAGTTCATCGGGATAAGATTGCCGGGCTTGATGAATGTGCGTGCAATAACATTCTCCGCAGCACGACCCTGATGCACGGGCAAAAGATATTTCTTACCCAAAACATCTTCGACGGCCTTCTGCAAACGCTCGAAGGATTGCGAGCCGGCATAAGCATCATCAGCCTGCATCATGGCGGCAAGCTGAGTGTCGCTCATCGAGTTTGTTCCGCTATCGGTCAGCATATCCAAAAACACATCGCGAGTGCTTAAGCGGAAGGTATTGAATCCCGCCTCTTTAATGGCGTCAAGGCGGCGTTCGATAGGTACAAGGTGGAGTTTCTGCACAACACGGACTTTGTGCAATTCAAGAGGTATATCACCACCTCTGAAAAATTTTACATTACTCATATTTCTTAGTTTAAGTATATTAGGTTATCAGTAGTCTACGGCAACGAACTGTTGCAGATTTTCAAAATTAACATATTTTCGCCATATAATCGCATATTGAGTGATATATTTTTCATTTTACGATAAAATTTCGGCATTTTTATGCAAAACACTCTCTTTTGTACAAGATTTTGCAGAGTTATAAATATTTCGTACATTTGCTAAAAGAGATTTCGTAATGAAACGATGGCTGCTCATAATATGCTTTATCGCAGCGTTATTACCACCGGTAATGGCGCAGAGGCATCGCATGCGGGGAGCAAAATTTCGAGGCAGCAGCATTTATAAGGGCGATACCATCGACCATTTCGCATTTGCTCCAATTTATGTATTCGATAAGCCGAAAGATTTCAGACGCTACCAGCGTTTGGTCGATGCCGTGCGAAAGGTATATCCGTTGGCTCAAATTGCCCGCGCCAAGATGGCCGACATGGAGGAGCAGTTGCTATCGTTAAGCAAACGCGAACAACGAGCATATATTAACAAATGCTACAAAGATATTATCCACGAGTACACTCCCGTAGCCAAGCGCATGACACGCACTCAGGGGCGCGTGCTAATTAAACTCATCGACCGACAGACCGATTACACGGCATATGAGATTATACGGGAATTTCGTGGCGGTTTTGTAGCCTCATTTTGGCAGGGCGTAGGAAAATTATTCGGTCACGACCTTAAATCGGAGTACGACAAGGAGAATGACGATAAACTCTTAGAGCAGATAATCGTCTATTACGAAGCTGGGCTGCTTTAATAATCATTCCCCTACGGGTGTTGACATTATCTTAAAAAATCGCTATATTTGTATAACCAAACTACAAACTCATAATACATGAAAAATCTTTTCCGCCATATTGCATCGGCAATGCTCTTATTGACGCTCTCTTGTGGTGTGACGCATGCACAGCAATCAAATATAGAGCGATTCAAAGTCGGAGATGGAGCTTTTATGCTCAACGGCAAACCTTTTGTCGTAAAGGCCGCAGAGCTTCACTACCCGCGCATTCCACGCCCATATTGGGAGCAGCGCATCGAACTATGCAAGGCTTTGGGCATGAATACCATATGCCTGTATGTCTTTTGGAATGCCCACGAGTCGCACCCCGACATGTATGATTTCTCGGGGCAGCTGGATTTGGCTGCATTTTGCGGCCTATGTCAAAAGCATGGGATGTATGTAATACTTCGCCCCGGGCCATATGTGTGTGCTGAGTGGGAGATGGGAGGCCTGCCGTGGTGGCTGCTCAAGAAAAAAGATATTCGACTACGAGAAAATGACCCTTATTTCCTCGAACGAGTTGATGCCTTCGAGAAAGCGGTAGCCGAGCAGGTGCGCCCCATGCTTATCGAGAATGGCGGATCGATTATCATGGTGCAGGTCGAAAACGAGTATGGCTCTTATGGCGAAGATAAGGCCTATGTATCGAATATTCGCGACATTGTACGACGCCACTTTGGCGAAAACATTACACTCTTCCAATGTGATTGGTCGTCGAATTTTACGCTCAACGGTTTGGATGATTTGGTGTGGACAATGAACTTTGGCGCCGGAGCAGATATAGATCAGCAGTTCGAACACCTGAAGTCGTTGCGTCCCTCGTCGCCCCTGATGTGCAGCGAATATTGGAGCGGATGGTTTGATAAGTGGGGAGCAAATCATGAAACACGCACCGCAGAGTCGATGGTCGAGGGTATTGACGCTATGTTGTCGCGAGGTATATCATTCAGCCTTTATATGACTCATGGAGGTACAAATTGGGGTCATTGGGCAGGTGCAAACTCTCCCGGATTTGCACCCGATGTTACCTCGTATGATTACGATGCACCGATTAATGAGTCGGGGCATCCGACATATAAATATTGGCTGCTGCGCGAAACCTTAGCGAAGTATAACGGCGGAAAACCGCTCCCGAAATTGCCTAAATTAATCGAACCGATTTCTATCCCGCAATTCACATTTCACGAGGTTGCGCCATTGTTCGAAAACCTGCCTAAGGCTAAGCCCGATTTCAGCATCAACAGCATGGAGCACTACGACCAGGGCTTTGGCTCGATACTATACCGCACCTCGTTGCCCCGCATTGAGCGCGAGTCAAAATTGGTCATTAGCGATGTGCATGACTATGCTCAAATCTATGTCGACGGCAAGCTGCTCGGCGTATTGGATCGTCGCTTGGGGCAGAACGAGATAGCGTTGCCACCTTGCACCGAGGGCGCTCAACTCGATATTTTGGTCGAGGCAATGGGCCGAATTAATTTCGGTCGTGCGATTAAGGATTTCAAGGGTATTACCGAGAAGGTCGAAATCAAAACGGAGCTATACGGGCAACCTTTCACCTACGATTTGAAGGGTTGGCAGGTCTATAACATTCCCGATGAATATGAGTTCTATTGCGGTTTGGAGTTTTCGCCGTTGGAGGAGTATAAGGAGGGCGGAGTGAGATTTCCTCCGGCTTGCTATCGTGCAACATTTAATGTCGATTCGCCGAGCGATACATTCCTCGATTTTTCGGCATGGGGTAAGGGCCTTGTCTATGTAAACGGTTACCCTATGGGTCGCATTTGGGGTATAGGACCGCAACAAACGCTCTACATGCCGGGTTGCTGGCTAAAGAAGGGCGAAAACGAGATTTTAGTCTTTGACCTCATTGGCCCAATGGACCCCGTGTGCCAAGGATTGAAAGAGCCGATTTTGGATGAGCCGTTCTGGATTCGTTACATTCCACACCCCGAGCTCAACCTTAAAGAGGAGCAGGCTGTATATGCCGGAGCATTTGCCGACGGTAACGGCTGGCAGAAGATACCTTTCACGAATGTCGCTACGGGCCGATATGTGGCTCTTGAGTTCTCTGATGCTCACGATGGCGGAGATGTTGCAAGCATAGCCGAAATTTATCTGCTGGATGAAAACGGAGAGCGCCTTTCGCGCGAAAAATGGACTATGTTGTTTGCCGACAGCGAAGATGACAAGCATGAGAATCACACAGCCGACAAACTTATCGACTTGCAGGAGTCCACATACTGGAGCAGTGCGCACGATGCAAAATTCCCACATTCGGTGGTGATAGATATGGGTGCAGAGCAAAATATCTCAGGCGTAGAGTATCTTCCCCGAATGGAGAATGGCGCGCCCGCAAGCGTAAAGGGCTTTAAGGTGTATGTTAAGAGCGAAATATTTACTATCGAGTAGACTATGGCCGATAATTATATAGGTAAAAAGATGGAGGATTATATGGCGGGGCGTAGTGCGTCGCCCGCGCGTAAGACCCAATCATTAGAGCGATTATTGCGCAAAAATCGCAGCTACCGCGGATATGACAGCTCGTATGAGGTGCGTGCCGACCAACTCCGCCGAATAATTGAGGTAAATCGCTTTACGCCCTCGGCGATGAACCAGCAGGTATTGCGTTTTAGGCCCGTACTTAAAGATGAAGCCTGCAAGGTGCTACCCCACATCCGTTTGGGTGGTGCTTTGCCTGAATTGAAACTACCTCTTGCTACTACCGAGCCCAACGCCTTTATTGTGGTGTGTACTGATGCCGTAGGTCGTTATGTGGATATAGATTTAGGGATTTCGGCACAAAGCATGCTGCTAAAGGCAGCCGAAATAGGCTTGAATGGTATTTGCATTGCGGCATTCAACAGCGACGAGGTGCAGAAGGCGCTTGCCCTACCCCTAAAGCCAGTGCTTATTATAGCCATAGGTCGTGGCGCCGAGAAGATTGAGCTTACCGATATTTCGGAAAATGAATCCCATACATATTACCGCAAGGATGGCGTGCATTATGTCCCGAAAGTCAGGTTGGAAGAGCTGATAATGAAATAAAGAAATAGCTAAGCATCTGCTTAGCTATTTCCATTTGATTTGAGCGCTATTGTATTGTTATTTGCAACCTTTGCACTCGCCGTCGCATGCAGCTTTGTGATTCGTATCGCATGTCTGCTCGGCTTTGTCGCATTTGCTTGTGCATGTTGTTTTGTGGTCGCAACCCTCTTTCTTCTCACACTTTGCACACTTCTCAGCGTCGCAAGCAGCGCTTTTGTGGTCGCAGTTTTCTTTCTTGTCGCAAGCAACACACTTCTCGGCATCGCACTTGCTGTGGCAAGCCTCCTTGCAGCAAAGCGAATTAAGGTAGTCGATGCTCATCTTGACGCACTCCATTGCGCTCTTCTCCATGCTCGGCTGGTCCTGCTCTACAACAATCCACTTGCTGTCGGCCTCCTTTGCAGCCTTCAACAGCGCGTGAATATCCTGCACACCATAGCCCAAAGGACGGAACTCAAAGGTCTTGTTCTCCTTCTTCTCGCCCTCGTTCAAACCGATAAGCGCATATGGGTCCTCGGTCTGCTCGCCTGCAGCATAATAATCCTTGAAATGAACGACGGGAGCTCTGCCTGCATACTTCTTGACATACTCCACGGGGCACTGACCGGCATACTTTACCCAGCATAAATCCAACTCTGTCTGCAAAAGTTCGGCGGGCACAGCCTCATACAATGCGTCCAAGCCAATCTTGCCGTCAGGTGTGAGTTTGAACTCGAAATCGTGATTGTGATAGAGCAAAACCATGTCGGCCGCCTTCACCTTCTCACCAATGGCTGTAATGTCCTGAATCATCTGACCGAATTGCGCTCCATCGGGATGACGCTCCTCGGTTACATAAGGCACAACGATATACTCGCAACCGATAGCCTTATAGTCGGCAACGACCTTATCAATATCTGCCAACATATCAACCAAAGGCACATGTGCCGAGATAGGATTCAGGCCCAACTCCTCGCACCAAGCCTTCACCTGCTCGGGTGAATGATCGAACAAGCCGGCAAACTCCACGCCATCATAGCCCATCTCTTTCACAGCCTTCAATGTACCGTAAAAGTCCTGAGCCATATTGTCGCGCACGCTATAAAGTTGTAGCGCCACGGGGATTTTTTCACACTTCTCGCACTCCTTATTTGCATTGCCACAGCATGCCGTCATCGTAAGGGCCGCCATAGCCGCAAGAATAAAAACTGATAATTTTTTCATAGCCATTTATTTTTAGTAGTTAGTAAATCCAACTTTTTGCAAATATACAAAATTCATCTGCTTCTGAAGTACCGCAACACTGCAAACAACACGATAAAGACTTTATTTATTGTATCGAGGCCACTGCGCTATAACGGCAAGCGTGGCACAGCCGCCCATAATCAGAGGATAGTATAAATACGAAATAATCTCGATTGGCGAAATTGACGCCAACCCCGCAGCCATCAATAATTGCGCGCCATAAGGCAGCAAGCCCTGAATAAAACAAGAGAAGGTGTCCATTATACTCGCAGCGCGGCGTGGCGAGATACCGAATCGCTCGGCTATTTGGCGCACGATACCACCCACCGAAATTATCGCCACGGTATTATTTGCCGTACACAAATCGGCAAATATCACCAAAGAGGCTATCGACGCTTCGGCTCCTCGGCGCGAGCTGATACGCGAAGTCAGGCGCGAGATTATCCAATCTACACCCCCATTCACACGAATCATCTCAAGCATACCTCCGGCCATCATGGTAATGATTATAAGCTCACCCATCGAACTGATGCCTTCACCCATGGTCACAAACCAGTCGATGAGCGATAGTTTGCCACCGAGAATACCTATTATGCCCGAAGAGAGAATACCTAACACCAGAACTATCAATACATTCACACCCATAAATGCGGCCACAAGTACCAAAATATAGGGCAGAATTGTATACCAAGCCACATCGGCAACATGATGAGTATATGCAATTTCCTGATTGTTTGAGAATATATATATTGCAAGCGTTATCAGAGCCGCAGGAGCTACAATCAAGAAGTTTGTACGAAACTTATCACGCATAGAGCACCCCTGAGTGCGCGTCGCTGCAATTGTTGTATCCGAAATAAACGACAGATTATCGCCAAAAAGTGCTCCACCGACAACTATCGCTGCCATCCAGGGTGTACTACAACCCGTTTGAACAGCTACGGCCGATGCGATAGGAGTAAGTGCCACGATTGTACCCACCGAGGTTCCGATAGATAGCGAGGTAAAGCATGCTGCGATGAAGATACCCGCAGGCAAAAACTCTTCGGGGATAACTTTCAATGCTAAAGCAACAGTCGCATCAACCGCTCCCATAGCTTTGGTTGAAGCTGCAAATGCTCCCGCCAAAACAAAAATCCATATCATCAGCATGATATTCACATCGGTAGCTCCTCGCGAATAGTCACCAATACTCTCGGAGAGCGATTTATGTCGCGTCATTCCGACGGCGCACATAGAGGCAAACATCGCAGCAACGACAATCGGCATTTTATAAAAATCGCCGGCAATAAGGGCGCCCAACAGATATACGCCCAAAAATATTATCAGAGGTAACAATGCTACCGCTCTACCATTATGTAAATTTCTTCCCATAAATCACCTAATTCCTTGGCAAAAATACGCTTAATTCAGAAAAGTACCATAAAAATTTTTATTCTTTTCAAAAAAGTACGATATTTGATGTCACAAATAGTAAATTAAACACATTGCAGATATGAAAATCAAGAAAATTTATGCTCGCGAGATTCTCGATTCACGCGGAAATCCCACAGTCGAAGTTGATGTAGTATTGGAGTCAGGCGTTATGGGTCGTGCTTCGGTGCCTTCAGGGGCTTCAACCGGAGAGAATGAGGCGTTGGAATTACGCGACGGCAACGATTGCCGCTACTGTGGCCGAGGCGTTATGCAAGCCGTGCAGAATGTAAACGAAAAAATCGCCCCCGTTTTGGAAGGGATGTGCGCTTTGGAACAACGCAACATTGACATGCGTATGGCAAAACTCGACGGTACGCAGTCGAAATCCAATCTCGGTGCGAATGCCATTTTGGGAGTCTCTTTGGCGGTAGCAAAAGCCGCAGCCAACTATCTTCGCATACCATTATATAGTTATTTAGGAGGTTTCAACACCTATGTTATGCCTGTTCCGATGATGAACATCATCAATGGTGGCTCGCATAGTGACGCCCCAATCGCTTTCCAGGAGTTTATGATTCGACCTATTGGTGCTGCCTCATTCTGTCAAGGATTACGCATGGGTGTAGAGGTATTCCATGCTCTAAAGAAAGTTTTACATCGTCGAGGCCTGAGCACTGCTGTGGGTGACGAGGGTGGCTTCGCTCCGGCATTGAAAGGCACAGAAGATGCCTTGGGCGCGATTTTAGAGGCGATAGAGTTAGCCGGATATGAGGCCGGCAAGGATGTTACCATAGCTATGGATTGTGCCGCGTCGGAATTCTTTAAGGATGGGGTTTATGACTATACCATTTTCGAGGGTGATGCGGGCCGCAAGCTCTCTTCGCAGGAGCAAATCGACTACCTCGAAATGCTTATCTCGCGCTACCCTATCGACTCAATCGAGGATGGCATGAGTGAAAATGACTGGGATGGTTGGCGCGCCCTTACCGAGCGCATCGGCGAGCGTTGCCAATTGGTTGGAGATGACCTGTTTGTCACAAATGTGGAGTTCCTGTCGCGCGGAATCAAAGAGCGATGCGGCAATGCTATTCTTGTAAAGTTCAATCAGATAGGCTCGCTTACCGAAACCTTTGATGCAATAGAGATGGCTCAACGCAACGGCTATGCGACAATCATATCACACCGCTCGGGCGAAACCGAGGACACCACCATTGCTGACATCGCCGTAGCAACCAACAGCGGGCAGATAAAGACCGGATCATTGAGCCGCTCAGACAGAATGGCAAAATACAACCAGCTACTCCGCATCGAAGAGCAGCTATGCTCACAAGCGGTGTATGGGTATAAATCCGTTAAATAGTTAAATAAAAAAACAAGCGTCACCTTGATGGGTAACGCTTGCGTTTTTTGAGCTGTTGACGAGGCTTGAACTCGTGGGTGCTGGTGCACCCAAAGGGTTATATTTACATTCCCTCTAAATCCCCCTTTGGAAAAGGGGGACTTCGGAGGTCACTCGTTCAAGTTATATGCTAATACAAAAACAAGCGTCACCTTTTTGGGTAACGCTTGCGTTTTTTGAGCTGTTGACGAGGCTTGAACTCGTGACCTCTTCCTTACCAAGGAAGTGCTCTACCACTGAGCTACAACAGCATTCATCTCCTTAAGAGCGGTGCAAAAGTAAAAAACAATTTTCAATTAGCCAAACATTTTAGGCTATTTTTACATTTTTTTATTCCTCTGTAATAAAATAAGGTGAGGTTTTAGCCTCACCTTATCCTATTGCGCTAAATTGAGATTATCCCAAATATGACTTCAAAAGTTTTGAGCGTGAAGAGTGACGCAGGCGGCGAATAGCCTTCTCCTTAATCTGGCGTACGCGCTCGCGTGTAAGGTCAAACTTCTCGCCAATCTCCTCCAATGTCATCTCCGAGCAACCGATACCGAAGAAATACTTGATAATATCGCGCTCGCGCTCGGTCAAGGTCTCCAAAGCACGGTCTACCTCCGTAGCCAGCGACTCGTTGATAAGACCTCGGTCGGCATTCGGAGAGTCGGTATTTACCAATACATCCAAAAGGCTATTATCCTCACCATCGGCAAAAGGCGCATCTACCGAGATATGGCGACCTGCAACGCGCAATGTGTCAGTCACCTTCTCGCGAGGCAACTCCAACTCGCTTGCCAATTCCTCGGGTGACGGAGTGCGCTCATGCTCCTGCTCGAAACGCTGGAACGCCTTATTAATCTTATTGAGAGAGCCAACCTGATTTAAGGGCAGGCGAACGATGCGCGACTGCTCTGCCAACGCCTGAAGAATAGACTGACGAATCCACCAAACGGCATACGAGATAAACTTAAAACCGCGTGTTTCATCGAACTTCTCGGCAGCCTTGATAAGTCCCAAGTTACCCTCGTTGATAAGGTCGGGCAAGCTCAAACCCTGATTCTGGTACTGCTTGGCAACCGACACTACGAAACGCAAATTCGCCTTTGTAAGCTTATCCAAAGCCTCCTGGTCACCCTTGCGGATGCGCTGGGCCAATTCAACCTCTTCCTCTACGGTAATCAAATCCTCCTTACCAATCTCCTGCAAATACTTATCGAGTGATGCACTCTCACGATTGGTAATAGACTTTGTAATCTTTAATTGACGCATATATTTACTATATAGTTAAAATTTCCTCAAAAGTTCGGATAGTGCCGGTTTTAACCACCTAATACACTCATATCGCCTTTAATACGAAATATCGTATCGTTTTGTTTCATTTCATGGCGTATTTTTTATTTTACGCTATTCGAACTCGACATATTAACGCATGTAAAAGGTAAAAAATTCTCTTTCACAGGTCCTTTTTATTTGCTTTTACAACTTTATGGGGTCGGCATAGCAAATAGTACGCCCAAAATCAAGCACTTAGGCTTTAGGGATAAAAAAATAAGGGCTTGCAGCTTTTTACAATCACTACAAGCCCTTTTATGCTATTGCGCAATAACTACCACGCAAACAGAGGATACTCAGCCATCATGGCATTTACATCCTTGCGAACTGCTGCGATATTCTCCTCGTTCTCGGGGTCGTGCAATACGCGGTCGATAAGCTCTACAATATAATCCATCTTATCCTCCTTTACGCCACGCGTTGTGATTGCGGGTGTACCAAAGCGCAAACCTGAAGTGAGGAATGGAGAGCGAGAATCAAACGGTACCATATTCTTGTTGGTAGTAATGTCAGCCGCCACCAAGCAACGCTCGGCAAGTTTACCTGTCAGCTCGGGGAACTTGGTACGCAGGTCGATAAGCATCAAGTGGTTGTCGGTTCCACCCGACACAACCTTATAACCGCGCTTCTCGAATGCCTCAGCCATAGCCTTTGCGTTCTTCTGCACCTGCTGCTGATACTCCTTATACTCGGGTTGCAAAGCCTCACCGAAAGCCACAGCCTTAGCTGCAATAACATGCTCCAGCGGACCGCCCTGAATACCGGGGAAGACAGCCGAGTTAAGAATCTGCGACATCATCTTCACAACGCCCTTCGGAGTAGTCAAACCCCAAGGATTCTCGAAATCCTTACCCATAAGGATAATACCGCCACGAGGGCCACGCAAAGTCTTATGAGTGGTAGAGGTAACGATGTGGGCATACTTGACGGGGTTATCCAAAACACCTGCGGCAATCAAACCTGCTGTGTGGGCCATATCGACCATAAACAATGCACCTACCTTGTCGGCAATTTCGCGCATGCGCTTGTAATCCCACTCGCGAGAGTAAGCCGAAGCACCACCGACAATCAACTTGGGCTTATGCTCCAAAGCCTTACGCTCCATATCCTCATAGTCGATTGTACCGGTCTGCTCGTCAAGCTGATAACCGACAGCATTGAAATACATACCCGACATATTCACCGGTGAACCGTGCGAGAGGTGACCGCCATGAGCCAAATCCAAGCCCATGAAAGTATCTCCGGGCTTCAAAACAGCAAAGAAAACTGCCATGTTTGCCTGCGCTCCCGAGTGGGGCTGAACATTGGCATACTCGGCACCATACAATTCACACAGGCGCTCAATGGCAAGGCGCTCCACCTTATCCACAACCTCACAACCGCCATAGTAGCGAGCTGCAGGATAACCCTCAGCGTATTTATTGGTTAAAACAGAACCCATAGCCGCCATTACCTGGTCGCTAACAAAGTTCTCTGACGCGATAAGCTCGATACCGTGCATCTGGCGAGCGCGCTCCTCGGCGATAAGATCAAAAATCTGATTGTCGTTTTTCATTGTTAATGTTATATTATTTATTGTATATTTTCATTTATGCTACAAAGGTAAAAAATATTTCTATTTTCATTAAATAGTATCATGATATTTTTCGCAATTATATGGCGCCAATGTTTTTCATATCCGATTCGAGCACTCCTTTCTTTAAGAAAATTTACCTGCGCTATAAAAAATGATACCCGGCGGGTATTCGGTATTGGGGCAATATGTCCATTTCGGGAATCAATCATTATTTATAACGGCAAAAACATCAAATACAACTCCTAATATGCAGGTTTTCAGCCGAGGCGTGAACTACATTGCCGAACGCAATCGTGAGTTATTAAAAAAAATCTATATCAAAATAGAAAGTAATTAAATCATTATGGCAATCTGTTAGATGAAAATAAAAATGTAATTTTGCTATCAAAGAAATTATAACGCTACACAATTATGGCTACACATCATTTCGCAGCTATCGACTTGGGCGCAACAAGCGGCCGAGTTATTCTTGCTACAATTACTGAGCACAATATCAATCTGGAGGAGATTTATCGCTTCCCCGACCCGATTATCGAAATGCAGGGGCATTTTTATTGGGATTTTCCTGCCATCTACCAATCGGTAATCAAAGGCCTGGCGAAGATTGCCGAGCAAGGAATCAAGGTCGAATCTATCGGTATTGATACCTGGGGTGTTGATTTTGTAACCTTCGGCAAGGATGGACAAATGTTGCGCCTACCATATTGCTATCGCGACCCTCATACGGTTGGCGCTCCTGAAAAATTCTTCGAGCGCATGCCACGCAAGGAGCTATACGAGAAAACTGGTATCCAGATTATGAATTTCAATTCCGTTTTCCAGCTTGACACCCTGCGACGCAACAACTGTTCAGCATTGGAGGCGGCCGAGAAGATTTTGTTTATCCCCGACGCATTGGCCTATCTGCTTACGGGAGAGATGGTGACAGAATACACCATTGCATCTACGGCACAGATGATTAATCCGCGTACCAAGCAGTGGGATGACGATATATTAAGGGTATTAAACCTTACGGCCGATAATTTCGGACGCATGATTATGCCGGGTGAGCAAATCGGCACACTAACCGAGGAGGTGCAGCGCCTGACCGGATTGGGTGCCGTTCCCGTTGTTGCCGTTGCGAGCCACGACACGGGTTCTGCTGTAGCTGCCGTTCCGGCCGAGGATGCCAATTTCGCATATCTGAGTTCGGGCACATGGTCACTTATGGGTGTAGAGTCACCCGAGCCCGTAATTTCAGAGAGGAGTTTTCAGCTGAACTTCACAAACGAGGGCGGAATCGAGGGTACTATCAGAGTGTTGAAAAATATTTGCGGCATGTGGCTCTTGGAGCGTTGCCGTGCAGAGTGGCCCGAGATGGACTACCCCACCCTTATCGCCGAGGCCGAGGCTGCCGAGCCCTTCCGCTCGCTTATAAATCCCGATGCGCCATGTTTTGCAAATCCCGCATCTATGACGGGAGCTATCGTCGATTATTGTAAGGCTACCAATCAGCCTGCACCCGAGAGCATCGGCCAATTTACTCGCTGCATATTCGAATCGTTGGCGTTGCGTTACCGCCAAGTCATTGCAATGTTGCAAGAGCTGTCACCCGTGGAGGTTAATCGTCTGTATGTGATTGGCGGAGGAGCCCGCAACGCTACACTCAACCAATTCACCGCAAATGCTATCGGCATGCCCGTCGAGACGGGTTCTTCGGAGTCTACCGCAATAGGTAATGTCATGATGCAGGCTAAATGGGCCGGCGTGGTCGCTACAATCGGCGATATGAGAGCCATGATTCGCCATTCGCTTACCGATTCGCAGCACTATGAGCCATCGGATAATGCCGTTTGGCAATCGGCCTACGAGAAATACTTGAGCGTATATAAAGAGATGTAATATTATAAACAACTAAAAAACTACACAACTTATGAAAAAGAAAATGATTGAAAAGGCTTACGAGTTAGCAAAGGAGCGTTATGCAGCTATCGGCGTAGATGTTGAAGCAGCATTGGAGACTTTGCAGAAAGTACAGTTGTCGCTACACTGCTGGCAGGCAGACGATGTTACAGGTTTCGAGAACGCAGGCGCCCTAACAGGCGGTATTCAGGCTACGGGTAACTACCCGGGTAAGGCTCGCAACATCGAGGAGTTGCGCCAGGACATCGAGATGGCAACATCGCTCATCCCCGGCAAGCACCGTTTGAGCCTTCACGCAAGCTATGCAGATTTCCGCGAAACGGGAGTTGTAGACCGCGACCAGTTGGAGCCTAAGCACTTCGAGAGCTGGATGCAGTGGGCAGCCGAGAAGGGCATGAAGCTCGATTTTAACTCTACATCGTTCTCTCACCCCAAATCTGAGGACCTTACTTTATCAAGCCCCAAGGAGGATATTCGCAAGTTCTGGGTTGAGCATACAAAGCGTTGCCGCGCCATTGCCGACGAGATGGGACGCCGCCAGGGTGACCCCGCAATTTTGAATATCTGGATTCACGACGGCTCAAAGGACATCACTGTAAACCGTATGCAGTATCGTGCTATTTTGAAGAAGTCTTTGGACGAGATTTTGGAGCAGAAGTACGAGCACATGAAGGATTGCGTCGAGTCGAAGGTATTCGGTATCGGTCTGGAGAGCTACACTGTTGGTAGCAACGATTTCTACATCGCTTATGCTGCGCAGAAGGGCAAGATTGTGACACTCGACACAGGTCACTTCCACCCCACAGAGTCTATTGCCGACA
Organism: Alistipes sp.; assembly: GCA_045125895.1. Classification (GTDB taxonomy): domain Bacteria; phylum Bacteroidota; class Bacteroidia; order Bacteroidales; family Rikenellaceae; genus Alistipes. The sequence goes on from JBGVNT010000007.1 coordinate 115,323, forward strand.
AGATGTCGTCGCTCCTGCTCTTCACACCTGAAGTAATGCTTCATGTAAGCCGCCCTGTTCGCTGGGATTCAGACCATGTGACAATCATCAACGACGAAACTTTGGACCTCACAAAGGAAATTGTTCGTTGCGACGCTTTGGACCGTGTTCATATCGGTTTGGACTACTTCGACGCATCTATCAACCGCATCGGAGCTTATGTAATCGGTTCACGCGCTACACAGAAGTGCTTGTTGCAGGCATTGCTTGAGCCACTCAAGACTCTCCGCGAGTATGAGGCTAACGGTCAGGGCTTCGAGCGTTTGGCTTTGTTGGAGGAGTGCAAGGCAATGCCTTGGAACGCAGTATGGGATATGTTCTGCTTGCGCAACAATGTCCCCGTAGGCGAGGATTTCATTGCCGACATTCAAAAGTATGAGAAGGAAGTAACATCTAAACGCTGCTAATTATGTATCGTATAGTTCTTAATGAGACATCGTATTTCGGTGCCGGCTGCCGTTCGGTAATCGCCGACGAGGTAGCCAAGAGAGGTTTTAAGAAGGCTTTTTTTGTAACAGATAAGGATTTGATTAAGTTCGGTGTAGCCGAGAAGATTGAGGAGGTTTTGAAGAGCGCAAATATCCCTTATGAAATCTATTCGGATGTAAAGGCTAACCCCACTATCGGTAATGTTCAGCGCGGCGTAGAGGCTTACAAGGCTTCGGGTGCAGACTTCATTATCGCACTCGGTGGCGGCTCTTCTATCGACACTGCAAAGGCTGTGGGTATTATTGTCAACAATCCCAAGTTTGCTGATGTGAAGTCGTTGGAGGGTGTTGCTCCTACGAAGAATCGCGCCGTACCTACATTTGCCATTCCTACCACAGCAGGTACTGCTGCCGAGGTGACAATCAACTATGTCATCACCGACGAGGAGGCAAAGAAGAAGATGGTATGTGTAGACCCCAACGACATCCCGATGTGTTCGATTATCGACTGCGAACTTATGTATTCAATGCCCAAGGGCCTGACCGCAGCGACGGGTATGGATGCCCTGACTCACGCTATCGAGAGCTTCATTACTCCGGGTGCATGGACTATGAGCGACATGTTTGAATTTAAGGCTATCGAGCTTATTGCCAAGCATTTGAAGAATGCTGTCGAGAATGGTAAAGACGAGGTCGCTCGCTCGGGCATGGCCGAGGCACAGTATATCGCAGGTATGGGCTTCTCGAATGTAGGCTTGGGTATCGTTCACTCGATGGCTCACCCATTGGGAGCATTCTACGACACACCTCACGGTGTAGCGAATGCCCTGCTTTTGCCCTATGTTATGGAGTATAATGCCGACTCTCCGGCCAGAGCCAAATATACCGACATCGCCAAGGCTATGGGCGTTGATACCGAGGGTATGAGCGTAGACGAGGGCGTGGAAGCAGCTATCAAGGCGGTTCGCGAGCTTTCGCTCAGCATCGGTATTCCACAGCACCTCTGCGAGATTGGTGTAAAGAAGGAGGATATTCCCGCATTGGCCGTAGCAGCATTTAACGATGTCTGCACAGGTGGAAATCCCCGCCCCACTTCGGTAGAGGATATTGCTAAGTTGTATGAAATTGCTTACGAATAATTTTTAGCTATGGAGATTTTAATAGGTCTTTTAATTATAGCCGTAGGTGCTTTCTGCCAATCGAGCAGTTATGTGCCTATCAACAAGATAAAGAGCTGGAGCTGGGAGTCTTATTGGCTCATTCAGGGTGTCTTTGCATGGCTCATATTCCCCGTTTTGGGTGCTTTGTTGGCAGTTCCTGCGGGTCACAGTATTTTTGAGCTTGTCACAGCAGACAACAGCTTCAACATCCTGATGACCATCCTGTTTGGTGTATTGTGGGGTGTCGGAGGCTTGACCTTCGGTCTTTCGATGCGCTATTTGGGTGTTGCACTCGGTCAGAGTATCGCCCTGGGTACTTGCGCCGCAGGAGGAACTATTTTGGGTCCCGTATTACTCAACTCATTCTTCCCCGAAATGAATGCTTTGGCATCGCTGACATTTGCCGTAATTTCGGGTGTGGTTGTAACTTTGGCAGGTATCGCTATCATTGGCGTTGCCGGCATGATGAAGGCCAACTCTCTGCCCGAGGAGGAGAAGAAGGCCGCAGTTAAGGATTTCAACTTCCCGAAGGGTATCGCCATTGCTCTGTTGGCGGGTGTTATGAGCGGCTGCTTTAATGTGGGTTTGGAGTTTGGCAAGGATATCAATTTCGGAGTTCTGACTCCCGACATGTACAAGACTTTGCCCGCGACGCTGCTTGTGACGCTTGGCGGATTCCTGACAAATGCCGTTTACTGCCTCTATCAAAATGCGAAGAACAAGAGCTTTGGCGACTATGCAAAAGGCAGCCTCTGGCTCAACAACGCATTCTTCTGTGCATTGGCAGGCGCATTGTGGTACAGCCAATTCTTCGGCTTAAGCCTCGGAAAGGGTTTTCTGACTGAGTCGCCTACGCTCATGACGCTGTCATTCTGCATTTTGATGGCGCTGAATGTGACCTTTGCAAATGTTTGGGGCATTATATTAAAGGAGTGGAAAGGCTGCTCGAAAAAGACCATTGCAGTGCTTGTTTTAGGTATCTGCGTATTGGTTTTGAGCTCATTCCTGCCCGAGTTACTTAAATAAAAAGTTGTTATCAAGATGAAATCAATACTTGAAGGCCGCCCCGCATTGGCTTATGAAGTTGAGCAGGTTGCCGAGGTCGCCGGTTACTTGTGGCAAAAAGGCTGGGCCGAGCGCAACGGCGGCAATATTACGGTAAATGTCACAGAGCATATCGACGACGAGATTCGCCGCATGCCCGCCATTGCCGAAAAGGTTGCAATGGGTGCTCCCCTGCCCCACCTGAAGGGTTGTTACTTCTTCTGTAAGGGTACAAACAAGCGCATGCGCGATTTGGCTCGTCGCCCTATGGAGAACGGCTCGTTGATTCGCATTACGGATGATTGTGCGCATTACGAGATTATTGCCGACAATCCCGTAAAGCCCACTTCGGAGTTGCCGTCGCATCTTGCCATGCACAATTATTTGCTTGGTAAGGGCGTAAATTACAAAGCTGCGCTGCACACTCACCCCATCGAGTTGGTTGCCATGTCGCACACCAATAAGTTCCTGGAAAAGGATGTGCTCACCAATCTCTTGTGGAGTATGATTCCCGAAACAAAGGCATTCTGTCCACGCGGATTGGGCATTGTACGCTATGAACTTCCCGGCTCACAGCGCTTGGCCGAGGCTACATTGGCTCAGCTCGACGACTATGATGTAACATTGTGGGAAAAGCATGGCGTATGCGCCGTAGGATGCGACATTATGGAGGCATTCGACCAGGTGGATGTATTGAATAAATCGGCTCAGATTTATATCAATGCTAAGTGCATGGGCTATGAGCCCGACGGCATGACGCAAGAGCAGATGAGGGAGATGAGCGTGGCATTTAATTTGCCGAAATAGTTTTTTAACCAGATGAAGCCCCGAATGAGGGCATACATCACTACATAGATTAAATAATGAATGGAATGCAACTTCCGGATGTGCGTTTTCACTATCTGATACCCAACAAGGCCGATGAATTGTATGGATGCACCATCAGTACGGTGGGCATGCAGATGGTGGCTCCCGACGAGGAGTATCCTGCGAAGGACCACCCCGTAGGGTATATGTTTAATCCCGAACGAGGTAGAGTGTTGCGCGAATATCAATTACTTTACATTGTTGGAGGACGAGGCGTATTTTCGAACGCATCTGGTGATTATGAAGTGTCGAAAGGTTCGTTAATTTTATTGCGTCCGGGTGAATGGCACACCTATAAACCTATAAAAGATATAGGTTGGAGCGAATATTTCATAGGATTTAGTGGCAAAATGGCCGAGAAGTCTATTGACACGATGTTTGCAAAGAACGAAACGGTGTTCAACATCGGATTGCATCGCGAACTCGTCGATTTGTACCAGCATGCCATAGATGTAGCGGCTACCGACCGTCCTGCGGCTCAGCAACTTTTGTGTGGTATTGTAATGCACATGTTGGGCATCGTAAACTTTACGGCACGCAACGAGTCTATTGCTGCGGATCGTCTCGACCAGATTATCGAGCAAGCAAAAGCCATTATGCAGGAGCATGTCTTGCAAAACATAGATTTGGAGAAGTTGGCCGAGCATCTAAACATCAGCTACTCGTGGTTCCGCAAAATCTTCCGCGATTATACGGGCCACCCGCCGGCTAAATACTTCACATTGGTGAAATTGCGCCATGCTCAATATTTGTTGGCAAATACTCAGGACTCCATCAAAGAGATAGCTTTCGCTCTTGGTTTCAAGTCGACCGAGCATTTTTACACCACATTTAAGCGTGGCACAGGCTCAACGCCTAATCTTTATCGAAAGCTCTCGACTCCCGATAAGTGATAATATCGCGCGGAGTAAATATCTCAAGCTGAAAATGTCGGTTCAATATGCGGACCGGCATTTTTTGGCTTTAATAGAGTATTTTTACCCTGTTTCGAGCTATATGTTCGAATAATTTGCGTATATTTGTGTGATTAATGCCAAAGGCTTAATATGGAGAGAAGACACAAAGTTATAGAGTTGCGCGATGTTGCAATATATCATACCGATGGACAATCCCGCAAAATCAAAGCAGACGATGAATTGGTCCTTTCGGATGTAAACCTCACAATACGCGAGGGCGAAATGGTATACTTTATCGGCAGGGTGGGAAGTGGCAAAAGTACGCTCCTCAAGACCTTGTATGCCGAAGTACCGCTGCTCGAGGGTGAAGGTTATGTCGCAGGCATAGATTTAAGGAGAATCCGCCGCAAGGAGATTCCTTATCTGCGCCGTCGTATGGGCATTGTATTTCAAGATTATCAGCTACTTAGCGATAGAAATGTGTTTTACAACCTCTACGATGTGATGCGTGCCACAGGCTGGCGTAAAGATGTGGATATACGCCATCGCATTGACGAGGTCCTAACACTTGTGGGGCTCGACCATAAAGCCTATAAAATGCCATTTGAGCTATCGGGTGGAGAGCAACAGCGTTTGACAATCGCTCGAGCTTTGGTCAATTCTCCGCGACTCCTCTTGGCTGACGAGCCTACGGGTAATTTGGACCCCATTACGGCCGATGGAATCATGCAGCTGTTTCTAAAGATTGCTTCGCAGGGCTGCGCTATTGTTATGTCGACACACAACACCGCTCTTATCGAGCAATATCCATCGCGTACGCTACTCTTTTCGAAGGGCAAAATCAGCGAAATAGACCTCGAGAAAAGTTTTGCCGAGAAATAGTCGATTTATAGCAACAAATCATAGATTTGATGTTGCACAAATCAACTAAAATTACTATTTTTGCATGATTAAATCCTCCACCCAAAAGGCGGATGCAACATGAAGTTGAAATAAACGAAATTTTATACACTATATGAGTACAGAACAAGAGATTGTAAAGAAGCAAGAAGAGGAATATTCAGCGTCCAATATTCAGGTATTGGAGGGCCTGGAAGCTGTTCGTAAGCGTCCGGCGATGTATATTGGCGATATTGGCGAGAAGGGTCTGCACCACCTGGTATATGAGGTTGTGGACAACTCTATCGACGAGGCGTTGGCTGGCTATTGCTCACACATTGATGTCACAATCAACGAGAATAACTCTATCACCGTAAAAGATAATGGTCGTGGTATCCCCACCGACTATCACGAGAAAGAGGGCAAATCGGCCTTGGAGGTTGTTTTGACCGTGCTGCACGCCGGAGGTAAGTTCGACAAGGGCAGCTACAAAGTCTCGGGAGGTTTGCACGGTGTGGGTGTATCGTGTGTAAATGCACTCTCAACTCTGCTCGTTGCCGAGATTCATCGCGGTGGCAAGATTTACAGACAATCTTACAGCAAGGGTGTCCCCACTTCACAGATGGAGATTTTGGGCGATTGCGAAGATAGAGGTACAATCATCACCTTCCAGCCCGACGCATCAATCTTTACTCATACCACCGAGTATAAATACGAAACATTGGCAAATCGCCTTCGCGAGTTGGCGTTCCTTAATAAAGGCATTCACCTCTCACTTACCGACAAGCGTAATTTGGATGAGAACGGCGAGCCTATGCACGAGGAGTTCTACTCGAAAGATGGCTTGATGGAGTTTGTGAAGTATTTGGACTCTACGCGTGGCGAAACCATCATCGAAGACATCATCTACATCGACACCGAGAAAAACGGCGTTCCTGTAGAGGTTGCCATGCAGTACAACAACTCTTATTCAGAGAATGTTCACTCATATGTAAACAATATCAACACCATCGAGGGTGGTACTCACCTTACAGGCTTCCGCTCGGCTCTTACCCGTACACTTAAGAAGTACGCCGAGGAGTCGGGAATGTTGGCAAAGTTGAAGTTCGAGATTAATGGCGAGGACTTCCGCGAGGGATTGACAGCTGTTGTGTCGGTTAAGGTTGCCGAGCCTCAGTTCGAGGGCCAGACCAAGACCAAGTTGGGTAACGACGAGGTTGCAGCTGCGGTAAATGGCGCAGTATCGGCCGCATTGGCACTCTATTTAGAGGAGCATCCCAAGGATGCAAAGGCTATTGTGCAGAAGGTTATCCTGGCGGCTACGGCACGCCACGCAGCACGCAATGCTCGCGAGGCCGTTCAGCGCAAGACTGTTTTGTCGGGCGCAGGTCTTCCGGGTAAGTTGGCCGATTGTTCAAGCCGCGACCGCTCGATTGCCGAGATTTTCTTCGTCGAGGGAGATTCTGCGGGTGGTACTGCAAAGCAGGGCCGTGACCGTAATTTCCAGGCTATTATGCCTCTGCGAGGTAAGATTCTCAATGTCGAGAAGGCTCAGGAGCATCGTATGTGGGAGAACGAGGAGATTAAGAACATGTTTATCGCTTTGGGCGTTAAGCGAGGTACAGCCGAGGATAGCATGGCACTCGACATGGAGAAGTTGCGTTACAATAAGATTATCATCATGACCGATGCCGATGTCGATGGTGCGCACATTGCAACTTTGATGCTTACATTCTTCTTCCGCAAGATGAAGGAACTTATCGAGAATGGCCATATCTACATCGCAACGCCACCACTCTACTTAGTAAAGAAGGGCAACGCCGAGCGTTACTGCTGGACCGAGGAGGAGCGCGACAGTATTGTCGACGAAATGGGTACAAAGGGTGTTCACATCCAGCGATACAAAGGTCTTGGTGAGATGAACGCACAGCAGTTGTGGGATACTACAATGAATCCCCAAACCCGCATCTTGCGTCAGGTGACAATCGAAAATGCCGCCGAGGCTGACCGTATATTCTCGATGTTGATGGGTGACGAGGTTCCCCCACGCCGCGAGTTTATCGAGAAGAACGCACACTACGCAAATATCGACGCATAATATATGTAATCATAGGCTGTTCCTTCTTGCGGGGACAGCCTATTTATTATCACTAACGAGTAAAGCAGATAATCTATGAAGGTAACCGTAATTGGAGTAGCAGGAGGCAGTGGCTCGGGTAAGAGCACGCTTGTAAGTAAGCTTCAGGAGGCTTTTGTGGGCGAAGATGTCACAACATTGTGCCACGACTACTATTACAAGGAACACTCGGAGTTAACTTACGAAGAGCGCACACGCCTGAATTATGACCACCCCCAGGCATTCGACACCGAGATGATGGTCGAACATATCAAGGCGCTGAAGAATTGCCTTCCTGTGGAGCATCCCGTTTACTCGTTTGTGGAGCATAACCGCACAAGCGAAACCGTCACCGTTACCCCTTCGCAGGTAATTATCGTAGACGGAATCCTGATTTTCGAGAATAAGGAGTTGCGCGATTTGATGGATATCAAGGTCTTCGTAGATACTGATGCCGATGTAAGGCTGGCGCGTCGTGTGTTGCGCGATGTGAAGAATAGAGGTCGCAGCATGGAGTCGGTCATCGACCAATATATCACCACCGTGAAGCCCATGCACGAGGAGTTTGTCGAGCCCTCGAAGAAGTATGCCGATGTGATTATCCCCGAGGGAGGTTTCAATTCGGTGGCAGTAAGAATGCTCATTCAGAACATCCGTTCGCTAATTGACGCGAAGTAAGCTATCGAGAAGAGCAAAAACTAAGGGCGAGAACACTGATTCTCGCCCTTAGTTTTTCAGCTTGAGCCCCCTCTACTTAACATGCTCTGCTATCTTTTGCAGCAAAGTTCCCTCGGCATAGCCTTCCCAATGGTCGACTACGATGCCGTCGGGGGATATAAGCGTATAGCAAGGGATAGCACCCCGGAAATAGCTGGCACATATTCCTGACGCAGCCTTGCCGTCACTCCAATTATTCCACACCATAGGGTGATGCTCCGCTGCATTACGCCAAGCGGAATCGCCATCCTGAGTAATGCTGACCACCTGCAGGCGACCTTTGTATTTTTCGGCAACCTGTTTCATCTCGGGGAACGCCATAATGCAGGGCCCGCAACCGCTACTCCATATGTCAATCAGGATATATTCTCCTTTCAATTCACCAAGCGTATGCGTGTTACCTGCCAAGTCATAGAGCTCGCCATCAATCAGAGGTTGGCCGATTTCGACTTGACGAGGCGGAAAGAGCGATGCCCGTATAGCATCGGCCTTGGAATGCTGCTTCCACTCCTCACTGAGTGAGTTGTAGGCCTCCACCACAGCATCACGCAGAGGGTAGCTATCAGCATAATAATGACACATCATAGCCATCCCCGATAATTTTTCCATTCCGACAATATCCATCTTGCGACGCTTCATCAGCTCCAAGTCGCGTTTGCCGATTTCCACCTGAAGCTGAGAATCGAGCCTATCCAAACTGTCGTATTTAGCCCTAAGTTGCTGCAAATCAGCATCGGGCTGTCGACTGAGAGCCTGCAATTGGTTTTGCTCGATATTTGCGCGTTGCATATCGTCATACAAATCACGGGAGTTTTGGATATAGGCCTGCCACGACGCAATCTCCTCGGCAGGGCCCTTCACTCGCCATGTGTACGAGAGGTTATTACCACCCTTCACACGAATCTTATCGCCGGCCGATGCCCAGAGGTTGATACTCATCATAGGGTAGCCTTCACCTATACACCTAAGACTCAATCTCTCTTTCTCGGCCGATTGGGGAGTTATGCGAAAATAGAACTGCCCATCGGTAATCGTGTCGCGAGCAATACCATGCCCCACGCCGCCACTTATACGATATAGCATAACGGGAACTCCGTCTTCGACGCCCTTGACCTTTCCAATGATTTCATAATAGTCGGCCGGAGCGGTGTTGCACGCGACGAAGGTCACCGCAGACAACACAAACGCAAAAATTCTTTTCATATCTTCTTTGGATAAAAGTTTATAAACGCAAAGATACTACCCCCCCCGAAAATGCAAAAATATTTTCTAAAAAGTCACGAGATTATCTATTTTAGGCTTGCAATGTCATTCTGAGCATTTGTTTTTTAGACTCTCACGGTCGCTAAAGCCCCCTCAGAGTGACGAAAAACAAATGCGTGAGAATCTTTTTTTTTGCAACAAACTTAAACGATATAACTCCCAAAAGTTATATTCCCGCAATCTTCTTTATTTCGTTGAGTTTGTTGAGTGCCTCAAGCGGAGTGAGCGAATTGATATCAAGACCTTTGATTTGGTCGCGTATCTGCACAAGCACAGGGTCGTCGAGTTGGAACATTGAAAGCTGAATACTACCCTGCCCCGCCACATCGGCCACCTGCTTCGACGAAGGTTGTCCACGACGCTTACGCTGGGATGTGGGTACACCCGACGAAAGGTCGTTGTTACCATACACCATTTCTAAGTTACCCAAAATCTCGTTTGCACGCTTGACGATGCTCTGCGGCATACCCGCCATGCGTGCCACATGTATACCGAACGAGTGCTCGGTACCGCCACGCGCCAATTTACGCAGGAAGACAATCGTATTATCGACCTCACGCACCGAAACATGGTAATTCTTGATGCGTGGGAACAGCTGCTCCATCTCGTTAAGTTCGTGGTAATGCGTCGCAAAGAGCGTCTTGGCACGCGCTGAGGGGAAGTTGTGAATATACTCCACCATAGCCCACGCGATAGAGATTCCGTCGTAGGTGCTCGTTCCGCGGCCAATCTCGTCCAAAAGAATAAGGCTGCGATTCGAGATATTGTTAAGGATGCTTGCCGACTCCAGCATCTCGACCATAAATGTGGACTCACCTTGCGAGATATTATCCGAAGCGCCCACGCGCGTAAAAATCTTATCCACAACGCCTATATGCGCCTTTGATGCCGGTACGAATGAGCCCATTTGCGCCATGAGGATTATAAGTGCCGTTTGACGCAACAAGGCCGACTTACCCGACATGTTGGGGCCCGTAATCATCATAATCTGCTGGTCGGTGGCGTTCAGCAACACATCGTTGGGGATATACTCCTCACCCACAGCCAAAAGGCTCTCGATTACAGGATGGCGACCATCTCGAATATCTATAACATCGCCCTCATCCAATGTGGGGCGAACATAACGACGCTCACATGCCAAGCAAGCAAAGGATTGCAGACAGTCGATGCGAGCCAACGCAGCGGCATCTTGCAACAAAGATTTCAAATGTCGGGCGATATATTGCACAAGAGCTGTATAGATTTGTTGCTCGATGGCAAGAATCTTATCCTCAGCGCCCAAAATCTTCTCCTCATACTCCTTCAACTCCTCGGTGATATATCGCTCGGCAGCCGTAAGCGTCTGCTTGCGAATCCAACTCTCGGGAACCTTATCTTTATGAGTATTGCGCACCTCGATATAATATCCAAAGACATTATTGTAGCTAATCTTAAGCGACGGGATGCCCGTAGCCTCGCTCTCGCGTTGCTGAATCATCTGCAACACATCTTTACCATGCAGGGCCACGCGTCGTAAATCGTCAAGCTCGGCCGATACGCCATCGGCAATAATTCCACCCTTGAGGATGTTGTTGTTCGCCGGGTCGGGATAAATCTCCTTTGCCAAGCGGTCACGCACCTCCGTCAAAGGATTTATCTCGGCAGCAAGGGCGTGCATTCTGTCATCATCCGACGACTCCAAAAGCGCCTTAAGCGTTTCGGTTGCCGTGAGTGAATTTTTCAGTTGCACCAACTCGCGCGGCAGGACACGCCCTGCGGCAATACGCGACGACAGACGCTCCAAGTCGCCAATTTGCGAGATATATTCACGCAAAGAAGCAGCGAAGTCGGCATTTTGCGCTAAATACTCCACAATGTCCTGACGACGACGAATACGCTCGACATCAATGAGCGGCATGGCAATCCATCGCTTCAGCATACGGCCTCCCATGGCCGTCAAAGTGCGGTCGATAACATCCGAAAACGAGCATTTCTCATGTTGCCCATTCGACGAGAAGAGTTCCAGGTTACGCATCGTAAACTTATCAATCCACACAAATTCGTTGCGGTCAATGCGCGAGATAGAGGCAATATGGGCAATATCGCGATGCTCGGTAAACTCCAAATAATAGAGTATAGCACCCGCAGCAGCTATACCCGAACGCATTTTCTCCACACCAAAGCCCTTTAACGACTTGGTAGAGAATTGTTTGCAAAGTTTATCGTAATTAATCTCCGACGAGAATACCCACTCCTCCAAGCGGTAGGTATAGTAGCGATTGCCAAATGCGGCCTCGAAACGGTCCTCGAAGCCTCGCTGATACAGCACCTCCTTTGGAGCAAAGTTCGACATCAGCTTGTCGATATATCGTTCGTCGCCTTCGGCCATAAAGAATTCGCCTGTCGAAACATCAAGGAACGACACGCCAATCTCTTTATCGCCAAAGAATACCGATGCAAGAAACGAATTTTCGTTATTGGGCAGGATATTGTCGCCCAAAACTACTCCCGGAGTAACCAACTCAATAACACCACGCTTAACAATCTGATTGCCTTTTACCGTCTTGGGGTCCTCCAACTGCTCACATATGGCGACACGCTCGCCGGCGCGGACCAATTTGGGCAGATAATTGTCTATGGCATGATGAGGGAAACCGGCCAACTCGACATGCGAAGCTGAGCCATTGGCGCGGCGTGTGAGAGTTATACCCAATATGGAACTTGTCTTGATGGCATCGGCACCAAATGTCTCATAGAAGTCACCCATGCGAAATAGTAATATCGCATCGGGGTGCTGCGCCTTAACCTTGTTATATTGCTCCATCAAGGGAGTCTCCTTTGCTTTCTTCTCTCCTGCCATTTTCACAAAAAAATTAATAGGCAAATATAGCTCATTTAATGAAGATTATCAAAAAAATCGTTCATCAAAATTCACTAAATAGACTTTCTCGGTCGCTCGCGTTATGGCGGTATACAGCCAACGCAACATATCGCGGCTCATAGGCTCGTCGCCAAACAGACATCTATCGACAAAAACCACGCTCCACTGACCACCTTGAGCCTTATGGCAGGTCACCGCATAGGCGAATTTCACCTGCACGGCATTAAAATGAGGATTTTCGCGAATCTCACGGAAGCGCTTGATTTTGCTTTTGACATCCAAATAATCCTTCTCGACCTCCTCAAACAGACGCCTGCTCTCCTCGCGTGTAAGCGAGGGTGACTCCGAGGCGATGGTGTCAAGCAGCACCTTGCATCCTATCTCCATATCGTCGTAGTCGGGGAACGAAAGCACCGCATCGGCAAAATGAAAACCATAGAACTCCTCGAAACGACGGATTTTCTTAAGATGTGCCACATCGCCGTTGGCAATAAAACTCATCGGGCAATCCTTGATGCGCTCGGTGTAGTGATAATTATTCTTCACAACCATCAACATATCACCGCTCTCGATAGCCTCCTCGGCCGACAGATTATAGCGTCTAATACCCTCATTATAGCGGTTTGCCCGCTTATTGGAGCGCGTAACGACAATAACCTCGTCCTTGCCATATCTATCGTAGGCATCTTGCAGACTTTCGAGCAAATCCATGCCGCCAATAGACTTAAAATCAGGGTATTGCATATCGAACTGGGGAATCTCATAGAGTCCGTTTTCCAACATGCAGCGCAACATCGTAGCGTTAAACAAGATGCCCGAATCGGCACCTTGACGCACCACATCGTCCATCGACGCATACTCCACTTCGCCATACGACTGCATCACCGACTCATCCAACGCAGGGCTATAATCTGCACCTACAGGAGGCAACTGAGCATTATCTCCGACCAACAAAAGTCTGCAATTTTTTCCACTGCGCACATATTTTATCAAATCCTCCAGCAGTGAACCGCTGCCGAAAATCTGGCCCTCACCCGACTGGTCCGACAGCATTGATGCCTCATCAACGACAAATACCGCATCTTTATATTTGTTTATGTCAAGCGAGAACTTCGACTCATATGCAGCATTGGTGCGTTCACGATAAATCTGTTTATGTATGGTGTGGGCCTCCTGCCCTGCATAACGCGACAAAACCTTTGCTGCACGCCCCGTTGGGGCCAACAATACCGACGGAGTTCCCATCTCCTTCAGCACTGCTACCATTGCCGCCACAAGGGTGGTTTTTCCTGTTCCGGCATAGCCATTCAGCACAAAAACAGAGGAAGAATCTGCCGAAGAGAGCCAGTTAGATAACTTTTCTACAACTTTTTTCTGACTAACTGTTGCTTCGAACGAGAATTTTGCGTAAATTTGGCGTGCAATATAAGTGTTTAGCATTTATGTTTGTTTTTAGCTTAAGTTTGGATACAAAATTAATAACAAATAACTAATAACACAAAATGAAAAAAGCAGCACAAATTATTTTGGGTTTGGCAATCATCGGTCTTATTTGGTGGATTGCAGCACTTATTTCTCAGCCATTGAGCTTCGAGAAGCAACTTAAGGAGCGTAATGCCGTAGTAATCGAAAAGTTGAAGGACATCCGTACAGCAGAGCGTGCTTACAAGAGCAAGTACAAGAAGTTTACAGGCGACTTCGACACTTTGATTTACTTCATTCTTAACGACTCTTTGCAGATGGAGCGTAAGTTGGTGGATGAGGATGACTCTGTTGCAATGGCTCGCCTGAAGCGTTTGAAGAAGAAGAATGTTGAGACTTACTACATCCATGTTATCGACACTATCTTCAACCCTCGTAAGTTCACAGTCGAGGATGTAAACAACTTGCGTTACATTCCTTTCACCAACAACCAGGTAGAGTTCTATTTGGAGGCTGGTGAGGCTGCAACAGGTTCTACAATGGTATTGCCCGTTATCGAGTGCCGCGCACCTTACAAGTCATACCTCGACACCATAGAGTACAAGCAGAATGTCATCAACCTTATTGACGACCGAGTAAACAACTTCGGTCAGTATGCCGGTTTGATGTTCGGTTCTATGGAGGGTAGCAACAACGAGGCTGGTAACTGGGGTGAGTAATTGTCACCAAGAGGCAAATCATGGGGCTGACCTTACGGGGCAGCCTCTTTTTTATAACTATAATATATAAGGTATAGATGAGAATCATCAGTGGTAGCTGCGGCGGTCGCACCATTACCCCACCCAAGAACTTGCGTGCTCGCCCAACGACAGACTTCGCCAAGGAGAATCTGTTTAATGTGCTGGGTAACATGATTGATTTCGAAGGCGTGGAGGTCTTAGACCTCTTTGCCGGCACAGGCTCTATAAGCTATGAGTTTGCATCGCGCGGAGCAGCATCGGTAACTTCGGTGGAGATTAATGCCGTGCATTATAATTTTATCCGCACAACAGCGCAGGGATTCAATCTTCGGAACATTCACCCCGTAAAGGCGAATGTGTTTCTTTACCTTAAAAGTTGCGCCAAGCAGTTCGACATAATCTTCTCGGACGCACCCTACGACCTTGAAGGCAGCGAGCAGGTCGTAGACTTAGTTTTCGAAAATAACCTATTGCGCGAAGGCGGAATCTTTATTTTCGAGCACTCGAAAGCTCATGATTTCAGCAGCCACCCACGCTTCAGTAAGCTAAAAAGTTACGGCAGTGTGCAATTTTCGATTTTCGAATAATATTTTTTTTGATAACTGATTGCAGGTTTCAAAATTTGTATTATATTTGCACTCGCAATCAGCAATTGGTGCGTTAGTTCAGCTGGTTAGAATACGTGCCTGTCACGCACGGGGTCAGGGGTTCGAGTCCCCTACGCACCGCAAGATTTACAAGAATTAAGCAGAAGACAATCTTTCGAGACTGTCTTTTTTGTTTATATATCAATGTTTTAGACTCTCACGGTCGCATGCACTCCCTCAGAGTGACGCTATATATGTGGTAGTAAATCCGTCATTCTGAGCAAAACGCAGTTTTGCGTGAGAATCTCTTTCATAATACCGTCATTCCACAATTGGGTAAACCATTACTTAATAAGTTCGTAGTGCCTACCATTACCCAATTGACTGGAATCTACCGCTTATTTCCTTTGCTGCCAAGTCCGTACTTGCAAGGTAGTATTTCCCAAAGGTAGATGCCATTCATCCCACGCATGGTAGGTTAAAAATACCTGTAAGCCAATATCGTGCGTGTGATGTGGCATGACGGATTATATTATCTTTGCTCTTTGCTCTTTCCTCTTTGCTCTTTAATTCCGCTTCCCACAACAAAAAAAATGCGGAGCCAAAGCCCCGCATCCCTATAACAATCGAGCAATCTACTCCACAACCAAATTCTCAACGCTGCGTGTTTCGACGGTAAGACCACAATTCTTTACCGTATTACGCAGAACCTCAATATTCTTGGCATTGCGTACCGAAATACCGCAAGTGGTTTTATCGCCCGTACCGATAATGGTGTTATCAAGAATCTTCACACCATCGTGCAATGTTGTACCCTCAGTATCGGGAGCGCCAATAACCACAGCAATACCTGCTGCACCATACTGGCAACCTGCACCCAAGCCGCAATTCACAATAACATTACGCTGAATTAGCAAATCTTTGGCGTGAGTACCCTCCTTCCAAACCGACTCGGCACCCACATGGATAGCTGTACCGGTGCTGCCTCGGAAGATATTATCCTCAATCACAACACCACGAGTCTTCGCCAAAACGCAACGCGCCAAATTGCCCCAAACCGTAGAACGACGGAACTCCAACTTGGGAAGTTTGGTTACATTAAAGAGGTAATACTCGTTGAAATTCTCGGGCAGAGCGCCATTCAAACGCACCTTAACATCGACCTGCTCACCCTCATGCTGCACATCCACAACCTCAAGCTCTCCCTCGACAGCCAAAGTCGCGATACGCACAACCTCCATCTTATCGCCCACTCGGGGAACATCGGCAACCTGAATATGGGTATATGTCGGAGCTTTCAACTCCAATGTTGCCCAGCCATCCTCCACGGCCACGATGTCGTGGTAGTAGCCATGAACATTTGTAGCATCGTCGCCCTGACCTCGGAACATACAGCCATCGAAGCTGATAGTACCCTCGCAGCAAGCGAAGTGCGTAGCATCGGTATTTGTCGAGAAGCTATAACCCTCCGAAGGAATGATATTCAAGCCCTTAATTGTAACATCGCGGCTATCGAATCCTACGATACCCATACCGCACTGCGAGTGAATTGTAACACCCTCAATCGTGGTATTCGTAGAACGCCAAACCAAGATTGCGGGGCGGAAATGGAATGAGTGGGGCGTAGCGACAGGTGCGCCCATCATATACTCGGGTAACTTACCCTTGAAAACAACCTTATTACCCTCCAAGACCTCTTGACGCGCAAAGTAGAACGGCGAACGATAAATTCCGCTTATCTCATTATCCCACAACATAACGCGAGGGAACGGAGTATCCATAGTCAGGGTGCGCTCCGAACCGAACTGCACGGTAAATGTCTTTTCGTCGATAGCGCAAACTCGACCCTCAGAGAAGGGCTTACGCTTGTAATCAATGGTAAGGCCACGCACGGTAAAATCCTGACTTCCAACGATTGACAAAGGCTCCATCCAGCCCTCGCACATCAAAATAGCTCCGCGAGCCTCGATAGTTGTAGATACGCTACCCTCGAAATCCAAGCCTCTGACATAGGGATAGTAGGGCTTGAAGATTGTTGCCTCGGGGTTCTGGCCCATCTTACCCGACATGACCTCCTGCTCCAAGCGCTCAGCCTCAGCATCGCGTAAGCGATAGACTCCGGCAGGCATCACGAGTGTAGTTCCGGCATTTGTGCGGCAATACTCCGCAGCGCGTCTTAAAGCACGAGTGTCATCCTTGCCATCGTCGGGTTTTGCACCGAAGTCAACAACCGAAATTGTTTTGTTCGCACCGTCCTCCTGTGCCCAGGCAAAGTCGGTTGCCGAGAGCATAAGTACCAAAGAGATAAATAGAAGTTTTTTCATAGTTTTGTTAGTGTTTATAGTATTCAATCTTCCCTTTCATTAAAATCAAAAAGCAGTCACTCGTGAGGTGACTGCTTGTGCGTTGCAAATATCAACTTTATTATCGGTTATTTGCAATACGACGATACATCTCATATCGTTTCATCACCTCGCGAACATAAGCCTCTGTCTGCTTGCTACCGGTAAATTTACCATAGCGCACAATATCGCTCTGGTAGACCTCAGGCTTAGCTTTCTGCTGAAGATAGTAAGCCACCACCTCCCAAGAGTTGTAGTTCTCACCATTGCTTCGAGCCAAACGACGCGCATCCGCAACATGACCGATACCGCCGTTATAACATGCAAGAATAATACTTAAACGATCGTTCTTCGAGGCCGAGGGAGAAATCTGCAATGTGCCTTCAATTTTCGAAAGCAGCTTGCCGGCCAAGCGGATATTTGTCTCTGTATCAGCAATATCCTCCTCCTCGACATTAAATTGCTTACCGACGATTGGCATAATCTGCATAAGGCCTATCGCACCTCTACACGACACAAGGTCATCCTGAAAACGAGATTCGCTATATGCAATAGCACTCATCAAAAGCCAATCCTGGCCCTCCTCTTTGCCTATGCGGCGCATCAAGCCATCATACTCCGAAATGGTGTATGGAGCTTCAACTGCCGTAGTAGAGGGAGCCTCGGTGGTTGGGTGAGGGTTAATCACCTCGGGGGCAATATCGTATGCCAAGCGCTCCGAGTAACCATCAGAACCCAAAAAACTCAAAAATACAATAAGAACGAACGATAAAATTAAACTCTTTTTAGTCATAAAAGTCTGTTTTGCGGGCAGTTCATACCGCACAATACAGCACACTAATCATAGAATCCCCACGAGATTCCCATCTTGAACATACCCGGATTCTGGGGATGTCCCGCAATGGTCATAAACTCGCCATTGCCAAACAAGCCCTGATTCACATGTTGATACTTCAAGAAAATACGCATTCGCTTCCACTTTGCGGTGATGTAGGCATCCAAATATGGATAGTTGCCCATCTTGTAATCGCGCTGATTGTAGAACGCCGAAAGCGCAGGATTGTAAGCCGGTGCATAATACGAAGTATTAAAACGGCCGTCAATGCCAATTTGCATACGCAGCACATGCTTCTTCTCTACCCAAAATTCATAGTAGTACGAGAGATATGCGCTACACAAAGGAACGGGGATGACCTCTTGATTTGTGCTCCACTGCAACAATACCCTATGGTCAAGATGAAATCCGCCTAAGCGGAAATCTTTGCGAGCATACAAACTCGTAAGACTTATCGCATCCGAATGTTGCGCAACAAGCGAATTGGCTCCATAATAGATTTTGTTGGATACCACGCCCTGCCAAGCACCGAATTCCAAAGCCCATGAGGGAATTTCTAACGATACTTCCAAACGAGTTTCATCCTCCTTATCAAAGGAGTGGGACCACACATAGTGGTTCGAGAACAGGTTATCCTGCCAATACGAAGGCGATTGTCGCGTTTGCGAGAATCGTCCCGACAGAATAACGGGATGACCGCGGAAGCGTGCCGTCAGTGTCAAATAACCACTAAGCGACATATCTCCGCCTCTATAACCTGATGGGTAATACTTTGCATTAGCACCCCAATCTATAAATCTTTTAATCTTGCCACTCACCGCTCCATAGGCATACCATGCCGTACGCTTATCGACGGCCTGTTTACCCTCAAAATAAGAGTCCCAATCGAAATGTGAATAATAGTGTAAATCTACGCCGACACCACCGCCCAAGCGACCCACAGTGCCATTCCTATCCCACGGCTGCGCCTCGACGAAAAGTTTGTTCGACACCACCCTCTCGCGAATCGAATCACGCGTAGTCTTGGGCGAAATAAACCAATCTTGATAATAATAGTTGTCGGTCGTAGGTACATATTCGCCATTCTCGTCAAGTTCACCTCGCTCATCGGTGTAAGCTGCGCGTTCGTCGGTATAGAGCTTACTCCATGAGTTATACTCGAACACATGACCAAAATACACCGCAGGAAGATTGGCCACCGAGAAATCATAATCGGTGAGCGGCACCAACGGCAAGGCATATGCCTGCTTGATGTAGAATGTGTTATTGCGATATGAGTTATTAGCCTTAGATTCAGCCAATTTCATAGGGATACCTGAAGGATGTTCGAATGTTGTATCCGCCACAGCCCACAAGCCCACAGCACCACCATTTTCGCGCTGTTCAATGCGGTTGTGGATATAGCCGGCATGCACAGAATATTGTCTGCCCGTATGCGCAAAGGCTGCCGAAAGGTTTTTATTGCGTGTGCGCTGCCAGTCGTACAAGCCATTAGTACCGCGCGACTTGTAATTGACATTAAAGCTCGTCGTAGGCGACACATTGTGAGCCATAACCACCTCGAAATGCTCCTCGCGATAACGCTTCTGGCCCGACTCCAGATACATCATATTGAAATACGGCGTCTTGGAGTTATAGAACGGCACATTATCCATACGGTAGGTATAGGAATCGTAGGGCTGTGCAAAGCTGAAATCCGGAGAATCGGGTCGCTCGAAATAGTTGAACGGAAGCGTAGCCTGGCCCAAACCGCCCATAGTCATATCACCCACACCCTTAAGATAATAGGGGTAGTCAATTCGCCAATTCATTAAGGTGGTATCGAGAGGTGAAATCACCACATCGTTCATATCCTTATCAATGGTCCATTGGAAGTTGGGCAAAGCACGAATCGAATCCTCGAAGTAGTACGACTCCAAAGGCTTGCGGATGCGCTGAGTGGCTGTGGAATCGCCATTTTCCTGCATCATACCACCATTTTGCCCCATATCCATACCATCTTGAGCCATGCCGCCAAAAGTATTTGCACCGCCCAACGACATCTGCTGGCCATTGCGCTGAGCACGAGATATATCCCTTGCATCGAGCTGCGCCAAAGCCGCATCGGGCGATATCAACAACGATACAACCACAATAAGCAATATGTGCAACAATCGCTTCATCTCACTCGGTATCAACTACTTTTTATAACAATTCTTAGCCCAACGCACTGCCGAAATCACCACATATAGCAAGATTATTGCGGGTACAGCGTAACGCGTGAAAAGCACAATAATCAAACCACTCAACACAAGGAACGAATATCGAAGTTCGTTACCTCGCCAACCAAAGCCCTTGAATTTCAGGGCAAACATCCTTATGGGGCTGATAAGCAACCAGGCCATAATCACAGCCACGAGCAACAACATCTCACGCGAGAGAGCAATATCGCCCTCAGCCACCAACATCGCCAACGACAAGCAGAAAAGGCCGTTTGCAGGCGTAGGCAAGCCGCAAAACTCGGTATGCTGACTCTCGTCGATATTAAACTTTGCCAATCGAAGGGCCGAAAATGCCACGATAATAAACATTAGATAATGTGCAATTTCTACCACATTTTCAGGCATTTCCACCACGCAAGGTAAAGTGTCGTACAAGCAGAAAAGCGCCACCGAAGGTACTAAACCAAACGATACCATGTCGGCCAACGAATCGAGCTGCACACCCAAGGGTGAAGAGCTCTTCAAAAGGCGCGCAGCGAAGCCATCAAAGAAATCACACACTGCCGATGCAATCATCAACCATAGCGCCATGCGGTAATCCCCACCAGAGAGCAACGCCACCACTGCTGCCGAACCACACACCAAATTGCCAAGTGTGAGCATATTGGGTATCGTAAAGAGTCGTATCTTCATCTTTTCTGCAATTATTAATCTTAATAATTGACAAAGATACGAATTATTTTGTATATTTGTATGATTCTACAACGAATTCTTAAAAATTCTTTATATTTAAGGTATGAAAAACAACAGATACTGCATTATAATGGCAGGTGGCGTAGGTACTCGCTTTTGGCCCATAAGCCGTCAAGCCAAGCCTAAACAGTTCCTCGACATACTTGGAACGGGCAAGTCGTTTTTGCGCATGACTTTTGAGCGTTTTATGCCGTTGGTGAGCATCGAAAATTTTATTGTGGTGACCCACAAGCGATACAAGGATATGGTTCTCGAACATATTCCCGAACTTAATGAGAACCAAATACTTTGCGAGCCTATCGGAAGGAATACTGCACCCTGCATAGCTTATGCTGCATACCACCTGAAAAAGTCGCATCCCGAGGCGGAGATGATTGTCACTCCGGCCGACCACCTCATACTCAACGAGGAGGAGTTTCGTGCCATTATTGAGGAGTGCATAGAGTTTGCCGTAGGACACGACGCGCTGATGACCGTAGGCATCAAACCCAGCCGCCCTGAAACAGGCTATGGCTACATTCAAAAGTCTAATAATGAAGTGATTAGCCGCGTGAAGTGCTTCACCGAGAAGCCTCACTTGGAGCTTGCCCAGACTTTTGTCGAGTGTGGAGAATTTTTCTGGAATTCGGGCATTTTCATCTGGACAGTCAAGAGCATTATCGAGGCATTCGAGAAGCATTTGCCCGAGCATCACGCCCTCTTTTCTGCCATAACCAATGATTTAGGTACTGAGCGTGAAATAGCTGCTGTTGAGCAAGTTTTCTCGGAGTGTAAATCTATATCTATCGACTACGGAGTGATGGAAAAGGCCGATAATGTATATGTGCGTTGCGGTAACTTCGGATGGAGCGATGTGGGTACATGGGGTTCGATGCACCAATTATCGCAAAAAGATGCCTACGCAAACACCAAATCGGGCAAGGCTTGTTACACCTATAATACGCGTAATTCAATAGTTGCGGTGCCGGACAATAAAGTGGCTATTGTCAATGGTTTACGCGACTACATTGTGGTCGACACCGACGATGTGCTGATGATATGTCCACGCAGCGAGGAGCAGAGCATCAAAAAGTATATTGATGACATAAAATTCGACCTCGGCGAGGAGCATTGTTAGCGAGAGTAGAGAGTAAGATTCTCGCGTCGGCTAAAGCCTCCTCAGAATGACGCTATGTGGTAGCTAATTCGTCACTCTGAGGGAGCAGATGCGACCGTGAGAGTCTAAAACAAAAGAGAATACAAAGTCTGACATCTAAGAAAGAGGACTGCAAGACAAAAGAGCAAAGAGGGCAACTTCTTTGTTCTTTTTTATTGCCTGCTTCGAGGCAAGATTTGTATGTTACGACATTTTTTCTTACATTTGTAAGAATGTTTACTATCAGCAACGCAATCGAATAATAAAACGACAAAAAAATAAAGCACTATGGAACAACAGAAACCAAACATCTCACTCCCCGACAACGCCTACCGCGAGTTGAAGGCAGGCGAGGAGTACAAGCCACTCATGCCGGCTAACACCACTCCGGCCGAGGTTACGCCCTACTCGGTGACGATGGGTGTAGTGATGGCAATCATTTTCTCGGCTGCGGCCGCTTTCCTCGGCCTTAAGGTCGGACAGGTCTTCGAGGCAGCTATCCCCATCGCAATCATAGCTGTGGGTATGGGCACAGCCTTGGGTAAAAAGAATATGCTCGGGCAGAATGTCATCATCCAATCTATCGGAGCATCATCGGGCGTAATCGTTGCGGGAGCAATCTTCACACTACCTGCACTTTACATCCTTGGACTTGAAGCACAATTTTATCAGGTATTCCTATCGTCGTTGCTCGGTGGAGTCTTGGGAATCGTACTGCTTATTCCTTTTAGAAAATACTTCGTCAAGGAGATGCACGGCAAATACCCCTTCCCCGAGGCTACCGCCACAACCGAGGTCTTGGTTTCGGGTGAAAAGGGTGGAAATCAGGCAAAACTTTTGGCCGTTGCGGGCTTGATTGGCGGATTGTACGACTTCGCAGTCAGCACCTTCGGAGCATGGACCGAGGTCGTTTCCACTCGCCTCACAGCCTTCGGAGCGATGTGTGCCGACAAATTCAAGGTTCTATTTTCGATTAATACGGGCGCAGCCGTCTTGGGCTTGGGCTACATCATCGGACTAAAGTATGCCGTCATCATCACCGCAGGTTCATGCCTCGTGTGGTTCCTTATCGTGCCTTTGATTGGCTCGGTAATGCCCGACGCCGCAGCCATGTCGCCCGAAACAATCTTTACCGACTTTGGTCGCCCGATAGGCATCGGCGGTATCGCCATGGCGGGTCTTATCGGCATCATCCGCCAAGCCGGCATAATTCGTCAGGCTGTAGGTTTGGCCGTAAGCGAGCTTTCGAGCAAGAAGGGTGGTACGAAAGCCAATGTGGAGCGTACACAGCGCGACATTCCGATGAAAACCATACTCACGGTACTTATCGCCGCGCTTATCACTACGCTTGTATTCTTCCACTTCGGATTGTTGGGTAACCCCATGCAGAGCATCGTGGCACTGCTTATCGTATTCGTTATAGCGTTCCTCTTTACCACCGTAGCGGCAAATGCTATCGCTATCGTAGGAACAAACCCCGTGTCGGGAATGACGCTTATGACGCTGATTTTAAGCTCTTTGGTTTTGGTGAGCATAGGACTTAACGGCACAGCCGGCATGACCGCAGCACTTATCATTGGTGGCGTAGTCTGCACCGCCCTTTCGATGGCCGGAGGATTCATCACCGACCTTAAAATCGGTTATTGGCTCGGCACAACGCCCAAAAAGCAGGAGGGTTGGAAATTCCTCGGTACATTCGTATCGGCAGCTACCGTCGCAGGCGTAATGCTCGTATTGAACGACACCTATGGTTTTACGGGCGAAAACGCTCTTGTTGCTCCACAGGCCAATGCTATGGCAGCCGTAATTCAGCCCCTGATGACGGGAGGCTCAACACCATGGATTCTCTACTTCATGGGCGCTGCGTTGGCATTGGTTTTGACAGCCATAGGAGTTCCCGCCTTGGCATTCTCTTTGGGTATGTTTATACCTATGTATTTGAATGCTCCGCTGGTTGTCGGAGGTTTGATTGCATGGTTTGTATCTAATCGTTCGAAAGATGACGCACTCAACAAGGCCCGTTTCGATAGAGGTACGCTTATTGCTTCAGGATTTATAGCCGGAGGTGCTCTAATGGGCGTAGTATCGGCCGTATTGAAGTTTGCAGGTGCAGATTGGTTCATGACCGAGTGGGCAGCCTCATCAAATGCCGAGTGGCTGGGACTTGCAATGTATATTGCCCTTGCCGCCTATATGATTTGGCACACAATGCGAGCAAAGAAAGAAGAGTAGTAAAAATAACAGAGTCATGCCACATTAGCACAACGAATTTACTTACAGATACCGATAATCTAACCTTGTGCTAATGGCCGGTATCTACCGCTTACCTTGACCTCGCTACCAAGAAAGTACTTGCGAAGTAGTAATTTTCAAAGGTTGATTCCATTCATTTGAGCAAGGGTGACTGATGTGTACTTACCTACTCTTCCGTTGCTCAAATGTGGAATGACGAATATAACAAAAGACAAAAGTGCAAAGAAAAACTTAAAACAATATAACTATGGAACTGAAAGATAGATTTTTGAAATATGTTTCGTTCGACACGCAGTCAGATGAAAACAGCACAACATTCCCCTCGACCGACAAGCAGTTGGTGTTGCTCAACTACCTTGCCGACGAGATGCGTAGCCTCGGCATGGAGGATGTTACGGTCGATAAATACGGTTACGCCATGGGAACTATCCCCGCATCAAAAGGTTACGAAAACGCCCCCGTTATCGGCTTTATTTCGCATGTGGACACAGCTCCCGACATGAGTGGCAAAGACATTAAGCCCCACATTATCGAGGATTACGACGGTGGCGACATCCATCTTAACGGCAACCTTACGATGCAGGTCAAGGACTTCCCCGAGCTATCAATGTTCAAGGGGCACACCATTATTCACACCGACGGAACAACCCTCCTAGGAGCTGACGACAAGGCCGGATGCGCCGAGATTATGACCGCAGCCGAGTACATTATGTCGCACCCCGAAATCAAGCATGGCAAGATTCGCTTGGGCTTCACTCCCGACGAGGAGATTGGCCGCGGAGTAGATTACTTCGATGTAAAGGCTTTTGGTGCCGACTTCGCCTACACGATGGACGGCAGCTACGAGGGTGAATTGGAGTACGAGAACTTCAATGCCGCATCGGCCGTTATCGAGATTCAGGGTCGCAATGTCCACCCCGGCTATGCCAAGGATAAGATGATAAACGCCATTCAGGTAGCGTGTGAGCTCAACGCCATGCTTCCCGTACAGCAGCGCCCCGAATACACCACAGGTTACGAGGGTTTCTACCACTGCGTTGGCATCAGTGGCACGGTCGAGAATGCAAAGATAAGCTACATCATCCGCGACCACGACAGCGAGAAATTCGAGCAGAAAAAGGTTTATATCTGGAGTTGCGTGGATTTATTGCAGAAGCGATATGGCCAGGAGGTGCTAAAACTCCTGCTTAAGGACCAATACTACAACATGCGCAAGATGGTCGAGCCCCATCCGCAGGTAATCGACAAGGCTATGGAGGCTATGCGCATGGCCGATGTTAAGCCCATCGTAAAGCCCATTCGCGGTGGCACCGATGGCGCACGCCTATCGTTCATGGGTCTGCCCTGCCCCAACATCTTTGCCGGAGGTATGAACTTCCACGGCAAATTTGAGTATTGCTCATTGCAGACCATGCAGAAGGCTGTAAATGTGATTGTAAACCTTGCTCAGCTATGGGCAAAATAGGAGTATATCAAGGTTTTTAACTAACTCAAGATGAATAAGTACGGATATGTAAAGGTTGCGGCGTGCATTCCTTCGCTGAATGTTGCCGACTGCGAATTCAACACCACGCATATAATCAACAATATGCGCAAAGCCGCCGCGCAAGGAGTGCAAATCATTGCATTCCCCGAATTGTCAATCACTTCGTACACCTGCGGAGATTTGTTTCTGCAACCTACGCTCCTCAAGCAGGCCGAGGCCTCGCTCGCACGCATAGCCGACGCCAGCATGGAGCTGCAAATCGTTGCAATCGTAGGCTTGCCCGTTGTGGTGGGTAACGCCATATATAACTGCGCGGCTGTAGTCGCTCAAGGCGAGATTGTGGGCCTGATACCCAAGTGCTACACTCCCAATTACAGCGAGTTTGCCGAAGACAGATGGTTCGCCTCGGGTCGCGACATTGACTCCGAGTATTTGGAGGGTTTTGCCGAGCGAGGGGCATTCTTTGGTCGTGACCAACTGTTCGAACTCAACGGCACGCGCTTCGGAGTGGAGATTTGCGAGGATGTATGGACTCCCGCACCGCCCTCTACACAGCAGGCTCTGAGTGGTGCGAAGATTATTTTCAACCTCTCGGCATCACCCGAGGTTATCGGCAAGCATGACACGCTGCGTCACATCGTTAGTCAGCACTCTATGCGCACACATACGGCCTATGTTTATGTTTCGTCAGGCTTTGGCGAGTCCTCGGCTGATGTGGTATTTGCCGGCAACTCTTTCATTGCCGAAAATGGCTCGATATTGGCCAAAGGCAAGCGCTTCGAGATTGGCGAGCGCACAATCGTTGCCGATGTGGATATTGAGGCTCTGCAAAACAGCCGCATACGCAGCAACACCTACACCTCCGACTACCCCACCCCCAAATACGCCATCAACCCCATAGAGATGGAGTTTGAGGAGTGCAGCAAACTCGACCGCGATATTGACGCCATGCCGTTTGTTCCGAGCAAGGAGTACGACCGCACGAAGCGTTGCGAAGAGATATTTTCTATTCAGACACTCGGACTTGCCAAGCGACTGTTGCACACCCATTCAAAGTGCGCAATTATCGGCATTTCGGGAGGCTTGGACTCGACTTTGGCTCTGTTGGTTACGGTAAACGCTTACGACCGCTTAGGGCTCGACCGCCGAGGCATTATCGGCATCACAATGCCCGGATTCGGCACCACCGACCGCACATATCAAAACGCCGTGACACTCATCAACGAACTTGGCGTTACATTCCGCGAGATTTCCATCGCCAAGGCCTGCCGACAGCACTTTGCCGACATAGGACTGCCCGATGATGACCGCTCGGTGACATACGAAAACTCGCAGGCTCGCGAGCGCACCCAAATCTTGATGGATATAGCCAATATGGAGGGAGGGCTTGTCGTCGGCACAGGCGACATGAGCGAATTGGCTCTCGGGTGGGCAACCTACAACGGTGACCACATGTCGATGTATGGCGTAAATGCTTCGGTACCCAAGACCATGATTCGCCACTTGGTAGAGTGGTATGCCGAGAACCACTCCACGCCGGAGGTTAAATCGACCCTGCTCGACATAGTAGCTACGCCCGTCAGTCCCGAGTTGTTACCGGCCGACGAAAAGGGCGAAATAGCTCAGAAGACCGAAGATTTGGTTGGCCCTTACGAGTTGCACGATTTCTTCCTCTACAACTTCGTA
The DNA here is from genome assembly GCA_045125895.1 of Alistipes sp. Lineage (GTDB taxonomy): Bacteria > Bacteroidota > Bacteroidia > Bacteroidales > Rikenellaceae > Alistipes. The sequence goes on from JBGVNT010000007.1 coordinate 143,032, forward strand.
AAGCAGGGATTTTCACCCACCAAGATACTATATTTAGCCGAAATTGCGTTTACTGATAAGTACGACCGCCAAACCATCCTGCATTGGCTCCACACCTTCTTCCGCCGCTTCTTTACCCAGCAGTTCAAACGCTCGGCAATGCCTGACGGCCCGAAGGTGGGCAACATCTCACTCTCGGCGCGTGCCGATTGGCGTATGCCTTCGGATGCTTCGGCAGCGTTATGGTTGAAGGAGTGCGAAGAACTTAAAACGAAGAATTAAAAGCTATGAAGAAGATTGTTTTGATATTGTGTGGTATGCTCTGCATGGTATCCCTCGCGCAAGCGCAATCGTTGGGTGGCTTGCTAAAAGCCTTTTCGGGCGAAACTACCAAAGCAGAAGCCCCGAAGCCCAACCATCCCTCGGCTCGGGATTTGGTGGGTAAGTGGAGCTATCAGGCACTGACTATGGAGTATACGGGCAACGATGCGTTGGCGTCACTTGCCATATCGTCGGCCAAAGAGCAACTCGCAACACTTAACACCAAATTGGGCCTTACGCCCGGCAAGGATTACATACAGGTAAAGAGCAACGGCAGCCTTACAATAGGCATTGGCGACGAGAAAATTTCGGGACGATACTCCTATATTCCACCCACCGGAGGACTTATAATCACACTTGGCGAGGATACCCACAAGATAATACTCTCGGCGACTGCAACTCTCCGAGGTGAGGAGTTGTATGTCATGTTCAACGCCAAGGAGCTTATAGCCATTGCGGAGGCCGGCGCGCCCAATATTGGCGAAGAGCAGATATTCGCTATTGCCAAGGCGCTAATAAATGCCTACGACGGCATAATGATTGGCGCCAGGTTTAACTAATCGGCCGATTGATACTTTAAGATAAGGAGCGACCACTTTTCGCTCCTTATTTTTTGCGTGGCATGACAGGGCGTCTAATTAAGGAATTTAGTGAAATAAGGGAGTATAGCGCCAACGCCAACACAATATCCTCTAAATTCCTTAAGTTCCCTAATTTCTCTAAATTCTCTAAACTCCCTAAATTCCCTAATCCTTCTCATCATTTTGGTGGAGCGGGAATACCTTTGAAAAAAACGGAATTATATAGTTCAGTGTTGTACATCTAAAAGGTATTGAGATTCTCACGCATTTGTTTTTCCGTCACTCTGAGGGAGGCTTGCCGACCGTGAGAGTCTAAAAACAAATGCTCAGAATGACGACTAACAACACTACACTATATAATTACAAACAAAAATATCTCTTATTCCCGCCGAGGCTCGACCGCCAAAGCAAAAGCTTTGGTGGAGCGGGAATACCTCTTAACTCGCAAATAAAAGCCCCGCCCTTTGCCAAAGGGAGGGGACAGAGGGGAGGGAATGTCAATATATGATCACACGAAAAAAGGAGCAGACAAATCTGCTCCTTTTTCGTGTGATCCCGCCGGGGCTCGAACCCGGGACCCCAACATTAAAAGTGTTGTGCTCTACCGACTGAGCTACAGGATCAACGCTACCAAATTGGGTATGTCCCGTTTTTGGTGGTGCAAATGTAGGTATAATTTTTTGTTTCACCAAATATTTCAATAATATCCGACAAATAAATCGCCTCACATTTGAATTATTCCACCGAAAATATTATATTTGCAATACCCTAACAATATAACTAATATAATTATGAAACATTTTATAAAAATTGCAGCCACCATTCTGGCTGCGGTGGCTTGCTCCTATTCAGCACAAGCGCAAACTCAAGCACAAACTCAAGCACAAACCCGAACCGCCAACACTGCCGACGCCAATGGCGAGATGCTTATCCGTACTCCATGGAGGCATTTCGACGACTTTGCAGAGGATGCCGTCAAGTACGGCATAAAACTGACAACTCCTGATGGATTTTCCACATGGGAGAGCGGCAATACTAACGGCTCCACCTCTGGTCACACCAGCGTAGTGACGGAAAAATATATGCGGGCTATGTACCATTACCATCCGATTAAAGGCATCGAAAATCTATTTGTGACCGTAGAGAATGGCGAAAAGGTTGCCATACCTCACGGTACGGGCGAGGCCCTGCCAAAGGAGATGCAATCTGACGAGTCTGTTGAGGTGTACTATGCGACATTGGAGAAGAAAGTCCAGGAGAAACAATATTTCTCACGCCGAGAGTGTCGTCGATTTAATGCAGACGAGGGTTTTGTGGCCAATATACCCTTCGACCGACCGGGCTATGGCAATTTCAAATACAATACCTGTATAGTATTAAAGAAGGGTCATATTGTTCTCGAGGTGAGCCTGCTCACCACGCCCGAAGGCAAAGCGCAGGAGCAGAAATACCTGAAAGCACTCTATAAAGAAATACGCTTTGAGTAAGGTCCTATTGACTATAAACTAATACGATTATGAAACAGATTCTAAAGATTGTAGTAGCCATTCTGGCTACCGTGGCTTGCTCCTATTCGGCGCAAGCGCAAACCCAAACCACCAACACTACCATAGGGCGTGCTCAAAATCAACAAAACATCAGGCAAGATTGGCTGGTATTCATTGGCGAAGTGGAGAACCCAGAACTCGTGACCGAAGATACAGTTTCACAAGATACCTTAGACCACAATCCGCCGGTTGTGGAGGAATTGACATTTACAAGAAATCACTTTTTGACGAAGGCAAAAATTATTAAACCATTGTATGGCAACTGCCCTGAAGACGAGATAACATTTAGTTTTTACGATGAATTTAACCCTCCTGTTTGGCCCAATGATAAGGTGGCTATGTGCGTTTTATACAAGAATTCGCAAGAGCCCGAGAAGGGGTATGAATCACCGGGTGCGTGGATTGGTCCGAGATTATTTAAGACCACCGATGGTGAATGGGTTATTGATTATCAGGGCTATATCGAGACGATTGATCTTCTCGATGGTGCTAAATATTTCGCACGCGACTGCAAGCCTGTGAATATTGTCGTCTCGGATTCTATCACAATCAACCGCAAGAAATCACGGGGGCACAAAGGGTTCCCGAAGCCATACGATGAGCGCTATTACAGCGGAGCAGACGGCCTGATATATCCGACTTATGCCGTTAGCATTGAGCAATATACGAAGCGTCTGGCGAAAAGATTGGAACGAATGACAAAATATGACCGCAATCCGAAACTGCTCGACAGGCAGGTGAAACGCACTATGAAAACGGCAAAGAGAAACAGGGAAAAACTCAACTAAAACAAATACGATTATGAAACACATTTTTAAGATTACGACAGCCGTTTTGGCTATTTTGTTGGCTTTTACGCTCTACAAACTCAGCGAGAAGGAGCTCCAGTTGCAGAGTGCTGTATTTAACAACGAGTGTATGCACAACGAGGAGTTGGCAGATGCTTTTCAGGAGTTGATGTTTACTCAAATTGCAGTCGATGAGAACGAGAACACCTCACTCGTAGCCGACAAAAAGTATTTCGAGGAGCATAATATTCCTTTGAAGTATTATGAGGTGATTAAGCGTTCAGCCGAGCAGCTTGGCAGGGACTACAAGAAGATGAAAAAGGAGGCAGAGGAAGAGTACGGAAATGTGAATATGCCGTCGATACAGGAAGTTATCGCGCAGCAGCGTCAAGACTATTTAGAGAGTAAACAACAGCAATAAATCAACTATTACATTATTAACCATTAAACTTTACAATTATGTTAAAACTTGCAGCATTAGAATTGATTGTTTTTGCGCTAATGATAGCGTTTGCGGTGGCCGTAGTATGGCTTATAGTATGGCTCGTCAGGAAGAACAGAAAATAGGAGAATATTAATTGACAATCCCCTCGGCTGTTGCGGCGGCCGAGGGGTATATATTTTAGGGAGATTATCGTTAAACTCCTTAATTTCCTTTTAGACTCTCACGGTCGCTTACGCTCCCTCAGAGTGACGCTGTTGGGTGGAAAATCCGTCATTCTGAGGAGGCTTTGGCCGACGCGAGAATCTCGAAAAAAATAATTACATGAGGGTCTATTTGCTCTTGAATCTTTCGTCATTCCACAATTACTGCACGATGCGAGGGTATAGGAACGCAGTAGTATGCCTGCAGTAATTGACTGGAATCTACCGCTTATTTATCTTTGCTACCAAGTCCGTACTTGTGAGGCAGTATTCCCAAAGGTAGATTCCAACCGACGCTGCGGAGGAAACGAGGGTTTATCCCTCGTAACCACTAATAGTGCGAGAGCAGAAGCCAAATCTTGCTTGGATTATGCCGAGCCGCGAGGAGGAAAAGCTTGCAAAGCAGGATTAATCATCACACGCAGGGTGATAATTCACTGCCTATACCCATTCATCGTGCGTGTGATGTGGAATGACAATATTTTTTATTTTTGCTCTTTCATCTTTCCTCTTTTATCTTGTCATTCCACCGAACGCAGTGAGGAATGGAATCTCTACCGAAATAATTTGCCGTTAGGGATGCCAGTCATTTTCTCGCTTACGCTCCAAAATGTGGCATGACACAATTAAAACAAAAGAGCAAAGACTCATCTTTCATCTTTGCTCTTTCTTCTTTCATCTTTGCTCTTTCATCTTTCCTCTTTGCTCTTACTCCTCCATCGGGTGGCTGATGTCGGCGACTTCGGCCCCTACAAATGCGATTAAATCGGTCGGGGCAATGCGTATCTGCAAGCCACGCACACCGGCACTTATATAGATATAGTCGTGTTCGAGGCAACTCTCGTGGATATAGGTCGGGAAGCGCTTCTTCATACCTATTGGCGAGCAACCGCCGCGAATGTAACCCGTCGTGGGCAGCAGCTCCTTCATCGGCAGCATCTCGACCTTCTTGTTACCCGACACCTTGGCAGCAAGCTTCAAATCAACCTCATAGTCGCCCGGCACAACGCAGACCAAATAGCCGTTCCTATCGCCACACAAGATAAGTGTCTTAAAGACCGTAGCGATATCCTCGCCCAACTCCTCGGCGACATGCGTGGCTGCGAGGTTATTCTCATCAACCGTATAGGGGATAAGTTCATAGGTTATTTTCGCCCTGTCGAGCAGGCGTGCCGCATTTGTCTTTTCTATTTTCTTTGCCATAAGCCAAATTTAAGTATTGAAGTAATGACAGTCTGTTTCATCTTTCGTCATTCCACATTTGAGCAACGGAGGGATTAGCAAGTTCGTATTGGTTATCCTTGCTCAAATGATTGGAATCTACCACTTATTTCAACCTCGCCACAAAGTTCGTATCTGCGAGGCATTAATTCCCAAAGGTAGATGCCAGTCATTAGCACAAAGTTAGGTTATTAGTACCTGTACACTAATACTTTGTGCTAATGTGGCATGACACTATAACATCTTTCATCTTTACTCTTTGCTCTATCATCTTTGCTCTATCATCTTTCCTCCTTGCCCTTCAAATATAGCTGGTAGGAGTTCACAATATTCTGCCATACGATATATGCCGTAGGGGCGACGCACGACACAGGGTCCAAGAACGATTGCGACATCCACACAGCCAAGACCGTATTCTTCTGACCCAACGACTGACCTCCCGAAGCAGCATCGCCATAGCGACGACCCAAGTAACGCCCCAAAGCGAATTGCAGCAAACATATCACCAACGCCACAGCCGCCAGGACTATCTGCACCACCCTATTCTCGCCATTGTCGATAATAAAGCAGGTTGTGCGACCGATAATCACAATGAGCGACATCAACCAAATATAGAACGAAATCTGACTATGCCCTGCTACCCAGCCGCTAAACCTCGGCGTGAGCCAACGACACAATTGACCCGCCACAAACGGCAGGATAAGCATCGGCGTTACGCGTTGCAGAATCTGCAACATGGTGCATAGTCCATTGCCGTAGGTCGAGAGCATAAACGGCGCAAAAAAGGCTATAAAAACATTGCACAGCAGGCTATATGCCGCCATAGACTCCAGATTGGCGCCCAGCATACCGCCAATAACCACTGCACCCATAGCCACCGGCGCCAATACGCAAATCATGCCGCCCTGCGCTACCACAACATCTGCCCACGCAAGGGCATAATATACGGCGAAGCTGCCCACAACCTGAAACAGCAGCAGCCACAAATGCAGCCACGAAAAGCGAATCTTGCGGGCATCGACACGGCAAAAGGTAATAAAGAGCATCGAGGCGATGAACATTGGAGTAAGCCAGCCATCGGTAACAGCCTCGGCCCACGCCATTTCGCGGCAGAGCAGAGCTCCGATAAGCATACCGAGCGGCATAGCTGCGGTACGGAATGTATGTGATGAAAACAAAGCCATATTTTACTAATTTTATTTTGCAGGGCGAGATATAGCCATCAGATCCACGATGGTTATCAAGGCGTTATATCCCAGCAATTCGAAGCCTATATAATATTGGAATTGCTCGGCCAACACCCATTGCAGCACTCCGCTTAGCAGCGGCGAAAGAATAGCCACCACGGGGATAAATCGGTGACGCAATGAGCGGCGCGTAGCCATACCAAATACAAACAAGCCCAAAATCGGACCATAGGTATAACCGGCAATCTTGAATATAAGGTTAATAAGGCTCTCGTTGGAGATGTAATTTAGCACGACAACCAATGTGGTCATCAGCAGCGCCATAACGGCGTGTACTCGGCGCCGCAGAACTGCAAGTGCATCTTCGTCGAGGCCGAGAGAATCGCTCTTGATATCGAGCGTAAAAGAGGTTGTAAGCGATGTCAAAGCCGAACCGGCAGCCGAATAGGTGCTTGATATAAGGCCCAAAATAAACATCACTCCGACCACCGAGGGTAATCCGCCATAAATAGCGACAAAGGGGTATACATCATCACCTCGCTTAGGCACTGAAAGCGAGGCAAAGTCGACATAACGATATAGCAGCACACCCAGAGTAAGCAGCAGCAATATCACAAAAATCTGGCATATAGCTGTCAGAACGATATTTGCCTGAGCGTCGCGAACCGTGCGACAACTCATATTGCGCTGCATCATATCCTGGTCCAAGCCCGTCATTGCCACCAAGCACAACACACCTCCTGCCACCATCTTCCACAAATAGCGAGGCGACGAGGAGTCAGAGGTCTGCCATATCTGAGAATATGGCGACTCGGCAACGGCATCTATCACCTCCGACATCGAATCGAGCCCCATGGCGCGAGCCAAAGCCACAACTGACACCACAACACTTCCCACAAGGCACAAAGATTGTATAATGTCGGTGGGTATCAGCGCACGCACACCACCCTTGCGGGTATAGAGCCACACACACAGCATGACGAGCGAGGCCGTAAGCCAAAACGGAATGTCCAAGCCTTCGAAAAGCAGAAGTTGCAGCACGGCGCACACAACAAATATCTTCAACGAGGCACCAATCAACTTGGCTATCAAAAAGCACCATGCACCTGTTTTATGAGCCATGATACCAAAGCGACGGTCGAGATATTCGTATAGCGACACAACGCCTAAGCGGTAAAAAAGCGGCACCAGCAGAAATGCGACAATCATCTGTCCGATGGTGAAGCCTACGACCATCTGCATGTAGGTCATCGAGTCGGCAGCCACCGAGCCCGGAACCGAAATAAAGGTTACGCCCGACATGGCAGCACCAATCATGGCAAGCGTGGCGACATGCCAACGAGTACGGCGATTACCGATAAAGAATCCCTTGTTATCAGCCTTTCGACTCGACAAATACGACACCCCTAACAGCAAGGCCACATAAGCCACAATGGTGGATACAATGACGACTGATGACATTTTTCTTTTTATTTGGTCACAAAGATACGAAATTGCCACAAAAAAGTTGCAAATCCGAATATATTTTATATCTTTGTAAGATGTGAGCAGAATAGCAATTTGCACACATAAATTAGACGATTTTTTACAAACTATACAAATTAATAAACTATGGCAAAAACATTAAAAATTAGAGATTTGACGCTGCGTGACGGTCAGCAGTCATCTTTCGCTACCCGCATGACGCAGGAGCAGGTTAATCGTTGTTTACCATTCTACAAGGATGCCGGATTCTTCGCTATGGAGGTTTGGGGCGGTGCTGTACCCGACTCTGTGATGCGTTATTTGAACGAGAATCCTTGGACTCGACTCGAGACTATCCACAAGGCTGTGGGTGGTGTTTCGAAGCTCACAGCGCTCTCGCGAGGTCGTAACCTCTTTGGTTATGCACCCTACACCGACGAGATTATCGACGGATTCTGCCGCAACGCTATCGAGAGCGGTTTGGGCATTATGCGTATCTTCGACGCATTGAACGATGTAGACAATGTGAAGTCCACAATCAAATATGTAAAGCAGTATGGCGGTATTGCCGACTGCGCAATTTGCTACACTGTGGACCCAAAATATCCGCAGCCCTCATTCTTCCAGAAGCTCTTGGGTAAGAAGGCCCAGCAGCCTATCTTCACCGATGAATATTTCATCGACAAGGCTAAGCAGATGGCAGCTTTGGGTGCCGATATGATTACCATTAAGGATATGTCGGGACTTATTCCTCCCAAGCGCGTAAGCACCCTGATTAAGCTCCTTAAGAAGAATGTAAATGTACCTATCGACTTCCACACTCATTGTACTCCGGGTTATGGTTTGGCATCGGTATATGCCGCTATTGCAGCAGGTGTAGATGTTGTGGATACCAACTGCTGGTGGTTTGGTGGCGGTACAGGTGCTCCGGCTATCGAGTTGGTTTACCTCTTCTGTCAGAAGATGGGTGTCGAGTTGCAGGCTAATATGGAGGCTGTGGCTAAGATTAACGAGCAACTCAAGGAGATTCGCAAGGAGCTGGAAATTTCGGTATTTGGAGCCGAGAAACCCGCACCCAAGGCATTTAACCCCTTGACCGACACACTTCCTGCGGAGGTAGAGGCGCTCTTCGATAAGGCCGTAGCAGCCGCCAAGGCCGAGGATTTCGACAAGTTGCTCGCAGCAGCGCAGGCTATCGAGGCACACTTCGGCTTCCCCGCACCCAACGAGTTGGTACAGAAGGCGGAGATTCCCGGCGGTATGTACTCAAACATGGTTGCGCAGCTCAAGCAGCTCAACGCCGAGGAGATTCTGCCTCGCGCCATGGAGCTCATTCCCTCGGTGCGTATGGACGCAGGTTTGCCACCCCTTGTAACCCCCACCTCGCAGATTGTGGGCGCACAGGCTGTAAACTGCGCTATGGACGAGAAGGCGGGTCGCGCCATGTATACCAACAAGAGCTCGCAGTTTGTGAGCCTCGTTAAGGGTGAGTATGGTCACACTCCAAAGGCCGTAGACCCCGAGTTCCGTTTCAAGATTTGCGGCGTAAGAGAGGAGACCCCCTACGACACATCGAAGTATAAGATGCAGCCCAACCCCGAACTTCCAGAGGCTGGTGGCGTGAAGCTCGCAGAGAACGAGAAGGAGGTATTGTTACTCGAGCTCTTCCCCTTGGTAGCCAAGACCTACCTTACTGGCGTAAAGAAGAAGGCTTACGAGGCTTCAGAGGCTGCTAAGGCTCCTAAGGCAGAGGCAAAGAAGGAGGAGGCAAAGGCTACTCCTATCACAGGCGACACTGTGGTTGCTCCATTGCCAGGTCGCGTGATTTCACTCTTGGTGAAGGTTGGCGACAAGGTTTCGGTAGGTCAGGATATTGCCATCTTGGAGGCTATGAAGATGGAGAACAATATCTCGAGCGACTTTGCAGGTATTGTTAAGCAAATATTTGTAAAAGAGGGCGATACCGTAGCAGCAAATGCCGTATTGATTGAGATTGTCAAGGAGGCAGAGGTTGCGCCTGCAAAACCCGCAGCAAAGGCCGCTTCAGGCAATAAGGTTACTGCCCCACTTCCGGGCCGCGTGATTTCGGTTTTGGTTAAGGCCGGCGACAAGGTTTCGGTAGGTCAGGATGTGGTGATTCTGGAGGCTATGAAGATGGAGAACAACATCTCGAGCGACTATGCAGGTACAGTCCAGCAAGTGCTTGTAGCCGAGGGCGATACCGTAGCCGCAGACGCAGTATTGGTTATCGTAGAGTAGAAACTTTCGCTCATACACCCCGAGCAACTCGGTGGTGAATATACCGCAGAGAGCCTGTCCAATAAGTTTTGGACAGGCTCTTGTTGTATCAAAAATTGTATATAAAGTTGTATAAAATAGAGGCGAACGCTATTCGCTTTGGTTGATTTTTTCGCCTACGATGCGGGCCGCCGTAGCGACATACTCCACACAGGGGCGCTTGCGATAATACTCGGCGGTACGCTCCGAGGGTGTAGGGTTGTCCTTATGCTGCGAGAGTCCCAAGAGCTCACGACACACTATCGAGCCATTCTCACAGCGAAACTTCTCGGCCAACTCCTGCACCAGGGCATAGCACTTTTTCTTGTTCTCACTATCGTTAGGGAAGGTGTTGGGTGCAAGATAACCCGCACACATGGTCATGCCGCTCACGGCGCCACACACTTCGCGCAGACGACCCATGCCACCCCCAAATGGTGCAGCGAAAGTTGCAGCCGTCGGTTGGTCGATGTCGGCTAAGTCGCAGTAGGCGATAAATACCGCCTGAGCGCAGTTATAACCCTCTAAAAATAGCTCTCGCGCCCTGTTGACGCGCTCCTCGATGTTTACTCTCATGGTTAAGCTTATGGTTAATATTATGCAAATTTAATCATTTATATCAATTATTTTATAATAATTGTTATCTTTGTTGGGTAGGATATGAGAGAATCACTTTGTGAGTAAAAAATAGCTTATGACAACTCATACATATTTGACATTAGATAATCAGGAGCCGCATCATTTCATGCAGCATCGTATACACAAGATTTTGTTGGTATGTTGCACCTACGACGGTTATATTTTGGAGGAGGATGGCCATATCGAGTCGCAGATTAATCGCGAGTATATGGAGTTGAATATGAGCAATCCTCCGTCGCTCACGCGCGTGGAGTCCACAGCGGCAGCCTTGCAGGTGCTACGCGAGCAAAACGATTTTGACTTCATCTTAACGATGTACAATGTGGGCGAGCCCAATGTCTTTGACTTTGCGCGCCAAGCCAAGCAGATACACCCCAATTTGCCGATTGTGCTGCTTACGAGTTTTTCGAAGGAGATTTATCGCCAAATCGACGAGCAAAATTGCACCGCCATCGACAACATCTTCTGCTGGCACGGCAATACCGACCTTATAATTGCCATCATCAAACTCATGGAGGATAGGCTCAATGCCGAGAGTGACATCTTGGAGGGAGGCGTACAGGCGGTGTTGTTGGTCGAGGATTCTATCAGGTTTTATTCGACCTACCTGCCCGAGCTGTACAAAATCCTCTTGGTGCAGAATAGCGGATTCTTGAAAGATGCCTACAACGAGCAACAGCAGATTAACCGTAAGCGTGCGCGTGCCAAGGTGCTGCTGGCGACCAACTACGCCGACGCTGTGGAGATGTACGAGCGCTATAAGGGCAATTTGCTGGGTGTGATTTCGGATGTGGGATTAATTCTCAAGGCGGGAGATAAGTCGGAGGACGAGAAGAAGGATGCCGGCATAGACTTCTGCCGCATGATTAAGGCCGAGACGCCATGGATGCCCGTTATTATGCAATCCTCGCAGGTGGATTATCGCCTCACGGCCGAACAGTTGGGTGCGGGATTCATAGCCAAATCATCAAAAACACTGCTCTCGGAGCTTCAGGATGTTATTTTGCGCGAATTCGGCTTTGGAGAGTTCGTATTCCGCGATTTGCGCACCGGCGAGGTGGTGGGTTGCGCCGGAGATTTGCTGCAAATGCAGAACCTTATAGCCTCGGTGGCTGACGATGTGTTGGAGTATCATCTTTCGCATATGCACTTCTCGAAGTGGCTCTATGCCCGAGGATTGTTCCCGTTGGCAAAAGTGCTGCGCAACATCAACAGCAGCCATTTCAGTTCGATTCAGGAGCACCGAGCAGCGTTGGTATCGCTCTTTAAGGATTATCGTACGATGCTTGGCCAGGGTCTTGTGGCGCAATTTGACGAAGCCACATACAGCGACGCCATAGGTTTTGCCCGCATGGGTGAGGGCTCGATTGGCGGCAAGGCGCGAGGTTTGGCCTTTATGAACAGCATGTTGGCCAAGTATAACCAATACTACAAGTATCCCAATGTGCGAATTATGATTCCGCGCAGTGTGGTTATCGCCACCGATTATTTCGACGACTTCATTCGCCTCAATGGTCTGAAGTATGTCATCGGTCGCGAGGTGGATGACGAGAACATACTCTCGGAGTTCCTAAACTCGATGCTCCCGATGGAGCTCTATCAGAAATTGAAGGTCTTTGTCAAAACATGCTCACGCCCACTTGCCATTCGTTCGTCGTCGAAATTGGAAGATTCGCATTATCAACCTTTTGCAGGCATCTACTCGACCTATATGATTCCGCGCTGTGAGAATGACGACCAGATGCTGCGCATGCTTGTGCGAGCCATTAAGAGCGTCTATGCGTCGGTCTATTTCGCCTCGTCGAGGGCCTATATACAATCGTCGCAGAACCTTATTTCGGAGGAGAAGATGGCTGTATTGATTCAGGAGGTGTGTGGTACCGAGCAGAATGGCTACTACTTCCCGACAATATCGGGTGTGGCGCGTTCGCAGAACCTCTACCCCTTGGGATATGAAAAGGCCGAGGAGGGCGTTTGCAATATAGTCATGGGCTTGGGCAAGGCCGTGGTGGATGGCGGCAAGAGCCTGCGTTTCTCGCCTGCTTATCCCGACAAGGCGCTGCAAACATCGACCGTGGAGCTCTCGACCCAGGAGGCACAAACCGAGGTGATGGCCCTGAGCCTGAACCCCGACAATTTCCGCCCCTCGATAGACGATGCGGTGAATATCGAGAAGATTCCCGTATCGCGAATCAACGATTACCGCAATGCGAAGTTTGCATGCTCGTATTACGACTATCAGAACAACCGCATAAGCGAGAGCCCCACGCTGTCGCGCTATTTCAGGGTCATAACCTTCAATCGGGTGTTGAAGTATGGAGCATTCCCTCTGGCCGAGATTATCAAGGACATGCTCAAGATGGGCGAAAAGGAGATGTGCTGCCCGGTGGAGATAGAGTTTGCGGTGAATATGGATGTCCCGACGGGCGAGATGCAGCGCTTCAACCTGCTGCAAGTGCGACCCATAATCCGCAACGAGGAGAGTGCCAAACTCGACTGGTCGAAGGTCGACACCTCGGGGGCGATTGTCTACTCGGAGTGCGCTTTGGGTGTGGGCCTGATGCGCGACATAAAGCGTGTGGTCTACCTAAAGTTTGACAAGTTCTCGTCGGTTAAGACCCAGGAAATAGCCAATGAGCTCTATGCCATAAATAAGCGCATGAGGGACGAAGGGGCTGAGTATGTGCTGATTGGCACCGGTCGCTGGGGCTCCTCCGACCCAAGCTTGGGTGTGCCCGTAAAGTGGGGCCACATATCGGAGGCGAGGGTTATAGTCGAGTCGGCATTGCCTGATTTTAATATCGAGGCGAGTCAGGGCACCCACTTCTTCCAGAATGTCACTTCGCTTGGTGTGGGTTATCTGTCGCTGAACCCCTCGCAGGGTGAGGGCATGCTCGACATTGAACAGTTGGAGCGTATACCGGCCCTTTTCGATGGCGAATATTTGCGAGTTGTGGAGTTCGATAAACCACTCTATATATATGTGGATGGACAGTCAAAGAAAGCAATAGTGAAAGAGCAAAGATAAAAGAGCAAAGATAAAAGAGCAAAGATGAAAGAGCAAAGATGAAAGATTAGGTGAATTATGGAAATTAGCGATGAAGCCAAACAATATCCCCTAAATTCCTGAAATTCTCTATTTTCAAGATTCTCACGCAAAACTGCGTTTTGCTCAGAATGACGGATTAACCCACTCATTGACGGATATGCTACCCAATAGCGTCACTGTGAGGGAGCGCATGCGACCGTGAGAGTCCGAAACGAAATTAGCGTTGCCCGCCCGTCACTCTGAGGGAGCGCATGCGACCGTGAGAGTCCGAAACAAAACAAAAGAGGAAAAGATAAGTAATTTTATGGAAATTTGGAAATATAGGGTTGGCATCGACGCTAAACTCACTAAATTCTCTAAGCTCCCTAAAACAGAGCAACAGCAAACTTTAGGTAAGATTACATAATTTTTAGAACCGATAATATGAAAAAACTATTGAAAATTTTGGGTGCAGTCATCGCTGCGGTGTTTGTATTGCTGCTGGTGCTGCCCATTGCATTTAAGGGTAAAATTGAGGCTATCGTAAAGCAGGAGGGCAACAAGATGCTCAATGCGCAGTTCGACTTCCGTTCGCTCGATATAAGCCTTATTCGCCACTTCCCGCAGGCTTCGGTGTCGTTGAAGGAGTTCTGGCTGAAGGGTGTGGACGAGTTCGAAAACGACACTTTGGTGTATGCCGGAGAGCTTACTGCTGCCGTAAATGTCATGTCGATATTTGGAGATGAGGGCTTCGAAGTGTCGAAGATTTTGGTCGACGATACCCGCCTGAAAGCCATCGTTCTGGAGGATGGCAAGCCAAACTGGGATGTGATGAAGTCGACGGAAGAGGTCGAGGAGGCTATCGAAACAGAGGCCACCGACGAGCAAGCCCCAGACGAGAGCGGAGAGCCTGCGGCTTTTAAGATTCAGCTGAAGAAGTTGGCCGTAAATAACCTCGATATTGTGTACGATGACCGCCAGGGAGGTATGTATGCCGAGATTTTGTCGTTCGATGCTGCCTGTTCGGGTGATTTTGCAGCCGATAATACCACGCTGAAGCTTACGGCCGAGACCCCTTCGCTGACATTCCGCATGGGAGGTGTGCCGTTCCTGAATAAGGCCGAAATTGAGGCCAATATGGATGTTGCGGCCGATTTTGCCAACAGCAAATTTACTCTCAACGAGAATCGTCTTCGCCTGAACGCTATCGAAGCGGCTATCGACGGCTGGGTGGCTATGCTTGACGAGGGCATGGATATGGACCTGAAACTCAACTCCAACGAGATAGGTTTCAAGGAGATACTATCGCTCGTGCCGGCTATCTATGCCAAGGATTTCGAGGGTCTGCGTACCGACGGTGTGGCGACGCTAACGGCCAGCGTAAAGGGTAAGATGGTGGGCGAGCAGTTGCCCGCATTCGATGTAGATTTGAATGTCAAGAATGCCATGTTCCGCTACCCTTCGCTCCCTGCGGGTGTGGATGCCATAAATATTGCTGCTACGGTCAAGAACCCCGGTGGAACGATGGATGCCACCGTGGTAAAGGTTGCGCCATTCAGCTTTGTGTTGGCGGGCAATCCGTTCAGCCTCACGGCAAATGTTGCCACCCCCATAAGCGACCCGACATTCGATGTCAAGGCCAAGGGTAAGCTCGATTTGGGCAAGATTAAGGATGTCTACCCCATCGAGGGCATCAACCTCAATGGTGTTGTGGATGCCGACATGGGCGTTGTGGGTCGTATGTCGTACATCGAGAAGTCGCAATACGAGCGTATTCAGGCGTCGGGAAGCGTGAAGCTTAACGACATGACGCTGAAGATGGACGACATTCCCGAGGTGATGATTAAGAACTCTATTTTGAGCTTTACGCCGCGATATGTCGATTTGAGCCAGACCACGGTGATGATTGGTCAGAACGACATAACGCTCGACAGCCGTTTCGAGAACTATTTGGGCTTCGTGTTCAAGGGTACAACCCTGAAGGGACAGCTCAATGTCGAAAGTGAGCATATGAATCTCAACGATTTTCTGGGCGGTGAGTCCGACGACGAAGAGGTGGCCGCCGAGGAGACAGCGCCATTGGAAGATGTGATTCGCGTGCCCGAAAACATAGACTTCCGCATGCAGGCAAACTTCAAGGAGGTATTATTTAACAAGATGACTTTCAACGACTTCAAGGGCCTGCTTGTGATTAAGGAGAGTAAAATCGACATGCAGAACCTCTCGCTCAAGACTATGGGTGGCAGCGTCGTGGTGAATGGCGCTTATTCGACACCTGCGGGGGCATATCCCACGCTGAATGCGGGCTTTGCGCTCCAGCAGATAGCATTTGCCCAGGCATACAACGACTTGGATGTCATCCGTCAGTTGGCGCCTATCTTCTCGGGCTTGACGGGCCACTTCTCGGGTGAGGTGAGGGTCGATACAGCGTTAGATGCCCGAATGAGCCCCTTAATGAACACTTTGAGTGCCTATGGAGCCCTGTCAACCAAGGATTTGAGCCTTCAGCAGATGCCCTTCCTCGACCAGATTGCCGACATAGTGAAGAAGCCATCACTTAAAACCTCGAAGGTTAAAGACTTAAATATCTCGTTTACAGTAGATAAGGGCCGAGTATACACCAAGCCTTTTGACTTGAAGGTGGAGGATTATGTGATGCACTTGTCGGGCTCTACGGGCCTCGACCAGACCATCGACTACAAAGGTACGATAACTATTCCCGACTCTGCGGGCAAGGTGGCGAAGTTGGGCACTGTGGACATGACCATCGGAGGTACATTCTCAAAGCCAAAGGTGGGCATTGACATGGAGTCATTGGCCAAGAAAGCTGCGCAGAGTGCTCTGCAAGAGTTGGGCAGCAAACTGCTTGGCGGCACCGACAAGGCTGCAACCACTGAGGCTGAGGCTCAGTCTGAAGCTCAGGGTGACGCTGACGCTGCGGCAGCGGCTCAGGAAGCCCCAAAGACCGAGCAGGAGCAGAAAGTTGAAGATGCCAAGAAGTTGGTGAATGCAGCCCTCGGCCTCTTCAAGAAGAAGTAAAGAGCAAGGAGAATTCAAAATTCAAAATTCAAAATTACGAGGGCAATGCCCTCGTTTTCTCCTTGTGGCTTGCCAAAATTAATCCGACACAAGGTCGTCTTTCCTCTGTTGCCTTCCAGGAAAGAGTAAGATTTTCGTCGTCATTCTAAGCGATTATTTCTTGAGATTCTCGCGTCGGCCAAAGCCTCCTTAGAATGACGAAATCAATTGCGTGAGAATCTAAAGATAGAGAATTTAAGGAGTTTAAGGAGAATAGATTTGGCATCAGCGCTAATTTCCCTAAACTCCTTAATCTCCTTAAGCTCCCTAATTTCCCTAAAACCAAGTTACACTTCCCCTCTGCCACACCTATATTATATTATAGGCGAAGGCAACCCGCTCATTCACCATCATAGCGATAGCAATATAAGCCAAAATAGTTCTATATTATACCAAATATGCAATATTGACAAAATCACACATTTCGGTGCTCAACGCCCAAAATAACATCCAATTACGCAGAAATCAAGGGCCCAACTACCCGAAAACGAGAAAAAACATAGACCAAATTACGGAAATAAGTACCAAAAATCGTTGCTTTTATGAAAAAATAGTATTTTTGCATCAGCATATGATTTTGCACAAAAACGAAAATTTCAATTCTCACAAAAACAGAATACTGACCTATGTTGCGTTTTAAGATGGTAGAGGCGGCTTTGAATCACAAAGCTGTGGAGGTTAAGGCCCCGAGTACAAGGCCCTCGGATTACTTTGGCGAGAAGGTGTTTGGTCGCGCGGTGATGCGCAAATATCTCGACAAGCATACCTATGAAGCGTTGGTTGATACGATGGATAACGGCACGCCACTCTCGTTGGAGTTGGCCGACAGCGTTGCAGCGGGCATGCGCCAGTGGGCTTTGGATAATGGCGCCGACCACTATACCCATTGGTTTCAGCCACTTACGGGCGGTACAGCCGAGAAACACGACTCCTTTTCGGACCCCGACGGTAAGGGTTTGGTTATAGAGTCGTTCTCGGGTAAGGTGCTGGCCCAGCAGGAGCCCGACGCTTCGTCGTTCCCAAATGGCGGCATACGCAACACCTTCGAGGCGCGCGGTTACTCGGCATGGGACCCCACATCGCCTGCTTTTATTGTCGATACGACGCTCTGTATTCCCACGGTCTTTATCGCCTATACGGGTGAGGCCCTCGACTATAAAGTACCCCTATTGCGTTCGATTGCGGCTGTGGATAAGGCAGCAACCGAGGTGTGCCACTACTTCGACAAGAATGTCAGCTGCGTACACACCTATTTAGGTTGGGAGCAGGAGTTCTTCCTGCTCGACGAGAGCCTTTGGGCAGCACGCCCCGACCTTGTGATGACGGGCCGCACATTGCTCGGTCACGAGTCAGCCAAGAATCAGCAGTTGGAGGATCATTATTTTGGTGCGATTCCCCAGCGAGTGATGAACTTTATGCGAGAGTTGGAGTATGAGAGCCTGAAGCTCGGAATACCCCTCAAGACGCGCCATAACGAGGTGGCTCCCAATCAGTTCGAGGTAGCTCCCGTTTACGAGGAGGCCAACCTTGCCAACGACCACAATCAGCTCCTGATGACCATCATGGATAAGATTGCCCGCCGCCACAATTTCCGCGTGTTGCTGCACGAGAAACCCTTCAAGGGCATCAATGGCTCGGGAAAGCACAACAACTGGTCACTCGGTACAGATACAGGCGTAAACCTCTTCAGCCCCGGAAAGAGCGCATCGGAGAATTTGCAGTTTATAACCTTCTTAGTGAATGTTATGGCCGCGGTGTATAAGCATAACGGTCTGCTGAAGGCCTCGATTATGAGTGCTACGAATGCCCACCGCTTGGGTGCAAACGAAGCACCTCCGGCTATTATTTCGACATTCCTCGGCTCGCAGCTCTCGTCGGTGCTGGAGAAGCTGGAGCGCAGTAAGAGCGACGACGCCATACGCTTCGACGCCAAGAGCGTGTTGAAGATGAGTGGCGTGGCACAGATACCCTCGATTCTGTTGGATAACACCGACCGCAACCGCACCTCGCCCTTTGCCTTTACGGGTAATCGCTTCGAGTTCCGCGCTGTGGGCTCGTCGGACAACTGCGCCGAGGCCATCATAACCATAAACTCGGTTGTGGCAGAGCAACTTGCCGAGTTCAAGCGCGATGTAGACGCCGCCATTGCCAAAGGCGCCAAGAAGGAGCGTGCGATATACGAAACGCTCAAGAAGTTAATAAAATATTGCCGTGCGATACACTTCGACGGCAACGGCTACTCTGAGGAGTGGAAAGCCGAGGCTCAGCGTCGTGGCTTGGACTGCGAAACGGCTGCGCCCCGCATGTTCGACCGCTTCCTCGACAAGGCGAGTGAGCGCATGTTCGCCTCGGTGGGCGTATATAATAAGGTGGAGCTCGAGGCTCGCACCGAGGTTAAGTGGGAGACCTACACCAAGAAGATTCAGATTGAAGCCCGCGTGTTAGGCGACATCACGATGAGCAACATACTGCCCGTAGCATCGAAATACGAGTCGGTATTGTTGGACAAAGCATTCAAGCTCAAGGAATTAGGCTTGGAATACAGCGCCGACATTGCCCTATTGCGTGATATTCAGTCACATGCCGCCACCTTGCAGCGTCTTGTCGCCGAGATGATTGAGGCACGCAAGGTTGCCAATCGCATCGAAGACGAACGCGAAAAAGCCATGAAGTACCACGACACCGTGGCGGTATATTTCGACGAAATACGCTCACACATCGACCGCATGGAGGAGGTTATAGATGATGAGCTGTGGCCTCTGCCCAAGTATCGCGAATTGCTGTTTATCAGGTAATACGCGACTTATTTAGTTTGGAAAGTATTGATATTCTGCACAATGCAGTCGACCAGGCGTTTTAGCGACGCTTCGGCCGACCATGCGTTGTGAGGCGATGCCAACAAGCGATACTTATCTTTTATATTATATAGAGGAGAGCTACGCAACGGTTCACGCGAGAAGACATCGAGCGCCGCACCGCGTATTTTACCGCTGTCGAGCGCTTCAGCCAGCGCCTCTTCGTTGATGATGCCACCGCGTGCCACATTGATGATTATCGCCGAAGATTTCATCTTCTCGAACTCCTTCCAGTCAATCAAATTGCGCGTTCTGTCGCTCAATGGGCAGTGGATTGAAACTATATCCGAGGACTCGAGCAACTCACTAAGCTCAACTCGTTTATACTTTTCATCTCTACCTACACCTGAGGTCGAATAGTAGCACACCTCGCAGCCGAAAGCCTCGGCCAGGCGAGCCACCTCGCGACCGATGTTTCCAAGTCCTATTATACCCCACTTCTTGCCTCTCAATTGCGATGTGGGGCGGTCATAATTAAATAGGTAATCCGCAGCAGCATAGCGACCCGACTTGAAATATTCGTCGTAATAGACCACCTCGCGCAAGAGAGCAATTGCCGAGCCAATGGTTGTTTCGGCAACCGAGTAGGTCGAGTAGCCGACGGCGTTTCTGACCTCCACGCCATGCGCCGCAGCAGCCTCCAAATCGACATTGTTCATGCCCGTAGCCGCCACACATATCAGCCTCAGGTCGGGCAATGCAGCTATGGTGTCGGCATCCAAAATCGTCTTATTGGCAATGATGATTTCTGCACCTTTTGACCTCTCTAAAATCTCATTGCGATGGGTGATGTCATAACCCGTATAATCGCCTAAAGCCTTTATTGCCGAAAGGTCGGTACCACCAACCGAATATTCGTCTAAAAATACTATTTTCATATCGTTACGCATTAAATTCCCCAATCAATCCCCTCACAACTACCGAGGCACAACCTATGCCGAACAAGGCAGGAATATAGGATATTGTACCGGTGTTGGACTTTTTATTTTGCTCTTCGCAAAGTATCATCGCACCCTCGCGCACCGCCTCGGGCGAGAACACCGCCGTGAAGCCTTTGCGGATGCCTATCTTATGCAGCCGCTTGCGCAACATGTGTGCCAGTGGGCAGTGATGCGTCTTGGAGATGTCGGCAATCTCCATCTTCGTGGGGTCGGTCTTGGCCCCCGCCCCCATCGAGCTCACAAGCGGAATATTGCGGTCGAGAGCACCCTTTATGAGCGCCAACTTTGGCGACAAAGTATCTATCGCATCGACAACATAATCGAATCGAGAAGAATCGAGCAACGCGTCGGTTTCATCATCCTTTATAAAGCGATTGACAACCGTGAGTTCTATGTCGGGGTTTATATCTCGCAATCGCTCGGCCATCAACTCAGCTTTCTGCTTGCCAATAGTCGAGTGCAGAGCAATGAGCTGGCGATTAATATTGGTAGCCGACACCGTATCGGCATCGGCAATGGTCATACGCCCTACCCCTGCGCGCGCTATCATCTCAGCGGCATAAGCTCCAACGCCCCCAAGCCCGACAACGAGCACATTAGCCCCGCGCAGCATATCAAGTTTCTCGACACCCAACAACAACTCTGTTCGCTCTAACCAACTGTTATTCATTTGCTTTCTTAAAAATATTATTCCAATTTTCGTGCGTGGCGGCTATCAATTCCTCGACCGAAACTCCTCGCAAATGGGCAATTTCCCCATACATCTGCTCTATATCCAACCCACTCTCGTCGGTTTCGACAAATAACCGTGAAAGAGGTGTTATGCGCAATGCCTCCACCGTCTTTGCCGAGATTAGGGTGCGATGCCCGAATGAGAGGAAATAGCCTCGCTTAAGCGCCTCCTCGGCCTGCCTGCTCGAACCTATAAAACCATGAAATATAGCTGTTTTAATGGAATATCTCGACAAAAGGTTCACTACGGGCTCAAATGCCTTTACGCAATGCAAAACAACGGGTTTATCTAACCGCTGAGCAATCGCCAATTGCTCACAAAACAACTCCTCCTGCTTGGCCTTGTCAACCTTGCAGGCGAAGTCCAACCCTATCTCGCCAATGGCATCGGCTGCGGCAAACTGCTCATCACAGAGCTCGGAAACATCAACCTTTTCGGCATCCCACGGATGTATTCCGACGGCATGCAACTCGGAATGCCGACCTGTGAAGTTGTGGGTATGTATGTCAATAAAACCGCTCATCTGCCTACAAATTTAGAGAAAAATATGAAAAAACGACTCCAAATCGAAATAATAACGCAAATAATGGTAAAAAGTGCAAAAAAAATCGTATCTTCGTGCGCGTTTTTATAGGAATATAAAAATTGAGGAACAATCACGACGAGTAGAAAACAGACAAAAGAGATTCAAGGGAAATAAAATTATACACACAAATTACACTTAATTAAATCATTTTTAATAACAAATCTATGTCGAAAATCATTAAACTACGAAAAGGTCTCGACATCAACCTTCAGGGAAAGGCTGCCGAGTCGTTGGTGGAATTGCCAATGGCTGCGGAGTATGCTGTTTCTCCGTTGGATTATGAGGGCGTGACTCCTAAGCTGTTGGTGAAGGTAGGCGACAAGGTGAAGGCCGGTACTCCGTTGTTCTTTGATAAGAACAATACCCGTGTACTCTACACTTCTCCTGTCAGCGGTACCGTGTCGGCTGTGAATCGTGGCGAGAAGCGTAAGGTGCTGAATGTTACGGTAGCTGCCGATAAGGAGCAGGTTTCTGAGGAGTTTGCAACTCTTAATCTTGAGAAGGCTACCCGCGAGGAGGTTATCGAGATGTTGCTCAAATCAGGTTTGTGGACGATGATTCTTCAGCGTCCTTACGGCATTGTTGCCAATCCCGCCGATATGCC
This sequence comes from Alistipes sp., assembly GCA_045125895.1. Classification (GTDB taxonomy): domain Bacteria; phylum Bacteroidota; class Bacteroidia; order Bacteroidales; family Rikenellaceae; genus Alistipes. The sequence goes on from JBGVNT010000007.1 coordinate 165,506, forward strand.
TAAAGCGGTGTTTGTATCGGCCTTTGACTCAGCACCTTTGGCTGCCGACTTCAACTTTGCATTGAAGGGCGAGAAGGCTGCTTTGCAGAAGGGTTTTGAGGTATTGGCTAAGTTGGCTGGCAAGAAGCCTCATCTTTCGGTTCGTGCTAAAGCAGAGGGTGAGATGGCGTCGATTAACGGCGTTGAGCTTCACACTTTTGCAGGTAAGCACCCTGTGGGTAATGTAGGTGTTCAGATTCACCACATTGACCCAATCGCCAAGGGTGACATCGTGTGGACTGTTGCTATTCAGGATGTAGCGGCCATCGGTCGTTTGTTCCTTACTGGCAAGGTTGATTTGCACAAGGTTGTTGCTCTTACAGGTAGCGAGGTTGAGAAGCCTCAGTATTACCGCATCATCAGCGGCGCTCCCGTTGCCTCAATCGTTAAGGGCAACATCAAGGCTCAGAAGGAGGGTGATACAGTCCGTATCATCTCAGGTAATGTCTTGACAGGTAAGAAAGTTGCCGAGGATGGCTTTATTACGGCATCTGCAACGCAGATTACCGTTATCCCCGAGGGTGACAAGTACGAGATGTTGGGCTGGATTGCTCCACGCTTCGGCAAGTTCTCTGTATCACGCTCATATTTCTCATGGCTCTGCCCGAAAAAGCAGTACAAACTCGACACCAACCTCAATGGTGGTCCTCGTGCATTCGTTGTGACAGGTCTTTTCGAGCAGTATTTGCCTATGGACATCTATCCTATGTATCTGTTCAAGGCTATTATCGCCAACGACATCGACAAGATGGAGAATTTGGGTATCTACGAGATTGTGGAGGAGGATGTTGCTCTTTGTGAGTTCGTCGATCCTTCAAAGACCGAGATTCAGACTTTGGTCCGCAATGGTATTAACTTAATGATTAAGGAGTGTTAATTATGAAGGGACTGAGAAAAATTGTAGATAATGTAAAGCCCACTTTCACAGAGGGTGGTAAGCTTGGTTTCCTTGCATCGTTCTTTGATGCTATTGAAACATTCCTATTCGTTCCCAATACAACCACCAAGAAAGGTGCGCATGTACGCGATGCTATCGACATGAAGCGTACAATGTTCTTCGTGGTGTTGGCTCTTATCCCTGCTTTCTTGTTCGGCTGTTTCAATACCGGTCATCAGGTAGGCTTGGAGAGCTTTGCCGCTGTGTGGTATGGCTTGGTACGCGTACTTCCTATGTTGGCAGTATCGTATGTCGTAGGTTTGGGTATCGAGATTGTTTATGCACAGATTCGTAAGGAGGAGGTTGCTGAGGGTTACTTCGTAACAGGTTTCCTTATTCCTATGATTATGCCCGTGAGCACTCCGTTGTGGATGGTTGCTTTGGGTGTTGCCTTCGCTGTTATCTTCGGCAAGGAGGTATTCGGTGGTACAGGTATGAACATCTTCAACCCCGCGTTGGTTGCTCGTGCATTCGTATTCTTCGCTTTTACTCCCCAGATGTCGGGTGAGAAGGTTTGGTATTCTGATTGGACAATGATGGGTGCGCAGGTTGATGGCGTATCGGGTGCTACGGCTTTGGAGCAGTTGGCAACAACTGGCCAGATGCAGTGGAGCGCTATGGACGCATTCTTGGGCTTTATCCCCGGTTCGTTCGGTGAAACTTCTACCCTGTGCATCTTGTTGGGTGGCGCATTGCTTCTGTTCACCGGTATCGCTTCATGGCGTACTATGCTTTCGGTATTTGCCGGAGGTTTGGCATTCGGCTACTTGTTCCAGGCTGTTGGTTTGACCGACTTCCCTGCTTACTATCACTTGCTGGTGGGTGGTTTCGCTTTCGGTGCTGTATTTATGGCTACTGACCCCGTTACCTCTGCTCAGACAAATGTAGGTAAGTACATCGTAGGCTTTATGACCGGTGCTTTGGCAGTGTTGGTTCGCGTTGTGAACCCCGCATATCCCGAGGGTATGATGCTTGCAATTCTCTTTATGAACGCTTTGGCTCCTACGGTAGATTACTTCGTTGTAGAGGCTAACATCAAGCGCAGAAAGAATCGTGTTAAACTTGCAAAATAAGGAGGTGAGATATGGCAAAATTTAATGTAAATAGCAACGCATATATCATCATCTACTCGGTAGTGATGGTAGTTATTGTGGCTGTTCTTTTGGCTGTGACTTCGCTTTCATTGCAGGAGCGTCAGGGCGAGAATATGCTCAACGAGAAGAAGCAGCAAATCGTTAAGGCTTTGGGTGAGGACCCTCTAACAGCAGCCTATGCCGATGTTGTTGCCGAGGCTTCTATGCTCGATAAGGATGGCCAGAAGATTGAGGGTAAGACCGATGCCGACATTTTCGCTGCATTGGGCGACTTGACTGCTTCGTTCGAGAAGGGCGAGTTCCCTATCTTCAAGGCTGCAAATGGTAGTGTGGTTATTCCTGTTTATGGTGCAGGTCTTTGGGGCCCTATTTGGGGATATATCGCTTTGGAGCCCGATATGAATACTGTTAAGGGTATCGTAATGGACCACTCTGGCGAGACTCCGGGTCTGGGTGCCGAGATTACCACAGCAAAAGTTCAGGATATGTTCAAGGGTAAGACTATCTTCGAGGGTACTGAGTTTGTATCAGTTTCAATGCGTAAGGGTGGTGCTACAAACAATCACGAGGTAGATGCTATCTCGGGTGGTACCAAGACTTGCGACGGTGTGAATGCAATGCTCAAGGTCGGTATCGAGGGTTATCTCCCCTATTTGAACGCTAATATGTCTAACAACTCTGAGGTTGCTGAGGAGGCTACGGAGGAGAATCTAAACGAGCAGGAGAATGAGTAATTTGAAGAATTTAACCTCGCCGCTGAGTGCGAATAACCCTGTTATCGTTCAGATTCTGGGTATCTGCTCGGCATTGGCGGTAACCGTAAAGATGGAGCCCGCATTGGTTATGGGTCTTTCGGTTATTGTCGTTACAGCATTCGCCAACCTTGTGATGTCGTTGTTGCGTAATGGTATTCCTTCACGCATCCGTATCATCGTGCAGTTGGTTGTAATCGCTGCGTTGGTAATTTTGGTTGACCAGTTCTTGAAGGCATTTGTTTACGATGTATCGAAGCAGTTGTCGGTTTATGTAGGTCTTATCATTACCAACTGTATTATTATGGGCCGCGTGGAGGCCTATGCTTTGGGTAACAAGCCTTGGGATTCATTCCTCGATGGTATCGGCAACGGTTTGGGCTATGCAGCAATCTTGTTGATTGTAGCCTTCTTCCGTGAGTTGTTCGGTTCTGGTAGCTTGTTCGGCATCCAGATTATTCCCGAGAGCTGGTACATCGCAAATGGTGGTTTCTACTCAAATGTAGGTATTATGCTCTTCCCGCCTATGGCTCTTATTATTGTGGGCACAATTATTTGGGTTCACCGTTCGTTTAACAAGGATTTGCAGGAAAAATAGGAGGTAGAATATGGAAACATTGAATCTTTTTGTTCGTTCGATTTTTATCGACAATATGGTATTCGCCTTCTTCTTCGGTATGTGTTCTTACATCGCCGTGTCGAAGAGCGTAAAGACTGCGTTGGGCTTGGGTGCTGCCGTAACATTCGTTATGCTTATGACTGTGCCTTTGAACTACCTTTTGAATGAGTATGTATTGGCTCCCAATGCATTGGTAGAGGGTGTTGATTTGAGTTTCTTGACCTTTATCGTCTTTATCGCCGTTATTGCATCATTCGTGCAGTTGGTCGAGATGATTGTCGAGAAGTTCTCACCTTCACTCTACAACCAGTTGGGTATCTTCCTTCCTTTGATTGCTGTAAACTGTGCTATCATGGGTGGTTCACTCTTTATGCAGCAGAAGGTCGTAGCCGGCGAGATTGACGGTTTGTGGCAGAGCATCGTTTATGGTGCAGGTTCGGGTCTTGGTTGGTGGTTGGCTATCGTTATGATGGCTGCTATCCGTGAGCGTTTGCAGTACTCTCACATCCCCGCAGGCTTGAAGGGTCCCGGTATCGCTTTCATCATCACCGGTTTGATGGGTATCGCCTTTATGATTTTCTCAGGTATTAAGTTGTAACCTTTAATAAGAGATAAGAAATGGATATTTTAACAATTGTAGTTGCGATAGTTGCCTTTCTTGTGGTGACACTTTTGTTGGTGGCACTGCTTCTCTTTGCAAAGGCTAAGTTGACATCATCAGGTGATGTTACTATCGACATTAACGACGGCAATAAGGTGCTGACTGTCGAGGCTGGCTCAACTTTGTTGAACACCTTGACTGCACAGGGCATTTTCCTCCCTTCGGCTTGTGGTGGTAAGGGTGCCTGCGGTCAGTGCAAGTGCCAGGTATTAGAGGGTGGCGGTGAGATTCTTCCCACCGAGACCGGTTTCTTTAACCGTAAGCAGATTCAGCAGAAGTGGCGCCTTGGTTGCCAGGTGAAGGTTAAGGAGAATATGAAGATTGCAGTTCCCGCATCGGTTCTTTCAATCAAGAAGTGGGAGTGCGAGGTTGTATCGAATCACAATGTTGCTACCTTCATCAAGGAGTTCGTTGTTAAGTTGCCCGAGGGTGAGGATTTGAACTTCCGCAGTGGTGGTTACATCCAGATTGATGTGCCCGCAATCACTGTTGATTACAAGGATATTGATGTAGACCCCGAGTACCGCGAGGATTGGGAGAAGATGCATGTGTTTGACCTTAAGATGGTGAATCCCGAGCCGCAGGTTCGCGCTTACTCTTGCGCTACATATCCTGCCGAGGGTAATGTCATTAAGCTCAATGTTCGTATCGCTACTCCTCCGTTTGACCGTGCTACGGGTGGCTTTATGAATGTTAATCCGGGTGTATGTTCTTCATACATCTACTCTTTGAAGCCGGGTGACAAGATTACTATCTCTGGCCCTTATGGTGAGTTCTTCTTGCCCGATAACCTGCCCGATACTCAGGAGTTGGTATTTATCGGTGGTGGTGCCGGTATGGCTCCTATGCGTAGCCACTTGATGCACCTGTTCAAGACCGAGAAGACCAAGCGCCCTGTAACCTTCTGGTATGGCGCGCGTTCATTGAAGGAGGCCTTCTATTTGGAGGATTTCGCTGCTATCGAGAAGGAGTTCCCCAACTTCAAGTTCCACTTGGCTTTGGACCGTCCCGACCCCGCAGCTGATGCCGCAGGTGTAGAGTATAAGGTTGGTTTCGTACACAATGTGCTGTATGAGAACTACCTCAAGACTCACGAGGAGCCCGAGGCTAACCTCTACCTTATGTGTGGACCTCCGATGATGGCATCGGCAGTGGTAAATATGCTCGATGGCCTTGGCGTTCCTGCCGAGAATATCTTGTTCGATAACTTCGGAGCATAATTATACCTTATATATTATGAGCAAGACCTCGCCCTGCAAAAGGGTGAGGTCTTGTTTTTTGGGGCGAATTGTTGCGCGATTGGAGAAAATATTATAAATTTGTGATAGTATATATGGTCGGGAAATCGTCAAAATAGACTATTTATTAACTCAAACTTATAATATTATGGGATTTTTGCAAGATTTTAAGGCGTTCGCGCTTAAGGGTAATGTCGTTGATATGGCTGTCGGTGTTATCATCGGTGGTGCTTTTGGTAAGATTGTTACTTCGGTTGTGAACGATATTATTATGCCACCCCTCGGTTTGTTGATTGGCGGTGTTAATTTCAAGGATTTGAAGTGGGTTATGCAGTCTGCCAAGCCTGAGGTGCTCGGCGATGCCGGTGAGGTTCTCACACCTGCAGTTAAGGAGGTTACATTGAACTATGGTAACTTCTTGCAGCAGACATTCGATTTCCTGATTATTGCGATGTCGATTTTCTGCGTTATCCGCCTTATCACAAAGGTTACGGAGATGACAAAGAAGAAGGAGGCCGAGGAGGCAAAGGCTGCTGAGGCTGCTCCGGCACCCGCTCCTGAGCCTTCAAAGGAGGAGGTTTTGCTTACCGAGATTCGCGACCTGTTGAAGGAGAAGAAATAGGGGATAAGACCAACTCCCGTTGCAAGAGAACGCAAACGGAGTTGTCTAACACATGTAGGGCCTGTCTAAAACACAACGACAGGCCCATTTTTATTGGCTACATAAACTCAATGCTCGACATTCTGGGGATAGACGCCACCTTGCACCTTGCACCTTGCACCTTGCACTACCCTACTTTCCGCTACTCGCCTTAAGGCCTCGGATTACGGCCGACGAGAAGCCTGCATGCTCCATTTCGTTCAGGCCCTTGATGGTTATGCCGCCTGCGGTTGTCACCTTATCTATCTCTTGTTCGGGATGAGAGCCATTTTTCAGCAATAGTTCGGCTGCGCCCTTCAGCGTAGCTGCCACTATGCGGGTTGCCTGATGGGCAGGAATACCCAACTCCACTCCACCCTCGGCCGCAGCACGCACATAGCGCAAAGCGAAGGCTATTCCACACGAGGCCAAGACCATACCGACCTCCAAAATCTTCTCGCCAACGAGCATTGTTTCGCCCATATACTCGAAAATCTTAACTATAAGTTCCGTTTGCTCCTCCGTAGCACCATCAGCCGCCACGAAAGTCATACTCTCGCCAACGCTGATTGCCGTGTTGGGAATTACGCGGAAAATTGCAGGCTGGCACTCGGCATCGGCCACCCACTCGCGTAGCGTGGCAAACGACTTCTCGGCAACTACCGACACCAACATCTTGTCGGGAGCATCAAAAGCCGACTTAATCTCCCGCACCACACCCTCCGCAAGCCACGGCTTTACGGCCACGATGACCATATCGGCACCCTTGGCAGCTGCAAGGTTGTCGGTCGTTACAGAGATAATATCGTACTGTTGTTTCAGTCGTTCCAATTTAGGCATCGACGGATTCGAGCATACAATCTCGCCCTCCGAGCAGTGGCCCGTTGCAGCCAATCCGCAGGCTATGGCTCCGCCCATATTTCCTGCTCCGATAATTGCAATTTTCATAGTTTTCGATTCGTTTTAGGCAAAGGTAATAAAATAATGCCGCTCGGACAACTCCAATCGGCATTACATTACGAATTTATATCACTTAGACTTGCTTTCCAAAAAGAGATTCTCACGCATTTGTTTTTAGACTCTCACGGTCGCTAACACTCCCTCAGAGTGACGAAAAACAAATGTTCAGAATGACGCTACAAGCCCAAAATAGGGATACAAACCGGTTACATTAAATAAATATAACCATTCTATTACAGCTCAACCAACGCCTCGCCGGTCATCTCCTTAGGTTGCTCCAAGCCCATAAGCTTCAATACGGTGGGAGCAACATCTGCCAAGATACCATTCTTGACGCTCTTTACTCTATCCGACACAACCACGATGGGTACAGGATTGAGTGAGTGAGCTGTATTGGGTGTTCCGTCCTCATTTACGGCGTTATCGGCGTTACCGTGGTCGGCAATCATAACAACCTCGTAGCCGTTGGCCTTAGCAGTCTCGACAACCTCCGACACGCACTCATCAACAGCCTTCACGGCCTTCTCGATAGCCTCATAAACGCCTGTATGGCCCACCATATCGCCATTAGCGAAGTTCAAGCAGATGAAATCAAACTTCTGCTCACCAAGCGCGACAACCAGCTTATCCTTAACCTCATAAGCTGACATCTCGGGCTGAAGGTCGTAAGTTGCAACCTTGGGTGAAGCAACCAGGATACGCGACTCGTTCTCGAACTCAGCCTCACGACCACCATTGAGGAAGAAGGTTACATGGGCATACTTCTCGGTCTCGGCAATACGCAACTGCGACAAACCCAAAGATGATACATACTCGCCGATAGTGTTGCGAACATTCTCCTTGTCGAACAGGATGTGCAAGCCCTCGAATTTCGCATCATAAGGGGTCATACAGCAGTAATACAACGGCATGGTGTGCATACCCTCCTCGGGCATATCCTGCTGTGTAAGAACGATTGTAATCTCCTTAGCGCGATCGTTACGATAGTTATAGAAGATAACCAAGTCGTTTGGCTTGATACGGCCGATAACCTCGCCATTCTCGTCGATGCGAACGATAGGCTTCACGAACTCGTCGGTAATGCCCTCGTCGTAAGAGCGCTGCATAGCCTCGACCATATCGGTAGCAGCATCGCCAACGCCATTTACCAACAAATCGTAAGCAACCTTAACACGCTCCCAGCGCTTATCACGGTCCATAGCGTAGTAGCGACCAATAATAGAGGCAATCTTGCCGGTACGCTCCGCGAGTGCAGCCTCGACATCGGCAATAAAGCCCTTGCCACTCTTGGGGTCGGTATCGCGACCATCCATAAAGCAGTGAACAAAGGTGTTCTCGATGCCATACTTTGCGGCAATCTCGGCCAACTTGTAGAGGTGCTCGATTGAAGAGTGAACGCCACCATCCGAAGTAAGACCCATAAAGTGAACATTCACGCCATTAGCCTTGGCATACTCAAAAGCCTTCACAATCTCCTCATTCTCGTAGATTGAGTTGTCGGCGCAAGCGCGGTTAATCTTCACCAAGTCCTGATAAACAACTCGACCGGCACCAATGTTAAGGTGACCTACCTCCGAGTTACCCATCTGGCCGTTAGGCAGACCTACATTCTCGCCGTCGGTACGCAACTCGGCGTGAGGATACTTCTCGGTCATAGCCGAGATATAGGCAGGGTGAATCTGTGAAATGACATCCGACTTGGTGCCATTACCAATTCCCCAACCATCCAAAATCATCAATAATACTTTGTTACTCATATCTTTTATGTGTTTTATTCGTTTAATTTTGCCATAATAATCTCCACAGCCTTGTCGATTGCTGCCTGCAAGCCATTCACATCCTTACCACCTGCCGTAGCAAAGAACTTCTGACCGCCACCGCCACCATTAAAGAGCTTGGCAGCCTCGCGAACCACTGCACCCGCATCCACGCCCTTAGCCACAATATCATCGCCAAGAACGATTGAGAGGTTAGGCTTGACGGGGTCGGCAATACCTGCAACCATTACCACATTCGAAGCCTTAGCACGCAAAGCATAGGCCAAATTCTTCAACATATTGCTTGCGAAGTTGAACTGGCGAGCTACGAGGAATACCTCCTCACCCTCGGGGCGCTCGGCGATAATCTTATCGACCAAAGCGTCAATCTGCTGCTTATGAAGCTCCTCCAACTCCTTCTGCAAAGCGTTGTTGCTCTCCAACATCTTGGTAATTGCAGCCTCGACCTTGGGGCTGTTTACCAACTGCGAGATACCCTGAATCTGACCCTCCAAAGCATAGAGCATCTCCTCGGCACGCTCGGCTGTTACGGCCTCGATACGGCGTACACCTGCCGAAATTGCACTCTCACTCAAAATCTTGAACATTCCGATAGTACCTGTTGCCGAGGTGTGAGTACCACCACACAACTCTACCGAATCACCGAACTTCACTACGCGCACCTTGTCGCCATACTTCTCGCCGAACAAGGCGATAGCTCCCATAGCGTTAGCCTGCTCCATTGTAGCCTCGCGATTCTCCTCCAACGGGTTATTCTGACGAATCAGGCGGTTTACAACGCGCTCAACCTCGCGAAGCTCCTCGGGGGTAACCTTCTGGAAGTGTGAGAAGTCGAAACGCAAGCCCTGGGGAGTAACCATCGAGCCCTTCTGCTCGACATGTGTACCCAAAACCTGACGCAACGCCTGGTCCAACAGGTGGGTTGCGGTGTGGTTGTTGGCTGCAGCCTGACGCTTTGCCGAGTCTACAACGGCGGTAAACTCTGCCTCGAGGTTCTCGGGCAACTTTGCCACGATATGGATAATAAGGCCATTCTCCTTCTCTGTGGCGATAATATCTACCTTCTCGTTGGCACTCTCGATATAACCTGTATCGCCTACCTGACCTCCCGCATTGCCATAGAACGGGGTCTGGTCGAATACCAGCTGATAGGTGGTCTTACCCTTAGATGTCACACGACGATAGCGTGCGATATGGATAGGTGCAGTCAAACTGTCGTAACCGACGAACTCGCACTGCTCGATAGAGCGCAACTCCTGCCAATCGTCGATGTCCTGAGCTGCGGCGTTGCGTGAACGCTCCTTCTGCGCCTGCAACTCCTTCTCGAAGCCCTCAAGGTCAATCTCCACGCCCTGCTCGCGAGCGATAAGCTCCGTAAGGTCGATAGGGAAGCCGAAGGTGTCGTAAAGCTCAAAGGCATCCTTGCCCGAAATTACGCCACCCTTGCCAACCTTGGCAACGACACGGTCCAAGAGGTTGATACCCGTAGCCAAAGTACGCAAGAATGATGCCTCCTCCTCTTCGATTACGCGCTCAACCAAAGTCTGCTGCTGTTTAAGCTCGGGGAACTGATGACCCATCTGCTCGACCAAGCCTGCAACCAACTTACAGAGTGTAGGCTCGTTGAAGCCCAAATATGTGTAGCCATAACGCACAGCACGGCGCAAGATACGGCGGATAACATAACCCGCCTTGGCATTTGCCGGAAGCTGACCGTCGGCAATCGAGAATGCGATAGCACGCAAGTGGTCGGCAATAACGCGCATAGCAACATCGGCTTTCTCATCCTGGCCATACTTCTTGCCCGACATGGCGGCGATGCGCGAGATTGTAGGCTGGAAAACATCGGTATCGTAGTTTGACTTCTTGCCCTGAAGAATCATACAAAGGCGCTCGAAGCCCATACCTGTATCAACATGCTTTGCAGGCAGCGGCTCCAACTCGCCATTGGCCTTGCGGTTGAACTGCATAAACACAAGGTTCCAAATCTCGATAACATGGGGGTGGCTCATATTGACCATCTCGCGACCGGGGATTTTGGCTACCTCCTCCTCATCGCGCAAGTCGAAGTGAATCTCGCTACATGGGCCGCAAGGACCTGTTTCGCCCATCTCCCAGAAATTATCGTGCTTGTTACCGCGGATGATGTGGTCCTCGGGAAGATACTGCTTCCAATAGTCATAGGCCTCCTGGTCGAAGGGTACGCCATCCTCGTCCGAACCCTCGAAGACGGTAGCATACAGGCGGCTCTTATCCAAGCCGTAAACCTCGGTCAGGAGCTCCCATGCCCAAGCGATAGCCTCCTTCTTGAAGTAGTCGCCAAAAGACCAGTTACCCAACATCTCGAACATGGTGTGGTGATAGGTGTCGTGACCTACCTCCTCCAAGTCGTTGTGCTTACCCGACACGCGCAGACACTTCTGAGTATCGGCTGCACGAGGTGTAAAGCGAGGCGCATTGCCCAAAAATATATCCTTAAACTGATTCATACCCGCATTGGTAAACATCAATGTGGGGTCGTTCTTAACCACCATAGGTGCCGAGGGCACGATGGTGTGCTCCTTGGAAGAGAAGAAATCCAAGAATGCTTGTCTGATTTTGTTTGATTCCATTTTATATTGTTTTTGTTATTCTAATCGTTATTAATCCGTAACGGATTGCAAAATTAGACATTTTACGCTAAATTTGCACCATAAAATTAAATAATTTTAAGACCATGGGGCGAAAAACAGAAAAATACGACTCTACGAGCGAGGCACAGAGCCTCTTGCATCGTATTAAATCGTATCGCCTGCTGCGCAACCTGCTCATTGGGTTCATCGTCGTATCGGTCATAAATCTGCTCTTTTCGTCGCTCTTCTATACGCCCAAGATGTTCCGCCTAACGAGCCAACGGCGCGAATTGGAGCTGAAGTGCGAGGTACTGCAAAGCCGCATACGCACTGCGCAGCGCCATATAGACCAGATACGCCACCGCGACAATCAGGTCTACCGACCGCTCTTCTCGTCGGATACGCTCTCGATTGACGGCATCTATACACCCTATGGCGAGGCGAAATATGCCGCATTGCAGGGCAATGAGTATTCGCCGATGCTTACGACCGTATGGCGCGAAATGGACCAGCTGGCGCGTAGCCTCTACTTGGAGTCCAAGTCTTTGGATGAGTTGCAGTTGCTCTCGAAAGATAAAGAAAAGTTCTCGACCGCGATACCAGCCATTTGGCCCATCGACCGCAGTCGCCTGAAGAATAAAATCGGAGCTTTCGGCTATCGCATGCACCCGAAGTTGCACCGCTGGAAGTTCCATGCGGGAGTCGACATGGCAGGGCGCACGGGTGACCCGATTTACGCCACAGGAGATGGCGTGGTCGAAAAGGTTATTTACAGCCGAGCACGCACAGGATATGGCACACAAGTGCTTATAAATCACGGATTTGGCTACAAGACGCGATATGCTCATTTGAATAAGGTTCACATCGAGCGTGGCGACAGCGTAAAGCGTGGGCAGCTGATAGCCGACATGGGAAATACGGGTATCTCGACAGCTCCGCACCTGCACTATGAGGTGATATATCGCAATTCGCATGTGAATCCGATTAACTACTTCGACCGCAACATGTCGGCCGAGGCATACAAGAGCCTGATGAGCCAGATTCAGGAGGAGAACTATGAGGCAGAGTAAGGAAGTTAAGGAAGTTAAGGAAGTTAAGGAACTTAGGGAAGCGGCAGCGCTAAACTCACTAAACTCCCTAAACTCCCTAAACTCACTAATAAAACGAACGAGCAAAGAATGAAAGAGCAACAAAACATAAAAACTAAGCCGAGGCGACGCGGTCGCATTATACGCATACTCATTCGCATGTTCGCGTGGGTGGGCGTCATCATGCTCTATTACATAGGTTTTTCGCTGCTCTTCGACACTCCCCACGAGTACCACTTGCGCCAATCCACCGAGGCCTTGCAACGCCAATACGACGCCATGGCCGAGCGATACGACTCATTAGAAATGGTGCTCGAAAATATCACCGCGCGCGACAAGAGCGTCTTCCGCATACTCTTCGAGAGTGACCCCTATGATTTGGACTCGCGCCAGGGCGAGGAGCGCATACTCTTACATGAGCAAAACATATCTAAATCAAAGCGTGAGCTACACGACGATATTGAGCTGCGCATCAGTCGCCTGGAGCGTACTATCTCTAAAATTGAATCAGCATGGAAAATGGCGCGTGAGCGCAGTGACTCATTGGGCAAAAAAGGCAATAATATACCCTCGATACAGCCTGTTATAAACAAGCAACTGACGCTACTGACGGCGGGTTACGGCACGATTCTAAACCCCTTTTACCGCACTCTAAAGTCGCACCAGGGCGTGGACTACACCGTGGCCGAGGGCTCAACGATTTTCGCCACAGCCGACGGCAAGGTGAAGGAGATTTCCGACAAGAGCTCCACCTTGGGCAAGACCATCGTCATCGACCACGGCAATGGCTACCAGACATCATACAGCCACCTGATGAGCGTCCTGGTACGCCGCGGGCAGAAGGTGCAGCGTGGCGATGTGATAGCTCTGTCGGGCAATTCGGGCCTCTCGTTGGCACCCCACCTGCACTACGAGGTGCGCTACAACGGCTTGCGAGTCGACCCGATACATTATTTCTTTATGGAACTCACGCCCGACGAGTATCAGCGCATGATACGCATCGCTCAATCGGGCATGCAGTCGTTCGATTAATTTTTTCGGTAACAACAGTAACAGGGGTGTTACTTTGTTACCGAAAAACCCATAAAGCCACCACACGAAATTGCATTTGTCGAATATCATAGAGGATATTTCGGGAGAATGACGGATTAGCTACCGAATGGCGTCACTCTGAGGAAGCTTTAGCGACCGTGAGAGTCTAAAAGAGATTCAAAAAATAATTTTGAATTCTCAATTCTCTTTGCTAAATTCGTAGCCTAATAATTTTTCGCCCGTTATGCAGAAAAGTTTCCTTGCCGAGGTGGCTACCTCCCTATATAATCGCTATGGTGACGAGCTCTCGTCGCTCTCAATCGTCTTGCCCACGCGGCGCGCCCGACTATTCTTCTCGGAGGCCCTCTCCAAGGTGGCACAGCGCCCCATTTGGCAGCCCGAATACATGTCGATAGACGATGTCATGGCCACAGCCACCGACCTGAAAATAGGCGGTAAAATGCGTATTATAAGCGAGTTATACAAGACATACCGCACCCATCACGACGAGCCGTTCGACAAGTTCTACTTCTGGGGCGAGGTTTTGTTGGCCGACTTCGACCTTATCGACAAATACATGATTGACGCCGATATGCTCTTCCGCAATATCTACGATTTGAAGGTCCTGGAGGCCGACCTTTCCTACCTCACGCCCGAGATGCGTCACATCATCCACACCTTTTGGAGTCACTTTGCCGAGGAGGCTGCGACGAGCCGCGAAAAGGAGGCTTTCCTGAAGATTTGGCTCTCGTTGGCGCCCATCTACCACGCTCTGCGTGAGCGCCTTACATCGCTCGGCATAGCCTACCAGGGCATGTTATACCGCTCCGTAGCCGAGCTCATTGCCCAGGGCAAGGCACTCCCCGACAGCTCACGCCACTATGTCGTAGTGGGCTTCAATGCCCTCTCGGAGTGCGAGAAACGCCTCTTGAAACACCTTGCGACAAATGGCTCGTGTGACTTCTTTTGGGACTACGACGACTACTACACCGACCACAGCGAGCAGGAGGCAGGCCGCTTTATCCGCGAGAACCTGCGCACATATAAACCTTTGGTCGAGATAACCCACTCCAACTTCGTGGGCGTCAGCAAGAGGCTGCATGCTGTATCCACCCCGTCGAACATCGTGCAATGCAAGTATTTGCCCACCATTCTGCGCGAGATTTCGCCCGACATGATGCTTGACAAGCAGACGGCCATAGTCCTCACCGACGAGAATCTGCTGATGCCGCTGCTGCACTCCCTGCCCGAGCAGATGATGGATAAGGTCAATGTCACGATGGGTCATCCGCTGAGCAAAACCACGGCTTACTCCTTTACCGAGCGCCTCATTTCGCTCAACAAAAATGCCCGCAGGCGTGGCCGAAGCGTCACTTTCTACCACGAGGATGTCACGGGCATACTCTCGCACCCCTACATCACACAACTCGAGGAGCAAGCCTCGGCGTTGCATAAACGCATACTCGACGGGCATCTTATCCGCGTTGAGCAGGAGTTTTTCTCTTCGTCGGAGCTGCTGAGCACGATTTTTCAGTACCACGACAATTGGGAAGCCATGGCCGAGCAGATAGTGCAAGTGCTGAGGTTGCTCATAGCCAAGGCCTCGGACTGTAAGGAACACTCGGCACTGAAGTCGACCTACATAGCCTCTATGCTCACCAACATTCGCGAGGTAGCAAATTGCCTCAAGGAGTGCGACATAGAACTCTCCACTTCAACTTTCGCAACACTCCTCAGGCGTCACCTTTCGACCATCCGCATACCATTCAGCGGCGAGCCATTGCAGGGTTTGCAAATCATGGGAATCCTCGAGACGCGCGCCCTTGATTTTAAGAATGTGATACTCCTGTCGATGACCGACGACAATTTTCCGGGTAAGCATGGTGCTAACTCATTCATACCCTACAACCTGCGTGCCGCCTACGGCATGCCCACGCCCGAACACCACGAGGGTGTCTATGCCTACTATTTCTACCGCCTTGTGCAGCGTGCCGAGCGAGTCTACATGCTCTACAGCTCCCACACCGACGAGAAGAGCACCGGAGAGCAGAGCCGCTACATCTATCAGTTGGAGTATGAAGCACCCTACACCATAGAGCGCACAAATGTGGGTGTAGATGTCGAGGCCACCGAGCAAAAAGAGATTGTTGTGGAGAAAGATGCCACCATCATGCAACGCCTCGAGGAGTACCTCGCGGGCGATAGCAAACGCTACCTCTCACCGAGTGCTTTAGCGCCATACATCGTCTGCCCGCTGCGTTTTTACTTCTCGTCGATAGCGAAGATTCGCCCCGTCGAGGAGATGGACGAGAGCGTCGACAACCGCATGTTCGGAACTATACTCCACTCGGCCATGCAGCACCTCTACGAGGGCCTAAAGGGCCTCGACAACCCCACCGAGCAGCTGCGGCAACTACTCAAAGGTGAGCGCATCGAAAAGGCCGTAGAAGAGGCTATAAGCGTCGAATTTTTGAAAGACAAGAGCCTTACGGCCAAGGATTTCTCGGGCAACCTGATGCTTGTAAAAGAGGTTGTTACCCGATACATCCGCCATGGCGTAGTACCCTACGACATCCGCAACGGAGGCTTCTCGTTTGTAGGCTTCGAGCAGGAGATTTCCTATGCGTTCCCCATCAGCCGCAACCGCAAGGTCAACATCGGAGGCAAGGCCGACCGCATAGACTCGCTTTCGAATGGCAACCTGCGCGTTGTGGACTACAAGACCGGAGAGCCTCACAACAACTTCGACGGCATGGATGGGCTCTTCAGGGATAAGAAACGCAACCTGCAAAGCAACATCCTGCAAACGCTGATTTACTCGATGATTCTCTCGAAGACCCATCACCGCAATGTAGAGCCTGCACTCTACTATGTGCGCAACATCCACCGCGAGGAGTTCTCACCGAGGATTATCGACAACCTGAGCAAAGAGAGCCTTGGCGTCGATTATGCCTCCTATGCCGAGTGTTTCGAGCAGGAGTTAGCTGCAGTGCTCGACGAGTTGTTCGATGCCGACATCCCATTCCGCCAATGCCCGAAGGATGACGCCGAGGGGTGCAAGTTTTGTGATTTTAAGACCATTTGTAAGCGATAGCGTATGAGAGCAAGAGTTTTAAGTGCAAGTGCCGGCTCGGGCAAGACCTTTCGCTTGGCATATAAGTTTGTACACGACACCATTGAGCATTTCAACGACAGGCCCTACCTTTACAGGGCTATCCTCGCCGTAACCTTTACAAACAAGGCCACCGAGGAGATGAAGAGCCGCATCCTGCAAAAGATGAGCGACCTGGTGCGCTGCCCTCAGCATTGCGACTACATGACGCTGCTGCGTAAAGACCTGGGGCTCTCGGAGCACGAGATTTCCAAGCGCGCAGGGGCTATTTTAAGGCGTATTCTGCACGACTATTCGCGTTTTACGATACTTACAATCGACAAGTTTTTCTTGCAGATTATGAGGGCTTTTCTCAAGGAATTGGGCATGGAGATAAACCCCAATGTCGAGATTGAGACCTCTTCGCTGCTGAGTCGCAGCACCGACGCCCTCATCGAGGAGATTACCTCGAACGAGGAGTTGCAGCGCTGGATTACGGGCTTTGTACAAGAGAATGTCGAGGAGGGTGACAAGTGGGATATACGCAGAAGCCTCACCGAGCAAGGCGCCATGCTCTTCGACGAATCCTCACGCGAAGCGTTGGAGGGTGCTGCCTCGAAGGAGAAGCTACACGCAATGGTCAAGCATGCCGAGCAGCTAACCCACAACATACAATCCCGGATGCAGAGCCTCGCGCAGCGTGCCGTAGAGATAATTTCGGCCGCCAACCTCACTTCGGCCGACTTTTCGGGCGGAGAGAGGAGCTTTACAAAATACTTCTACAAGGTCGCCAAGGGCGATTTCAGTGCCCCCTCAGCCACCGCACGCTCAAAGGCCACCGACGATGACCGCTGGTCGAAAGACGGCACGGCACAGAGCCTTACGCCACAATTGCAGCCACTTTTGGCCGAGATTTGCGACCTCTACGACGAGCAAGTGCATGACGCCAACACGCTCGAGATTATCCGCAACCGCTATCGCAGCTTTGCCCTCATGCAGGACATCTACCGCAAGGTGTGCGAATGTCAAAACGAGGATGGCAGCATCGTACTCTCCGAGACGAAGCATATCCTCGCTCGGTTTATTGCCCAGAACGATGCCCCGTTCATCTACGAGAAGGTGGGCAACCGCTTCGAGCGCTTTATGATTGACGAGTTCCAGGACACCTCACGCAAGGAGTGGAGCAACTTTGTGCCCCTGCTGCGTAACGCCATGTCGCAGGACGACGAGGAGTCGGTATTCATCGTGGGTGACATCAAGCAATCAATCTACCGCTGGCGTGGAGGCGATTGGCGTATCTTGGCCGAGGGTGTAAAGCGCGACTTGGGCCCGGATGAGGTGCAGAGCGAGGTTATAGACACGAATTGGCGCAGTCTGCCCGAGATTGTAAGGTTTAACAGCGACACCATCGAGAGCATCGTAAAGAGCGATAACGACGCATTAAACGCCACCCTGCACACCGCATTGGAGCATGGCAAGATAGACCAGAGGCTCTACGGCGAGCTCTACGACACGCTCCAAAAGGCCTATAACGGCCATCGCCAACGGGCCTGCAAGCGTGCCGAGAATCGGGGATATGTCTGCATCGAGCGATATAGCGACGAGCCTCCTTTGATAAGGTGCATAGCCTCGGCTATCGAACGCGGATACAATTACAGCGACATCATGGTGCTCCACCGCTCGAAACGCGACGAACAGGCTTCGGCCGAGATACTCCTCGACTACAAACAACGCAACGGACTGAATTTCAACATCATGACGCAGGAGTCGTTAATCATAGGCCGAGCTCCCATATGTCAATTCGTAATAGCCATATTGCGTCTGTCGCAGAATCGCCACGACAAGGTGAATCAGGCCTTGGCCAACGACTACCTCTCACAGATTTCGCACCATAGGGCATTTGACTCTGCGTTGGAAGCGGAGGATGAGAGCCTGCTACGGAATATCAGCCAGTTCACTCCCGACCAGGCGTTTGAGCATATCGTAGCTCACTACCATTTGGATGAGCAACAGGGCGACATAGCCTACCTGCAAGCCCTGCATGAGCAGATTATCTCGTTCTGCACATCGAAGGTTGCCGACATACAGCTCTTCCTCAAGGAGTGGGACGAAAAGGGCTGCGAAAAGGCCCTGATTGTGGAGCGCAACGCCAACACCATCGAGCTACTCACAATCCACAAAGCCAAGGGCTTGGAGAAGCGCATAGTCATCATTCCCGACTGCTCGTGGCCCTTGAAGCCACGCCCCACATCGACAATTTGGGCCACCACCTCCGACCACTCGTGGAGCGAAGTGGGATGCTTCCCCGTGCCTTGCAGCCTCAAGGCCGAGGGCTCGGCATTCTCGCAGGAGTATTACCGTGAATTGGTATATTCGCATGTCGACAACATCAACCTGCTCTATGTAGCACTTACGCGCGCCAGCGAGGAGCTCTACATCCTCATACCCGACAAGGGCAGCAAGCGTAAGAGCAATGCCAAAGCAAAAGAGCAGGGCGAGAAGAGCGTAGGTGAGCTTGTTTGGAGTGTCGTCAAGGAGCACGCCACCGAGGATGGCACGATGGTGGAATTTGGCACCCGGGCCAACAAACAGGAGCACGCACAGGAGAATAAATGCAAGGCATGTCCCTCGCTCAGTGGCTGCCGCAAAGCCTTGGCCGAGGAGGCTAAGCCTCAGAACATAATCCTTAAGGAGTACCCCTCGAATCCTCACCACCCTGCTCTCTCGACGCCCTCACTGCGTTATTTCGAGGAGGAGGCCACGGGCCTTGCTTCGCAACGCGAGGTGGGTATATTGATGCACTCGATACTCTGCGAAGCCACCTCACTCGAGCATATCGAGCAGCGCATCGGCGAGGCTTACACCTCGGGCAGCATCAACCTCGAGCAAGAGCAGGAGCTACGCGCATGCCTTGAACGCGAATTTGGCAAGGATTGTGTTAAGGAGTGGTTCTCTGACAGCTGGGATAAGGTACGCAACGAGCAGGATATAATATGTGGTGAAACGGTGGGTACACGACGCCCCGACCGAGTGATGTTGCGCGGCAAACAGGCGGTGGTAGTCGATTACAAGTTTGGAGCCGAAAAACCTCGTTCACACCGCCGACAAATCGAGGAGTATATGCGTCTATTACGCAATATGGGCTACACCGAGGTCGATGGCTACTTGTGGTATCTGACCTTGGGTGAGATAGTTAAAGTGGATTAAATCAACGAATAAAACTACACGATATGGACTTTAGAATAGGACATGGATTTGATGTACACGCCCTCGAGGAGGGTCTGCCGCTATGGCTTGGCGGAGTAAAGATTGAGCATACAAAGGGATGCGTGGCACACTCCGACGGCGATGTTGCCTTGCATGCCATCTGCGATGCCCTGCTGGGAGCTTTGGCTTTGGGTGATATAGGAAAACTCTTCCCCGACAGCAGCGACGAGTTCAAGGGCATAGACTCAAAGATTCTACTGCGCAGAGTATGCGACAAGGTTAAATCTACGGGTTATCGAATTTCGAATATCGACTGCACAATAGCAGCCCAAGCCCCGAAGTTACGCCCTTACATCGACCTTATGCGTCAAGCTGTGGCCGAGGTTACCGGCCTCGACATCGAACGCGTATCGTTCAAGGCGACAACCACCGAGCATCTCGGCTTTGAGGGCCGCGAGGAGGGCATCTCCGCCACCGCTGTGGTGATTGTTATGCGATAAGAGGAAAGAGCAACCGACGCCAAACCGAGGGCAATCAAACTTATTTGAATTGCCGAGGTGCGAAGGAGGAAAAGACCGCATAGCGGGATTAAAGAGCAAAGAGGGAAGAGGAAAGAGGAAAGAGATTAGGGATTTTAGGGAAATTAGAGAAATCAATGTCATGCCACATTATGAGCGTTAGCGAATAATGACTAATCCGACGCAAGGTCGGCTTTTCCTCCTCGCGGCTCGGCATAATCCAAGCAAGACTTGGCTTCTGCTCTCGCTCCGCAGCGTCGGTTGGCATCTCTACCGA